>NZ_JASGEC010000029.1:0-6977 GCF_047606685.1 Microbacterium sp.
CCACGGCGCGTCCGCGGCGCCGAGCGTCCGCCAGCCGCGGGCGCGCGCGGCATGCGCGGCGAGGCCGGCGATCACCAGCGACGGGTTCTGCACGCGACGGTCGAGGATGGCGTCCACCAGCTCGTCGAGCGGCACCCAGCGCACCTCGATGTCGGCCTCCTCGGCGATCCGCTGGAAGGTCTCGCCGGTGGGCGCCAGTTCGCGCGCCAGGTACACGCGGATCGCCTCGTCGCTGCCGCCCGGAGACGTGTAGAACTCGGCGAGCACCTGCCACCGCGCGGCGGTCAGGTCGGCTTCTTCGGCGAGCTCGCGTTGGGCCGCGGGCAACGGGTCCTCGTCCGCGACGTCGAGGAGCCCCGCGGGGATCTCCCACTCGCGCGACTGGACGGGATGCCGGTACTGCTTGATCAGCAGCGCCCGGTCGTCGTCGTCGAGGGCGAGCACCGCGACAGCGCCGGTGTGGTCGACGTACTCGCGCACGATCGTCTCGCCGTTGTAGTCGACTTCGTCGCGGCGCAGGTTCCACACCCGCCCGTGGTAGACGGTGTCGCTGCGCGTCACGGTCGCCGACACCGGATCATCGCGCAGGTCGTCGCCCCTAGCCATTGTCGACATCGAACAGCTCGCTGGCCCGGTGCCGCTCCAGCGCGGCGGCGACGAGGCCGCGGAAGAGCGGGTGAGCGCTGGTCGGGCGCGAGCGCAGCTCGGGGTGCGCCTGGGTCGCGATGTAGTACGGGTGCACGTCGCGCGGCAGCTCGACGTACTCCACGAGGTTGCGGTCGGGCGAGAGCCCGGAAAAGACGAGTCCCGCGGCCGCGAGCTGTTCGCGATAGCGGTTGTTGACCTCGTAGCGATGGCGATGGCGCTCCGCCGCGCGCAGCTCGCCGTACAGCTCGGCGGCCAGAGAGCCCTCGGCCAGGACCGCCTCGTACAGCCCGAGGCGCATCGTGCCGCCGAGGTCGCCGCGGTGCAGGATGTCGATCTGCTCGGCCATCGTGGCGATCACCGGGAACTCGGTGTCGGGGTCGAACTCGCTCGACGACGCGCCCTCGAGCCCCGCGACGTTGCGCGCGTGCTCGATGACCATGCACTGCAGCCCGAGGCAGATGCCCAGCGTCGGGATGCCCTGCTCACGCGCGAATCGCAGCGCACCCAGCTTGCCCTCGATGCCGCGGATGCCGAAGCCGCCCGGGATGACAATGCCATCGATGTCTCCGAGCACGCGCGCGGCGCCCTCTTTCGTCTCGCACTCGTCGGACGGGATCCAGCGCACCGTCACGGCCGTCTCGTGTGCGAAGCCCCCGGCCTTGAGGGCCTCAGTGACGCTGAGGTACGCGTCCGGAAGGTCGATGTACTTGCCGACCAGGCCGATCGTGACCTCGTGCTTCGGGTTGTGCACGGCCTGCAGCACGCGGCTCCAGCGAGTCCAGTCGACCTCCACCGCCTTCGCCAGCCCGAGGGTGCGCACGATGTGCTCGTCCAGTCCCTGCTCGTGCAGCATCGTCGGGATGTCGTAGATGCTCGGCACGTCGACCGCGTTGACCACCGCGTCCTCGTCGACGTCGCACATGAGGGCGATCTTGCGCTTGTTCGACTCGGTCACGGGGCGGTCGCTGCGCAGCACGAGCGCGTCGGGCTGGATGCCGATGGAGCGCAGCGTCGCGACGGAGTGCTGCGTGGGCTTGGTCTTCTGCTCGCCCGAAGCCCCCATGAACGGCACGAGCGACACATGCACGAAGAAGACGTTGCCGCGGCCGAGCTCGTGGCGGATCTGCCGGGCCGACTCGATGAACGGCTGCGACTCGATGTCGCCGACAGTGCCGCCGATCTCGGTGATGATGACGTCGGGACGCGGGTCTTCCGTCGCCTGCAGGCGCATGCGGCGCTTGATCTCGTCGGTGATGTGCGGGATGACCTGCACCGTGTCGCCGAGGTACTCGCCGCGGCGCTCGCGTGCGATCACCTCCGAGTAGATCTGGCCGGTGGTGACGTTGGCGGCCTGGCTCAGGTCGATGTCGAGGAAGCGCTCGTAGTGGCCGATGTCGAGGTCGGTCTCGGCGCCGTCGTCGGTGACGAACACCTCGCCGTGCTGGAACGGGTTCATCGTGCCCGGGTCGACGTTGAGGTACGGGTCGAGCTTCTGCATGACCACGCGAAGCCCGCGCGCGGTGAGCAAATTGCCCAGGCTCGCGGCGGTGAGGCCCTTGCCCAAAGAAGAGACGACACCGCCGGTCACGAAGATGTGCCGAGTGGTGTCGTTCGATGTTCCCGCGTCAGTTTCAGAGTTCTCCGCCACGGGCTTTCACCCTATCAGGCACGGCAGGCAACGCCATCACGCGGCGCGCTCGGCGGGTCAGCAGCAGCCCGAAGCCCGTTGCGGCAACGCCGAGCGCGGCGGCGACGGCGAGCAGCCCCAGCCGAGCGTCGTCCGCTTCCAGCGTGATGCTGGCCCCGAGCAGCATCACCAGCACGGCGCCGGCGAGGGCGGGCGCCATCCATCGCACAAGGTCGCGCGGCACGCCGCCGCGCACGACCGCGGGGCGCCGCACCGCCAGAACGCAGCCGGCGACGCCTGCGGCGAGCGCCAGGCCCGCGAGGAGGAGAGGGATGGCGAGCGGCAATGACTCTCGCACGCCCTGCCAGCGCCACTCGGCCGTGTCGCCGTCGGTGAAGGTCCCCACCGGGAACCACAGCCGGGCGCCCTGGTCGTCGTACTGTCGCACGTCGACCCAGCCTCCGCTGTCGTCGCGCTCCAGTGCGTCGCGGTGCACGACGAGGTCGCCGTCGCGCGCGCCGGAGCCGAGCGGCATGGCCTCGCCGTCGCTGATCCGCGGGAGCCATCCACTCCCCTCCGTGAGCTGCGCGTCGACGTCTGTCGGCACCGCAAGCTCGATCGCCACGCTCTCCACGTCGTGGTCGGGCGAGCTCCACGCCGAGTCCCACCCGCGGTTGAGCGCCGTCCACGTCAGCTGCTCTCGCCACTGGCCGTCGGCCTCGACCACGCCGACGGGGTCGGCCAGCTCGTAGGAGATCACGATCTCGTGCTCGCCTGGCCACTCGTCGTCGAGGTGCGTCTGCAGCAGCGCCATCCCCTGCAGCCGGGACTGGGTGAACGGCGCCGGCGTGCCGTCGACGGTCACCTCGCGCACGGTGAGTCGTTGGTCGTGGCCGGCCACGACATCCTGCCACTGCCGCAGCACCTGCGGGATCTCCCGGTAGCTTGAGCCGACGACAGCGCTCAGCCGCTCCTCGACGACCAGCCGCGGCGCACCGCTGTCGACCGACAGGGCGCCGCGTGCCTCGAAGTCGGTCACGAACAGCCCGTAGTCGCCGGGCAGTCCCTCTCCCCAGCCGTACGCGGCGTCGTCGCGCTCGCCGCCGGGACGCTCGAGCGGGAGCGCGATCGCAAAGGCGATCGCGGCGGCCACGACGAGCACAGCCGCGACGCGCACCGTCATTCGCGCGGGGCCGACGTACGACGGGTCGTCGCACAGTTGGCGGTCGAGGCCATCGCGCTCGAGCAGCGCCGTGATGGCGGCGCGGGCGCGCCGTGGCCGCGCGAAAGCGACGGCGTACGGCAGCAGCGGGTCGCGCAGGCTGGAGCGTTCGAGCGCCGACGTGCGCTGCAGGTACAGCGCCAGCCCCATGAGGTGCTCACGCTCCAGCGCGCCGCGGCGCGTCAGTGGGCGCGCGCTCACGGCGAGCGCGATGACGGCGGCGGCGAGCAGCGCCGAGACCAGGACGATCGCCAGCGGCCACCAGTAGCGCGTGAGCGGCAGTTGGTACGACAGCTGCCGCACGAGGCCCCATTGCACCGCGGTGAGCGCGATGGCAGCCCCGACGAAGCTGTCGCGCACGAACCCGCTCGGCACGCGGCGCAGCCCGCGCGCGAACTGCGCGCGCCATGCCGGAGCGGTCAGATAGGCGGTCCAGGCGCTCGCGAGGGATGCCGTGCGCCCTGCCCGGCGCGTGTGCCGCACGAGCGCGCGGGCGGCGCGCGCGTTGTGTGGCGACTGCTGGTACGCGGCGAGCGCCGACACCAGCGGGGCGGTGCGCACAGCGCGCCAGAGGCGCGCGGCGAGCGCGGGCGACATCCCCTTCTGCGGCGCTGTCTCGTGCACGAACCATGCGCGCCCGCGCGCGTCGCCCCACGCGACGGCGCGGGCGGCGAGCGCGAACAGCAGCGCGGCCGCGAGCGCTGCCAGCGGTAGGAACGGGCCGACGGCCTGCACCCAGAACAGCGCCGACGGCTGCGGCATGTCGAACGTGCCGGGCGCGAACGAGAACCGGAACCAGAACGACGCGTGCGGGGGAAGCCGCTGATCGTTCTCGACCACGTAGGTCACGGTGCCCGATGTGGTCGAGTCGGGTTCGAGAAGCGCAGAGTCGCCCGCGAGCAGCCACTCGATTCCGCCGCTGGGCTGCCTGGCGAACGCGCTCTCCAGCTCACGCGGCACCGTGATCGACATCCGGCTGTGGGCGACGGCCTGCGGCCACGACGGCCCGAAGGCATCCCACTCGAGCACTTGCTCGTCGCGCTGGGCCGACTCGTCGAACGCGTCGTGCGCGACGTCGTCGAGGCTGTAGCGAAGCACGAACACGTGGTCGCCCGTCAACTGTTTCCCCGCGTCGATGCGAATGGTGGTGCGGGTCGGGCTCTGCTCCACCACAGGGTCCGCCTCGACGCCGTCCACGGTCGCAGAGGCCACCGCCGGTCGCAGGTCGTGGCCCTCGAGCTGGCTGGCGACGACACGCTCGATGCCCGACTCGTCCACCGTGTCGGGGAAGAATGCCTCGATCGTCTCCACCACGTCCAGGCGCAGCCGGCCGCTGTCGTCACGGCTCACGACGAACTCCGCGTCGAACGACCTCGCGATCCACTGCTCGGTGGCGGCGGAGGACGCCGACGACGTGATGTCGTCGAACGTCAGAGGCTTGTTGATCACCGGGCCGAACACGAGCAGCAGCCCGACCGCCGCGACGAGAGCACAGACCGCGCGAGTCGCCCAGCGCACACGCGCCGAGCCCCGCGAGCGCGCCCAGCTCTCGGCGCGCAGCAGCCGCGCCGAGAGCGCGGTGTACAGCGCCGACGGGCGGCGCGTCTCGACCGCGACGGCGTCGGGCGGCGGGCTGACTGCCTCGGGAGCCTCGCTCATCTCGCCCCGCGCAGGCCCAGCAGCTCGCGCGCGTGCTCGAGCGCGGACTCGGAGTCTGCCATTCCCGACAGCAGTCGCGCCATCTCTGCTTCGCGGTCGGGCCCGTCGAGGCGGCGCACGCTGGAGGCGGTCACCGAGCCGTCGCTCTCCTTCACGACGGTGAGGTGGTTGGTCGCGAACGCGGCGACCTGCGCGAGATGGGTGACGACGACGACCTGGGATGCCTCGGCCAGCTGCGCCAAACGGCGACCGACCTCGATCGCGGCCGCGCCGCCGATGCCCGCGTCGATCTCGTCGAAGACGAAGGTCGGCACGGGGTTGGCAGCGGCGATCACGACCTCGATGGCGAGCATCACGCGGCTGAGCTCGCCTCCGGAAGCCGAGCGCGCCACGGGGCGCGGCTGCGCGCCGGCGTGCGGGGCGAGCAGCAGCGCGACCTCGTCGCGCCCGTGCGCGGTGGCCGCCGTCGGCGCGACCGAGACGGTGAGCACAGCGTCGGGCATGGCGAGCGCGGCAAGCTCCGCCGTGACGCGCGCGCCCAGCATTTCGGCCGCCGCAGCGCGCTCCCGGGTGAGCGCGGCGGCGGATTCGTCGAGCACGGATGCCGCGGCATCCCGTTCGCTCGTCAGGGCGGCAATGCGGTCGTCGTCTCCCTCAAGCTCGCCGAGCCGCGCAGCGCCCGACTCGGCGAGCTCGAGCACGGCCTCGAGCGTGCCGCCGTGCCGGCGGGCGAGGGCAGACAGCAGCGCGCGCCGCTCCTCCACGGCGTCGAGCTCTTGCGGGCCCGACTCGTCGAGGTCGGCGAGATAGCCGGAGAGCTCGACCGCGAGCTCCGCGGCCCGATAGCCGAGGTCGGCAGCCTGCTCGGCCAGAGCCGCCAGCAGCGGGTCGCGGTCGCCCGCACGCTCCAGCGCCCGACGGGCCTCGCCCACCAGCGCCGACACGTCGACGCCGTCGAGCTCGGAAGACAGCGCCTCGCGCGCGGCGGCCGCGGCAGCGCGCAGCTCTTCCACGTGGGCGAGCCGCTCCGCCCGCTGCGCGAGCTCGACGTCCTCCCCTGGCTGCGGGGCGGCGTCGGCGATCGCGGCGAGCGCGGCGCGCAGCTCGTCCGCTTCGGCGATGCGCGCGTCGCGGTCCTCGGTGAGGCCGCGCAGCTCGGTGTCCAGCTCGCCCCAGCGCTCCCACGCCGCGCGGTACGCGCTGCGCGCGGCGGCCACTGGATCGCCTCCGAACCGGTCCAGCGCGTCGCGCTGCGCCGCCGACGACCGCAAGCGCAGCTGGTCGGACTGGCCGTGCACCACGACGAGGTGCTCGGCGAGGTCGGCCAGCACTCCCGCCGGGGCGGGGCGGCCCCCGACCGTGGCGCGGCTGCGGCCCTCGCCGCTGATCGTGCGGCCGACATACAGCTCTGCGTCGCCGCCCGGGAGGGGCTCGAGCTCTCCGCCGGCGTCGCGCACGCGGTCGGCCACCGGCCCCTGCGGGGGGACGATCCACACCCCGCCCACCTCGGCCTGCGCGCTCCCGGCGCGCACGACGGCGGAGTCGGCGCGCTGGCCGAGCAGCAGGCCGAGCCCCGTGACGACCATGGTCTTTCCGGCCCCGGTCTCGCCCGTGATCGCCGTGAATCCGGCGCCCATGGGCAACGTCGCCTCGGCGATCACGCCCAGACCGCGCAGGCGCATCTCCTCGATCACGACGTCGCGGCCTCTGAGCTTGTCGCGTTCCCTGAGCCTGTCGCGTTCCCTGAGCCTGTCGCGTTCCCTGAGCCTGTCGCGTTCCCTGAGCCTGTCGCGTTCCCTGAGCCTGTCGCGTTCCCTGAGC
>NZ_JASGEC010000030.1:0-54632 GCF_047606685.1 Microbacterium sp.
CCACGCGAGCGGTCTGGTGCGCTGGATCGACGATCCAGCGCACCTCGACACCGGCGGGGCAGGACAGCTCGAGCACGGCGTCGTCGGAGTCCACCTCGATGACCGCGACGCCCGCGGCGTCCTCGGCGAGCGCCTCCAGGCCGGCGGCGATGGCCGGCACGGCGGACAGGTCGCCCGCGAACAGGTGCCAGTCGGCGTCGGGGTTCGGGCGGTAGCCGCCGCCCGGCCCGACAAGGCTCAACGCGGCGCCGGGCTGCGCGGTCGCCGCCCACGGCCCGGCGAGGCCTTCGTCGCCGTGCACGACGAAGTCGAGGTCGATCGTTCGCGCGTCGTGGTCGACGCGCCGGACGGTGTAGGTGCGGGTCACCGGGTGCGACTCGGGGGGCGGGGTTGTGAACTTGAGCTTGACGTACTTGTCGGTCTCCGGCCGATCCTCGAACTGGGCGAACCCGTCGCCTCCGAGCCGGACGCGCACGAGATGGGGGCTCAGCCACGAGGTCTCGACGACGACGAGGTCGACGGTCGGGCGCGGGGGTCGCCCGGACGGGCGGGGGGACGTGGGCGCGGGGTTCGACAAACTCTGCTCCTTGGGGCGGCGAGTGGCTTAGGCAAGCCTAACCGGGATGCGCGCCGCCTCGGCCCGCCCTCCTGCGCGGTGGGTAGGCTCGAACGATGAGCACTGCCCCCGTCGTTCCCCTGCCGCTCAGCCGTCTTCGGGAGCGCACCAGTGAGAAGTGGCGGGAGTACCCGGACGACATCCTGCCCCTCTTTGTGGCCGAGAGCGACTTCCCCCTCGCGCCCGCGGTCACCGCTGCGCTGCACGCCGCGGTCGACCGCGGCGACACGGGGTACACCGCGTCGCGCACGCCGATCGGCGCCGCGTACGCCGGGTTCGCCGAGCGCCGGTTCGGGTGGCGGGTCGACCCTTCCCGCATCCGCACCACCGCCGACGTGAGCATGGGCGTCGTCGAGCTGCTGCGCCGGCTGACCACCCCGGGCGACCGGGTCGTGGTGACGCCGCCGGTGTACCCGCCGTTCTACGAGCTCGTCGCCGAGGCGGGCGCGGCCTGCGAGCGCGTGCCGCTCGTGGAGACGGATGCCGGGTGGCGCCTCGACCTTGCGGGCATCGACGCCGCGCTGTCGGCCGGCGCGCGCGCCGTGCTGCTGTGCAACCCGCACAACCCGACGGGAACCGTCCATCCCGCTGAGACGCTGGCCGCGCTGGCCGCGCTCGCCGCGCGCCACGGCGCGGCGGTGGTCAGCGATGAGATCCACGCCCCGTTGACCCAGCCCGGCACGGCGTTCACTCCGTTCCTCGCGGCCGCGCCGGCCGCGGCGGAGATCGGGTTCGCGGTGACGAGCGCGAGCAAGGCGTACAACCTCGCCGGCTTGAAGTGCGCCCTGATGATCACGGCAGGGCAGCGGCCCGCCGCGCTCGTGCGGTCGCTTCCGGCTGAGGTCGAATGGCGCACGGGCCAGTTCGGGGTGATCGCCGGATCGGCGGCGTTCTCCGAGGAGAGCGACTCGTGGCTCGACGGCGTGCTGCTCACCCTCGACCGCAATCGGCGCCTGCTCTCGGGCCTGCTCGCCGCGCACGTGCCCGGCGCGCGGTACCGTGAGCCGGATGCCGGCTACCTGGCGTGGATCGATTTCTCCGCGCTCGGCTGGGGCGGCGACCCGGCGCGCGCCATCCTGCGCGACGCGAAGGTCGCGCTGCACTTCGGGCCGCACTTCGGCGCAGAGGGGCGCGGCCACGCACGACTGAACTTCGCGTGCGGGGAAGAAGTGCTCGCCGACGCCGTGCGGCGCATCGGCGCTCTGGCGGAGTCGACCGACCGCTCGTGAGCGCGCCGCACCAGCCGGCGCCGACAGGCCCGGTGCAGACCGCGCGCGGCGCCGTCGAAGGCATCTGGCGCCCGCGCTGGGTGTGGGCGACGGGCGGCTGCGTCGCTCTCATCTTCCTGGCCGCCATGCAGGCGCTGGCCGTCACGACGGTCATGCCGGTGGTGAGCCGCGACCTCGACGGCGACGCGCTCTACGCGGTCGCGTTCGCGGGCATCTTCGCCACGAGCGTGATCGGCATGGTCGCCACCGGCGCGTGGTGCGACCGCACCGGCCCGCTCGCGCCGCTCACGACGTGCGTCGCGCTGTTCGCGGCGGGCCTTGTCGTGGCGGGGCTCGCGCCCACGATGGAGGTGCTCGTCGCCGGCCGGCTGCTCCAGGGTCTCGGCACGGGAGGCCAGGTCGTCGCGCTCTACGTCGTGGTCGCCCGTGCGTACCCGCCGAGCCTGCACGGGCGCGTGTTCGCGGCCTTCTCGGCGGCGTGGGTCGTGCCGTCGCTCGTCGGGCCGTTCTTGGCCGGCGCGGTCACCGAGTACGTGCACTGGCGCTGGGTCTTCCTCGGAGTCGCGGTGCTGACCGTCGCGGCGTACGCGGTCGTCGCGGTCAAGCTCAGCGGCTTCGGCCTGCGCACCGAGCACCCGGCATCCGACCCGGTCGCGCGCCGGCTCTGGTGCGCCGTGGCGGTCGCGGCGGGCGGCGTCGCACTGAGCCTGTCCGCGCAAGCGGGGGAGTGGTCGTGGGCGGTCGTGGCGGCATCCCTCCTCGTGATCCTCGTCGCCGTGCGGCCCCTGCTCCCTCGGCGCACGCTGACCGCCGGGCGAGGGCTTCCGAGCGTGATCCTGATGCGGGGGCTGGTCGCGGGCGCGCTGTTCGGCGGGGAGGTCTACTTGCCCCACCTGCTCATTGACGGGTACGGCTTCTCGGCGGTGTGGGCAGGCCTCGGCCTGACCGCGGCCGCTGTGGCATGGGCTGCCGCAGCGGATGTCTCCGGCAGGTTCGGCGACCGCATCGGCAACGCCCGCATCGCCGTGCTCGGCGTCGCGCAGCTCGCCGTCGCGTCGTCCGCGGTCGCCGCCACGGCACTGTGGAGCCTGTACCCCGTCGTGGCGATTGCGGGGTGGGCGTTCGCCGGCGGCGGCATGGGCCTCATGTACCCGCGGCAGGGCGTGCTCGCCCTTGCCTACTCGACGCCGCAGGACCAGGGGTTCAACTCAGCCGCACTGTCGATCTTCGACGCCGTCGGCGCGGCGACGTCGATCGCCGTGATGGGCCTCGTGTTCACGACGCTGGCGGGAACGGATGCCGGCTACCCGGCTGTCTTCGCATTAGCCGCCGTGCTCGCGTTGCTCGCGCTCGTGCCGGGCATGCGGCTCGGGCACGCGCGCGAGTCTCGCTGACTGTTCCTCCGCGCTGCGCAGGCCCGCTCTCGCGCTACAGGAACCCGCAGTCGCGCGTGCGGCAGACACGCGCGGGTGCAGGTTTCGCGAGCGCGAGCGCGATCTGCCGGCGCGCCGCCTGGCGAGCGGCGCGCCTTGTGCACACCCGATCGCACCGGGCGAGCCGGTTCGCGCGCCGACATCGGTAAGGGTAGCCTTATCTCATGTCTACCGCGGAGACCGCCGTTCGCCCCGCCTACCGTCCATACCGTGTCACCGTGTCGGCGGTGGAGCGGCTCAGCCCCCACTTCGTGCGGGTGGCGTTCACCGACGAGGAGCTTCGGCACTTCGGCACCGCCGGCCTCGATCAGCGCATCAAACTCCTGTTCCCGCGGGCGGACGGCGGATTCGCCGACTTCGGACCGCACGACTCGCCCGAGGCCGCGTCGTGGTACGACCGATGGCGCGCGCTGCCCGACGCGGAACGCAATCCGCTCCGTACCTACACGGTGCGCCGCGTCGACCCCGCCCGCCGGGAGCTGATCGTCGACTTCGTGGTGCACGGCGATGCCGGGCCGGCGGGGGCGTGGGCGGAGCAGGCGGCGCCCGGCCGGGAGCTCATCATCGTCGGCCCCGACCAGCGCAGCCCGGACTCGCGCCTCGGCCTGGACTGGCATCCCGGCACGGCCCGTCGGCTGCTGCTGGCCGGAGATGAGACCGCGGCGCCGGCGATCGCGGGGATCCTGGAGTCTCTCGACGACGGGCACGACGTGGACGCGTTCATCGAAGTGCCCACCGAGGCCGACGCGCTGCCGATCGCGTGCGCCGAGCGCTTCCGAGTCGCCTGGCTGGCGCGTGGCGACAGGCCACACGGCGACGTGCTCGTCGCGGCGGTGCAGGCGTGGGCCGACTCGGCTGAAGAGGTGCTGTCTCGCGCGGCGGCTCCCCGCCCGCAGGAGCTGGCCGACGTGGACGTCGACCAGGAGCTGATCTGGGACAGCCCCGACGACGCGGACGGCGAGTTCTACGCGTGGATCGCGGGGGAGGCGGCGGCCATCAAGACGATTCGGCGGATGCTGGTCAGCGGAAAGGGCGTCGATCGCAAGCGCGTCGCGTTCATGGGCTACTGGCGCGACGGGCAGTCAGAGCGCAACTGACTCAGGGCGCATCCTCGCCGGAGGCCGCTGCGGGCAGGACGCGATGGCGTCCGCGCGGGATGACCAGGGGGGTCCCCGAGACCGGGTCGTCGATGATCAGCGCGTCGAGTCCGAACACGTCCCGGACCAGTTCGCGGGTGACGACCTCGGCCGGGGCGCCGCTGGCGACCAGCCGCCCCTGCCGCAGCGCGAAGAGGTGATCGGCGTATCGTGCCGCGAGGTTGATGTCGTGCAGCACCATGACGATTGTGGTCCCGCGGCGGTGATTCAGGTCCGCGAGCAGGTCGAGAACCTCCACCTGGTGCGACACGTCGAGGAATGTGGTCGGCTCGTCGAGCAGCAGGATGTCGGTCTCCTGGGCGAGCGCCATCGCGATCCAGACGCGTTGTCGCTGGCCGCCGGAGAGCTCGTCGACCGACCGGTCGGCGAGCTCGACCACGCCGGTGGCCAGCAGCGCCTCGGTGACGGCCCGGTCGTCGTCCCGCGTCCAGGAGCGGAACAGCTTCTGATGCGGATGGCGCCCGCGGCCGACGAGGTCCGCCACGACGATCCCCTCCGGCGCGACAGGCTGCTGCGGGAGCAGGCCCAGCGTGCGGGCCAGCTCCTTGGTGGGGATCCGGTCGATGCGCTTGCCGTCGAGGATCACGCTGCCGCTCTGCGCGGGCAGCAGGCGCGACAGCGTCTTCAGCAGCGTCGACTTGCCGCACGCGTTGGCGCCGACGATCACGCTGATGCGGCCGGCCGGTATCTCCACGTCGACGCCGTCGACGATTGTGAGATCGCCGTATCCGGAGACCAGGGCGTGGGCGCGCAGCAGGTGCTGAGTGGTCATGACGAGCCTCCGCGGCGGCTGGTTCGGATGAGGAGATAGAGCAGGTAGGGCGCTCCGAGGATGCCGGTGATCACGCCGACCGGGAACTTCGTGTCGAACGCGAACTGCCCGAGCAGGTCCGCGGCGAGCACGAGGCATCCTCCCATCAGGGCCGCCGGGATCGCCAGCGACGATCCGGGGCCGACGATGCGCGCGGCGATGGGACCGGCGAGGAAAGCGACGAACGCGATCGGCCCCGTGGTCGCGGTGGCGAAGCACGCGAGCGCGACGGCCGCGACGACAAGCAGGAGGCGGGAGCGGTCGACACGCACGCCGAGCGCCGTGGCGGCGGAGTCGCCGAGTTCGAGGGCGCGCAGGTCTCTGACGAGGTGGAGCACGAGGGGGAGGAGGATGGCGATGGAGATCGCGAGCGGCGGGATGTCGTCCATCCGCGAGCCGTTGAGGCTGCCGGTCATCCATCGCGCCGCCACGGCGAGGTCCCACTCCGCGGCGCCGAGCAGAAGGTAGGCGACGACAGCGTCGAGCATCGCGCCGACTCCGATGCCGATGAGGATGAGCCGTCCGCCCGTCGACTCTCCGCCGCGGGCGGCAACGTAGATGACCACGGCCGTCGCGATGCCCGCCCCCAGCGACGCGAGCATCGTCGCCGTGCCGCTCCAGTGCAGGACGACAAGGGAGAGGATGGCGGCAGCGCTCGCGCCGGAGGCGATGCCGATGACGTCGGGACTGGCCAGCGGGTTGCGCAGCATGGATTGGAAGGTGGAGCCGGCGATGCCGAAGGCGATGCCGGCGAGGGCCCCGGTGAGCGCGCGGGGAAGGCGCAGTTTGCCGACCGTGAACGACGCGCCCGCAACGTCGTGCCCGGCGAGGACGGCCACCACGTCGGAGACCGGGTAGATCGTGTTGCCGAGCATGAGCATCGTGGCCATGAGCGCGACCAGCAGGGCGCACATCGCGACGAGCGCGATCGCGCGGCGCCGCGCGCGTCGGCGCCGCCCGGCGCCCACTCGTTCGAGGTGCCCCGCGAAAGCCGCGTCCGCGGTCGCCATCACAGTGCCCTCATTCGCGTCGTGCGCGCGATCAGCACGAGCACCGGCGCTCCGAGGAACGCGGTGATCACGCCCGCCTCCACCTCGCCGGGATGGCCGATCACGCGGCCGATCGTGTCGGCGAGCAGGACGAGCACGGCTCCGCCGATGGCAGAGAGGGGCAGGAGCCAGCGTTGGTCGGGGCCGGACAGCAGGCGCACCGCGTGCGGCACCATCAGGCCCACGAACGCGATGGGCCCGGCGACCGCGGTCACCGCCGCGCAGAGCGCGACCCCGGCGCACGCCGCGAGCACTCGCGTTCGGCCGACGTGGATGCCCAGGCCCACGGCGACCTCGTCGCCCAGCGCCAGCGCGTTCAGCGACGAGGCGCTGACGACAGCGACGAGCGCCGCCACGGCGAGAACGGGGACGATCACGGCCATCGTGTCCCAGTCCGCCCGGCCGACGCTGCCGACCTGCCAGTAGCGGAACTCGTTCATCGCCGACACTCGGGGAAGGAGGATGGCCGCGACCAGCGACGACAGCGCCGCCGTGGTGGCGGCGCCGGCCAGGGCGAGCTTGATGGGAGTGGCGCCGCCCGGGCCCACCGAGCCGACGGCGTAGACGAACACGGCGGCGAGGCTGGCGCCGGCGAGCGCGAGCCCGAGGAAGCCGAACGGGCTCGTGACGCCGAGGAACGCGATCCCGCAGACCACGAACAGCGCTGCGCCGGTGTTCACTCCGAGGATCCCGGGGTCGGCGAGCGGGTTGCGGGTCAGCGCCTGCATGAGGGCTCCGGACAGGGCCAGCGCGGCGCCGGCGAGCGCGGCGAGCACGGTGCGGGGGATGCGGCTCTGCACGGCGAGCGCGCCGATGTCTTCGACGCGCTCGCCGCGCAGCCACGCCCCGACGGCCTCGGCCACTTCGCCCGGGCTCACGGGACGCGAGCCGAACGCGAGCGACAGGGCGAGGGCGACCGCGACGGCGGCGACGCCGACGAGGAGGATGGCCACACGGCGCCGCGCGCCCGCCTGGCGGGCGGGCGGGCGACGCTGTGCGGTCGGGGCTTGTGTCACTGCGCCTTGGCGGCTGCGTCCTTGAGCACGGCGACGTAGTCCTCCAGCACCCAGGGGATCGACAGCGCGGTGGGGCTCACCGCCGCGCTGAACGCGTCGCCGTTTCCAACGGCGACCACAGCGCCCGCCTTCACCGCGGGAAGGGTGCTCCACAACGGGTCCGCCTGCAGCGCGGGCAGCAGGGTCTCATCCCCGTAGCTGACGATGACGTCCACGCCTGCGAGCTGGTCGGCGTTCTCGGCGCTGAACTCTTGGTAGAACGACCCGCTCTCCATCGCGTCGACGGCCACCTGGGGCAGGTCGAAGCCCAGATCCTCGAGGAACGCGGTTCGCGGGTCGCCGCCCGTGTAGATGGACATCGTGGACAGGTCGGACGCGGTCGCGTAGAAGAACGCCGCGGTCTTGCCCTCGAAGCCGGCGTCGCTGGTGGCGTCCGCGATCTGCTGTTCGATGTCGCTGATCAGCGTGTCGCCTTCCGCGGACAGCCCGAGCGCTTTCGAGTTGTAGCGGATCTGGTCGCGCCAGGACGTGTACCAGGGGACCTCCGGGTAGGCCACGACGGGGGCGATGTCCTCGCTCAGGGTGGCGTAGTCCTCCTCGCTGATGCCGGACAGGGCGGCCAGGATGACATCCGGGCTGGTGTCGGCGATGGCTTCGAAGTCGACGCCGTCGCTGACGTCGAAGATGACCGGCTCGTCGCCGCCGAGCTCCGCCAACGCGTCGGTGGTCCAGGGGTAGAGGCCCGGCTCGTCCCCGCCGTCCCAACTCCACACCTGGGAGTCCATGCCGACGGGAACGACGCCGAGGGCGAGCGGGACATCCTGGTTGCCCCACGCGATGGTCGCGACCCGCTCGGGCTTGGAAGCGATCGTCGTCTCCCCGAGGGCGTGCTCGATCGTGACGGGGAAAGCGTCTGCCCCGCTAGCGGGGGCGGACGAGGACGTCGACGGGGTGCTGCTGGACGCGCATCCGGCCAGCAGCAGCGCGGTCACGGCGGTGAGGCCGGCGACGGTGTGGGCACGGGACAAGGGAGACCTCCGGGGGTGAGTCTGTGTGGCACAGTTATTAGGACAGCCTTAGCTTATCCGCATCAGCGGGGGTGTGTGAGACATGTTGCGAGGTGCGCCGATGCGCGCGGGCCGACTTCGCCGGGGGCGGACGGCGCGCGGGTAGACTGGGAGATCGGCCGCTCGGCCGCATCCCCCCTCCAGAACGGACGTCCGCTGTGCTCGCCGTGCACGACCTCGAGATCCGCGTGGGCGCTCGCGTGCTCATGTCGGATGTCTCGTTCCGGGTCGCCGACGGCGACAAGATCGGCCTCGTCGGCCGAAACGGCGCGGGCAAGACGACGCTGACGAAGGTGCTCGCCGGCGACGTGCTGCCCTCGGAGGGGCGCGTCGACCGCTCCGGTGAGATCGGCTACCTGCCGCAGGACCCGCGCTCGGGCGACCCCGACATGCTCGCGCGCACGCGCATTCTCGACGCGCGGGGCCTCGGCACGCTCGCGATCGGCATGCGGGAGGCGTCGGAGGCGATGGCGGACGACGACACGGATGCCGCGGCGCGGGCCATGCGGGCGTACGCGAGCCTCACCGAGCGGTTTGAAGCGCTCGGCGGGTACGCGGCGGAGGCCGAGGCGGCGTCGATCGCGCACAACCTCGCCCTTCCCGACCGCATCCTCGACCAGCCGCTGCGCACGCTCTCCGGCGGCCAGCGCCGGCGCATCGAGCTCGCCCGCATCCTGTTCTCCGACGCGGGCACGATGATCCTCGACGAGCCGACCAACCATCTCGACGCCGACAGCGTGGTGTGGCTGCGCGAGTTCCTGCGCGGCTACCGGGGCGGGCTGATCGTGATCTCGCACGACGTCGACCTGGTCGGCGAGACGGTGAACCGCGTCTTCTACCTCGACGCGAACCGCCAGGTCATCGACATCTACAACATGAGTTGGAAGCACTACCTGCGCCAGCGCGTGGCCGACGAGGAGCGTCGCAAGAAAGAGCGCGCCAACGCCGAGAAGAAGGCGACCGCGCTGCAGCAGCAGGCAGCCAGGTTCGGGGCGAAGGCGAGCAAGGCCGCCGCCGCCCACCAGATGATGGCGCGCGCCGATCGGCTGCTGTCGGGGCTGGAGGACGTGCGCCAGCAGGACCGCGTGGCGAAGCTTCGCTTCCCCAAACCGGCCGCGTGCGGCAAGACGCCGCTGTCTGCGTCGAACCTGTCGAAGTCGTACGGGTCGCTGGAGATCTTCACGGACGTCGACCTCGCGATCGACCGCGGGTCGAAGGTCGTCGTGCTGGGACTGAACGGGGCCGGCAAGACGACGCTGCTGCGCATCCTGGCCGGCGTCGACCGCCCCGACACGGGTGGCGTCGAACCCGGGCACGGCCTGAAGATCGGCTACTATGCGCAGGAGCACGAGAACCTCGACGTCGACCGGTCGGTGCTCGAGAACATGATGTCGGCAGCGCCGGAGATCACGGCCACCGAGGCGCGCAAGGTGCTCGGGTCGTTCCTGTTCACCGGCGACGACGTGCTCAAGCCGGCGGGCGTGCTTTCCGGCGGGGAGAAGACGAGGCTCTCCCTGGCGACCCTCGTCGTCTCCAGCGCGAACGTGCTGCTGCTCGACGAGCCGACGAACAACCTCGACCCCGCTTCGCGGGAGGAGATCCTCGGCGCGCTCGCGCACTACGAGGGCGCTGTCGTGCTCGTCTCGCATGACGAGGGGGCCGTCGAGGCGCTCCACCCCGAGCGGGTGCTCATCCTTCCCGACGGCGTCGAGGACATCTGGGGTCGCGACTACGCAGACCTCGTCGCCCTCGCGTAGACCGGGCGTGGGGTCCCGGCGTTTCGTCTCGCTTCGCTCGCTCAACGACCGGGGGCTTCGCTCGCTCAACGACGGGGGGCCGCGTCCAGGAGCGCGTCCTCGTCCTCCATGTCGCGGTCGCGGCGCTTTGGCTTGTGCTCGGGTTGCGCGTCCTCGCGACGGTGCTTGCGCTCGGAGCGGATCACGTACCCGATGAACACGAAGCCCATCGTGGCGAACAGGATCCACTGGATCGCGTACGAGAGGTACGGCCCCGGGTCGTCGGACGGCGACGCGAGCTCGTTCGGCCGTGACGCCGGGGCTGGGTCTTCCGACACCAGGAGGCCGTACGCGCTGGTCTCCAGCCGCTCGCCGTCCGCCCCGAGCGCTTCGGCCACCAGCGGCAGGTTGATCGTGGGGACCTGTCCTTCGGGCGCCCCGCGGCCGGAGACGGGCAGCGGCTCGCCTTCTTGCAGACGGGCGACCACGGTCACCTCGCCGGTCGGCGCGGCGGGGATGTCGCCGGGGCGCTCGGCGTCGTCGCTCGGCGACACCCAGCCGCGGTCGACGAGGAAGACGCGCCCGTTGTCGAGCCGGAACGGGACGAGCACCTCGTACGCGACGGTGCCGCCGTGGGGCCGGTTGCGCACCAGCAGCTGCTGGTCGACGAGGTACTCGCCGGTGAGCTGGACCGGATGCCACTTGTCGCCCGGGGAGAGGGCCGCGCCCTCCGGAATCAGAGTCTCGAGCGAGACAGGCTTCGCGTCGTAGTTCGCGGCGACGAGCTCGAGCTGCTGCGACCGCTCGGCGTTGCGGGAGAACTGCCAGTGCGACAAGAAGGCGCACGCGGCGGCGAACACCACGGCGATCCCGATGTACGCGGTCCACCGCACGGCGGCCGGGGCCGTCTGGCGCCTGCTCACGAGGCGCTCTGCAGGGCGTCGAGCCGGCGCACAGCGACGGGGAAGTCGCGTGCGGCGAGGAAGTCGCGCAGGTAGGCGACGTGGCTGTCGCACGCGGCCCACGCCTTGACCCGGTTGGCGGAGTGGATGCGGGGGTTGCGCCATTCCACGAGCCACACGGCGTCGGCGCGGCATCCTGCCCGCGAGCAGACCGCGCCGTCGACCTCGTCGCCGATCACGTCTTGTCCTCTGTCGGCGACTCTGAGATGCGGATGACCTGCGGCGTGTCGTTCGCGATCGGAGCCCGCGGCGGCTCGGGCAGTGCCAGCTCGGGGCTGATCGCGCGGGTCTCGTGCGCGTCCTTCCCGACGTTCGCGATCACGACCGCGATGTACGGCAGCACGATCGCGCCCGTGGCGAAGATCCACGTGTACCAGCCGTAGGGGTGCACGACGACCATCAGGATGAGGCACGCGACGCGGATGCCCATCGTGAGCATGTACTTGCGGAAACGCGTGGACTCGTCGTCGCGCGGCGAGGGCGGAAGCGACGTGGTGGATTGGCGCTTGCGGGTGAACATGGTCGTGCCCCCAGCCTACGCCGGGGGCACGACGACGGATCCGTCAGCCGTATGTCGAGTAGCGCTCGCCGTTCTGCGCGGCCCACGCGATGAACGAGATGACAAGGATGATGCCGATGATCGCCAGGACCAGGCCGACCCAGCCGATGATCGTTCCGGCCAGCGCCAGGCCGCGCCCGTTCTCGCCGCTCGTCTTGAGCCGGCTGAGGCTCATGTGGCCGGTGATGATGCCGACGATCTGGCCGATCACCGGAACGACGAACAGGCCGGCCAACGACGACACGAGCGACACGATCGCCAGCGTGTTGGTCTTCGGTGCGGTCGGATACCCGGCATAGCCGGGCGCCGTCGGGTACGCGGGCGCCGCGCCGTACGCGGGCGCCGAGCCGTAGGCGGCAGCCGCCTCAGGCGCTCCGTATGCCGGAGCGGCGGGCGGGGCTCCGTAGGCGGGGGCGGCCTCCGGCGCGCCCTGCGCACCGGGAGCCTCGGATGCGCCGCCGGGGTAGCCCGCCGGAGTCGGCGGAACGTTGGGGGCCGCGTTGTCGGGCGTGTTGTCGCTCATGGGGACGTGCCTTTCGTGGGGTGCACTCCAGCGTCACAGAGGCTCTCGCGAGTGTCAAACGCGCCGCGGCGGCGACAGTGCACGCCGTAGGCTGGAGGCGCGCGTCGAACCACCCGAGGAGCCTGAATGTCCACCGATCGTGTCGTCCTGGTCACTGGCGGAAACCGCGGCATCGGCCGTGCCATCGCGGAGCGCTTCGTCGCCGCCGGGCACCGCGTTGCTGTCACGGCTCGATCGGGAGAAGGGCCGGAGGGGGCCCTCACGGTGCGCGCGGATGTGACCGATGCCGCGTCGCTGGACGCCGCCTTCACCGAGGTGGAGCAGCAGCTGGGCCCGGTCGACGTCGTTGTCGCGAACGCCGGCATCACGAAGGACACGCTGCTGTTGCGCATGTCGGAAGACGACTTCGACAGCGTGGTCGCGACGAACCTGGGCGGCGCGTTTCGCGTCGTGAAGCGAGGGGTGAAGGGGATGCTGCGTGCCCGCTGGGGCCGCGTCATCCTCATCTCCTCGGTCGTGGGCCTGTACGGCTCGGCCGGCCAGATCAACTACTCGAGCTCGAAGAGCGCCCTCGTCGGCTTCGCCCGCTCGCTCACCCGCGAGCTGGGCGCGCGGGGGATCACGGCGAATGTCGTGGCCCCCGGCTTCATCGAGACGGACATGACCGCTGCCCTCCCTGAGGACACCCAGGCGCAGTACAAGAAGAGCATCCCCGTCGGGCGCTTCGCGACGCCCGACGAGGTTGCCGGCGTCGTCGAGTGGCTGGCCTCGGACGACGCCGCCTACATCTCGGGCGCGGTCATCCCGGTCGACGGCGGCCTTGGCATGGGGCACTGAGGGGCCTCGCGCGCGAGGACTCAGAAGGGCGCCGGCGCGAACACGACGCGCGGTGCTGTGCGGTCGGGCTACTGCCGGCCGGTGGGACTCGTCCACAGCAGCGTCCCGTCCCGTTGCTTCTCCGATCGCCATCGGGAGTGGTGCTTGAGGACGTGATGTCTTCGGCACGTGTCGCCCAGATTCCGCGCTTCCGTGGGGCCGCCCAGAGCGGCGTCGACGACGTGATCGAGGTCGCATCTTCGAGCCGACATGGTGCAGCTGGGGAACCGGCATCTCTGGTCGACCGCTTTGAGAAAGCGCTTCAGCTCGGCAGACGGCCGGTATCTGTCCACGGCGAGAACGGCGCCGGTGACCGGATGCGTGAGCACGCGATCCCACCCGGGCGAGGTCCAGCACCTGCGTCTCGTACTCGGCGCGGACGTCGGGGTCGGCCACGTGCGCGCCCGCCTCGGCGATGACGGTCGCGTGGGCACGACTGATCGTGCCTTCCGTCAAGGCGCCGAGCGTCGCCGGGAACTCCTGGGCCAGCACGCGGCTCTGTTCCCACTGCCGCTGCACCGTGCGGTCGGACACCCGCAACGCCGCGGCGATCTCGGCGGCCACTTCGCGGATCGGCAGCTCGCTCCCGAACGCGGCGGTGTCGAGGTGCTCGAGCGCCAGCGCCAGCGCGGAGTTCATGAGAGCGGCTTCCATTGCCTGGAACGACGAGATCGCCTTCCGCGCCTCCACGAGCGAGACCACGATCGAGTCGAGCATCGCGGTCTCGGCGGTGCTGAACGACTGGTGTCGCCGATCGATGATCTCGTCCATGTCTCCATCTTGGTCAGGGGGTCCGACATCGCCTCGACGAGCGGGGCCCGACCTCAGAGCCGCGCGCCCGCGCCTCAGCGGAGCGCGGCGACGATCGCCGCGGCGAGCTCGGCCGGCTTTGAGAACTGGGGCCAGTGGCCCGAGCCGAGCTTGACCACCTCGGCGTCCTGAATCGCCTCGAACTCGGCGCCGTACGGGCCCCACTGCGCCACCGCCCCGCGGAACGCGGGCTCGTCCATGCCGCCCATGAGCAGGGTCACGGGCACGGCGTGGCGGCGGTCGTCGCCGAGCGTGACCTCGTCGGTGGGGACGCGCGCGGGAACGCTCTGCGTGAGCGGGGCGGTGCGCGCGCGGGTCTCGGCGTCGAGGTCGGCGACCTCCTCGTCATCGAAGTAGTCCCACCCGGGGAACGGGATGACGCCGTCCACGACCTCGAACTCGGAGATCTGGCCGCCGTCGTGCGGCGGGATCGTGTCGACGAACACGGCGCGGGCCACGCGGTCGGGCCGCGCGTCCGCCGCGCCCCACACGACGTTGCCCCCTCCGGAGTGGCCGACCAGCGCGACGGGCTCGTCGAGACGGTCGATCTCGGCGACCACGGCGGCGATCCAGTCGGCGATGCCGATGTCGGCGGACTCGGCCGCCGAAGCGCCCGTGCCCGGCATCGTGAGCGGATGCGGCGAATGCCCGGCGGCCTCCAGCGCCGGGGTGATGCCGTTCCATGACGACGCGTCGAGCCAGAGGCCGGGAACCAGAATGACGTTCATGCCCTCGACGCTACGCCCGGCCTCCGACGTGGCCGTGGCACGTCAGGGGAGGAGAGGGACCACCTCGCGCAGGTCGACGCGCGCCACCACGACGTCGGCGGCGGCGCGCACGGCGGGCTTGGCGTTGAAGCCGACGGCGAGACCTGCCACGGCCATCATGCGCAGGTCGTTCGCGCCGTCGCCGATCGCGATCGTGCGCGCCAGCGGCACGCCGAGCTCGCCCGCCCACTCGCGCAGCGCGGCGGCTTTGCCGTCCGCGTCGACGATGTCGCCGTCGACGACACCGGAGAGCGCGGCGCCGGCGACAGCGAGGCGGTTGGCGCGCCAGACATCCACACCGAGCGCCGGCGCGACCGTGTCGAGCACCTCGTGGAACCCGCCGGAGACCACGCCGACGGCGCCGCCTCGCGCGTGCGCAGCGTCGACGAGCTCGCGCACGCCCGGGGTCGGCTCCACGCGCGCCAGCACGCGGGCGAACGCCGACACCGGCACGCCGCGCAGCGCAGCGACGCGCGAGCGCAGGCTGGCGGCGAAGTCCACCTCGCCGCGCATCGCGGCCTCGGTGGCCGCCGCGACCTCCGCCCCTCGCCCGGCCTCGTCGGCGATGAGCTCGATGACCTCGTTGCGGATCAGGGTGGAGTCCGCGTCGAGCACGACGAGGAAGCGCGCGGATGTCGGGAGCACACGCCTACGTTACGGCTCGCCGGCGCCTGCCCGCGTCATTCGGTGACGTGGATGCCCTTCCCGACGACCGTGATGCCGGTGTCGGTGACGGTGTACCCGCGGGCCAGATCGCGCTCGCGGTCGACGCCGACCGTGGCGCCGGCGTCGAGCACGACGTCCTTGTCGAGGATGGCGCGGTGCACGCGGGCGCCGGGCCCGACGACGACATGGTCGAACAGCACCGAGTCGGTGATCGTCGAGCCGCCGCCTGCCCGCGTCCACGGGCCCACGACGCTGCGCTCGAGGTGCGTGCCCGACAGCACCGACCCGAGCGAGACGATCGAGTCGATCGCGTTGCCCATGCGGCCCACGGAGTCGCGCACGAACTTGGCGGGCGGCGAGTTCACCGTCTGCGAGTGGATCGGCCAGTCCATGTTGTACAGGTTGAACACCGGCAGCGTGGAGATGAGGTCCATGTGCGCGTCGAAGAACGACTCGATGGTTCCGACATCCCGCCAGTACGACCGGTCGCGCTCGGTCGACCCGGGCACGTCGTTGCGCCTCATGTCGTAGAAGCCGGCCTCGCCGCGGCCCACGAAGTACGGCACGATGTCGCCGCCCATGTCGTGGTTCGACGTCGGCACCTCGCCGTCGGTCTCGACCGCCTCGATGAGCGCGTCGGTGTTGAAGATGTAGTTGCCCATCGACGCGAGCACCTCGTCGGGCGCGTCGGGCAGCCCCGTCGGGTTCTGCGGCTTCTCCAGGAACTCGCGGATCCGCAGATCGCTGTCCGGGTCGATGTCGATGACGCCGAACTGGTTCGCCAGCGACAGCGGCTGGCGGATGCCGGCGACGGTCGCCCGCGCGCCGGAGGCGATGTGCGAGTCCAGCATCTGCTGGAAGTCCATCCGGTACACGTGGTCGGCGCCGATCACCATGACGATGTCGGGCTTCTCGTCCGTGATCAGGTTGAGGCTCTGCAGGATCGCGTCGGCCGATCCCGAGAACCACCGCTTGCCCAGCCGCTGCTGCGCGGGCACCGACGCCACGTACGAGTTCAGCAGCGCCGACATCCGCCACGTCTGCGAGACGTGCCGGTCGAGGCTGTGCGACTTGTACTGGGTCAGCACGACGATCTGACGCAATCCCGAGTTGATGAGGTTCGAGATCGCGAAGTCGATCAATCGGTACTGGCCGCCGAACGGCACGGCGGGCTTGGCACGGTCGGCGGTGAGGGGCATCAGGCGCTTTCCCTCGCCGCCGGCGAGGACGATTCCGAAGACTTTCGGCGCTGCAGGCATGCCAACACACTATGCCCCGTTCGCACCCTGTACTAGCGTTCACGACATGCGCGTCGACATTGTCACCAAGGAGTACCCGCCGGAGATCTACGGGGGCGCGGGTGTGCACGTCACCGAGCTCGTGAAGGCCCTGCGCCAGAGCATCGACGTTCGGGTGCGCGCGTTCGGCGCGGAGCGCGACGAGCCGGGAACCAGCGCGTACGGGGTGCCCGCCGAGCTCGCCACGTCGAACGGCGCGATCCAGACCCTCGGCACGGATCTCGAGGTCGTGCCGGATGTCGCCGGCGCCGACGTCGTGCACAGCCACACCTGGTACGCCAACATGGCGGGCCACATCGCGTCGCTGCTGCACGGCATCCCGCACATCGTCACCGCGCACTCGCTCGAGCCGCTGCGGCCGTGGAAGGCGGAGCAACTCGGCGGCGGCTACGCCGTGTCGAGCTGGATCGAGAAGACCGCGTACGAGGGCGCGGCGGCGGTCGTCGCGGTGAGCGAGGGGATGCGGCAGGACATCCTGCGCAGCTACCCGGCCCTGGACCCCGACAAGGTCAAGGTCATCTACAACGGCATCGACGTCGAGTCGTGGCGCCCCGTCGAGGACCCGGAGTTCCTGAACTCGATCGGCATGGACCCGTCGCGGCCCTCTGTCGTCTTCGTCGGGCGCATCACTCGCCAGAAGGGCCTGCCGTACTTCCTGCGCGCCGCCGAGAAGCTGCCGCCGGAGGTGCAGCTCGTGCTGTGCGCCGGTGCGCCGGACACGCCCGAGATCATGGCCGAGGTGCAAGAGCTCGTGCGCGCTTTGCAGGCCCAGCGCGAGGGCGTGGTCTGGATCGAGGAGTTCCTGCCGCGCGACAAGATCTGCGCCATCCTCACCGCCGCGACGACGTTCGTGTGCCCGTCGGTGTACGAGCCGCTCGGGATCGTGAACCTCGAGGCGATGGCGTGCGGCGCCGCCGTCGTCGGCACGGGCACGGGAGGCATCCCGGAGGTCGTCCTCGACGAAGTGACGGGCCGGATCGTCCCGATCGAGCAAGTGCAGGATGGCACGGGGACGCCCATCGACCCCGACCGATTCGTCGACGACCTGGCCGCCGTGCTCACCGAGGTGGTGAGCGACCCCGAGCGGGCGGCGGCGTACGGGCGCGCCGGGCGCGAGCGCGCCGCGAACGAGTTCAGCTGGGCGGCGATCGCCGATGCGACCGAGGCGTTGTACCGGGAGGTCGCCGGTTAGGCTGGGCTCATGGCTCAGGTGCTCGAATTCTCCGACGTCGTGGTGCGTCGGGACAGCCGGAACATCGTCGACCATCTCACCTGGGCCGTCGAGGACGACCAGCGCTGGGTCGTGCTCGGCCCGAACGGCGCCGGAAAGACCACCGTGCTGCAGCTGGCCGACACGCTGATCCACCCGACGTCGGGCGTGGTCACGATCCTCGAGGAGCAGCTCGGGCGGACGGATGTCTTCGAGCTGCGGCCGCGCATCGGCTTCGCGTCCTCGGCCATGGCCAAGCGCGTGCCCGCTGACGAGACCGTGCTCAACGTCGTGCTCACCGCGGCGTTCTCGGTGCTGGGCCGCTGGAACGAGGACTACGAGGACGTCGACGAGCGCCGGGCGCTGCGGGTGCTGGCGCAGTGGCGGCTCGACCACCTCGCCGACCGCACCTTCGGAACGCTGTCGGACGGCGAGCAGAAGCGCGTGCAGATCGCCCGGGCCGTGATGACCGACCCCGAGCTGCTGCTGCTGGACGAGCCGACCGCGAGCCTTGACCTCGGCGCGCGGGAGGAGCTGCTGCAGCTGCTGGGCGGCTACGCGCAAGCGCCCTCGACCCCGGCGATGGTGATGGTGACGCACCACGTGGAGGAGATCCCGATCGGGTTCACGCACGTGCTGCTGCTGCGCGACGGCGGTGTCGTCGCGGCCGGGCCGCTGGGGGAGACCCTCACCGCCGACGCGCTGAGCGAGACCTTCGGCCTGCCGATCTCACTGACGATGGATGGCGGCAGGTTCGCCGCGCGCGCTGTCTAGCCTCGCCTGGGGGCCGAGGGCAGTGTCGTGAACATGACTCTTATGAGGTTGTAGCCGCCCAAGCACCTGGTGAGAACTGGGAGGCGAGGATTGAGGTACCTGGGTCGACGCGCCGACCCCACCCCGTGCCGCCGACCCCACCGCGTCCGCACCGCGAATTAGAGGTGGGCTCGGCAACACAGGGTGGGGTCGCGGGGCCCGTGGCCCGAGGACCCGGGGGCGAAACGCTGCCGGAGCTCGAGATGATAGGATCGATCCTTGGTGCGCTTGCACTACGGACACTGGTTCCTGGTTCTCAGCAGGAACGCCATCCTCAAAGGACTTTCATGAAGACTGACATCCACCCCGACTACCACGCTGTCGTGTTCCGCGACCTCGGCTCGGGCGAGACCTTCCTCACGCGCTCGACCGTGACCAGCGACAAGACCATCGAGCTCGACGGCGTCGAGTACCCGGTCATCGACGTCGAGATCTCGTCGGCGTCGCACCCGTTCTACACGGGCAAGCAGCGCATCCTCGACTCGGCCGGCCGCGTCGAGAAGTTCAACCAGCGCTTCAAGAACTTCGGCGGCGGCTCCAAGTAGCACCCGCTCGCGAAGGCCCCGCTGCGGCGGGGCCTTTTCGCGTGCCCGCGGCGTCTGTCGCCTCGCGAGCGCAGCGAGACGAAAAGCGGTGTGCCGACCGGAGGAGATGTGCCGAGCGCAGGACCGAATCGGCCTAGGCATCCTTCCCTCCGCCCATCTCCTGCGCCGGGCCGCGCCTGCGCAGGACGTCAGCCGCGGTCGATGCGGATGCGGCCGCCCTCGATCTGCCACGGCGGGTCGCCCGGCGACGGCGCAGGGGCGGTGGATGCGGCCTGCCGGTCGCGCTCCATGCCCGCCTCGTGCGCGGAGGGCGACCACACCGCGTCAAACACGCCGACCAGTCCGCCGCCGGAGCCGCGGTACTTCTCCTCGACGGGCTTGCGAGTGAACGTGCGCCAGAGTCCGAAGCCGATCAGAACCGGCCCGGTCGCGAGGATCGCGATGAGGGCCGACACCAGGAGCACGTCGCGCACGCTGCCAGCCTAGGCCCGGCTCAGCGGGCCAATCCGAGGAAGGTCAGCATCGCGCGCTCCACTTCCACGAGTTGCGGCGCAGTGAGACGGCCGACGCGCGTGTGGACGTTTGCGCGTCGCACGGTGGTGAGCTTGTCAATCATGATGTCGCTGTCGCGATCCAGTCCCGACAGGTCGGAGCCCGGCACGCGGACGCGCAGCAGCGGAGCGTCGAGAAGTGTGCTCGTCAGTGGCAAGACCGTGACCGACTCAGAGTCCGCGAAGACATCGTCCTGAACGATCAACGCCGGCCGCGGCTTTGCCGCGTAGACGCCTCCAGCGACCGTCCAGATCTCACCACGGTTCACGCGTCATCCCACGGGATGGACACGGCCTCGATGAACTCCTGCTCGTCGGAACGTCGATCCGCCCGTGCGACGAGCCGCGCCTGGCGGCCCGCCTCCGCAGCGAAGCGCTCGGAGCGAACATCAGGCAGCCACACTTGCACGGGACGGTAGCCGCGCTCCCGCATTCTGCGCCGGTAGTCGTCGACGCGGTCTCTTACTGCCATGGCCCCATGTTACATGTCACGGTAGTCAGCGGATGGGCCAGCTGCCGTCGACGGGGTCGTCGGGGTCGATCCGGCCGATGCGGACGAAGTACTCGGTGAGGCTCTCGGCCTGCGCGCGGGCCCATCCGATCTGGCGGGTGTGGAGTTCTTCAACCGTCTCGGGCAGCCACGGCGCAAAGCGCTCGGCGAGGGCTTGCGCGACGCGGCCGGCGGCGATCGCGTCGGCGGATGCCTCGTGCGCGCCGTCGAGCGCGACGGCGTAGTGCTGCGCGACGTGGGTGAGCGTGCGCTTGCCCGGCCGGTAGCGATCGTAGCGCTTGTCGACCACGAGCGGGTCGATGACCGGCGACGGGTCAGTGATGGGCGCGACGCCGTGCCGCAGCGCCTCGTGCTTCAGCAGCGAGAAGTCGTACGGCGCGTTGTAGGCGACGACCGGGATGCCTCGGTCGAACAGCGCGCGAAGGGCATCCACCACTTCGCCTACCACCTCGGCGGCGGGCTGGCCGTGAGCGCGCGCGTGCTCGGTCGTGACGCCGTGGATGGCGGCCGCGCCCTCGGGGATATCCACGCCTGGGTCGGCCAGCCAGTCGTGCGCGCGCAGCACCGTGCCCGACGCGTCGAGCAGCCCGACGTGTGCCGTGACGATGCGGTCGCGCGCGACATCCACCCCGGTCGTCTCGAGGTCGAACACGCCGACCACCCGCGACCACTCCGGGGCCTCGCCCTTCGGCGAGCTCAGGGAGCGTGAGCTGTCGGTGTTCATGCCCCATACGGTATTAGCGGCCTCCGACATTACGCGCGAGGCGCTCCGCGATCTAACGACCAGCGCCCAAGGTTTGGGCGAAGCGCCGGTAGCCGTCAGTATGAGCAGCATGACGGCCGCAGATTCACTCGATTTCACGGACGCGGTTCGCGGCGAGTTTCGGGTCGGCGAGTACCTTGCTCCGCTGCAGCTCGTCGGCGTAAGTCAGCTCAACGACATCCTGACCATCTGCTTCGACGCTGACGACCTGCGTCCTGGGCGGTACGGTACGTGATCGATATGCCCGTTCCCCGCGTGGTCGGAGACGAACTGTGGCGCGCCTACACCGAATCGGCCGACATCGAAGACTGGACGCGTTGGGGTATCGCGGTTCCGCTACGAGAGACGTTTGAGACCACGGCTTTTGCCGCGGTGGCTGACTCGGATGAAGTGTTGCACCTCCACATGCAGGCTCGGAAACGTGCCGCTCCGTAGACTCGTGGGGTGCCCGCCTCCGACTACTACGCCGACCGCATCGCCGCTGTGCCGGTGGCCCGCCACGAGGCGGACGTGCTCGGCGGCACAACGGCCTACTGGGTCTACGGCCCCGACGACGCCGCGACGACGATCCTCGCCGTGCACGGCTTCCGCGGCGAGCACCACGGGCTCGAGCCGGTGGTCGCGCACCTTCCCGGCGTGCGGGTCGTGATGCCCGACCTGCCCGGCTTCGGCGAGACCGCGCCGATCCCCGGCCGTCAGCACGACCTCGGCCTCTACACCGACTGGCTGCGCGCGTTCGCCGAGGCGGTCGCGCCGGGAGCGGTCGTCATCGGGCACTCGTTCGGCTCGATCGTGGTGTCGGCGACCGTCGCGCAGGGCCTGGACGCGCCGGCCGTCGTGCTCGTGAACCCCATCGGCGCGCCGGCGCTGGAAGGTCCGCGGGGGGTCATGACCCGCCTCGCGATCTTCTACTACGCCGCCGGCGCGAAGCTGCCTGCGCGGGTGGGCACCGCGTTGCTGCGCAACGGCCTCATCGTCCGCGTGATGAGCCAGGCGATGGCCAAGACGAAGGACAAGCGGCTGCGCGCGTTCGTCCACGACCAGCACGACACGTACTTCTCGCGTTTCACCGACCGCGACGTGCTGCACGACGCGTTCGTCACATCGGTCTCGCACGATGTGCGCGAGTTCGCCCCGCGCGTCGACCGGCCGACGCTGCTGATCGCCGCCGAGAAAGACGACATCACGCCGATCGAGAAGGAGCGCGAGCTGGCGACGCTGTTCCCCGACGCCGAGCTCGTCGAGATTCCCGGCGTCGGCCACCTCATCCACTATGAGACGCCCGGGCCCGCGGCGGCGGCGATCACGAGCTTCCTCGAGCGGCACTGACGCGACAGGCGAGTGCCGACGCGCTACGAGGAATCGGCCGCCTTGCGGCGCCGGTACGCGTTGACGTTCATGCGGTTGCCGCAGTTGCCGGTGTCGCAGTAGCGCTTGGATCCGTTGCGCGAGAAGTCGATGTACACGCCATCGCAGTCGGCGGCGGCGCACACTCGCACGCGTTCGTATGCGTCGGCGCGGATCACGTCCACGAACGCCATCGCGGCCTCCACCATGATGCGGGTCGCGAGCGGCTCGTCGCCGCGCGTCGCGTGCACATGCCAGTCGTACTCGTCGTGGATCACGAGCTGGGGGAGTGCGCGACCATCCCACAGCATCGCGTTCACCAGCGGCACCGCCCCCTCGCGGTCCGTGCCCCATAGCTCGCGCAGCCGGCCGCGCAGGGCGCGCACGCTCTCCAGCTCGGCGGCGTCGTGGCGGACCGTTCCCGTGAAGGGGAACCGGCGCAGGAACGCGGTCAGGTCGTCGTTCGACGCGAGGCGGTCGCCGCCGTCGAGGGATGTCGCGGGGCGCGTGTTCACGAGTTCCGCCGCGGCAGCGAGTGCCATCCGCGTGTCATGTATGAAGACCATATTGACTCCTGACATCCCGCTGAATAGTGTCATTAGTGTAAACGCTTTGCACTCCTGACGGACCGTTCGAATGCTCACTCCCACCGCCCCCATTGCGATTGTCGTTCCCGCCCCGCCGGCCGAGCGCGGCCGCACGACCGGGTTGGCGCTCGCGGTCGTCTCGGCGTTGGCATTCGCCTCGAGCGGCCCGGTCGTCAAGCCGCTCCTGGAAGCAGGCTGGTCGCTCGGGGCGGCGCTGGTGATCCGGATGGCGATTGCCGGCCTTGTGCTCTCGCCTGCCCTCGTCAGGGCGTTGCGGCGCGAGCGCGGTTTTCTCCGCCGGCACGGGCGGACGATCCTCGTCTTCGGGCTCACCGGAGTGGCGGGCTGCCAGCTGCTCTTCTTCGCTGCGATGCAGCGCATGCCGGTGGCGGTCGCGCTGTTGATCCAGTACCTCGCGCCGGTGCTGCTGGTCGTCCACGCGTGGGCGCGCACGCGGCGGCGTCCCTCGCGACTGGTGTCGGCCGGGTCGCTCGTGGCCCTTGTGGGCCTCGTGCTCGTCGTCGACATCGCCGGTGCGCGTTTCGACCTGTGGGGCACGATCCTGGCGCTCGGGGCGGCGGTGTGCGTCGGCGTGTACTTCCTCGTCGCCGAGCGCGCCAGCGACGACCTCCCGCCACTGGCCCTCGCCTCCGGCGGACTGATGGCCGGCGCGATCACGATCGCCCTGCTCATCGCGGCCGGAGTCTTGCCGTTCGCGGCCCCCGGGGTTGTCATCTCGCTCGGGTCGTTCGAGGTACCCGGGCTCGTCGCGATTCTGTGGGTTGCGGCGGGCGCGACGACGATCGGGTACGGGCTCGGCGTGTCGGCCGTGCCGCGGATCGGGTCGCGCGTCGCGTCGTTCGTCGGCTTGTCGGAAGTGCTGTTCGCGCTCGGCTACGCGTGGCTGCTCCTTGGCGAGCGGCCTGCGCCGGTCCAGTTGGTCGGGGGCGTTCTCATCCTCGTCGGGGTCGTGCTGGTCCGTGCCGACACGGCGGCCCCCGCGCCATCCCGCCGCCCGGAGGCGTTTGCCGAGATCAGGTGAATCCGCCGTCGTCCCGGCCGTCGATCGACGCCGCTGTGCTCGACGCCGCGCCGCACGACGTGCTGCACACCTCCGACGTGGTCGGAGGTGTCCTCACGCTCGCAGGCTCGCGCGGGCCATCGAGGCGAGGATGCCGCGCACGTCGGCGTCCTTCGGCATCGGGCGGAGACCTCGCACGCTGTGCGGCGTGGAGTTGATGAGCCCGAACGCGGCGTGGGCGCGCACGCGCAGCTCGTTGTCGGGCACACCCGGATGCAGCTGCGCGAGCACCGCGACCCACAGCTCGACGTACTCGCGCTGCAGGCGCCGCACCGTGTGCCGGTCGTCGTCGCCGAGGTTCTGCAGGTCGCGGTCGTGCACGCGGATGACGTCGGCGCCCTCGAGCGCGAAGTCGACGTGGAAGGCGATGAGGCGGTCGAGCACGTCTTCGGGGGAGCCATCCTCTCCCACCACGGCCAGCCCACCGTCGCGCAAGCTCCGGCTGACGCCCAGCAGCACCGCGCCGAGCACCGCCTGCTTGTTCGCGAAGTGGCGGTAGATGGCCGGCCCGCTCACGCCGACGGCGGTGCCGAGGTCTTCGAGGCTGACGCCGTTGAATCCGTGGGCGGCGAACAGGCGCGCAGCCTCCCTCAACAGGGCGGCCTGGCGGCTTGCCTTGGCGCGTTCGCGCACGGTCGGGCCCGTTGCCAACTCGGTTAATCCTTGCCAACTTGAAATTCACTCGGTTAGGGAACACTAACCGCGCGTCACGCGCGGGACAACGGGCGTGACCGGATTGTGACGGGGGAGCGCGACGGCGGCAAGGAGATCACGCGCGCCTGATCGTGCGGCGCGCGGGGCCCGCTCGCTGACGGCGTCAGACCGGGACGGCGGTGGAGGACATCAGGCTGATGCTGTCGCGCTCGACGAGGAACCGGTGGCGCGATCCATTGTCGATCCGCTCGCCGGCCAGCGGCAGCGTGCCGCCGCTGGCGTGCCGGATCAGCTCGCCGATCATCGCGCCGTGCGACACCGCGACGACAGCGACCGCCGTCGGCGCGCTCATCGCGCGCGCGTCTCGCGCGATGCGGCGCAGGCCCCGCACGCCGCGAGCCCGCACGTGCTCCCACGGCTCGGCGCCCGGCACCTGGGCGATGTGCCAGTCGCCCCACCGATCGCGGAAGTCGTCGACGAGCGTGCCCTCGGCCTCGCCGTAGTCGCGCTCGCGCAGCTCGGGGTAGACGCGCGGGACGGGCGCGCCGAGCACGTCGGCGATGATCTCCGCCGTTTCCCGGGCACGCGACAGGTCGCTGGCCACCACGATCGTGGGTGTGCCGGCCGAGAGCTCTGCCGCCAGGCCCGCCGCGGCATCCCGAGCCTGCTCGCGGCCGGTGTCGTTCAGCGGGACGTCCGTCGTGCCCTGGATGCGCCGGGCGCTGTTCCAGTCGGTCTCGCCATGGCGCACGAGGACGAGGTCGGTCACCCGACGAGCCTAATGCCCGCGTCGTGAGAGGGCAGGCAGAGCCGATGCGAACGCCCGCAACACCTCGCTCGTGCCGGCGTCGATCTTCACGGTCGCCTTCGCGTCGGCGCGGGTCGCGCCGCGGTTGACGATCACGACGGGCAGGCGCCGGCGGCGCGCCCGCTCGACGAGCCGCAACCCGGAGTTGACGACGAGCGACGACCCGGCGACGACCAGCGCCTCGCAGGAGCGCACGAGCGCCTCGGCCTCACGGAACTTCTCGGCGGGAATGAACTCGCCGAAGAACACCACGTCGGGCTTGAGCAGCCCGCTGCACACCGTGCAGTCCGGAACCACGAAGCCGTCGCTGGAGGCGGGGAGCACATCGCCGTCGGGGCCGAGCGCGACGTTCTCGGGCGTTGCCATCCACGGATTGTCGCGCTCCACGCGCTCGGCGATGTCGCGCCGGTCGAAGACCTGGCCGCAGCGCGTGCAGAAGACGCGGCGCATCGTGCCGTGCAGCTCGACGACGCGGCGGCTGCCCGCGCGCAGGTGGAGCCCGTCGACGTTCTGCGTGACGACACCGGCGACGACACCGGCATCCTCCCACTCCGCGAGCGCGGCGTGCCCGGCGCTGGGCTCGGCGGCCGAGAACGCGCGCCAGCCGAGGTGGCTGCCCACCCAGTAGCGCCGTCGCGCGGCGGCGTCGCCGAGGAACTGCTGCGCGGTCATCGGCGTGCGCGCCGGCGCGCCCTCGCCGCGGTAGTCGGGGATGCCGCTGTCGGTGGACACCCCGGCGCCGGTGACCACCGCGACCCGGCGGCCGGCCAGCACGTCGATCGCGCGACCCACGAGCGCGGTCGCAGTCGGGTCCAAGTCGATCACGGCGGGCACGGGGCGAGTCTAGGCCGTGCGGTTTTCCGGCATGTTACGGCGGGCGGTCTGCGAGAGTGGCAGCATGCGCGTGGAACGAGTGGATCGAGCGGATGACGCGCGGCTGGCCGACTACCGCGACCTCACCGACGTCGCGCTGCGCCGTGTGCTCGAGCCTGCCGGCGGCCTGTACATCGCCGAGTCGGCGAAGGTCATCGCCCGCGCGCTGGCCGCGGGCCATCAGCCGCGCTCGGTGCTCGTGCAGGAGAAGTGGCTGGCCGAGATCGACGAGCTGCTGGGGCAGACGGATGCCACGGTGTACGTCGTGTCGAGCGGCATCGCCGAGGAGCTCACCGGCTTCGCTGTGCACCGCGGGGCGCTCGCCGCGATGCACCGCCCGCCGACGCCGCCGGTCGCCGAGCTCCTCGCCAACGCGCGGCTGGTCGTCGTGCTCGAAGACCTCGTCGACCACACGAACGTGGGCGCCGCGTTCCGCAGCGCCGCCGCGCTCGACGCGGACGCCGTGCTCGTCACGCCGCGCTGCGCCGACCCGCTGTACCGGCGCAGCGTGCGCGTCAGCATGGGCACGGTGTTCCAGACCCCGTGGACGCGGCTGCCCGAGTGGCCCGAGGCCCGCGGCATCCTGCACGACGCCGGATTCGCGATCGCGGCGCTGGCACTCGCCGACGGCGCCGTGCCGCTGGACGAGTTCGCGGCCGACCCGCCCGCGCGCGTCGCGCTGCTGCTGGGCGCCGAAGGCGACGGGCTCAGCCGGCGGGCCCTGGATGCCGCCGACACCGTCGTGACGATCCCGATGGCCGGGGGAGTGGACTCGCTCAACGTGGCTGCCGCGTCGGCGGTGGCGCTGTGGGCGCTTCGCTCACGGGGCGGGGGTCGGGCCGCTTCGCGGTGACGTTGTCGCCGGACGACTGGTGCCGCAGCCGCCGCAACACCCACGGCACGAGGTACTCGCGCGCCCACACGAGGTCTTCCGCGCGCGCCGCGCGCCACGTCTTGGCCGGCAGCGGGTCGGGGCGCATCGGCTGCAGGTCGTTGGGCACGTTGAGCGCCCGCAGCACCATGCGGGCCACCTCGTGGTGGCCGAGCGGGTTGTAGTGCAGGCGGTCGTCGTCGAAGAAGCGCATGTCCTGCACCTCCTTGAGCGCCCACTGGTCGGCGACGATGCAATCGTGGCGGTCGGCGATCGCGCGCAGGTTCTCGTTGTAGATCGCGACGCGGCCGCGGATTCCGCGGAAGACGGGCGTGAACTCCGTGTCGATGCCGGTGAAGACCACGATCGTCGCACCGGTGCTCGACAGGCGCACGACGGCCTCCTCGAAGAGCTCCGCCACCGCGTCGGGGTCGGCCCCCGGACGGATCACGTCGTTGCCGCCCGCCGAGAACGTCACGAGGTCGGGGTTGAGCCGCAGCGCGGGGTCGATCTGCCCGTCGACGATCTGGCGGATGAGCTTGCCGCGCACCGCGAGGTTCGCGTACGCGAAGTCGTCGACTTTGCCCGCCAGCACCTCGGCGACACGGTCGGCCCAGCCTCGGTGCCCGCCCGGCAGCGATGGCTCGGGGTCGCCGATGCCCTCGGTGAACGAGTCGCCGATGGCGACGAAGCGGCGCCAGGGCAGCGGGCCGTCGTTGGGGACGAACGGACTACGGTTCGAATCGGGATCGTGGTGCGACATCGTTGCTCCTTGCACGGCTCGTGACCGTGCTTTCCAGCGTACGTCGGTCGCTGTCGGCGGGCGTCGGCGGTTGCGCTTAGGGTGGGGACTCGTGCGCCCGCCGGGGCGCGGCGGAAGGAGGCCGATGGACGCGCACGCGCAGCCGCACTTCGGCAGCTTCGCCGCCGAGCACCTGTCGCCGGCGTTCCCGCAGCGCGCGCCGTGGGGCACCGCCGAGCGCCTGCGCGCGTGGCAGGCGGAAGCGCTCGACGCCTACTTCGCCGCCGACGGGCCGGACGGCGTGGGAAGTGGACCACGCGACTTCCTCGCCGCCGCGACGCCGGGCGCCGGCAAGACCACGTTCGCGCTGCGCTTGGCGAGCGAGCTGCTGCGCCGCGGCGTGGTCGAGCGCATCGTGGTGGTGGCGCCGACCGAGCACCTCAAGACGCAGTGGGCGGACGCGGCGGCGCGGATCGGCATCCGCCTCGACCCGCGCTTCTCGAACCGCCACACCGCCCCGTCGCGGCAGTTCCACGGGGTCGCGGTGACGTACGCGCAGGTGGCGGTCAAGGCATCCGTCCACCGCGACCTCGTCGACCAGCGGCGCACGCTCGTGATCCTCGACGAGGTGCACCACGGCGGCGACGCGCTGTCGTGGGGCGACGCGCTGCGCGAGGCGTACCGCCGGGCGACGCGCCGGCTGCTGCTGTCGGGCACGCCCTTCCGCAGTGACACCGCGCCCATTCCGTTTGTGGAATACCACCCGGACGAGCGCGGCATCCGCATGTCCCGCACGGACTACAACTACGGCTACGGCCGCGCGCTCGCCGACGGGGTCGTTCGGCCCGTGCTCTTCCTCGTGTACGCCGGGCGGATGCGGTGGCGCACCCGGGCCGGGGAGGAGTACGAGGCGCAGCTGGGCCAAGACGACACGAAGGATGTCACGGCCCAGGCGTGGCGCACCGCCCTCGATCCCGCGGGCGACTGGATCCCGGCGGTCCTGCGCTCGGCCGACCGCCGGCTGAGCGAGGTGCGCGAGAGCGTCACGGATGCCGGTGGGCTCGTCATCGCGTCGGATCAGACCGCCGCCCGCGCGTACGCGGCGATGCTGCGCGACATCACGGGCGAGCAGCCCGCCGTCGTGCTCTCCGACGATCCGGGCGCGTCGGCGCGCATCGAGGAGTTCGCGAACTCGACCAGGCGCTGGATGGTCGCGGTGCGCATGGTGTCGGAGGGCGTCGACGTGCCCCGGCTGTCGGTGGGCGTGTACGCGACGAGCGCGTCGACGCCGCTGTTCTTCGCGCAGGCGGTCGGCCGCTTCGTGCGGGCGCGGCGGCGTGGCGAGACGGCGAGCGTGTTCCTCCCGCACGTGCCGCAGCTGCTCGCGCTCGCCAACGAGCTGGAGCGCGAGCGCGACCACGTGCTCGACCGCGAGTCGGGCGACGAGGGCGGGCTCGACGACGAGCTGCTCGAGCAGGCCGAGCGCGAGGAGCCGGCCTCGGACGCGCTTGTCGAGGACGGCACGTACCAGGCGCTGGAGTCGGTGGCCCACTTCGACCGCGTGCTCTACGACGGGCGCGAGTTCGGCCAGCTCGCCGTGCCGGGCACGCCGGAGGAAGAGGAGTTCCTCGGCCTGCCCGGCCTGCTCGACCCGGGGGAGGTGCACGATCTGTTGATGCGCCGACAGGAGCGGCAGAGCCGGCATCGGCGGATGCGGGCCCTTCGACAAGCTCAGGGGTCGGGCGGGGAGGCCGAGGATGTCGCCAACGACGCCATGCCCGTGCCGCTGCATCGCACACTGCGCGAGCAACGCCAGTTGCTCAACTCTCTCGTGGGGCTGTACGCGCGCCAGACCGGCGAGCCGCACGGGTCGGTGCACGCCGAGCTGCGCCGCGTGTGCGGGGGCCCGGCCGTCGCCCAGGCGACCGTCGCGCAGCTGCAGGCCCGCATCGAGCTGCTGCGTCGGCGCGTGCGTTCGTAGCGCAGGGTCGTCGAGCCCGAGTCCTCCTCTCCCGTCCGATCGCCTTCTCCCAAATCTCCTGATCTGGCGCAGTCAGGACGATCCGCCGCGAAACGTCCTGACCACGCGAAATCACCTGATCTGGCGAAACGCTCAACGACCGGGTGGGCGGGCGGCGGCTTCTAGGGTGGGAGCGTGGGCGCGCAGTACTCGTTCGTCACGCGGTGGCGCGTTCCGGCGAGCGCGGAGCGCTGCTGGTCCGAGCTCGAGCGGGCGCTGCGCGGCGACGTCGAGTGGTGGCCGGGGGTCGAGGTCGCCGAGCCCGCCGTCCGCGTCGAACCCGGTGCGAGAGTGGCGATGCGCGTGCGCAGCCCGCTCGGGTACCGACTGCGCGCCGCGCTCGAGATCACGCGGGTCGACCCCGGGCGCTCGATCGAGGCGGCCAGCGCCGGGCACCTGCGCGGCGCGGGGCGAGTGGAGATCGACGAGACCGCTGACTGCGCGGATGTCTGGTTCCACTGGGATGTCGAGACCACCCGCCGCTGGATGAACGCCACGGCTCCCGTGCTGCGCCCGCTCTTCACCGCCGCGCACGCCCGGGTGATGGCGCGCGGGGAACGCGGGCTGCGGGCGGCGGTCGCCGTTGCGCGCTGAGCGCGACGCGTTTCGTCTCGCTCAGCGCGCTCAACGACCGGGGGTGCGCGTTTCGTCTCGCCTGCGTCTCGCGAGGCGGCCGGGGGCGCTTCAGTGTTCGACACGCCGGAACACTGGCAATCGGTGTCGCGGGGCGGCGAGGCATCAGGCGCGTGACTAGCCTCGAAGCGTCCCGTCATCCCTGGAGGTCTGCGTTGAGCGCGCCGCCCACTGCCCGCGACCGTCGTCGTTGGGCCCGCTACCTCGTGAACGAGCGCGCCGAAGCGCACGTCTACCGCGAGCTGGCGGCACGTCGCACGGGGGAAGAGCGCGACATCCTGCTCGCCCTCGCCGACGCCGAGGGCCGGCACGAGGCGCACTGGCTCCGCCTGCTCGGCGGTGAGCCGGCATCCCTCCCGCGCGCCTCGGTCGGCACGCTGCTGCTGGGCTGGATGGCCAAGCGGTTCGGCTCGATTTTCGTGCTCGCCCTCGCCCAGAACGCCGAAGGGCGGTCGCCCTACGACACCGATCCCGACGCGACGCACACGATGGCGGCGGACGAGAAGGTGCACCACGAGGTCGTGCGAGGCCTTGCCGCGCGCGGCCGCCGCCGCCTCTCCGGCAGCTTCCGCGCGGCGGTGTTCGGCGCCAACGACGGCCTCGTCTCCAACCTCGCTCTCGTGATGGGCATCGGTGCGACGGGGGTCAGCTCGACCCTCGTGCTCTTCAGCGGCCTCGCGGGCCTCCTCGCCGGAGCGCTGTCGATGGGCGCCGGCGAGTTCGTCTCGGTGCGATCGCAGCGCGAACTGCTGGCCGCGACCGAGCCGAGCGGCTATGCCGACGCCGCGCTGCCCTACCTCGACCTCGACGCGAACGAGCTGGCGCTGGTCTACCGCGCCCGCGGGATGGACGAAGCGGACGCGATCGCGCGAGCGCACCGCGTGGTCGCCGCCGCGCAATCGACCGGCTCCGCGGCGCCCGACACGTCGCCTGTCGACGTCGTCGACCAGCACGAAGTGGTCGGCCACGCGTGGGGCGCGGCGCTGTCGAGCTTCCTGTTCTTCGCGTCTGGCGCCATCATCCCGGTGCTGCCGTGGATCTTCGGCCTGTCGGGTGCGGCGGCGGTCGCGCTCGCCCTCGCCCTCGTCGGCGTCGCCCTGCTGTCGACCGGGGCGATGGTCGGGTTGCTCTCCGGCGGACCGCCGCTCAAGCGCGGGCTCCGCCAGCTCGCGATCGGATTCGGCGCGGCAGCGGTCACGTACGCGCTGGGACTGCTGTTCGGCGTCACGCTGGGGTAGCGCACACCGCCACACGGCCGGGAGACCTCCATCGTCCACAAACTACGTCGCGACGTAGTTTTAAATACGGCATACTGTTGTTCACTCACTTCGCGACGGAAAGCGGTTCGGGATGCGCGCGCGCAGGGCTTGGGCGACGGCGGTCGCGGTCGTGCTCGTCGCGGGCCTGCTTGCCGCGTGCGCCGCGACCGACAAGCGGCGGGAGCTCGCACCCGACGACGGCAAGCCGGTTGTCCTCACGACCTTCACGGTGCTCGCCGACATCGCGCGCAATGTCGCGGGCGACCACCTCGCGGTCGAGTCGATCACGAAGGCCGGAGCCGAGATCCACGGCTACGAGCCGACCCCCGGCGACATCGCCCGCGCGTCCGATGCCGACCTCATCCTCGACAACGGGCTGGGCCTCGAGCTGTGGTTCGCGCAGTTCGTCGAGTCGCTCGACGTGCCGCACGTCGTGGTGTCGGACGGCGTCGAGGCCATGGACATCACGGAGGACGCGTACGCGGGCAAGCCCAACCCGCACGCGTGGATGAGCCCGGTGAACGTGCAGGCCTACGTCGAAAACATGGTGGCGGCGTTCAGCGACCTCGACCCCGAGCACGCCGCGGAGTTCGCGGCGAACGGCGCCGCGTACCAGGGCGAGCTCTACGCGATCCAGGACGAGCTCGTCACGGAGTTGTCGGCGCTTCCCGAGAACGAGCGAGCGCTCGTGACGTGCGAGGGCGCGTTCTCGTATCTCGCGCGCGACGCGGGCCTGACCGAGAAGTACATCTGGCCGGTGAACGCGGAGCAGCAGGCGACGCCGCAGCAGATCGTGTCGGCGATCGAGTTCGTCAACGCCGCCGACGTCCCCGCCGTGTTCTGCGAGTCGACTGTGTCCGCGGGGCCCATGCGGCAAGTGGTGGATGCCACGGGTGCGGCGTTCGGCGGCATCCTCTTCGTCGACTCGCTCTCGGACGCGAGCGGTCCCGTGCCGACCTACCTCGACCTCATCCGCTACGACGCCGACACGATCGTTGCCGGGCTCACGGGGCGCGCGCCGTGACCGCGATGCTGCAGGTGCGAGACGTCGTGGTGCGCTACGGCGAGATCCTCGCCCTGGACGGCGTCGGGCTGGATGTCGCGGCCGGGCGCGTCACGGGACTTGTCGGCATGAACGGCTCGGGGAAGTCCACGCTGTTCAAGACGATCATGGGCATGGTGCGGCCCGAGAGCGGGCGGGTCGTGATCGACGGCAGCCTTGGTCCGGCCGCGGCCCGCAAGCGCGGCATGATCGGGTACGTGCCGCAGAGCGAAGACGTCGATTGGGCGTTCCCGATCTCGGTTCGAGAGGTCGTGATGATGGGCCGCTACGGGCGGCTCGGCCCCACGCGCCGGCACCGGCCCGCCGACCACGCCGCCGTCGCGGAGGCGTTGGACCGCGTGGAGCTCTCGGCGCTCGCCGACCGGCAGATCGGACAGCTCTCCGGCGGCCAGCGAAAGCGCGCCTTCGTCGCCCGCGGCATCGCGCAGGGCGCGGACATCCTGCTGCTCGACGAGCCGTTCGCGGGCGTCGACAAGAGGTCGGAGGCCACGATCGTCCGACTCCTGCGCGAGCTCGCCGACGCCGGCCGCACGGTGTTCGTCTCCACCCACGACCTGCATGCGCTGCCGCAGCTCGCCGACGAGGCGGTGCTGCTGATGCGCACGGTGCTCTTCCGCGGGCCGGTCGCCGAGGCCCTGCGGCCCGAGAAGCTCGCGCTCGCGTTCGGCCTCGACAGCCCCGACCGCCCTGACAGCGCCGACGGCGACGGCGCGACGCCCCCGGAAGGCGACGCATGAACCCCGTCGACCTCATCCTGGAACCCCTCCAGTACGACTTCATGGTGCGGGCGCTGGCGACGACCGTCATGGCGGCGGTCGTGTGCGCGCTGCTGTCGTGCTGGCTCGTGCTCGTCGGCTGGTCGCTCATGGGCGACGCGGTCTCGCACGCGGTGCTGCCGGGCGTCGTGATCGCGTACATCGTGGGCGCGCCGTTCGCCCTCGGCGCGCTCGTCTTCGGGCTGCTGGCGGTGGCGCTGATCGGCGCGATCCGCGGCGGCAGCCGGGTGAAAGAGGATGCCGCGATCGGCATCGTGTTCACGACGCTGTTCGCGCTCGGGATCGTGCTGATCTCGGTCACCCCGAGCCAGACCGACCTCAACCACATCATCTTCGGCAACATCCTCGGCGTCTCCACCGTCGACCTCGTGCAGATCGGCATCCTCTCGGCGGTGGCGTTCGCCATCCTGCTCTTCAAGCGCCGCGACCTCACCCTCTACGCCTTCGATCCCACGCACGCGCACGCCATCGGGCTGAACCCGAGGCTTCTCGGGGCCCTGTTGCTGGGCGTGCTCGCGCTGACGGCGGTGGTGGCGCTGCAGGTCGTCGGCGTGATCCTGGTCGTGGCCATGCTCATCATCCCCGGCGCCACCGCGTATCTGCTCACCGACCGGTTCGGGCGGATGCTGGTCATCGCGCCGCTCGTGTCGGCGGTGTGCGCCGTGGTCGGCATCTACCTGAGCTACTGGGTCGACGCGTCGTCGGGTGGGCTCGTGGTTGTCGTCCAGGGCTGTGCCTTCTCGTTCGTCTACCTCTTCAGCCCGCGGCACGGGCTGCTCGGCACGCGGGTCGCGGCGCGGCGGCGGCGGGCGGGGGCGTCGGCTACGGCCGCACCGCAGTGACCCACACGGCGTCGGTCGCCGCCCTGCCCAGCGACAGCGTGCCTTTCGCGCCGCTCGCGGTGACCTCGACGGCGTCGGAGTACGGCGCGCCGCTGCGCACGTCGATCACCGTGCCGATGCCGACGCCGCGATCGGCGAAGAACTGCAGCAGTCCAGGATCGGCGTCGGAGATGCGCTCGATGCGGGCCGTCGACCCTGGCTCGAGCTCCGAGAGCAGCCGCGCGTCGGGCCTCGCGATGTGCCCGTCCGCGTTCGGGATCGGGTCGCCGTGCGGGTCGCGCGTCGGGTGGCCGAGATGCTCGTCGATGCGATCGATCATGAAGTCCGACACCGCGTGCTCGAGCGACTCGGCCTCGTCGTGCACCTGGTCCCAGCGATAGCCCAGCACCCCGACGAGGAACGACTCGATGAGGCGGTGCCGGCGCACCATCGCGACCGCGTATGCGTGCCCCTTCGCCGTCAGCGACACGGCGCCGTACGGCGCGTGCTCGAGCAGGCCCTGCTCGGTGAGCTTGCGCACAGCGTCCGACGCCGTCGACAGCTTGACCCCCGCCTTCGCGGCGAGGGTCGACGGGGTCACCGGCGCGTCAGACCACTCGTTGAGGCTCCAGATCGCCTTGAGGTAGTTCTGCGTGCTCGTCGAGAGCTGCGACACCGACATGCGGGCAGGCTATCAAAGCGCCGCGCGTCTGCCGGGCCGAGCGGACGAAACCGGGCGGAGGCAGGGACGGATGCCGGCGAGGCATCCTTTCCTTCGCCTGTTCTCTGCGCTCGGCCTGCCCTCTGCCGGCTAGGTCAGCCGCTGCTGCGAGGACAGGAACTCGAGGTCGTCGCAACCCGGGAACGCTGGAATCGGGTGCGGCCCGCCCGCCGGGGCATCCGGGGACTTCTCCCAGGCCACGAGCGAGTAGTAGTAGTTGACGCCGAGTGAGTCGATGGGTCGGGCGATCTGCTCCAGATCGCCGTCGTGCACGAACGACCACTCGGTGAGCGCGGCGGTGTTCTTGATCAGGTCCGACGGGTAGGCGCCACGCAGTATGGGGCCGCTGAGGAGGAAGGCCGATGCCCACGGCTCGTTCAGGGTCGTCCACATCGAGATCCGGTCCCCGAGCGCGGCGACCACCTTGCGGGCGCAGTCGGCGAAACGGTGCGCGGTATACCGCGAGAGCCAGCCGCCCCGCTCCTGCAGGGCCTGGGTGAGATCCCAGTGGTAGAGGGTGGCGAACGGGGTGATCCCGCGGTCGAGCAGTCCGTCGGCGAGGCTTCGGTAGAAGTCGATCCCGGCCTGGTTCACCGCACCCAAGCCGGCTGCACGCGGGGCCAGGCGATCGAGAACCGGTACGCGGCCGTGGCGACCCCGGAGACGCACCGCGGGGGGAAGCCGTCGGGCAGGGGTGATGTCGTCACGTCGTCTCTTTCGAACGGGATGAGCGGGAGAGGGATGCGGACGGTGCCGCTGTCAGGAGGAGGCCGCGCGAAGCTCGCTCAGCCGATCGAGGAAGTGGGAGCGCCGGTCCGCCTGCACGAGCGGATCGGGCACGGGCGCCGCCGTCTGGAGCATGGCGGTGTAGGGGTGGGTCGGATGGCTCGAGATCTGGTCCGCTTCTCCCGACTCGACCAGTTCGCCGCGGTACAGCACTCCGATGCGGCGGGAGATGTGACCGACGAGGGCCAGATCGTGGGAGATGAACAGGTAGCTGACGCCCAGGTCGGTCCTCAGGTCGTCGAGGAGGTTGAGCACCTGTGCCTGAACGGACAGGTCGAGGGCACTGACCGCCTCGTCGCAGACGATGAAGCGCGGCTTCAGCACGATCGCGCGGGCGATCGCGATCCGCTGTCGCTGCCCGCCGGAGAACTCGCCCGGGTATCGCTCGGCCGCCCGTGCGGGCAGCCCGACGTGGTCGAGCGCCGACAGCACCCGCCGCCGGACGTCCGCGGAGGACGTTCTGCCCGGTCGGGCGATCAGGCCTTCGGCGAGCGTCGAGCCCACCGTGCGCGCGGGGTTGAGCGAGCCGAACGGATCCTGGTAGATGACCTGGATCTGCTCCGTGAGCTCGCGTCGCCGTCGTGGCCCGCAGTGCGTGATGTCCTCGCCGTCGAAGCGGATGCTCCCCTCGGCGGCGCTGACCAGCCCCAGGATCGCTCGGCCGACGGTCGACTTCCCCGATCCGGACTCGCCGACCAGGCCAAAGGTCTCGCCGGTGTGTATGTCGAGAGACACGCCGTGGACGGCGCGTGTGCGGCTCTTTCCCCGGCCGTAGTCGATGGAGAGGTCGCGGACCTCGAGCAGAGTGGTCTCAGCCATGCGACAGCACGCCCAGTTCGTCGACGCGGAGGCAGCGGACCTCGTGGCCCTCCCCGACGGACTCGAGCACCACCGGTGCCATGCGGCATTCCGCGCGAGCGAAGGTGCAGCGGTCGGCGAACCGGCATCCGGAGGGCCATTCCCCGGGGGGCGGCAGCTGTCCCTCGATCGTCGCCAGTCGCATGTGACGCACCAGTGCGTGTGGGTCGGCGGCGCGCAGCGCCGCCGAGTAGGGGTGGCGCGGAACCGCGAACAGCGTCTCGACGTCGGCCTCCTCGACCACCTGGCCGGCGTACATCACCAGTGCGCGGTCGCAGACGTCGGCGACGACGCCCCAGTCGTGCGTGACGAACAGCACGGCGAGGGCCCGTGTCCGTTGCAGTCGGCGCAGCAACTCAAGGATCTGCATCTGCACGCTCACGTCGAGCGCGGTCGTGGGCTCGTCGGCCACCAGGAGCTTCGGCTCGCCCGCGAGGGCGATAGCGATGACGACGCGCTGCGCCATCCCACCCGACAGCTCGTGGGGATACTTCTTCATCACGCCGTTGACATCGCGGATCTCGACGGCGGTGAGCAGATCGCAGGCGATCCGACGAGCCTCGGCACGGCTGCCGCCCCGGTGCGTGCGGATGATCTCCACGAGCTGCGCGCCGACCCGGAACGAGGGGCTGAGGCTGACCATCGGCTCCTGGCTGATGTAGGCGACTTGCGACCCGCGAATGGCGCGGAGGTCTCGGGGGGAGGCGCCGGCCACGTCGACGTCTTCGAACAGGAGCGTCCCGTCGATCCGCCCGCCCGCGGGCAGAAGGCCCAGGATCGCGCGGGCGGTCACCGACTTGCCGGCACCGGACTCGCCGACTAGGGCGACGATCTCGCCCGCGTCAATGTGGAACGAGACGTCGTCGACCAGCGTGAGCGATCCGTCGCTCGTCGGCATCGAGATGCTCATGTGCTCGGCTGAGACGATCCGGCCGCGGTCCGTGCGCCGCGGGAGATCCGACGAACGGCCCGCGGCGCGGCGGCCGGCAGAGGAACGGCGGAGCAGGCCGGCACCGCTGCCTCGACGCGTCCGGTCGGTCAGGGACTCCTGGACCGAGTCGCCGATGATCGAGAACGCGAGGGTGCTCAGACCGACCACGAGCGTCGGCGGGACGACCTGCCAGAAGCTCGTCGTCACGGTCGTCGACGCCTCGAGCATCAGGCCGCCCCAGCTCGGTGCCGGGGGCGCCACGTCCACGCCGAGGAATCCCAGCCCGACCTGCGTCACGGTCGCCACCGAGGCGACGATCGTGGCCTGCACGACCAGCACCCCGCCGATGCGCGGCATGATGTGGGTCGCGAGGATCCGCACGCTGCCCAGGCCCGAGGTGCGGGCAGCCGTGACGAACAGCTCCGCCCGCACGTCGAGCGTCGCCGCGCGCACGACCCGGAAGACGGATGCGGACATCAGCAGTCCGAGCGCGACCATCAGCACCGTCTGGTCCCGGTTGACCACCGCCGCCACCGACAGCAGGATGATGATCGTCGGGATCGACATCAGGATGTCGGCGCAGATCGACAGGACGGTGTCGGCGGCGCCGCGCAGGTAGCCCGCCACGACGCCGAGGGCGGTGCCCGCGGCGACCGCCACGATCGTGGCGACCGCGACGCCGATCAGGCTGACCTGACCTCCGAAGAGCAGACGCGACAGGATGTCGCGACCGAGCCCGTCGGTTCCGAGCGGATGTTCGGCGTTCGGGCCCGACAGCGAGTTCGTGAGGCTCTGTGCGAGCGGGTCGCCCGGTGCGACCCACGGCGCCGCGATCGTCGCCCCGACGACGAGGACGAGCCAGCTCAGGGCGATCAGGGGAAGCGGACGCGTCAGGAGGGTTCGGGCGACTCCTCGTCGCGTGCGCGCCGCGCGCGTGCGGACGGCGATGGTCTGGGTGCTGTCGACGACGCTCATACCGTGCGGATCTTCGAGTTCAGGAGGACATAGGTCAGGTCGACGAGGACGTTGATGATGACGACGATGAGGGTGAACGCCACGGTCACCCCGACGACCAGGGTGAGGTCCGACTGGCTGGATGCCTGGACGGCCAGGCCACCCAGGCCCGGGAAGGCGAAGACGCTCTCGACCAGCACGCTCGCGCTGAGCAGGCCCACCGTGACCACGCCGAGGAGGGCGACCACGGGCAGCGCGGCGGTCTTGAGCGCGTGGCGGTAGACGATCGACCGGGAGCGGTATCCGTTCGCGATCATCATTGAGATGAACTCGCGGGAGAGCACGTCGTCCATGGCGGCACGCGTCTGCTTGGCCACGAGACCCACGCTCCCGAAGGAGACAGCGATGACCGGCAGCACCAGCGAGGCGAACCAAAGCTGGGGAGAGCCTTCGAAGGGAACATAGCCGCTGACCGGAACGAGGCGCAGTTGCACCGCGAAGAACGGGATCAGGTAGAGGGCGAGCACGAAGCCGGGGATGGCCAGCCCGGCGAAGCCGAGGAGGTCGATCGCGCGGGCGACCGCCCCGCCGCGTGTCGCGGCGATCAGGCCGAGGCCGACGCCGATCATGGCGATGACGATGATGGCGCCGACGATCAGCGCGAGAGTCGGTGCGAGACGCTGAGAGATCGCCTGGGTGACGGGCTGCCCGGTGAGCAGCGAATGGCCGAGGTCGCCCAGGACCGCTCCTCGGATCCAGTTCGCGTACTGCACGATCAGCGGCTGGTCCAGGCCCAGCTCCGCGCGCAGCTGCGCGACCTGCTCCGGCGTCGCGCGTGCGCCGAGGATCGTGTACACCGCATCTCCCGGGGTGAGTGACACCAGCGCGAAGGTGAGGAACGACACGACCACCACCAACGGCACCGAGAGCACGAGGCGGCGCATCAGGATTCGGAGCATGGGACTTTCCTTCGGCCGTACGGGATAGGGACGTGGCCGGGGCGGGGCGAGTCGCGATCCGCCCCGGCCACGTGGTTCATTCGGCGGGAGACCAGAACACGGGGTTCATCATGGACGAGCCGTCCACGCCGGTGACCGTGTCCGCCCAGTAGTACAGCGAGGGGATAGTCGTGACGGGGACCACCAGCGCTTGCTCCACTGTCATCCGGTTGACATCGCGCCATGCCTCGTCGCCGGCGTCGCCGGACTCCGAGGACGCGGCCGCCGCGGCGGCGTTCACGTCCGCGAAGTCGGTGTGGCGAGGGTTCACCAGGGCCGAAGGACCGAACACGTTGCTCATGGCGTCCAGCATTCCCTGCATGCCGAGCCCGACGACCGTGCCCGAGTAGGCGCCGCTCTCCTGCTGCTGGGCGTATTCGGGGAAGGTGGAGCTGGGGATGATGTTCACGACGACCCCGATCTTCCCGAACTGCTCCGCGATCGCCTGCGCGAGCGTGGTGTTGTCCGGTCCGGGTGCGGCGGTGATCTCCATGGTGAACCCGTCGGGGTACCCGGCCTCGGCGAGGAGGCTCTCGGCCTTGGCGACGTCGTAGTCGTAGATCAACTCGAGGCTCGCGTCGTAGCCGAGCGAATCGGGTGTGACGGACTGATAGGTGGCGGCACCGGCGCCGAGCGTCACCGCGTCGGCGATGGACGCCCGGTCCACGGCGTACTGCAGCGCTTGACGCACGCGGACATCGCCGAGCGCGGGCACGACCTCGCCCTTCTGGTCCTGGAGCCAGAGACCGTTGATGTTCGTCGGAAACGCGACGGTTGACAGGCCGGCCTGGGTGGCGGTCTCGAACGTGTCGGTCTGTCCGTACGCGACGTCGACCTGACCCGATTGCAGAGCGCTCAGCGCGGTGTTCGCGTTTTCGATCACGCGGATCTCGATCTCGCCGAACTTGATCGCGTCCTGGTCGTAGTAGTGCTCGTTCGGGGTGTAGGTGTACACCGACCCCTGCACGGTCTCACTCTCTGCCAGCACGTAGGGGCCCGCTCCCACGGTGGTCGTGCCGAGGTTCACGCCGTCGTCGAGCGCCTGGGGGCTGATGATCGAGCCCATGCCGGTGTTCTCGGCGAGGTACGTGGGCAGGGCGGGCGTGGGCTCCGATAGGTTGAAAACCACGGTCAGCGGATCGGGCGTCTCGATCGACGCGATCGATGCGGCGACGTAGGAGAAGACGGACTGTCCTTCCTTGAAGTGCTCGATCGACGTCTTGACGGCGTCCGCGTTCAGGTCGGTGCCATCCGAGAACTTGAGGTCCGGGTGGAGCTTCACCGTCAGCTGCGTGTTGGTGTCGTCCGTCCACTCGAACGAGTCGGCCAGGCTGGGCACCACGTCGGCGTTGCCCGAGATGTGGAGTAGTCCCTGATAGGCGGGGACCTGGAAGATCGAGTTCTGACCGCCACTGCCCTGACTCGGGTCGAGGCTGGTGGGGGCGGACGGCAGCGCGATCGTCAGTTGGGGAGCCGACCCCTCTTCGGGAGTCGCGGTGCAGGCGGCGATCGTCGGAACGATGGCGATCGCAGCCAGGGCGGCGGCGAGGAACCTCTTCGGGTTGGGATGTGACACGTGTTGCGCCTTTCACAACGTTGGGCAAGGTGGCGATACGGCCTCCGTGAGAAGCATGGGACCGGGATCCCTCCGACGGACGCAATCGCTCTACAGATGCTGATCCCGAGACGCGCCTGCGCGCGCACCGACTTTCAACCATCGGCAGCACGCGATGGCACTTCCGACGACCGCTCGAACAATGGCACCACGAGATCCACCGCAATGAAAGGTTCGACGATGCCGAGTCAGCGCAGACCCCGCCCCATCACACGCCCGACGTTCCATCACACGACGTTCGCTACCCTCAAGCTCGATGAGATGGTCGACTTCTACGAGGCGGTGGCCGGCCTCGAGCCGGTCTACTACTCGGAGTCGGGGGCCTGGCTCACCAACGACGAGGCCAACCATCGCATCGCCCTGCTCGCCCTGCCGGGGCTGAAGCAGCCGGTGGACAAGGGCCACACCGTCGGGCTACACCACACGGCATTCGAGTACGCGAACTTCGATCAGTGGCTCGACAACTACATCCGGCTCCGCGAAGTCGGCGTGGTGCCGTTCCTCAACCTCGACCACGGCATGACCGTGTCGATGTACTACCAGGACCCCGAGGGCAACGGCGTCGAGATCCAGGTGGACGCGTTCGGCTCGTGGGCGAAGTCGAAGGAGTACATGTGGGCGTCGCGCGACTTCGGCGAGAACCCGATCGGCGAGCACTTCGACCCCGAGAAGCTCGTCGAGGCGCGCGCTCAGGGGCTGAGCTTCGCGGAGATCCACTCGCGTGCCTCGGCGGGCGAGTATCGGCCCGCCGTCATCCCCGACGTGCACCTGCCGGAACTGTGGTGACGCGATGAGATTCGCCAACGTTGCAGGAAGGGCCTCGTTGGTGGTCGCCGACGGCGGGATCGTAGACCTCGAGGACATCAGCCGGGGAAGGTTCGACGCCGACCCGCATCTGGCCTTCGGCCGATGGGATGAGCTGTGCGCGTGGGTCGCCGACGGCTCCGACGTGCCCCACAGCGGGAGACGGGTCGACGAGCGGGAGTTCGGCGCGCCGTCGCCCCGGCCCGAGCAGATCTTCGCCGTCGGTCTCAATTACGCGGACCACGCCGCCGAGACCGATCTCGCGCTGCCCGGGAACCCGATCGTGTTCACCAAGTTCGTCTCGAGTTTGTCGGGCCCAGTGACCACTGTCGCGCTTCCGTCGGACACCGTCGACTGGGAGATCGAGCTAGTTGTCGTGATCGGCGAGGGAGGTCGAGACATCCCCGCCGAGCGCGTGTGGGATCACGTCGCGGGCATGACCGTGGGTCAGGATCTGAGCGAGCGCACCGTGCAGTGGTGGGGGCCGCCCGCCCAGTTCAGTCTCGCGAAGTCGTTCGCCGGCTTCACTCCCGTGGGACCGACGATCGTGACGCCGGGCGAGCTCCGTGCCGCCGGCCACGACCCGCTCGACCTCGCGTTGCGGTGTGAGCTGGTGGCGCCCGAGGAGCGCCGCGAGGTGCTGCAGCAGGGCCGGACCCGTCAGCTCATCTTCGACGTCCCGACCCTGATCGCGACGCTGTCCGGCATCGTGGAGCTGCGCCCGGGCGACCTCGTCTTCACGGGCACTCCGGACGGCGTGGGCATGGGCCGCGACCCGCAGCGATATCTTCGAGCAGGAGACGTGCTGGTGAGCACCATCGAGGGCATCGGCACGATCCGCCAGGAGTTCGTGGGTGGGCAGGAGCGGACATGACGTCGGTATGGGATGAGCTGCGGCGCCAGCGCATGCAGTCGCTGGCGCACGGCGAGCGCGGACGGCTGGACTTCCCCGACCTGGTGGAGCTCGGCGTCGAGGGAACGCGGCGCGTCATCGAGGAGTCGAACAGGAGCGTAGCGGTCGCCGCGGATGTCGACTGGCAGGATGTGGAGGTCGAGGGCCCGTACGGTAGAATCCCGGTCCGTGTCTTCCGCTCGAGGCGGGGGTCCGCCGGTCCGCGCCCCATCGTCGTGCACATCCATTCCGGCGGCTTCGTCGCCGGCGGCGGCCTCGACCAGTGGAACGGGCACGACAGCACGCTCGCCGCGGAGGCCGATGCTATCGTCGTCCACCCCGACTTCCGGCTTCCCCCCGAGCATCCCTTCCCGGTGGGGCTCGAAGAGAACTGGGCGGTTCTGCGCTGGGTCGCTGCGGGCGGTGTCGGGCAGCAGTCCGACCCGGCCAGGATCGCGGTCGGCGGCGGCTGCACCGGCGGGAACATCGCCGCCGTGCTGTCGCTCATGGCGCGGGACGCCGGTGGCCCGGGGCTGGCGCTGCAGTTCCTGGAGGGGTGGCCCGCGGACCTCCGCGCCGACACGCGCTCGCAGCACGAGTTCGCGACCGGCTACGGGCTCCGCAAGTCCGACAACGACTTCGTGGTATCTCAGTATCTGAGCGATCCCGAGGAGCGGTGGGATTGGCGCGCCTCGCCCCTGCTCGTCTCGTCCGTACGGGGCGTCGCTCCCGCCTACGTCTCCGTGGGGGAATGGGACATCCTCCGCGACGAGGACGTGCAGTACGCCGACCGGCTGCGCGACGCCGGCATCCCCGTCGACCTCCACGTCGATCCTCGCCGAGGCCACGGACCCGGAGACGATCCCGGCCTGCCGCGCCGGAGGCTGGTCGCACGACTGCGCGAAGCGTTCGCGGTCGGCTCGACCTAGACCGCGGTCGTCGTGGTGCAGAGCTCGTACGACGTGGTGGTGGTCGGCGCCGGCCACACCGGGCTCGCGCTGGCGACTCTGCTCGTCCAGGGCGGGTATCGGGTAGCGGTCGTGGAGCGGGAACTCTCCGCCGGCGGCATGATCCGCACCGATGAGGCCATGGGCACCGGAATCGTCCACCACCCACATGCCGTTCTGCTCGGATTCGCCGACGTGATGCCGCTGCGGCGTGAGCTGGCGGCGGTGGGACTGGAGACGGTCACGCCGGCGTCTCAGCACGCCCTTGTCTTCCGCGACGGCCGTCCCGCGGTGACGATCTGGCGTCGCGACCACCTCGCACGGACGCACGCCTCGCTGTCGGTGTACTCGCGATCGGACGCCGATCTGCTCGTCGACCTGCTGCAGCGGGCGGACGGGATGACCCTGGCGATGCGCCGGCTGCTCACCCGACCGCCCACGACGGCGAGCATCGCCGATCATCTCGCCGCAGTCGGTCGCGTCTACCGGGGCCTCAGGCCGCCCGTCGACGGGCGGATGAGCGCCGCGGATCTCATCACGGCCCGATTCCGCACGCCGGAGGTGCGCGCTCTGCTCCTGCTTCTCACCGCGGAGTTGGGCAGCGACCCCTCCGTGCCGGGCAGCGCCGCCGGATTCCTGGGCTCGGTGCTCTGGCAGCTGGGCCGCCGTGCGGTGCCGCGCAGCGGGATGGGAGCGGTCGCGCGGGCGTATCGGCGAGCCGCCGAGACAGCGGGAGCCGAGCTGCTGCTCGGCCATGCGGTGACCGGCCTGTCGCGCCGGGGAGCCAACGTCGACGGCGTCGTGGTCGGGGGGGAGCGAGTTCTGCGGGCCCGCCATGTCGTCTCGACGCTCGGCGAGGCGGAGACAGACGAGCTTCTCGGCGCCGCCCACCGGCATCCCTTCGACACGCCGCTGACGACGACCGTGCGCACGCATCTTCTGCTTCGTGAGCCGTTGCGTCTGCGGTCGGAAACGCAGGATGATGCGCCCGCGGTGCAGACGTTCTTCGGGGCCGACGACCCCGTGGCTGTGCTCGAACGCCTGGCCGACGTTCGGCGGGGCGCGTTCCCGGCGCCCGGCGGCGTGCTGCTGAGACCGGTTCTCGCCGACCCCGCGCAGCGGAGTCGGACGGGCGCCGTGGCGATGGTCGACACGGCGTTTCCGCACGTGGACACCTGGGCCGCAGCAGACGGGCCCGTCATCGGCCGGGAGCTGCCCTCCGCCGCGTTCTCGGCGCTGACCGGGTATGGCTCTGAGGGCGACGAGCTGATCGCCGGCCACGTCGCGCCGCCGGGGCGCGGGGATCGGCACCTGCGTCTGGACCTCGGTGCCGGCCACTACCGCACGAGCGCCCGTTCGCTCTGGCGGGCCGGCAGCGGCGTCCATCCGGGAGGCGGCGTGCACGGTGGATCCGCTGCGATCGTTGCCGGGCTCATCCGGGCGGAGGACGAGGCCCGCCACGTGTGAGCGCTGGCTACGTGTGCGGCTGCGACGTCAGCTGCCGCGAGATCGCCCGGGCGATCGCGACCACCGCAGGCTCGACCGAGATCGAGTCGAGGGAGCCGTCCGCCCCCACCACGGAGAGTGCGGCCACGACGGTGCCACGCTGTCGGAGCGGGGAGGCCACCGAGACGGCGGGCTCCGGCGTCACGCGCGCGTTGCGCGCGACGCCGGTATCCCGGATGCGTCGCAGCCGATGCCGCAGTTCTCCGACGTCCACGGGCCGGCCCTCGAACTCTCGGGGTTGCGCGAGGTACGAATCGACGAAATGTGGGTTTGCGTGCGCGAGGAGCGCGAGCCCGACCCCCGTCCCGTGCAGGGGAAGCCGACCGCCCACGCGGTAGTCGACCTTGCCGGCATTCGGTGTGGAGAGCCGTTCGATGAGTACGGCCTCGTCGCCGTCCTGCACGCACAGCAGGACGTGCTGGCGGGTGGCGCGGTGCAGATCTTCCATGAACGCCAGCGCGGTCGCACGGATGCCGTGTCCGCGAGGAGCCAGTGTGGCGCGCTCGAAGAGCCGGAGCCCGATCCGGAACTTGCCTTCGGCATCGCGCTCGAGCATCCCGAGCCGGCTGAGATGCTGAGCGAGCCGCAATGTGGTGCTGAGCGGGATCTGGGACGCCTCGCTGAGCTGCGTCAGAGACATGCTCGGCCGCTCCTCCGAGAAGGTGCTGATGAGCCGGAACGCGCGGTCGAGCAGAGGCTCGCCGACCGCGGGTCGCCCCCCGCGACGCGGGCTCGAAGAGGCCGAGACTTCCATCCGTTGAAAGTATCATCCCCCATGCGCGCCCGGCCCGAGACCATCGAACGTGCCAATCAACGAAGGATGGGAGCCCGTGACGACGACCGATGGTGACCTTCCCGATGCGTCGGTGATCGTCGTGGGAGCGGGACCGACGGGACTGTGCGTCGCGCTCGAGCTCGCGCTGCACGGGGTGTCGGTCATCTTGGTCGAGGCGCGCGCACATGTCGAGCCGTCGCGTCCGCGCGCAAAGACGATTTCGGCGCGGACGATGGAGCTCTTCCGCCGCTGGGGCGTCAGTGAGCTCGTTCGCCGCACCGCCCCCATCCCCGTCGGGTGGTCCAGCCGGATCACGTTCTGCGAGACCGTCACGGGTCCGGAGGTCACCCACCTCGACGGTGCGTTCGGTCTCGACCTCGCCGGCACCGGCCTGGTCGCCGAGAGCGGCCAGCAGATGCCGCAGCCCGTCCTCGAGACGGTGCTCCGCCGGCACGTGGCCGCGCTGCCGGGTGTGACGCTCCTTGAGGGATGGAGGGCGGCGGAGGTCGAGGACCTCGGTGACCGCGTGCGGGTGGAGGCCCATCGTGTCGACGCTCTCGGCGTCACCAGGACGCTGACGGCTCGATGGCTCGTGGGAGCCGACGGTGCGCGCAGCATCGTCCGGCGATCGATCGGAGCGAGGCTCGAGGGCGAGGCGGGCGGGCACCCGAACGTCAACATCACCTTCCGGTCGGACGATCTGGTCGCGCTCGTGGCCCGCAGCCCTTCGATCCACTACTGGGTGCTCGGGTCGGATGCCCCTGGCGTCGTCGGCCCGCTCGACCTGGAGGGCACCTGGTGGGCGATCGCCACGGGCGCTGAGACGATCGCCGACGAGGAGGAGGCGGCGTCCATCGTCCGACGGATGGTCGGCGCCCCGATCGACTGCCGTGTGCTGGCGATCGATCCGTGGCAGGCCCAGATGTGCCTCGCCGATCACTACGCGCGGGGACGGATGCTGATCGCCGGGGACGCGGCGCATCAGAACCCGCCGTGGGGCGGGCACGGCTTCAACACGGGTGTGGGCGACGCCGCGAACCTGGGATGGAAGCTCGCCGCCATCATTAACGAATGGGCTCCGCAGGCCATCCTCGGGTCCTACGAGCAGGAGCGCCGCCCCGTGGCGCGCGCCACGATCGACGCGGCGGCGGCCAACATGGAGACCCTCTCGTCGGACGTCGCCGGCCGTTCGTCCGCCGACATCGTGGCGGCGAAGCGGCCCGAGTTCTTCAGCCTCGGTCTGGTCCTGGACTACGGGTATCCGTCGAATGCCGGCGAGATGGCGGCGATGGAGTCCGAACGCCGACCGCCTGCGCGGGGTAAACGCCTCCCGCATCAAGACCTGGCCGACGGCTCCTCGCTCTTCGATCAGCTGGGAGTCGGCATGACGGTTCTGGGCTCCTCCGCCCACGCGATCGCGCTGGCGGAGGTGCTCTCGTCGCGGGGCGTGCCGACCGTGCACCGGAAGTGTCCGGCCGGCGGGCCGACCACCACCCTGGTGCGACCCGACCAGCACGTCGCGTGGACGGGGGACGCCGTCGAGGATCCTTCTCGCATCGTGGACACCGTCCTGATGCACGGGTCTGCCTGAGCGCAATCCTCGGGCAGCAGGACCTAGTGTCGTGCGTCTGACTCTCGTTGACGGCAGGCGGGAGCGACCCTCTTCATGAAGTCGAGGAATTCGGCCTTCCCGTGCCGGTCGTAACACTTGTCGGCCACTTTCTCCGTGGCGACCTCCAGTGCGGCGAACAGGGCGTGGCGCCGTTGCGCTTGTAGTCGTGGGTGGCCTTCTCTGGCAGCCCCGGACGCAGCGGCGGAATCGGCGCGGTGCGGTTCAGCGCCTGGATCTGGCTCTTCTCGTCCACGCACAGCACGATCGCGTTCTTCGGTGGCGCCAGGCAGAGTACGATCAGGTCGCGAATCTTCGCTTCCAGTTCTGGGTCCGTGGAGAACTTGAATGTCTCCCGCCGCCACTGCTTGACCTCGTACTTCCGCCACGCCCGCGCGACCGTTGCGTCCGCGATACCCAACTGGCGGGCCAGCAGCCTCGTCGACCAGTGCGTGACCGCGAGCTTCTCCGGCGGCGGCTCCAGCGTGGCCGCCAGGATCGCCGCATCATCCAACGTCTTCGGGCCACCGCTGCGCGGCACGTCCTACAACCCGGAGACACCGTGAGCGGCGAACCTGTCCCGCCACTTGATCACCGTCGGACGAGACACCCCCATCCGACGAGAGGCTTCCGACGTCCCGACGCCATCCACGACCTCCAGCACGATCCGCGCCCGCTCAACGCGCCCCGCTGACACCGTCGAAGACCTCGTCCGCAACGACAAGAGCGCACGGTGCGCGTCGTCAATCTCCACAACTGATGAAGACATGACTCATCATCCCACACTGTCAATCAATTAATGACGCACAACACTAGTTGGCGCGGCCGCGAGGCCAGCCTGCGCGAGCGCGCCAGCGCCACACCCCGACAACGCCGACGAGCCCGGCCACCCCGATCAGCACCAGCGGCGCTTGCAGCACGAGGGCCGAGCCCACGCCCGCGAAAGCCGCGACCACGACGCCGTCGAGCGCCCACACGAGGCGCACGGCGGCGCCGAGATCGCCCACCGGCGTCGGGATCGGAGTCAAGAGCACCGGCGGGAGCGGCCCCTTCAGCGCGCCGGCGACCCGTGCCGCGACCGCGAGAAGAGCCAGCGCCGCCGCGCCGATGGCCGTGCCGGTGGCGGTGACGCCGAGCGCGAGCGCGCACACGAGTGTGGCGATCGTCGCCAGTGCCAGCGCTGCGACCAACGGGAACAGCGCGTGCGCCGTGAGCAGCCGGTCGTCGCTGATCCCGTACAGGGGCAGGTCGCCGGCCACACTCGCGGCATGCCGCACGCCGTCGGTGAAGGGGCCGAGACCGGCGAACAGGACGACACCGGCGACGGCAGCGAGCGCGGCGCCGGCGCCTCCGGGCTGGTGGGCAAGCGCGAGCAGCACGCCGGCGGCGGCGACGCCGATGGCGCCGGCGACGAGCCGGCCGGGCGTTCGCGCCGCGCCGACGGCATCGCGGACGAGGAAGGCGAGCCACAGCGGCCCGCGGAGGTGGATGGCACGTCGGCGCCGCCCCGCGGACGGCCGCGGCTGGTAGAGCGAGGCGGCCGCGGCAAGCTCCATCCCGCTCGCGTGGATCGTCGTCGACTCCCACCGCACGGCCTGCGTGATCAGCACGTCGACGCTGAGCCGGTGCGACAGCGTGGGCGCGAGGGCGACGGCCGCCACCGCGGTCGCGGCCAGCGCGATGAGCGCAGGAGCCGAGGCGCTGACCGGGTGCGCGAGCCCGGCCCAGCCCCACGGCGTGTACGGCAGCGCGGCGGGCGCGGCCACGCTGATCGCCGCGAGGAGGAGGATGCCGAGGGCTCCCGGGACTGCGGCGCGCGGAAGGGCCTGGCCGGCCAGCCAGGCAACGGTCGCCACGACGCCGACGAGCGCCCAGGCGAGCACGAACGCGCCCGCTGCCCACGGGTCGGCCAGCCCGTGCGCGAGAAGGCTTGCCGCGACGATGCCGGAGGCCAGCGTCGTTGTCGCCACCACCGCGGCGCCGGAGCGCGCCACCGGCGCCCGGAAGGCGGTCAAGCGCGGCGCGCCGCTTGTGGCAAAGGTGTGCGCGAGGAAGGGCGGGAGGATAGCCGGCCCGCGGGCGAGCCCGGCCAGGAGCGCGACCGCCCACAGTCCTGCGGCGACCAGCGCGGTGACGGCCGGCGCCGCCGACGAGGCGAGCGCCGCGACACCCTCGGCGCTCGTCGCCGCCAGCCACACCGCGCGGGCTGCGGGCGCCGCGGTGACGAGCGCGACCAGCAGCGCGATGTAGGCGGCAGAGGCCCGGCCACCGGCCGTGCGCGCGGTGCGGGCCCGCCACACCTCCACCGCCGCGGCCGTGCTCACGCGGCGTCCAGCAGGAGGGTCCGGTCGCCGACACGGTCGGCGAGGGTGGCGCTGTGCGTGGCGACGACGAGCGTCGCGCCGGCCTCGAGCCGGGCGCGGAGCGCGCGCACCACCGTCTCCAGGTGCTCCGGGTCGAGCCGTTGCTCGGGCTCGTCGAGGATGAGCACGTCGAAGGGCCGCGCGAGCACGAGCGCGAGGCCGAACAACTGCGTCTGGCCCGACGACAGCTCGTGCGGAAAGCGCTGGCCGAGCGCAGCCAGCTCGAACTCCGCCAGCACGTCGCGCGCGACATCCCGGGCCCTAACTTTGTCGTGCCAGGTCGCCGCGACCAACAGCACATGGTCGAACACCGTGAGGTCGGGGGCGAGCGGCGGCATGCCGATCATCGCGGCGACCCGCCGGCGAAAGCCCTGGTCGCGCTGCGACACGCGTTCGCCGCCGATGCGCGCGGCGCCGGTCGTCGGCCGGCGCATCCCGGCCAGCACCCGCAGCAGCGTGGACTTGCCGGCGCCGTTGCGGCCGCGCACGACGAGCGACTCGCCCCGATCCACCCTCGCAGATACCGGTGCGAGCAGGGTCGTGCCACCATGTTCCACCCCGACGCCGTCCACCTCGATCACACCGCAATTCTCTCAGGCCCTGCAGGTGTCCCGCGCTCGGCGGCGGGATCGGCGCCCCAATAGCATGGTGCCGGGGGAGGCCGATATGGAGCTTGGGCAGGATGCGCCGCCACGGGCCGGGTGGACGCTGACGGCGCTGCTGTTCGCCGCGGTGGTGTGCAACATCAACACCGTGGTCGCCGCGATCGCCGTGCCGGAAGTCGGCGCGCAGTTCGACGCGTCGCAGAGCGCGCTCAGCCTCGTCGCCCTGGCGACCGGGCTCGGCCTGTCGATCTCGGTGCTCTACCTTGGGGCGCTTGCCGACCGCTACGGCCGCAAGCAGATGCTGTTGGCCGGCATTGCGTTCACCGTTGGCGGCGGCGTGTTCTCCAGCCTGTCGTGGTCGGTCGAGTCGTTGGTGGTCGGCCAAGTGCTCGTCGGCATCGCCGGCGGCATGGCGTTTCCGACGACGCTCTCGCTCATCGCCGCCCTGTGGGCCGCGGGGCCGGGCCGCACCCGTGTGATCGCGCTGTGGTCGAGCGTCTCCAGCATGGCTACCGTGTGCGGCTCGGTCGTCGCGGGCGCGGTGCTCATGGTCGCCTCCTGGCCGTGGGTGTTCGTGCTCAGTGTGCCGATCGCGGTCGTCGCCTTCGCGCTCGTGCTCGTGTTCGTGCCGTCCCGCGTGGGGGAGTCCGGCGACCCCGTCGACCACATCGGCGGGGTGCTGTCGGCGGGCGCCCTCGGCAGCCTCGTGCTCGGGGTGAGCGTCGTTCTCGCGCCCGGAGGCGGCGCGGTCGGCGCGGCGCTGCTGGCGACCGCCGTCGTGCTGCTCGTGCTGTTCGCATGGCGCCAGGCTCGCGCCCGTTTCCCGCTGTTCGACCTGCGAGTGGGCAGGCAGCGCCTGTTCTGGCTCCCCGCCGTGGGCGGCCTGCTCGCCGTCGGCACGCTCAGCGGGGCGCTGTTCGTCGGCGAGCAGTTCATGCAGAGCGTCATGGGCTACGACCCGCTGGAGGCGGGCCTGGCCGTGACGCCGGCGGTTGCAAGCCTGCTGCTGGCCGCGCCGCTGTCGGCGCGCGCCACCGACCGGCTCGGCACCCGCAGCACGATGCTCGTCGGGTACGGCTTCCTGCTGGTCGCGATGCTCAGCATGCTGCTGTGGCGCGAGCACACCCCGTATCCGCTGCTCGGCATCGGCTTCTTCGTGATCGGCCTGGGCGTGACGTTCGTGATGACGCCCTCTCGCCGCGCTCTGACCAGCAGCACGCCGGTGCAGCGCGCCGGGATGGCGTCGGCGACCTCCGACCTGCAAGGCGACCTGGGCGGCGCAGTGATGCAGGCGCTGCTCGGGGCGGTGCTCGCGAGCGGGTTCGCCGCCGCCTTCGCGGCGCGCATCGCGGCGAGCCCTCAAGCTGCGCTGGTGAGCGACGAGGTCACCCACGCCCTGCAGTCGTCGTTCGCGTCGGCCGCGCACGTTGCGGCGCAGCATCCGCGATTCTCCGACGAGATTCTGGATGCCGCCAAGGCCAGCCTGCTCGACGGCTCGGTGCTCGCGTTCCTCATCGGGACAGGCGTGATCCTCGTCGGCGCGATCGCGGTGCGCGTCGGGCTGCCCAGTCGTGCGGAGGAGGCGCGCGCTGCCCACAGCGCGCGCGCCTGAGCAGTCGCAGCGGGCCGGTGCTCGGGGCGAGAAACGCGTCCGGCCCAGCGTATGAGCTTGGCGCTGCGCAGGCTTGATTCCGCGGGCGGCATCCTTTCCTCTGCCGTTCTCCTGCGCTCGGGCGCAGCGCGGCAATGTCGGACGGCGCGATGTGAGAGAAGGGCTCCTGGTCATCACGCTTCGGTGAGGTTCTAATTCGCGACGAACACGAACCTCCGGTTGAGGTCGTGTCGCTCGGCGATGTCCAGCAACGCGGTCGCCATGTCTGGCGCGGTGATGCTGAACCCTCTCTGCAGAGGCTTGTCGGTAGCGATCCGGTATTTTCTCGTGCCCGTCTTGTCCCGGATGTAGGGCGCACGCACAGTCGTCCATTGAGCGGCGCTCTCCCATAGCACGATGTCCATCCGCCGCATGTCGTCATACGTCGCGCCGAGGAAGTGTTGCAGCAGCGGCAGCACCACCCACAGCTTGAGCGGCGACTGGTGCGCCCAGTGGTCCGCGACCTCCGAGGAGATGGTCACGATCCGTGAGACGCCGTGACGGGCCAACCCATTCACGAGGTTGCGGGTTCCCTCGGAGTACAGCTTCGTCGGCTGCTTCGAGGTTCCGATCCCCACCGTGCTGATGACCGCATCGACACCGGCCAGCAGCGGCTCGACCGCATCAGAGTCGAGAATGTCCGCTGCAACCGTGCGAAGCCGTGGATGATTGGTGCGTAGCGTCTCGGGACGGCGGGCGATCGCGGTGACGTCGATCCCGTCACGCGCGTGCGTCAGGCGCTCCAGCGGCAGTTGGTCGCAGCGGTCCTCGGCAACGAGGAGGTCGCGCGCGCACGGGCTGCTGGTGACGGATTTGCAGACCCTGCACCTGCTCGTGCTTCGTGAGGACGTGCGCACTCCCAGTCAGATCAGCGACGCGACCGGGATGCCGACCAGCACTGTGGCCAAGCTGATCGACCGCCTGGAGTCCGCCGGGTACGTGCAGCGGTAGACGGCGATCGCACCGCGCCGCCAGCTCCCGTGTGCTCGCCGGTCGCGAGTGGGATGAACGCGAACCTCACGCCCGCCGTGCGGTCGATCGCGAGGTCGTGTTCGCGAACGGACAGGTTGCCCCGCCTGCTGCGTCAGGTAGCCGGGGTGCCCGAGGGGAACCCATTCTGTCGGTTGGGCGAGTCCCAGATCCACCATTCTCCTGACAGTCCCCGCAGGTGATGAGGTCGAAGCTTCGCCCGTCCAGTTCCGGTGCGGTGGGGAACGAGCCGAGGACGACCTGGGTGTTCGGTAGCTCGGCCAGGCGGCGTCGTGCGTGGTCGATCGCGCGTGGGTCAGGGTCCAGACCGATGACGCTCGTGGCTTTCGTTGCGAGCTTCTCCACCAGGAAGCCATCCCCGCAACCGATGTCGAGCACATCCTCGCCCTACGGCGGCACTGCGGCGAGAAACTCCGCGTGGTACGCAGTGTTGTGGTTCCAGTAGTCGACCATCGCCTCGTCGCCTCACAGACCCGGCGCGTCGCGTCGTGTGGTGGATGCCGGGTGCCGTGCACCGAACTGGCTCACGTCGGGCAGCGCAGGCCCGAGTCGCGGCTTACGCCCTTGAGTGTCCCCACCGCCGACGCGGTTGCTGCGCTCGGTGAGCGCGACGAGCGCGAGATGACGGTCGGCGGTCCAGCACACCAGGCGGCCCCGCTGGTCCTTCGTGCGGCCGAGGATGCCCGCCTCGGCCAGCTCGGTGAGTGCCCGGTGCGCTGCGGCCAGTGAGACAGCGAGGCGTGTGCTGACGGATTCGGCGGTGAGCATCGGATCGGAGGCAAGCGTTTCGAGGATGCGCAGCACGACGGCATCGCGCCTCGGCGCCGCGGGGTTCAGACCCCGGTCACGACGGAAGGCTACGAGTCGGTCGTACACCTCCCGGTCCAGCGCGGCGATGTCCTCCGCGAGCCTCACCGCGTTCCCGGCTGCCTTCTCCGCGGCCTGCGCGAAGCCGATCACCCATCCATCGAGCGCGGGCGGATCGGCGCGGTAGCCGGTGAGGCCCGCGATGTAGGCGTCGGTGTCTGCGGCGAAGACGGTGCTGATCGGGATGAGCGCGTTCCGCAGTGCGTCGGCGCGGCGCAGAACGGTGTGGATGAGGGCGCGTCCGGTGCGGCCGTTGC
>NZ_JASGEC010000031.1:0-7724 GCF_047606685.1 Microbacterium sp.
CGCCGCCCGGCACGGGGCGGGCGCCGGCAAGACCGGGGGGCGCGGCGGGCCGGCGCGGCGCGGCGGAAGACGCGTCCATAAGCACCACCCTCGTCCTTGCCTTCTGGTCGACGGCTGCCCCGAGGGCCGCCAGCAGCACTCTAGGGAACGCCTCCGACGCTCCATCCGATCTCACTCACACTAGATACGGGAGACCTGAGCGAACAGTGTGAGGCCGCCGGGCCGGCGAAACCCGCCCCGCGCGCCGGCGCCCCGCGCGCTGCCGCGGGTTTGGATGCGCACGGCGGGTTTCGGCGTGTGCGGTGGGTCTCGATGCGCACAGCCGCGGGCCTCGGCGCGCGGCGGACGGGCGGGCGGGCGGAACGCCGAAGCACCGTATTCGTCACGAGACCCACCTCATTTAGCCGTGTCTCGCGAAGAGAGGTGTGTCTCGCGACCACAAGCGTGTCTCGAGGGCGCGGGGCGCCACGGCGGAGAGCCGCGCGCGAGCAACGAGACCCTCCTTGGTGCGGCCGTCGCCAATCTGCTGAGCGACCAGGCTCTCGGCTTCTGACCGGTGGCCGCGCCACGAAGTCGCAGACCTCGAACGCACGGAAGGGCCCCCGTCAGCGCTCCTGCAAGCCCACCGCACGCGGCGAAACCCACCCCGCGCGCCGACGCCCTGCGCGCGGGGACGGGTTTCGGCGCGCGCAACGGGTTTCGGGCGCGCGCAGCGGGTTTCGGCGCGGGCGGTGGCTGGTCGCGCGGCGCGAGGAGACCGCCCGGATCAGTCCAGGAACAGCGCCCGCAGCCGCGTGGTGGTGAAGACGAGGCCGACGACGATCATCATGACGTAGTAGAGCACGTGCCACAGCATCGCGGGGGTGAGGATGCCGGTCGTCAGCCCGCGCACGAGCTCGACGCCGTGCCACAGCGGGAAGGCCATGATGATGTGCCGCACCGCCTCCGGGTAGATCGTGATCGGGTAGAGGGTCGACGAGAACAGGAACATCGGCAGCAGCACGAAGTTGATCCAGTCCATGTGCTGGAACGTCTTCATGTAGCTGGTGACCGCCATCCCGAGGCTCGCGAACCCGAACGCGACCAGCAGCACCGCCGGCAGCGCGAGCACCGCAGTCCACGCGAGGTTGAGCCCCAACGCCTGCATGATGATCATGAACCCGGTCGCGTACAGCAGGCCCCGCAGCAGCGCGAAGAGGATCTCGCCGAGCGCGACATCGAGCGGGCCGAGGGATGTCGCGAGCATCCCCTCGTACAACTTGCCGTAGTTCAGCTTGAAGAAGACGTTCCACGTCGAGTCGTAGATCGCGCCGTTCATCGCCGAGACCGCCAGCAACGCCGGGGCGATGAACGCCGCGTACGACACCTCCGCCCCGCTCGAGGTCTGCACGTCGCCGATCAGCGCGCCGAGGCCAATGCCCATCGAGGCGAGGTAGAAGACGGGCTCGAAGAATCCGGACAGCACGACGATCCAGCTCGACGAGCGGGCCGCGAGGAACCCGCGCTGCACGACCGCGTGCGGATTGCCCGCCCACAGCGCGCGCACGCCGCCACGGCGCGGCGCGGCATCCACCGACGCCGTCATCTCGCCAGCCTCCGTGTGAACAGCCGCCGCGCGAGCACGAGCCCGCCGACGGCGAGGACGAGGAGGTAGAGCAGGTGCGCCGCCAGCATCCCGATCCCGACGTCTTTGCCGTACAGCGCCCACCGCCCGACCTCGGACGCGTGCCACAGCGGCGAGACCCAGCCGATCCACTGCAGCCAGACCGGCAGCACTGCGAGCGGGTAGAACGTGCCGGAGAACAAGAACATCGGCATGAAGACGAACCGCTGCACGAGAGCGAACTGGCCCTTGTCGTCTTCGAGCGACGCGGCGTATGCCATCAGCGGAACACCGAAAGCGAGCCCGGCCAGGACGCCCACGGGCATGCAGAGCCAGGCGGTCGCGGCGCGCGCGGCGTCGGGCTGCAGCCAGCCGAAGAACAGCACGATGAACGCGAAGTAGAGCACCACCGTGACGCCCATCCGCGCGGCCGCACCGGCGACCACCCCGCCGGCGATTTGCGGCGACGAGAGCGGCGACGCGTTGAACCCGAAGAAGTAGCGCCGCCACTTGAACCCGGCCATCACGGGGTAGGTGAACTCCTCGGACGCCACGGCGATCGCCGCCGTCATGAGCAGCGCGGGCGCGACGAACACGAGGTAGGGCACGGGCCGGCCGCCGTCGTCGACCGGCGCGTCGATGAGCGCGGAGAGTCCCACCGCGAGGCCGAGCAGGTAGAGCACCGGCTGGCCGAGCGCGCCGACGATGATCGTCCACCCGTACGCGCGCATGGCGCGCACCATGTGCTCGGTCACGTACCACGTGCCGTGCCGGCGCGGCTTCCGGCCCCACGCCATCGCCTCGGCGCGCAGCTCGTCGAGGCCGGCCGCCGTGTCCGCTGTCATTCGACCAGCGACCTCCCCGTCAACCGCAGGAAGACGTCCTCGAGGCTCGAGCGCCGCCCGAGAGCTGGTCGACCTTGCTCCCCGCCTTGTCTTCGAGCGCCGCGAAGGCGAGCAGCTCGTCCGCCTTCTGCTGGCACACCGTGCCGGGCAGGCCGAAGTAGCGGCCGTAGATGTACAGGTTCTCGCGCGCGTTGAGCTCGCCGTCGAGGTTGTCTTGCTGCGGCACGACGCCGAGACGCGACCGGATCTCGGGACCGTACCGGTCGGGGTCGAGGCCGAGGATGCTCAGCTCGCCGCTCGTGCGCGTCGAGACGGCGCCGATCATCTTCATCGTGGTGGGCTTGCCGGCGCCGTTGGGCCCGAGGAGCCCGAACGACTGCCCCGGCGCCACCTCGAAGTCCAGCCCGTCCACCGCCAGGAAATCAGGCTTGCCCTTGACCTTGTAGGCCTTCACGAGGTTCTTCGCTTCGATCACGGGCGCGGACACCGCACCACCCCAACGTGCCGTGACCGAGCGGCATCCCTCGCCTTCAATTGCCGCGAACCGCGGCCGCACGTTGCAATTCGCGGCAACTGAACGCCTCGCGCCCGGGCGAGCGCCCCTTCCCCGTCTCAGTTGCCGCGTTCCGCGCCTCATGCCCGCGCTTTGCGGCAAGTGGATGCGGCGAAGCCGCATGTTGACACCCGCACCGCCATCGGCGCCGGCGAGGGCGGCGAGCCGCTTGTGGAGCTGCGCCGGCTCCGCGCCGCGCGGGCCGAGCTCGCGCGGGCCGAGGCCGAGAACGTGCGCCGCGCCCGTGCGCAGGGCCTGTCGTGAGTCGCGATCGCGGACGCCCTCGGCGTCACCAGACAGGCCGCGCACAAGAAATACGGGCGCCCATAGGACGCCCCCGCCCGACCGTCCGGCGCGGGCGAGAGCACGACCGCAGCCCGCTCGGGCTGGACGCGCCGGTCGGCGAGAGCGGCGTCATGCTCTCCGGCGGCGAGCGCCAGCGGCTCGCCATCGCACGCACGCTCCTGGCGGCGCCGCCGATCCTGCTGCTGGACGAGTCGACGTCGTCGCCGCCGGACGCACGCTCGTCGTCATCGCGCACCCGCTGTCGACCGTCGTCGACAGCGACCGGATCGTCGTGCTCGACCACGCGCGCGTCGTCGGCCAGGGCACGCACGCCGAGCTACTCGAGTCGACGCCGCTCTACCGCGAGCTCGCCCGGCACCAGTTGCTGGTGTAGGCCCCTGGTCGTTGAGCGCGCGGAGCGAGACGAAACGCCGCGAGCGCTCCTGCACGGTCGCCGCGTTTCGTCTCGGCCCTGCGGGCCTCGCTCAACGACCGGGGGTGCTGCGGGCTACGCCTGCGCCAGCCGGTAGCGCAGCGCGGCGAGCTCGGACTGCAGCGCAGCGGGGATGCGCCCGTCGAAGCCGTCGAAGAACTCCTGCGTGAGATCGGCCTCGGCCTGCCATGACGCCGAGTCGACCGCGAACAGCTCCTCGAGGTCGTCGCGCGACACCGAGAGCCCCGCGACATCCAGGTCGTCGACCCGCGGCAGCCGCCCGATAGGGCTGCTCTCGGCGCCGACCGCGCCCTCGACGCGGCGCACGATCCACTCCAGCACGCGCGAGTTCTCGCCGAACCCGGGCCACAGGAAGCGCCCGTCCGCACCGCGGCGGAACCAGTTCACCTGAAACACGCGCGGCGCGCGGTCGAAGCGCAGCTTCTGCCCGACGCGCAGCCAGTGGCCGAAGTAGTCGGCCATGTTGTAGCCGCAGAACGGCAGCATCGCGAACGGGTCGCGCCGCAGCTCGCCCACGGCGCCCTCGGCCGCCGCGGTGCGCTCCGACGAGATGGTCGAGCCGAGGAACACGCCGTGCGTCCAATCCGTGGCCTCGACCACGAGCGGCACGTTGGTGGCGCGGCGGCCGCCGAACAGGATGGCATCCAGCGGCACCGCCTCCTCCCAGTCAGGCGCCATCTGGGGGCACTGCGCGGCCGACACCGTGAAGCGGGAGTTGGGGTGCGCGGCCGGGCGGCCGGAGGCGGGCGTCCACGGCTTGCCCTCCCAGTCGACGAGCTCCGGCGGGGCCTCGTCGGTGAGGCCCTCCCACCACACGTCGCCGTCGGGCCGCAGTGCGACGTTCGTGAAGATCGTGTTGCCCCACAGGGTCTCCACGGCGGTGACGTTCGTCGACTCGCCGGTGCCCGGCGCGACGCCGAAGAACCCGGCCTCGGGGTTGATCGCCCACAGGCGGCCGTCCTCGCCCGGGCGCAGCCACGCGATGTCGTCGCCGATCGTCTCGACCCGCCAGCCCGGAATCGTCGGCCGCAGCATGGCGAGGTTGGTCTTGCCGCACGCCGACGGGAACGCGGCCGCGACGTGGTAGGCCTTGCCCTCGGGCGAGACCACCCGCACGAGCAGCATGTGCTCGGCGAGCCATCCCTCGTTCCGCCCGATCACCGACGCGATCCGCAGCGCGAAGCACTTCTTCGCGAGGATCGCATTGCCGCCGTAGCCGGAGCCGAACGACCACACCTCGAGCGTCTCGGGGAAGTGCGCGATGCACTTCTCGTCGTTGCACGGCCACGTGGCATCCTGCTCGCCCGGCTGCAGCGGGGCGCCCACCGAGTGCACCGTCCGCACCCACGGCTCGCCGGCCGCGATCTGGGCCAGCACGTCGTCGCCGACGCGCGTCATGATGCCGATCGAGGCCACGGCGTAAGCGCTGTCGGTCACCTGCACGCCGATGTGCGACAGCGGGCCGCCGACCGCGCCCATCGAGAACGGCACGACGTACATCGTGCGCCCGCGCATCGACCCCTCGAACAGCCCGCGCAGCGTCGCGCGCAGCTCGGCCGGGTCGGCCCAGTTGTTGGTGGGGCCCGCGTCGTCCTCGCGCTCGGACGCGATGAACGTGCGCGCCTCGGTGCGGGCGACGTCGCCCGGGTGCGAGCGCGCCAGGTACGAGCCGGGGCGCCACTCGGGGTTGAGCTTGATCAGCTTGCCCTCGTCGACCAGCTCGCGCAGCAGCGCGTCGTTCTCGGCGCGCGAGCCGCCCACCCAGTGCACGCGGTCAGGCCGCGTGAGCGCGGCGATCTCGTCGACCCACGCGACGAGGCCGGCCATTCCCGGCCCCTCCACCGCGGGTCGCGCGCCAAATCGCGCTCGCGTCGAGCCGGCGCGGGCCGCGGTGGAGTCGGTCGTGTGAGTGAAGAGCTCTGCGAGTGCCATGGCTCCACTTTCCTTGAGGAACGCGGCCAGTTTCGCTCAATACACGTGTAAAAAAGATGGCTTCTTTCGTTATGATCAAAGAATGGCCACGACGCTCGAGCTCACGACGCTGGGCCGTCGCATCCGCCACCACCGCCAGAGCGCGGGGCTGACCCTCGACGGCCTCGGCGCGCAAGTCGGCGTCGCCGGCAGCCAGCTGAGCCTGATCGAGAACGGCAAGCGCGAGCCGAAGCTGTCGCTGCTGCAGGCGATCGCGCAGGCGACGGGGACGGATGTCTCCGACCTCCTCTCCGGCGCACCGCCCTCCCGGCGCGCGGCGCTGGAGATCGAGCTGGAGAAGGCGCAGGCGGGCGCGGTGTTCCGGCGCCTGGGCATCGCGCCGGTGAAGGTGACCAAGGGGATGCCGGACGAGACGATCGAGTCGGTGCTGGGGCTGCACCGCGAGCTGCAGCGCCGCGAGCGCGAGGCGATCGCGACGCCCGAGGAGGCGCGCCGGGCCAACACCGAGCTGCGCCTGCGCATGCGGGCGCGCGACAACTACCTCCCCGAGATCGAGGAGCTGGCGCAGCAGCAGGTGCGCGCCGCGGGCCACGTCTCGGGCGCCCTCACCCACCGCACCGTGAGCATCATGGCGGAGCGGCTCGGCTTCGAGCTGATCTACGTGAGCGACCTTCCGCACTCGACGCGCTCGGTCACCGACCTCGAGCACGGGCGCATCTACTTGCCGCCCGCCTCCATTCCGGGTGGGCACGGCCTGCGCTCGATGGCGCTGCAGGCCATGGCGCACCGCCTGCTCGGCCATCGGGCCCCGAGCGACTACGCCGACTTCCTCATGCAGCGGCTGGAGATCAACTACTTCGCCGCGTGCTGCCTCATGCCCGAGGCCGCTGCCGTCGCGTTCCTGAAGCAGGCCAAGAAGGAGCGCAATCTCGCCGTCGAGGACTTCCGCGACGCGTTCGGCGTGACGCACGAGGCCGCGGGCACGCGGATGACGAACCTCGCCACGCGGCACCTCGGCATCCCGCTGCATTTCCTGCGGGTGGACGGGAGCGGCGCGATCGCGCGCGTGTACGAGAACGACGGGCTGCCGTTGCCGATGGATGTTACCGGCGCCGTGGAGGGCCAGATGGCGTGCCGGCGATTCCTCGCCCGCTCCGCCTTCGAGGAGCAGAACCGCACCACCGAGCACTACCAGTACACCGACACGCCGGCGGGCACGTTCTGGTGCTCGACGCAGACCGGGTCGACCGCGGAGGGCGAGTACTCGATCACCGTCGGCGTGCCGTTCGACGACGCGCGCTGGTTCCGCGGGCGCGAGACGCCCAAGCGCGCGGCCTCGACCTGCCCCGACGACGCGTGCTGCCGGCGGCCCGACGCCGCGCTGACGGCGCGGTGGGAGGGCAAGGCGTGGCCGAGCGCTCGCGTGCACATGCAGATGTTCTCGCCCCTGCCGCGTGGAGCGTTCCCCGGCGTGGACGATGGCGAGGTGTACGCGTTCCTCGACCGGCACGCGAAAGACAAGGAGACACTGTGAACGACCCGTGGGACCCCGTGGCACTGCTCGCGGAGATCGCCCCGATCGGCGTGGACACCGAGCGCGGCGGATGGTCGCGCCACGCCTTCGACGAGCACGACGACGCGCTGCGCGCGTGGTTCGTCGAGCGCGCCAGCGCTCTCGGGCTCGAGGTGGAGGCCGATCGCAACGGCAATGTGTGGGCGCACTGGGGCCGCGGCCCGGGGACGATCGCGGTCGGCAGCCACCTCGACTCGGTGCCCGGCGGCGGCGCGCTGGACGGCCCGCTCGGCGTCGTGAGCGCGCTGACCGCGGTCGCTCGGCTCAAGGCCGAGGGCGCGAAGCCCGCCGCGCCCATCGCTGTCGCCGTGTTCGCCGAAGAGGAGGGATCGCGTTTCGGCGTCGCGTGCTTGGGGTCCAAGCTCATGGCCGGGCAGATCGAGCCCGCGCGCGCGGCGGCGCTGAGCGGCGCCGACGGGGTCTGCCTCGCGGACGCGGCGCGGGCGCACGGCATCGACCCGGCGCGCTTCGGGCGCGAC
>NZ_JASGEC010000032.1:0-9228 GCF_047606685.1 Microbacterium sp.
GATAGGGATGCCCATGTGCGTGATGCGACGACGCAGCTCGGCGAGCTCGTCGAGCCGTGCACACGGCTGCTCGACGTACTCCAGGTCGAACTCGGCCAGCGCGTGCACGGCGTGCTCTGCCTCGTCGAGGTTCCACACGCCGTTCGCGTCGACGCGCACGCGCCCTTCCGCCCCGAGCGCTTCGCGCGCCGCGCGCACGCGTGCGACGTCGTCGGCCAGGCCGCGTCCGCCGACCTTGACTTTGGCGGTGCGGCATCCGTCGAACCGCGCGAGCACGTCGGGGACGGATGCCGCGGCGACGGCCGGCACCGTCGCGTTCACGCGCACGGCCGCCCGGGCCGGAGCGGGCTGGTCGCGCCATCCGAAGTCGATCGCCGCCGCGAGCCACGTCGCCGCCTCGGCGTCGTCGTACTCGACGAAGGGCGAGAACTCCGTCCAGCCGCGAGGGCCCTCCAGGAGCATTGCCTCGCGCGTGTCGATGCCGCGGAAGGGGGTTGCCAGCGGCAGCGCGACCACGCGCGCGGTCGCGAGCAGCTCGGCAAGCGAGGGGAGGGGATCCACGGCTCCATCCTGTCAGTCCGATGGTTCCTGACCGTGCAATTGACAATACTGTGTGACACACAGTAACGTGTGAATCATGGTCGAGAAGGAAGCGCTCGAGACGCACCTGCAGGAGCTGCGGCGCGGCACCGTCGTGCTCGCCTGCCTGCGACTGCTCGCCGAGCCCGGGTACGGCTACGGCCTGCTCGAGGAACTGGGCTCGCGCGGGTTCGAGACCGACGCGAACACGCTGTACCCGTTGCTTCGGCGACTGGAGAAGCAGGGGCATCTCACGAGCGAGTGGAACACCGACGAGGCCCGCCCGCGCAAGTTCTACCGCACGAGCGCGGCCGGCGCCCGCCTGGCCGCGACTCTCACCGACGACTTCCGATCGATCACCGCCGCGATCGACGCGCTCCCCGAGGAGGCCTCATCATGAACAGCGTCACGCTCATCGACCGCTACGTCGACACCGCGATGCGGACCGTGCCCGGCAGGCAGCGCTCCGACCTCTCCGCCGAGCTGCGCGCATTGATCGCCGACCAGGTGGACGCCCGCGTCGAGTCGGGAGAAGCGCCGGACGAGGCCGAGGTCGCGGTGCTCACGGGCCTCGGCGATCCTGACAAGCTCGCCGCCGGCTACACCGGCCGGCAGCTGCACCTCATCGGCCCGCGGTACTTCCTGACGTGGTGGCGCCTGCTCAAGGTGCTGCTGTGGGTGGTGCTGCCGGGCGTCGCCTTGGGGGTGTCTCTCGGGCTCGCGATCAACGGCGGCAGCGTCGGCGGGATCGTCGCCACGGCGGCGGTCGTGCTCGTGCACGCGGCCGTGCACCTCGGTTTCTGGACAACCCTGCTGTTCGCCATCATCGAGCGGATGTCTGCCGGCGCGCCATCGCCGTGGGCGGTGGACAGCCTCCCGGAGCCGCGTCTGACGGATGTGAGCCTGGTCGACGTCGTCGGGGCGGTGCTGATCCGGCTGGGTCTCGCGGGATATCTGGTCTTCGACCACTTCGTCCTCCCGACCCTGTCGTCGCCGAACATCGACCGCGGGGTGTCGCTGTTCGACGCCGACCTCTGGCCGGTGTGGATGCTGGGCTTTTTCGCGGTGCTGGGCCTGGACATCGCGCTCGTGGTCGTGGTGTACCTCGTCGGCCGGTGGACGACCCCGCTCGCGGTGGTCCGCGCCATCCTGACCGCCATCGGCTGCGCGGCCACGATCTGGCTGCTCGTGCGGGGAGAGCTGGTCAACCCTGTCATCCTCGAGAGCCTCACCGACGTCTCGTCCGGCGGGGTCGCGTTGTCGATCCTCACGACCGTGGTCGCGTTCGGCATCGTCGGCATCGCGACCTGGCACACGATTCACACGTTCAGCAAAGCTCGCGCCTGACGCGTCGATCTAGGCTGGGCGCATGCCGCTTCTCGACATCCCGGTGCGCGTGGGCGTGCAACTCGTTCCACAGCACGTCCCGTACCCCGGCATCCGCGACGCGGTGCTCCGGCTCGAAGACCTCGGCGTGGACGTGCTGTTCAACTGGGACCACTTCTTCCCGCTCTCCGGCGACCCCGACGGCCTGCACTTCGAGTCGTGGACGATGCTCGGCGCGTGGGCCGAGCAGACCGAGCGGGTCGAGTTCGGCGCGCTCGTGAACTGCAACAGCTATCGCAACGCCGACCTGCAGGCCGACATGGCCCGCACGATCGACCACATCTCGGCGAAGGGTGGCCAGGGCCGGTTCGTCTTCGGCACCGGCTCCGGCTGGTTCGAGCGCGACTACGACGAGTACGGGTACGAGTTCGGCACGGCCGGCTCGAGGCTCGACGACCTCGCGGCCGGGCTGGTGCGCGTCCAGGAGCGGTGGGCGAAGCTGAACCCGCCGCCGACGCGGCGCATCCCGATCCTCATCGGCGGCGCGGGCGAGCAGAAGACGCTGCGGCTCGTGGCCCGGCACGCTGACATCTGGCACAGCTTCGTGCGCCCGCACGAGCTGCAGCACAAGCTCGACGTCATCGAGCGGTGGGCGCAGCGCGAGGGGCGCGACACGTCGGGGCTCGTGGTCTCGAACGAGCTGCCGAGGCGCCATCCCGAGGTCGCCGACGCGCTGTACGACGGTGGCGTGCGGCTGTTCACGCTCGCCTTCGACGGGCCCGACTACGACTACGACCTCGTGCGCGGCTGGCTGCGGTGGCGCGACGAGCGCAACGGTGGGGCGCGATGACGGTCTCCGAGCTGTTCGACCCGGGCGAATGGGATGCCGCGCCCGGCGCCGACGCGTACACCGACATCACCGCCCACGTGTCGAAGGACGGGCGCATCGCGCGCGTCGCGTTCGACCGGCCGGAGGTGCGCAACGCCTTCCGCCCGCACACCGTCGACGAGCTGTACCGCGCGCTCGATATGGCGCGACAGGACCCGCGCATCGGCGTCGTGCTGCTCACCGGCAACGGCCCGAGCCCGAAAGACGGCGGGTGGGCCTTCTGCTCGGGCGGCGATCAGCGCATTCGCGGGCGGTCGGGCTACGAGTACGACGGCCCTTCGACCAGCTCTGGCGCCGGCCGCCTGCACATCCTCGAAGTGCAGCGGCTCATCCGGTTCATGCCGAAGGTCGTGATCGCTGTGGTCCCGGGCTGGGCGGCCGGCGGCGGGCACTCGCTGCACGTCGTGTGCGACCTCACGGTTGCATCGGCCGAGCACGCCCGGTTCAAGCAGACCGACGCGGATGTCGGCTCGTTCGACGCCGGCTACGGCTCGGCCTACTTCGCGCGCCAGATCGGCCAGAAGCTCGCTCGCGAGGTGTTCTTCCTCGCCGAGGAGTACTCGGCCCAGCGCGCCTACGAGATGGGCGCGGTCAACCGCGTCGTGCCGCACGCCGACCTCGAGCGCGAGGCGGTCGCTGCGGCGCGGACGATCCTCACCAAGTCGCCCACCGCCATCCGCATGCTGAAATTCGCCTTCAACGCCGTCGATGACGGCCTCGTCGGCCAGCAGGTGTTCGCCGGCGAGGCGACACGGCTCGCGTACGCCGGCGACGAGGCGGTGGAGGGCCGCGACGCGTTCCTTCAGAAGCGCGACCCCGACTGGTCGCCCTACCCCTGGCACTTCTAGGATTGCCCTTCGTGGCCAATCGTAAAAAGCGCAGCCTCGCCAAGAGGAAGCAGCCGCGCGGCAACCCGCAGAAACCGCATGTGTCGAGGGATCCTCGGGTCGCGGCGAAAGCGACGCTCGGCGACTGGATCGGCGCGGCGCGGCTGCGCACGCTGCCGCTCGCGATCGCTCCCGTGCTGATCGGCACGGGAGCCGCGCGCCTCATCGACCCGAGCTGGCACTGGGCGCTCGCTCTCGCGTGCCTGGCCGTCGCGGTCTCGCTGCAGATCGGCGTCAACTTCGCCAACGACTACAGCGACGGCGTGCGCGGCGCTGACGACCACCGGGTCGGGCCCGCACGCCTCACCGCGTCGCGCAAGGCGAAGCCGCGCACCGTGCTCGCGGTCGCGCTCGGGTTCTTCGCGATCGCCGCCGTCGCGGGGGCTGCGATCACGATCCGCACGCAGCAGTGGTGGATGCTCGGCGTCGGCGCGGTCTGCATCGTCGCCGCCTGGTTCTACACCGGCGGCAAGCGCCCGTACGGGTACTACGGTCTCGGCGAGGTGTTCGTCTTCGTCTTCTTCGGGCTGGTCGCCACGCTCGGCACCACGTGGGTGCAGATCGGCACGCTGCCGCAGGAGGCGTGGTTCGGCGCTGTCGGGGCGGGCCTGCTGGCGTGCGCCGTGCTGTTGGCCAACAACCTCCGCGACATCCCGCAAGACCGCGCCGCCGGCAAGCGCACGCTGTCGGTGCTCATCGGGCCGCTGCCCACGCAAATCCTGTTCACGCTGTTCGTGGTGGCCGCGTTCGCGATCTCGACGTTCCTCGCCGTGCTCTACCCGATCGCGTGGCTGGCACTGCTCGCGCTGCTGGCCGGGCTGCCGGCGATCGTCATCGTGTGGTTCCATCGCGACCCGCGCGAGCTCGTCACGGCGCTCGCGCTGACATCCCTCACCGCGCTCGCGTACGCCGGGTTCCTGTACTGGGCGTTCGTCGGCTGACTCACTCGTCGGCGTCTTCGATCTCTTCGTCGGTCGGCGCGGTCTTGCGGTGGGCTCGGCGCTCGGCGAGGCCGGCCGACACGCGATCCAGCGGCCGGCGCAGGAAGAGCATCGACAGGCTCAGCCCGATGAGCGCCGCGAACAGGGCCGCGAGCCAGTACAGCTCGCGGAACACGGGGAAGAGCATCAGGACGCCGAGCGGCACGACGAACGCGAGCAGCCGCAGCACCGAGTACACGAGCACGGGCGGGAGCTTCACCGTTCCATCCTAGGCAGGCGGCAGGGCCCGCCCTGCCTGGGGGAGCGCTCACAGTTCGGCCACGACCGGGCCGAGCCGCCCCCGCGAGCTTAGGATGGAAACGTGGCCCGGTTGCTGTTCATTCTGGTTCCGTTGGCAGTCGCCTTCTGGATCTACAGCGTCGTGGACTGCGCTATGCAGCCCCCCGCTCGCCACCGCGGTGTCGCCAAGCCCGCCTGGATGGTGATCGTGACGCTGATCCCGATCGTCGGCGGAGTGCTGTGGCTGACGATCGGTCGTGCGCGGGCCTCGGAGCCGCTTCCGCTGCGCGGCCCCGACGACGATGTCGCCTTCCTCGAGGGGATCGGCAGCCAGAGCGACCAGGACGAGCGCATCCGGCGACTGGAGGCAGAGCTCGCGCAGCTGGACGCGGAGGACGACGACCCGCGCTGGCGCCACCTCGAGTCAGGGTCGGCAGACGCCCCGGACGACGACGCGCAGAGCGGCGACAGCGACAGCGACGGCGACGTGCGCGGCCAGCGCGGCGCCATCGGCTGACGTGGCAGGCGACGGCGCGGAGCGCGCGCTCGCCGCTGCGGCGACGGATGCCGCTGCGGCCCTGCTCGACGAGCTCGTGCGTCGCGGCGTGGCCGATGTCGTGGTGAGCCCCGGCTCGCGCTCGCAGGCGCTCGCGCTCGTGGCGGCCGCGCTCGAGCGGGCGGGCCGCGTGCGCCTGCATGTGCGCATCGACGAGCGCGTCGCCGGATTCACCGCGCTCGGGCTCGCCCGCGAGACGCGCACGCCGGCCATCGTGCTGTGCACGTCGGGCACGGCCGCGGCGAACCTGCTGCCGGCGGCGCTCGAGGCCCACCACGCCGGTGTGCCGCTGTTGCTGCTGACGGCCGACCGCCCGCCCGAGCTGCGCGGGGTCGGCGCGAACCAGACCACCCGCCAGCCCGGCATGTTCGCGCCGAACGTGCGGTTCGAGGCTGACGCGCCCGTGCCGGAGGAGACGGATGCCACAGGCGACGGCGAGCAGACGGCCATGCTGCGCGGCCTCGCGGCCGAGGCGTTCTCCGCGGCGCTCGGCGCCGGAGCGCGCTCGGCGGGACCCGTGCACGTGAACCTGCCGTATCGCGAGCCGCTCGCGGGGGAGCTCCCCGCGTGGCTCGCCGCGCCCGCGTCCGCGCCCGAGCCCGCCGAGCCGGCCTTCGACGACGCCGTCGTGTCGGGCGCCCTGTACCAGGGCGGCGGGGGCATCGGCTCGGCCGACGTGGCGCTCGAGACCGACGCCGAGCCCCACGTGCTGGGGCGCGGACCCCGCACCATCGTGGTGGCCGGCGCCGACGCGGGGCCGGACGCCGAGACGGTCGCGCACGAGGGCGGCTGGCCACTGGTCGCCGAAATCGTCAGCGGCGCCCGGTTCGGCCGCAATCTCGTGCCCGCCTACCGCGCGCTGCTGCGCGACCCCGCGCTCGGCGGCCGCGTGGAGCGGGTGGTCGTGCTCGGGCATCCGACCCTCAGCCGCGAGACGGTGGCGCTGCTGTCCGACCCCGAGGTCGAAGTGGTCGCGGTGCGCGGCCCGGGCGAGCCGCTGGGCCTGAACGGCGCGACGCTCGCCGTCGACGCGGTGGCGGTGGCCGCCGGCGTGCCGGATCGCGAGTGGCTGGGGGCGTGGCTGCGGGCCGGGCGCGCGGCATCCGTCGATCTCGACCCGCCCGCGCCCGACCTTGACGGCCTCTCGTCGGCGGTCGCGCGGGACCGCCTCGACGCGGTCGCCGCCGAACTCGCCACCGTGCGCCGCCCGATCGACCGCGCGGCGCTCGTCGACGCGGTGTGGCGCGCGACGTGGCCCCACGACCGGCTCGTGTTCGGCTCGTCGCGGCTCGTGCGCGTCGCCGACGACGTGCTGCCGGGCAAGAAGGTGCCCGTGCACGCCAATCGCGGGCTCGCAGGAATCGACGGCACGATCGCCACGGCGACCGGCATCGCCCTGGCCAGCCAAGCCGGCGGCCGGCCGGGGGTGACCCGCGTCGTGCTCGGCGACCTGGCCCTGCTGCACGATGTGGGCGCGCTGCTGCTGCCCGCCCGTGAGACCGAGCCGCGGCTGCAAGTGGTCGTCGGAAACGACGGCGGTGGCACGATCTTCGACACGCTGGAGGTCGCCGCGGTCGCGGGCGAGGACGACTTCGACCGGGTGCTGCACACGCCGCAGAGCGTGCGCCTGGCGGAGCTTGCCACCGCCTACGGCTGGGAGCACACCCGCGTGACGACGCGGTCGGCGCTGGACCAGGCGCTGGTCGCCCCCGTCGGCGGGCGGCAGCTGATCGAGGTTCCGCTTTCTCGTTGACGGCGCTCGTCGGCCATGATGGGCATGTGACCGCGAGAAGCCAGAAGTACTGGACCGGAGACGTCTCGAAGCTGCTGCGGGTGCGAGACGGATTTCGGCTGTCGAAAGTCGACCCCGACGCCACCCCCGGCTACGGACGCAGCAAGAAGCACGCGGCCGACGACCTGGTCGAGGGCGCCACGCAGCTCGAGGGCCTGCAAGAGCAGCTGTACGCGCAGAGCACGCGCGGCGCGGGTGACGCCGTGCTCTTGGTGCTGCAGGCCATGGACACCGCGGGCAAGGGCGGCATCATCCGGCACGTCGTCGGGGCGGTCGACCCCCAGGGCGTCGCGCTCGCGGCGTTCAAGAAGCCGACGTCCGAAGAGCTCGCGCACGACTTCCTGTGGCGCGTCGGCAAGCGCGTGCCCGCCCCGGGGCGGATCGGCGTGTTCGACCGGTCGCACTACGAGGACGTGCTCATCGGCCGTGTGCGCTCGCTCGCTCCTGCCGACGAGATCGAGCGCCGCTACGGTGCCATCAACGACTTCGAGAAGCGGCTGGCCGATGCGGGCGTGCGGATCGTGAAGGTCATGCTGCACATCTCGTCGGACGAGCAGAAGGCGCGGCTCATGGACCGCCTCACCCGCCCCGACAAGAACTGGAAGTACAACCCCGCAGACGTGGACGAGCGTGCGCTGTGGAGCCAGTACATGGACGCGTACCAGACCGTGTTCGAGCGCACCTCGACCGAGTGGGCGCCGTGGCACGTGGTGCCGGCGAACCGCAAGTGGTACGCGCGACTGGCCGTGCAGCACCTGCTGCTGGAGGCGTTGGAGGGCATCGGGCCGAGCTGGCCCGCCGCCGACTTCGACGTCGCCGCCGAGCGCAAGCGCCTCGCCGCGACCTGAGCGGCGACTCCGTCACGCCCGATCAGGCCAACGCGTCGACGATCGGGCGGAACTTGGCCCGGGTCTCGAGCAGCTCGGCCTCGGGCTCGCTGCCGGCGACGATGCCGGCTCCGGCGTGGGCGACGACGGGCCGCACCGGAGGCGTGCCGTCGGTGGGGGAGCCGAACTGCGCGCAGCGCAGCGCGATGGCCCACTCGCCGTCGCCGCACGCGTCGATCCAGCCCACCGGTCCCGCGTAGCGGCGGCGATCGAACGGCTCGAGCCGGCGGATGACATCCATTGCCGTCGCCGTCGGCGTGCCCGCCACCGCCGCCGTCGGGTGCAGCACGGCGACGAGGTCGAGAGCCGACGCGCCGTTCGCGAGCTGCGCTTCGACATCGGTGGCCAGATGCCACACGTTCGGCAGGCTTAGGGCGAACGGCTGCTCAGCCGCGGCGACCGCCGACGTCACCGGGCGCAGGGCGCCCACGACGCTCTGCACCGCGTACTCGTGCTCGTCGAGGTCTTTCGAGCTCGTCGCGAGGGTGAGGGATGCCGCGGCGTCGGCGTCGGGGTCCGCCCCCCGCGGCGCGGTCCCCGCGAGCACGCGCGCGGTGACCGCGCCGCCTCGCACTGTGACGAGCGTCTCGGGGCTCGCGCCGACGATGCCGTCGACCGCGAACGTCCACGTGTCGGGATAGCCCGACGCCAGCGTGCGGGCGAGCCGGCGCAGGTCGGCGCCGGCGGGCACTGTGCCGACGAGGTCGCGGGCGAGCACGACCTTCGCGATGTCGCCGGAGCGGATGGCCGTGAGCGCCCGCCGCACGGCGTCTTGGTATCCGTCAGGGTCGAGCGCGCCCGGCCCGAGCGTTCCCGACCAGAACGGGCCGAACGGGGTGGGGCCGGGCTCCGCGGCGTCGTCGGCGTCCTCACGTCGGATGCGGGTGATCCACGCGCGCCCGGCGCGCCGGCCGACCACCGCGCGCGGCACGACGACGCGGCTCGCCGCCGCTGAGCGCGCGTCGAACGCGAGCGCGCCGAAGCCGACGAGGCCGGTTCCCGGCAGTCGCACGGGGTCGTCCACGACCGCGTCGGCGGCCAGCGCGCGCCACGCGTCGGCCAGCGCGGGGGCGTCCGCGCGCGCGTCGCCAC
>NZ_JASGEC010000033.1:0-7072 GCF_047606685.1 Microbacterium sp.
GGCCCCCGCGCCTGCGCCGCGCCTCGCCCTGACACCGGCCGTGCCCGCCGCGAGCGCGACGGTGCAGTCGGTGCTCGCCGTCGCCGGCGCCGGGCTGTTCGCCGTCGCCGCGATCGTGTTCACGTTCTTCAACCCCGACCTCACCGACCACGCGGCGCGCGGCGCGATCGTCGGTGCCACGACGCTCGTGTTCCTCGTCGGCGCGCGGCTGCTCCAGCGGCGCGGCCTGCGGTTCTCGGCGGAGGCGGTGGGCGCGCTCGGCGGCGTCTTCCTCGCGCTCGACGTGCACGCGTTCGCCGAGCTCGCGCCGGCGGGCGTCAGCCCCTGGCTGTTCGCCGCGATCGGCACGCTCGTCGCCGGGACGGGGATGACGGCGCTCGCCGTGCGGTTCGGCATCCGCTCCTGGCTGTGGCTGTCGCTGCTGGCACTCGCGTTCGTGCCCGCGATGCTCGGGATCGCCGGCACGACGGATCTGGCCGCCACACTCGGCTGGCTGGCCTCGGCCGCCGCGGCGCTCGCCCTGTTGGAGACGACCACGCGGCTCAGCCGGCGGCTCGGAGACCGCCTGCTGCCCGAGCGCGTCGCGCTCACGGTCGCGCAACTGCTCTCCGTCGCCGCGACGGTCGCGCTGCTCCCCTTCGCCGACGTCGGCTCCCCCGCCGCGCGGTCGCTCGCCATCGCGGGCGTGCTCACGGGCGTCGCGGTGCTGGCGCTGCTGGCCACCCGCCAGCTGATCGCGCGCGTGTGGGGCGTCGTCGCCGGGCTCGCGGGCACCGCGGCCGCCGCCGTGGCCCCGTCCGCGCTCGAGGGCGCCGCCATCGACCCCGCGGCGTGGCCGATGCTCGTCACCTCCGCGGCGGCCGTGGTCGGGATGCTCCTGCTCGGCGCCGTGCTGCCGCTTCCCCGCACCGCGCCCCGTCGGCACGTGGCCGGCGGCGCGCTCGCCGTCGTCGCCCTCACCGCGGCCCTGCCGCTGCTGGCCTCGCTCGCGATCGGCGCGCTGGCGCTGCTCACCGACGTCGACGCGAACGCCGGCGACCCCGACCTCTCGTTCGGCGGCGCTCGCGTGCCGTACGTCGTCGCGGGGCTCGCCGTCATCGCGGCCGGGCTGCGCGGCTACGCCGCACTCGCGCGCGGGCCGCGGTGGATCGGCGCGCTCGGCGCGTGGTTCGGCGCGGCATCCGTCCTCACCCTCGTGTGCTCGCCGGCACTGTCGCCCGCGGGCCGTGTCGCACTGGGGCTGGCGGCCGCGGTCGCGGCGAGCGTCGCGCTCGTCGTCGTGCGGCCGTTGCGCGACGCCGCCGTATGCCACCGGCTGCCGCTCGTCGTGGGCGCGCACCTCGCGGTCGTGCTGTGCGCCGTGATGTCGTGGCGCGTCGACGACCTCGTGGTCGCGGCGGGCGGCGGCATCCTCGTTTGCATCACTGCCGTCGCCCGCGCGACGCCCTCGGCCATCCGGTTCCTGCATGTCGGCGTCGGCTACGCCTACGCGCTGCTGGTGTTCGCGCGGGCGCTCAACCTCGCCGGCGTCGACACGCTGCTGCTGCTGTGCCTCACGACGTCGCTCGGCGCGGTCGGCGCGATCGCGGCGACGTTCCTCCGCCCGATCGGGGCGCGGTCGTGGTGGGCGATCCTGGCGGTCACGGCCGTGCCGTTCGGGCTGGGCGTGCTGCAGGTCGTGTTCGAGCGCAGCGGCTGGACGGCATTGTCGACGAGCCTCATCTTCCTCCTCGCGCTCGCCCTCGTCGTCACGCGGCGACCGGGGCTCGGTGTCGCGCTGCGCGCCCTGGCGGGGGCGATGCTCGTGCCGTCGCTGTCGGTGGTCGTCGTGTGCCTCGGCGCGCAACTGCTGGCCTCGAGCGGATCGCCGGTCGTGCTCCCCGTCGTCGCGGCGATCGTCGCGCTCGCGCTTCCGAGCACGCGGACCCTCGCGCTGCGGGGCGTGGGCGAACGGGATGCCGCGGCCGCACGCCTCGCGATCGAGGCGTCCGCCTTGCTCACGGGCGCGATCGCGGTGGCGCTCAGCCTCGCGCGGGAAGCCGCGGGACTCGGCACGACGTGCCTGGTGCTGGCGATCCTCGGCGTGGGCGCGGCGGCGACCTCGCTATGGGGCGGCCGGCGCTACGGCTGGTGGGTCGCCGGCGCGGCCTTCACCGGCGCGCTGTGGTGCGTGTGGGCGCTCGGCGGCGTCGACCTCGTCGAGCCGTACGTGCTGCCGCCCGCGCTCGCCGCCGCGCTCGTGGGCGCCGTGCTCACCGCGCGGGGCGCGCGGGCCGTGCCGCTGTACGCGGCGGGCCTCGCGGTCGCCATCGCTCCGGTCCTCGTGCTGCTCGCAGCGACGGGCACCCCCGCCCCGGTGGCGTGGCGCGCGCACGGGCTCGTGGTGGCGTCGTGGCTGCTGCTCGCCCTCGGCGCGTGGTGGGGGCGGCGCGAGCACACGCGCGCGCTGCGCCTGGCGACGCTCGTGGCGGCGATCGCCGCCGGCGCGGCCGGAGCCGTGCAGGGCGTGCGGCTCGGACTCGGGCTCGACCCCGGGGCCAGCACGATGCCGCTTGTCGTGGTGTGCGCGGCGATCGCGTTCCTCGGCGCCGTGCCGGCGTTCGCGGCGGCCCGAGCCATCCACTCCTCCGCCGCCGCGGACTCGCGGCTCGCCCGCACGCGGTGGCTGCACGCGCCGGCGACCCTGTACCTCGCGGCCGGCACGTGGACCGCGATCGAGCGCGACTGGCTCGCGATCTGGGCGATGTGGGCGCTCATGCTCGGCTACCTGGTCGCGGTCGTCGTGGTGGCGTGGCGGCTGCGCACGCGGCCGTCGAGCCTTCCGCCGGTGTGGTTCGTGTTCGCGATCGCGTTCGTCACGGCGGTCGTGGCGTGGAGCCCGCGCGCCCTGCGCGTCGAGTGGTTCTCGCTCCCGCTCGGCGCGTTCCTCCTCGCCGCAGGAGCGCTCCGCCTGCGCCGAGGGAGCGGGCGGCCGCGCACCGTGGACAGTTGGCCGGCGGGGTGGGATGGCTCGTGGCCGCTGCTCGCGCCGGGGCTTGTCGTGCTGCTCAGCGCGTCGGTGGCGGCGACCTTCACCGACCCGCTGACGTGGCGTGCCATCCTCGTCCTCGTCGTCGCCCTCTGCGCGATCCTCGTGGGCGCGAGCCGGGGCCTTGCCGCGCCGTTCGTCGTCGGCGTCGTCGTTCTGCCGGTCGAGAACGCGCTCGCCTTCCTCGTGCAGATCGGCCGCGGAATCGAGTCGATGCCGTGGTGGATCACGCTCGCCGTCGTCGGCGCGGTGCTGCTCATCATCGCCGTGACGCACGAGCGCCGCACCGGCGAGGGCGGCTTCGCCGCGCGCCTGCGCGATCTCGCGTGAGCCGCGTCACTGCCCAGGGTTGACGACATCGCACGAGCCGCGCTCGATGAGCGCCACGTCGAGCACGTTCGCGCGCGCGAGGCGCTTGCTCGGGTGCTCGACGCGGTCGAACACCCGCCGCGCCGCCAGCTCCCCCAGCCGGGCGGGGTTCTGGTCCAGCACCGTCAGGGGCGGGTCGAGCAGGTCGGCCAGCGGGAAGTCTCCGAAGCACACGAGCGGCACGCGGTCGCCGTCGAGCGCGTGCAGGACGGCGACCGTGGTCCTCGCATTGGACGAGAAGACCGCCGTGGGCGGGCTGGCGAGCGACGCGAGCCGCTCCAGTGCCGTGGCCGCGGACTGCGGCCCGTCGACGTGCATGCGCACGAGCTCGTCGTCCGGCTCGACGCCCTCCTCGACGAGAGCGGCGCGGTACCCGCGCAAACGGTGAGCCTCAGTCGACAGGTGCAGCAGGTCGCCGAGGTAGCCGATGCGGCGATGGCCGTGCGTGAGCAGGTGCCGCGTGCCGGCGAGCGCGCCGCCGTGGTCGTCGTCGGTGAACGTGTCGGCCGTGATGCCGCGCGGAGCCCGGTCCACGAAGACGATCGGCGTGCGCTCCTGCCACCGCTCGAGCCACGAGTGGTCGGCGCCCACCGGCACGATCACGAGTCCGGTCAACTGCCGGGCGAGAAGCGACTCGACCTGGGCGCGCTCGGCATCCGGATCGTTGCCCGTGCTCGTCACGAGTGTCGACAGCCCGCGCTCGCGGGCGACATCCTCCACCGCGCGGGCGATCGCGCCGAAGTGGGGGTCGACGATGTCGGGCACGGCGACGCCGACGACCCGCGCGCTCCCCGACCGGAAGGTCGTCGCGAGCAGGTTCGGCACGTAATTCAGCTCGCGCATCACCTGCTCGACGCGCTCCCGCGTCTCGGGTGTGACGTGGGCATCGCCATTGAAGACGCGCGAAACCGTCTTCGGGCTCACTCCGGCCCGGGCCGCGACCTCCCGCATCGTCGCCATCGGAGTGCGGGACTTGCCTCAGCGCGCGTCGACGACGGCAGCGAGCTCGCGCAGGCGCGGCAGCGCGCGCTCGGTGAGCAGCTGCTCTCGCGTGTCGGCCGAGATCGACAGGCTGTCCTTCCACAGCGAGCGGCCCGCCATGGCGCCGGCGGCGCCCCCGGCCATCGCGACACGGATCTGCTCGATGAACGTCTCGTGGTCGACGCCGGCCGACAGCACGGCCCACGGCACACCCTGCGCCGCGGCGGTGACGGCGGACACGCCCTCGGCACTGCCGGGGTACTGCAGCTTCAGCACCTTGGCGCCGCACGCGACGGCGAGCGCGGCGCCATCCGCCACGAGCTGCGGGAACGCGGCGGCGTAGTCCTCGTCCGACTCGCCCTCGAGCTGGTAGGTGAGCAGTTCGACGATGAGGAGGAGCCCCTCCGCCTCGCACTCGGCCACGAGGTCGCGGATCTCACCGGCGACGCGCGAGTCGAGACCCTGCCGGTCGGGGCGCGTGTACCACAGCATCTTGGCCGCGTCGCCGCCCAGCTCGCGCGCCGTGCGCGGCGTCACGCCCGGCACGAAGCGGGTGTGCTTCAGCCCGTCGACCGTCTCGAAGCCCGACGCGTCCAACCCGACCACGAGCGCGGTGCCGCGCGAGAGCACGCCGTCGTCGACGATCGCCGGCAGCGCCACCTCCGGGTCGAGCAGGATCGCGGGCGCGTGGTTGGCGAGGTGGCGCACGAGGTCGGCCTTGGCCTCGGCCAGCTCTTCCCGGCTGATCGCGTCCGAGCCGTTCGGCGCGTCCTTGATGGCCGCCTTCATGCCGTTGCGCTGGTCGGCCGCGACAATCAGCATGCGCCCGCTGTCGGTCGAGATCGCCTGCATCGCACGACGCTCAATGGTCGTCAGAGTGTTCATCGGTGCTTCCTTCGTGATTTTCTGCGTATCCAGTATGACACCGGTGTCATAGCCGCGCCAACGCTCGGCCGCTACCGTGAGTGCATGGCTGCACCCATCGACCCCACCACGACTCCCGCCTGGGCCGAGCTCGACGCCGAGCGCGACCGCTTCTCGCCCGACTTGCGCGCCTGGTTCGCCGACGATCCCGGCCGAGTGGAGCGGATGTCGCACACGCTCGCCGACCTGCACGTCGACCTGTCCAAGAACCTCGTCACCGACGCCATCCTCGCCTCGCTCGTGCGCCTCGCCGAGCAGACGGGCGTCGCAGGCCGCTACGCGGCGATGCTCGCCGGCGAGCACCTCAACACGAGCGAGGACCGCGCCGTGCTGCACACCGCCCTGCGCCGCCCGCCCGGGTCGACGCCGGCCCTCGTGGTCGACGGCCAAGACGTCGACCACGACGTGCAGGAAGTGCTCGACGCGATGGGCGCATTCGCCGACCGCGTGCGCTCAGGTGACTGGCGCGGCGTCACCGGCGAGCGCGTGAAGACCGTCGTCAACATCGGCATCGGCGGCTCCGACCTCGGCCCCGTCATGGTCTACGAGGCGCTGCAGCCATATGCCGACGCTGGAATAGAAGCGCGGTTCGTGTCGAACATCGACCCCACCGACATCGCGCAGAAGACCGCGGGCCTCGACCCTGCCACGACGCTGTTCATCGTGGCGTCCAAGACCTTCACGACGCTGGAGACCCTCACCAACGCGCGGCTCGCGCGCGACTGGCTGTGGGCGGGGCTCGCCGAAGCAGGCGCGATCGGCGACGACGACGCGTCCCGCACTGACGCCGTCGCCCACCACTTCGTCGCCGTCTCGACGGCGCTGGGCCGCGTCGCCGAGTTCGGCATCGACCCCGCCAACGCGTTCGGCTTCTGGGACTGGGTCGGCGGCCGCTACTCCGTCGACTCGGCGATCGGCCTGTCGCTGGAGATCGCGCTGGGCCCCGACGTGTTCCGCGAGGTGCTCGCCGGGTTCCACGCGGTCGACGAGCACGTCGCATCCACTCCCCTCGCCGAGAACGTGCCGGTGCTGATGGGCCTGCTTAACATCTGGTACTCGAACTTCCTCGGCGCGCAGTCTCATGCGGTGCTGCCGTACGCGCAACAACTGCACCGCTTCGCCGCGTACCTGCAGCAGCTCACGATGGAGTCCAACGGAAAGTCGGTGCGGTGGGATGGCACGCCCGTCACCACCGACACCGGCGAGGTGTTCTGGGGCGAGCCGGGCACGAACGGGCAGCACGCGTTCTACCAGCTCATCCACCAGGGCACGCGCCTCATCCCGGCCGACTTCATCGCGTTCGTCAACCCCGCCCACCCGCTCGAAGACGGCGGCCGCGACGTGCACGGGCTGTTCCTGGCGAACTTCCTCGCGCAGACCAAGGCGCTCGCGTTCGGCAAGACCGCGGCCGAGGTCGAGGCGGAGGGCACGACAGGCGCCCTCGTCGCGGCGCGCACGTTCGCGGGCAACCGGCCCACGACGTCGATCTTCGCCGACGCGCTCACGCCGCGCGTGCTCGGCGAGCTCATCGCGCTGTACGAGCACATCACGTTCGTGCAGGGCACGGTGTGGGGCATCAACTCGTTCGACCAGTGGGGCGTCGAGCTCGGCAAGCAGCTCGCGCTGCAGATCGCGCCGGCCATCGAGGGCGACGAAGAAGCGCTGGCCGCGCAGGATGCCTCGACCCGCGCGCTCCTGGACTACTACCGCGCGCACCGCCGGTAGGCGGCATCCCTCCCGCCCGCGCCGCGCCCCCGCGCGCCGCGCCCC
>NZ_JASGEC010000034.1:0-21263 GCF_047606685.1 Microbacterium sp.
GCCGCGAGGGCGGCGCGGCGGCGGCCATCCCGCCGCGCACAGCCAGCACGGCGTCGCCGAGGTCGGCGCCGAAGCGCCCGCTGTGCGCGCCCGAGTAGCTCGCCCACTCGATCGCGTGCACGAGGCACCGCATCTCCTCCGGCGGCGCGCCGTGCGATGCGGCCAGACGCTGTCCGAACGCGCGCGGCGACTCGCCCGGCGGCTGGGGGATGGCGAGGTCGATCGCGGCATCCTGCACGCTCCGCCACGCGGCTGCCGCCTCTCCGCCGCGCGCCGCCGACAGCAGTTCACGCCGCCGGTACACCCCGAACGCGGCGGGAACGGCCAGCAGCAGCATGAGGCCCAGCACGAGCCCGACCCACGGGAGTGGCCGCGTGATCGCGCCCAGCGCGTCGGTGGTGGTCGGCACGTCTTCGTCGGCTTCCGTCGGGTCGCTGGGCGGGGTCGGCGTCGGCACGGCGGACTCCGTCGGCTCCGGGGTGAGCTCCGTGCCGCCCTCGTCGGGGTCGGCCGAGCTCTCGGAGCTGAACCGCGTGGGCGTGCCGAGGGTCGCGGTCGGCTCGAACGGCACCCAGCCGATTCCCTCGAAGTGCACCTCCGGCCACGCGTGCAGCTGCGAGTTCATCACCGTGAACACGCGCTCGTGCGACGGGGTGCCGGTCGTCGCGGTGCCCGGCAGATACCCGACCACGACGCGCGCCGACATCCCCAGAGTGCGCGCCATGAGCGCGAACGCGCCGGAGAAGTGGATGCAGTAGCCCTCCCGCGCCTGGAGGAACTCGGCGACCGCTTGCACTCCCGTGCCGTCGAAGCCGTCGGCGACGGGCGCGTCCAGCGAGTAGTCGAAGCTCGTCCGGAACCACGTCTGCAGCGCGATGAGGCGGTCGTAGTCGGTGTCGGCCGATGCCGTGACCTCGGCGGCGAGCCGGTGCACGATGGCCGGGGTCTGCACCGGCACCAGGGTCGTCTCCGGCGCGGTCGGGGCGGTCGCGCTCGACGACCGGATCTGCTCCAGAGTCGGTCGGGGCACGTCGGAGACGATCGTGTAGGTCTGACCGTTCGCGTTGGCCGATCGCGTCGACACCGTGCGGTTGTGCAGCTGCGCCTGCCAGTCGCCGTCCAGGCCCGTGACCTGCACCGCCGGGTAGGCGACAGGAAGCCATCCGCTCAGCAGGTTGGTGACCTCGACCTCCGTGGTGAACCGGGTCAGGCGAACCCCCTCGGCCACGTGGACCTCGCCGAGGGCGCCGTTCTCGCCCAGGCTCGTGACCCCGTTGGAGTCGGGGCGCCAGATGCTGCCGTCGAACGACGACAGCGTCGCGGCCCGCAAGTACGGGGCGGATGCCGCATCCGTCCGCAGCGTGAGCACCTCGCCGTCCGTTGGCCGCCGCAGGTCTTTGCCCAGCTGGAGCGTGGGGTCGATGCTGTTCCACGTGCCGGCGCCGGCCCCGGCGAGCGTTCCCGAGGCCGGCAACAGCGGCGCCGCCACGACCGCGATCACGACCGCGATCGTGCCGATGCCGGCAGCTGCGGCGGCCACGCCGCCGTTCGGGGCCGCCGTCTCACGCGACCGGAGGCGGACACCGGATGCCTCCCGGCCCCGCGTCTCCGCGCGCAGCAGGTACAGCAGGGCCGCCGCGAGGATCACGAACGCGGGCACGTCGACATCGCTCGGCACGGCCAGCGACGGGATGAGCGACACGACGATCAGGCCCACGGATGCCAGCAGCGGCATCCGCGCCGTGAGCACGACGTGGTCGATGCCGATCGTCAACAGCCCGATCGCGGTCACGATGAGGAACGTGAGCGCGAAGGTGGCCGCCAGCGGCGCCGAGCCGGTGATGACGAGGTCGATCGCCTGCCTCACGAGCGCCGCGGCCTCGCCGAACGCCTCCGTCATCGGCAGGAAGCCGAAGGCAGCCGAGTCGCTGAGGAACACGACCGTCACCAGCAGCGCCCACACGACGAGCTCGATGAGGCTGACTGCGATCGCCGTGACGCGGAAGCGGCGGATCGCGAAGCCGCACGCCAGCACCACCGCGGGAAGCAGCAGCACGCCGATCGTCCACAGCCCGGGCTGGACGACGCGAAGGAGCGGGAAGACCGACGCGAGGATGGCGGCATAGACGCCGACCGTCAGCGCCAGGTCGGGCAGCTGGCGCTCCTCCGGTGCGTGGTCACCCGACACGGGACGCCCCCCGGTCGGCGATCGCGCTCCACGCCGCGACGAGATCGGCGTCGGGGTCGAAGGCGCCGCAGCGCCACCCGGCATCGGCGGCCCGGTCGAGCGCGTCGCCCTGCGGCGCGACCGCGAACAGAGCCGGCAGGCTGGAGTGGTGCGCGATCGGCGCGATCGCGCGCGCGTCCGCGGGGTCGAACCGCCCGGCGACCACCACGACCGGCCCCGTCGTGACGCCGGTGAACAGCGCGGCCAGCTCGCCGAGGTGGTCGTCGGGGCGTGCCACGACGCTCGAGAACGCGATGAGCATGGCGGCCAGCTCGCGGGCCTCGCCGGCGCCGGCGCTGTCGAGCGGGTCGATGAGGGGCGTGCCGTCCGCGTCGATGACCTCGACTGTGTATCCCTCGCGCGCGAGGGATACCGCGGCGGACACGCACACGGTGACGGCGGCCTCGAACGCGGCGTCGGCTCCCGGCTCGCGCGCGGCGTCGGCGCTGTAGCGCGCGACGCCGCGCGCGAACACGACCGTCGCCTCGGGGGTGGACTCCTGCTCCTCCTGCCGCACCATGAGCTCGTCGCGGTGCGCCGTGGCCCGCCAGTGGATGCGCCGCATCGAGTCGCCGGGCATGTAGCGGCGCGCGATGAGGTTGTCAGAGCCCTGCCCGAGCTGCTCGGTCGTCGCCTGCAGGATGCCGCCGGTCGCGCCGGCGTGGCCGGACAGCGCCGGCAGGTCGACGAGGGGCGGCGTGACGGTCACCGGCGTGCCCGCCCTCAGCACGTGGCTGCGCCGGGCGAGGCCGAACGGGTCGGTGGTCGTGATGCGCAGCGGGCCGATGGGTGCGACGCCGCGGTGCGCGCCGGTGACCGGGTAGCTCAGGCGCACCGTGCGCTCGTCGCCGCGCAGACCCGACTCCAGGGCGGGGAACACGCCGACCGGGTCGCCGGCGAGCGTCGACGGAAGCGTGTCGCTCCACCTGCCCGGGGGTGTGGGCAAGACCGTGCGCACGCCCACTCGCACGTCGACCGTCGACGTGCGGCCGACGACGGCCAGCTCGCTGCTGACCGTGCGGCTGACCGAGTCGGCGCGCCGCGTCAGGTAGAGCGAGGCGAGGCTCGCGGCGAGCACGCCCAGCAGCAGCAGTCCGAAGTACACGAGCTCGTCGATGCCCAGCTGCGCGGCGAACACAAAGCACGCGGCCGCGAGCGCGAGCGCGCCGGTGCCCCGCAGGGTCAGGGGCCACAGGCGGCTCATGTCGTGCTCCGCCTACGGGCGCGCGGCGATCGGCACGCGCACCGCCGCGACGATCCGCTCCAGGATCGCGGCGATGCCGTCCGCCGTCGTGCGCGCCCGCGAGCCGGTGGCCGCGCGCGTCGGGATCAGGCGGTGCGTGAACACGGGGGAGACGAGCGCCGCCAGGTCGTCCGGGATGACGAAGTCGCGCCCGTCCAGCGCCGCCCACACCTTCGCGGCTCGCACGAGCTGCAGTGTCGCCCGCGGGCTCGCGCCCAGCCGCAGGTCGGGGTGGCTGCGGGTCGCGTTGGCGAGGGCGACGGCGTAGTCCTCGATGGCGGGGGCCACGTGAACGCCGCGCGTCCACGCGATGAGCGCGCCGACCTCGGCGGCGCCGATCACCGGCTCGATCGCGTCGAGCGGGTTCTCGGCTTCGCGCTGGCGCAGCATGAGCGCCTCCGACCGCGCGTCGGGGTAGCCCATCGAGATGCGCATCATGAACCGGTCGCGCTGGGCCTCGGGCAGCGCGTACGTGCCCTCCATCTCGAGCGGGTTCTGGGTCGCGACCACGAGGAACGGGTCGGGGAGCGGATGGCTGTGCCCGTCGACGGTGACCTGGCTCTCCTCCATCGCCTCCAACAGCGCCGACTGCGTCTTCGGCGACGACCGGTTGATCTCGTCGGCGATCACGATGTGCGCGAAGATCGCGCCCGGCTTGAACTCGAACTCCCGGTCGACGGGGTTGAACACGCTCACACCGGTCACGTCGCCGGGCAGCAGGTCGGGAGTGAACTGGATGCGGCGGACGGTCGCGTCCACCGAGGCGGCAAGAGCGCGCGCGAGCATCGTCTTGCCGACGCCCGGCACGTCCTCGATGAGCAGATGCCCTTCGGCCAGCAGGCACACCAGGGCGCTGCGCACCGCCTGCGGCTTGCCGTCGATGACCTGCTCGATCGAGGCGAGGATGCCGGCGGTCGCCCGCGCGAACGCGTCCGCCGTGATCTCGGCGTCGACGGTCGCGGTGTCAGACAAGAGTGCGTTCCCCTCGGGCGGGGGCTCGAAGCCCGCCCTTCGATGGTAACAACGCGCACCCGCCGAGGCTCTGGGAAGACGCGATGACCGGCGTTCGCGCGGGCGGGTACACTTGTCGAAGCTCTCCGCGAGGCGGCATCCAGGCCAACTCCCCCAGGACGGAAACGTAGCAAGGGTAACCAGGCTCTGCCGGGTTCGCGGAGAGTCTTTTCGTGCGGCCGGGTATCAGGCCGCGCGGCCGGCTCTCTTGGTCGTTGGGCCCCGCTCGGGACGGGACCGAAGGAGAGACGAACATGACGCTGACAGCCGATCCGGTCACCGAGACCGCCCGCGCCGCGCTGGACCCCGTGCTGGGACTCGAGCCCTTCCGCGACCCGCTGCGCATTCCGCCGGTGTGGGACCTGCGCGGGCGCAGCAAGCCCGTGCGCGTCGCCGCGCGCAACGCTCTCGTGCGGCTGCACTCGCAGCTGCCGAAGACGCCGATGTGGACGTACGAGGGCTCGTTCCCCGGTCCGACGCTGGTGACCGACCGCAACCACCGCGTCGTGGTGGAGTGGGCGAACGCGCTTGCCGGCGCGGTGCCGCTGATCGGTGTGAGCACCAACGGGACCGACGCCCTGGTTCCCGGGCACCTCGACGCTGACGGCAACCTGCTCCCCGGGCACGCGCTCATGGCGGGCGTTGACAGCCTGCCGCCGTGGACGGTCGTGCACCTGCACGGCGCGCTCACCAACGGCTGGAACGACGGCTACTCGACCAACGCGATCAGCCCGGGAGCGTCGCAGTGGGCGGAGTACCCGAACCGCCAGGAGGCGGCGATGCTGTGGTACCACGACCACGCGATGGATGTCACGCGCCTCAGCGTGCACGCGGGCCTGGCCGGCATGTACCTCATCCACGACGACAACGAGCGCTCGCTCGGGCTGCCGCGGGGGCGCCGCGACATCCCGCTCATGGTCCGCGACGTCAACCTCGACACCGATCCGGGCAGCGACCAGCCCAACGGCCGGCTGCTGTACAAGGTGCGCCGCATCGACCAGCCGCTGCAGCCGGGCGAGACCGAGCCGCAGTCGGTCGAGCTGCCCGTCTCAGGGCCGTACACGATGGTCAACGGCGTGATCTGGCCGCACCTTCGCGTCGACCCGGCGTGGTACCGGTTCCGGCTGCTGAACGCCTCGAACTCGAGGCTGTTCACGCTGAGCCTGGTCGACGAGGACGGCAACGACCTCTCGTCGGCGATGCGCGTCGTCGGCACCGACGGCGGCCTGCTGCCGCGTCCTGCGCCGGTGCCCGCCGCCGGCCTGCCGATGCACTGCTCCGAGCGGTTCGACGTGCTGATCGACTTCCGCGCGCTGCGCGGCACGCGCGTGCGGCTCACGAATGCCGGAGCAGGACCGGCCGCAGCCTTCGCGCACGTGATGGAGTTCCAGGTGCGCGAGCACGGCGCGCCCGACCACTTCGCGCTGCCGACGACGCTGAACCCGCACTACGCGCGCTACACGCACGACGCGGTGACGGCCGGCGCCGAGCCGACCCTGGTCATCCCGGAAAAGCACGGCCACGTGTTCATCGCGCTGGTGCCACCGGGCACCGCGGGCGACCAGCACGCGGCGTTTTGGGAGCTGGCCGAGATCGACCCGCCCGCCGAGCTGGAGGAGGGCACGATCCAGGTCGTCGACGCCGCGGGCACGCTGCGCACATTCCAACGCGTGTCGAAGCTGTTCCACGACCAGAACACGATCTTCCTCAACAGCGGGGAGTTCGCGATCTGGAATTTCATCCACCTGGGCGGCCCCGCGCATCCGATGCACATCCACATGACCGAGTTCCAGACGCTGTACCGGCGCGCGATCACGGTGCAGGGCAACTTCGACCAGGCGGCGGGCAAGACCACCTCGCCGATCCCGACGGCGCCCGCGCCGCTGCCGCTGGAGGAGTGGGAGAAGGGGATGAAGGACACGTTCGTCATCCCGCCGAACACGTGGCAGGCGGTGGCCGGCAACTTCACCGGCGCCGACGGCGCCTTCATGTACCACTGCCACATCCTCGACCACGAGGACATGGGGATGATGCGCCCGTTCATGGTCCGCCCGGCCGGGATCGCCGCCATGGACGCGCACGGGCACGGGCACGCCCACTGACATCCGCTCTCGCTCTGCGCCACGCGCCCCCCTAGGCTGGGCGCGTGGCGCAGAGCATCTTCATCACATCCGCAGAGGGCCACTCCGGCAAGTCCACGATCGCGCTGGGCGTGCTCGAGATCCTGATCCGCTCGACGCCGCGGGTCGGGGTGTTCCGGTCCATCGCGCGCTCCACCGACGAGCGCGACTACGTGCTCGAGCTGCTGCTCGAGCACGACGGGGTCGGCCTGCAGTACGAGGAGTGCGTCGGGGCGACGTACGACGACGTGCGGCACGACCCCGACGCCGCGCTCGCGCGCATTGTCGAGCGCTACAAGGCGGTCGAGGCCCAGTGCGACGCGGTTGTCATCCTCGGCAGCGACTTCACCGACGTCGGCAGCCCCGCCGAGCTCGGCTACAACGCGCGCATCGCGGCCAACCTCGGCGCGCCCGTGCTGCTCGTGCTGGGCGGGCGGGCGCAGCAGGGCCACGGCGAGCAGCTCGGCGCCACCACGGCGCGCACGCCGGAGGAGATGGGCCAGATCGCCTCGCTCGCCCTCGTCGAGCTCGCGCACGCGCGCGCGTCGCTGTTCGCGATCGTCGCCAACCGCGCCGACCCCGAGGCCCTCGACGAGGTGACGGCGTCGATCGCGGCCGTCATCGCCGCCGCGCCGGCGTCGGTCCGCGGCCACGGGGAGGTGCCGGTGTGGGCGCTGCCCGAAGAGCGGCTGCTCGTCGCCCCGTCGGTGCGCGACGTGCTGCGCGCGGTCGACGGGCAACTGCTCAAGGGCGACGAGGACCTGCTCGCCCGCGAGGTGCTGAGCGTCGTGATGGCCGGGATGTCGATGGTCAACGTGCTGCCTCGGCTGCAGGAGAGCGCGATCCTCATCGTCGCGGCCGACCGCACCGACGTGCTGCTGGCGACGCTGCTGGCGGGCTCTTCCGGCAACTTCCCATCGCTGTCGGGCATCGTGCTCAACGGCGGCTTTCCGCTTCCCGACGTGATCGAGAAGCTCATCGACGGGCTGGGCTCGTCGCTGCCGATCATCACGACCGAGCACGGCACGTACCAGACCGCGGTGCGCATCATGAGCGCGCGCGGGCGCATCGCGAACGACTCGCAGCGCCGCTACGACACGGCGCTGGCGACGTTCGAGCGGCACGTCGATGTCTCAGAGCTCGCCGTCGCGCTGGGCCTTGCCCGCTCCAGCGTCGTCACTCCGCTGATGTTCGAGTACAGCCTCATCGAGCGCGCCCGCGCGCGGCGCCGGCACATCGTGCTGCCCGAGGGCAGCGACGACCGCATCCTGCGGGCCGCAGCCACTGTGCTCGCCCGCGGCATCGCCGACCTCACGATCCTCGGCGACGAGGCCGACGTGCGCGGCAGGGCGGTCGAGCTCGGCATCGACATCGCCGGCGCGCGCGTGCTGTCGCCGTTCGACCCCGAGCACGTCGACCTGTTCGCCCGCGAGTACGCGCGGCTGCGCGCGCACAAGGGCGTCACGTACGAGCAGGCGGCCGACACCGTGACGGATGTCTCGTACTTCGGCACCCTCATGGTCCACTTGGGGCTCGCCGACGGCATGGTCTCGGGGGCGGCGCACACGACGGCGCACACGATCCGCCCGGCGTTCGAGACGATCAAGACCAGGCCGGGGGTCTCGGTCGTCTCGTCCGTGTTCCTCATGGCGCTCGCCGATCGCGTGCTCGTCTACGGCGACTGCGCCGTCATCCCCGACCCCACCGCCGAGCAACTCGCCGACATCGCCATCTCGTCCGCCGAGACGGCGCGCCAGTTCGGCATCGAGCCGCGCGTCGCGATGCTGTCGTACTCGACGGGGGAGTCGGGGTCGGGAGCGGATGTCGAGAAGGTCCGCGCCGCCACCGCGCTCGTGCGCGAGCGCGCGCCCGAGCTGCTCGTGGAGGGCCCCATCCAGTACGACGCGGCGGCCGACTCCGCCGTCGCCGCGGCGAAGATGCCCGGCTCGCAGGTCGCCGGGCGCGCGACCGTGTTCGTGTTCCCCGACTTGAACACCGGAAACAACACGTACAAGGCGGTGCAGCGCTCGGCCGGCGCGGTGGCGATGGGGCCGGTGCTGCAGGGCCTCAACAAGCCCATCAACGACCTGTCCCGCGGCGCGCTCGTCGAGGACATCGTCAACACGATCGCGATCACCGCGATCCAGGCGCAGGCGGAAGCATGAGCGCCGTCCTCGTCGTCAACAGCGGCTCGTCGTCGTTCAAGTACCAGCTCGTCGACGTGGGCAGTGGCGACGTGCTCGCCTCCGGGCTGGTCGAGCGCATCGGCGAGCCGGTCGGGCTGGCCACGCACACCGTGCACGTGGCGGCTCGGGCGCAGGAGCCCGCGCCCACCTTCCTCGACGCGACTTATCCGCGCGAGCTGCCGATCCCCGACCACACTGCGGGATTCGCCGTGATGCTCGAGGCGTTCGCCGAGCACGGTCCGCTGCTCGACCCGGTCGCGGTCGGCCACCGCGTCGTGCACGGCGGCGACCGGTTCGTGGCATCCACGGTCATCACCCCCGAGATCGCCGCCGCGATCGACGAGCTCTCGGTGCTGGCTCCGCTGCACAACCCGGCGAACCTCGCCGGCATCCGCGCCGCGCAGCAGGCGTTCGGCGACGTGCCGCATGTCGCCGTGTTCGACACCGCCTTCCACCAGACGCTGCCGCCCGCCGCGCACACGTACGCGATCGACGCGGAAGTCGCCGCCGCCGGCAAGATCCGTCGCTACGGCTTCCACGGCACGAGCCACCAGTTCGTGAGCCGGGCGGCGGCCGCCTTCCTCGACCGCCCGCTCGCCGACGTGCGCCAGCTCGTCTTCCACCTCGGCAACGGCGCGTCGGTCACGGCGGTCGACGGCGGGCGCTCGGTGGAGACCTCGATGGGGCTCACGCCTTTGGAGGGCCTGGTGATGGGCACACGGTCAGGAGACCTCGACCCGGCGCTGCTGTTCCACCTCGTGCGCACCACCGACATGCGCGTCGACGAGCTCGACGCGCTGCTGAACAAGCGCAGCGGCCTGCTGGGCCTGGCGGGCGTCTCCGACATGCGCGACGTCGTGGCCCGCATGGCGCGCGGCGACGAGCGTGCCACGCTCGCCTTCGAGGTCTACATCCACCGACTGCGCGCCTACGCCGGGGCGTACATCGCGCAGCTCGGCGGCGTCGAGGCGATCTCGTTCACCGCCGGCGTCGGCGAGAACAGCCCCGTCGTGCGGGCGCGCGCGATGGCGACGCTCGGCTTTGCCGGAGTCGAGATCGACGCCGAGCGCAACGAGTCGCCGAGGCGCGGCATCCGCCTGATCTCGACGGAGTCCTCGCGCGTGGCCGTGCTCGTCGTGCCCACCAACGAAGAGCTCGAGATCGCGCAGCAGACCCTGGAGGCCATCGGGGTTGCGCGCGGGTGACGCGCGGCCATTACGCTTGCTGCGTGACTGACGCCCCCCGCCACGACCTCACGGCCTTCGACGGCGTGCTCTTCGACCTCGACGGTGTGCTCACCCCCACCGCCGAAGTGCACATGCGCGCGTGGAAGGCGATGTTCGACGAGCTCTTCGCCGACTGGAACATCCAGCCGCCCTACACCGAGCGCGACTACTTCGACTACGTCGACGGCAAGAAGCGCTACGACGGTGTCGCCAGCCTCCTGCGCAGCCGTGACGTCGAGGTGCCGTGGGGCGATCCCTCCGACCCGCCCGAGGCTGACACGATCGGCGGCATCGGCAACCGCAAGAACGTCATGTTCTCCCGCATCCTGCGCGAAGAGGGCGTGCTGCCCTACCCGGGCAGCCTGCGCCTGCTGGACGCGCTGCAGGAGGCCGGCGTGCCGATGGCGGTCGTGTCCAGCTCGAAGAACGCGCGCGACGTGCTGGCGGCAGCCGGCATCCTGGACCGCTTCCCCGTCATCGTGGACGGGCTGGTCGCCGAGCGCGACGAGCTCGCTTCCAAGCCTGCCCCCGACGTGTTCGCCGAGGGCATCAAGCTGCTCGGCGTCGCGCCGGACCGTGCCGCCGCGGTCGAGGACGCGATCAGCGGAGTGGCGTCGGCGGCTGCGGCGAACTGCGCGCTCGTGGTCGGGGTGAACCGCGGCGTCGGCGAGGACGACCTGAGAGACGCCGGCGCCCACGTCGTCGTGGACGACCTGGAAGAGCTCGTGCCGTGATCGATCGCGACCGCTACCCCGTCGACCCGTGGCGGCTCGTCGAGAAGAGCATCGGCCTCGAGGACTTCGGCGTCACCGAGACGCTGTTCACGGTCGGCAACGGCTATCTCGGGATGCGCGGGAACCACCCCGAGGGCCGGCACGCGATGGAGCACGGCACGTTCATCAACGGCTTCCACGAGACGTTCCCGATCCGCCACGCCGAGCAAGCGTACGGCTTCGCCGAGGTCGGCCAGACGATTGTCAACGCGCCGGATGCCAAGGTCATGCGCGTGTACGTGGACGACGAGCCGCTGTCGTTGGACATCTCCGACATCCGCGAGTACGAGCGCGTGCTCGACATGCGCGACGGCGTGCTGCGCCGTCACGTGCTGTGGGTGACGCCGGCGGGCAAAGAGGTGCGGATCGACTTCGCGCGCATGGTCTCGTTTGAGGAGAAGCACCTCGCGGTGATGACGGTGGATGTCACGGTGCTCAACGCCGACGCCCCGGTGACCGTGAACTGCCAGCTGGTGAACCGGCAGGACGGCGAGGACGTGTACGGCGGCTTCCCCGTGGCGCCGAAGAAGGCGGGGTTCGACCCGCGCAAGGCGGAGCAGATCGCCGAGCGCGTGCTGCAGCCCCAGGAGTACTGGCAGCAGGGCGCGCGCACCGTGCTGAGCTACCTGACAACCGAGTCGCGGATGTCGCTCGCCGTCGTCGCCGACCACATCATCGAGACCGACAACACCTACACCTCGCGCACGCTGATCGAGCCCGACATCGCCAAGAACGTGTTCCGTGTGCAGGCCAAGGCGGGCGTTCCGATCCGGGTCACCAAGCTCGTCAGCTACCACACCTCGCGCGGCGTGCCCGCCCGCGAGCTCGTCGACCGCTGCCGGCGCACGCTGGACCGCGCCAGCGAAGAGGGCGTCCAGACGCACTTCGAGAGGCAGCGCGCCTGGCTCGACGCGTTCTGGGAGCGATCCGACGTGCGCATCGCGGGCCACGACGACGTGCAGCAGGCGGCCCGGTGGTGCCTGTTCCAGCTCGCGCAGGCCGCCGCGCGCGCCGACGGGCGCGGCGTGTCGGCAAAGGGCGTGTCGGGCTCGGGCTACGGCGGGCACTACTTCTGGGACACCGAGATCTTCGTGCTGCCGTTCTTCACGTACACGACCCCGTTGTGGGCGCGCAACGCGCTGCGGATGCGCGAGCTCATGCTCCCCGCCGCGCGGCGGCGGGCCCACCAGCTCAACGAGGCGGGCGCCCTGTTCCCGTGGCGCACCATCAACGGCGAGGAGGCATCCGCCTACTACGCCGCGGGAACCGCGCAGTACCACATCAACGCCGACGTGAGCTTCGCCCTCGCGAAGTACGTGCGCGCGACCGGCGACGACGACTTCCTGTACCGCAACGGAGTGGACGTCGCGGTCGAGACGGCGCGGCTGTGGGCCACGCTCGGGTTCTGGCGCGACGTCGACGGCGAAGAGGTCTTCCACATCCACGGCGTCACCGGGCCCGACGAGTACACGACGGTCGTCAACGACAACCTGTTCACGAACGTGATGGCGCGCTTCAACCTGCGCTTTGCCGCGCGCACGGTGCGGGAGATGGAGCAGATCGACGGCGAGGTCTACCGGCGCATGGTGGACCGGCTGCAGCTCGACCCGGGCGAGCCTGAGGCGTGGGATCGCGCGGCCGACGCGATGCACATCCCGTTCAGCGACGCGCTCAGCATCCACCCGCAGGACGAGGTGTTCCTCGAGCGCGAGGTGTGGGACCTGGAGAACACGCCCGCCGAGCAGCGCCCGCTGCTGCTGCATTTCCACCCGCTGGTCATCTACCGCTACCAGGTGCTCAAGCAGGCGGACGTCGTGCTGGCCCTGTTCCTGCAGGGCAACCACTTCACGCCGTCCGAGAAGCTCGCCGACTTCGAGTACTACGACCCGCTGACGACGGGAGACTCCACGCTGTCGCTGGTCGTGCAGGCGATCCTCGCCGCCGAAGTCGGCTATCAGGACCTCGCGCTGAAGTACTTCACCGAGTCTCTGTTCGTCGATCTCGGCGATCTGCACCACAACACGTCGGACGGCGTGCACGTCGCGTCGGCCGGCGGGGTGTGGACGGCGCTCGTGTCGGGCTTCGGCGGATTGCGCGACTACTTCGGAGACCTCACTTTCGACCCGCGGCTGCCGGCCTCGTGGCCGGAGCTGTCGTTTCCCGTGCACTGGCGCGGGACGAGACTCCAGGTGACGATCACGGCGCGCGAGCTGCGCGTGCGCGCGGGAGAAGGGGATGCCGTCGAGTTCGGCGTGCGCGGCACGTCGTACACCGTGCAGGGCGGCTCGGAGGTCGTGGTGCCGCTCGCCGACCAGGGCCCGACGATCCAAGGCCGCCCGACGCTGGGCCAGTTTGCCCGCGCCCGCCGCGAGGACGGCACGCTGTTGTCGGCGTCTGTGCCCACGACCACGACCATCCCGATCGTCGAGCCCGACGCCTGAGGTGCCGTCGGGCGCCGCCGGGGGCGGGTGTCGGGGCCACGCTCTAGGCTGGACGGGTGACCACCGCCCTGTACCGCCGCTACCGTCCGGAGACGTTCGGCGAGATGATCGGGCAGGCGCAGGTCACCGAGCCGCTCATGACCGCCTTGCGCGGCGATCGGGTGGGCCACGCCTACCTGTTCTCGGGCCCGCGCGGGTGCGGCAAGACGACGTCGGCGCGCATTCTCGCCCGGTGCTTGAACTGCGCGCAGGGCCCGACCGACACCCCGTGCGGCACGTGCGAGAGCTGTGTCGAGCTGGGCCGGGGCGGCGGGGGGTCGTTGGATGTCGTTGAGATCGACGCCGCGTCCCACAACGGCGTCGACGATGCCCGCGACCTGCGCGAGCGGGCGATCTTCGCCCCGGCGCGCGACCGCTACAAGATCTTCATCCTCGACGAGGCGCACATGGTGACGCAGCAAGGCTTCAACGCCCTGCTCAAGCTCGTGGAGGAGCCGCCCGACCACGTCAAGTTCATCTTCGCGACGACCGAGCCCGAGAAGGTGCTCGGCACCATCCGGTCGCGCACCCACCACTACCCGTTCCGGCTCGTGCCGCCGGCCGCGATGCTCGACTACGTCGGCGCCCTGTGCGAGCAGGAAGGGGTGGCCGTCGAGCCGGGCGTGCTGCCGCTCGTGGTGCGCGCCGGTGGCGGCTCGCCGCGCGACACCCTGTCGCTGCTCGACCAGCTGATCGCCGGCTCGGTGGACGAGTCGCTGGGCTACGAGCGCGCCGTCGCCCTCCTCGGCTACACGCACGCCGAACTGCTCGACGACGTGGTCGACGCGTTCGCGGCCGGCGATGCGGCGACGGCGTTTTCGGCCATCGACCGCGTCGTGCAGACCGGGCAAGACCCGCGCCGGTTCGTCGACGACCTGCTGGAGCGGCTGCGCGACCTCATCGTCATCGCCGCCACGGGCCAGGGCGCGGCCGCGGTGCTGCGCGGCGTGCCCGCCGACGAGTTGGAGCGGATGGCGCGCCAAGCGTCCGCGTTCGGCTCCGACCGGCTCTCCCGCACGGCCGACCTTGTGATCGCGGCGCTCGACGAGATGACCGGCGCCACGTCGCCGCGGCTGCAGCTGGAGCTCATGGTGGCGCGCGTGCTGACGCACGCCACCGGCTTCGCGCAGCCCGCCCCAAACCCCGCGGTCGTTGAGCGAGCGAGCGCAGCGAGCGAGACGAAACGCGCCGAGCCTCCCGCGGCATCGGCCCCCGTCGCGCCTGCGCCCGAGCCGGTCACGGTCGAGCGCGTGCGCGAGTCGTGGCCCGCCGTGCTGCAGGCGCTCGAGGAGATCTCGCGCGCCTCGTGGCTGGTCGCCGGCAACGCGCGGGTCGTCTCCTACGAGGACGAGGTGCTCACGCTCGCGTTCCACAGCCAGGGCGACATCGCGAAGTTCAAGCAGCGCGCGGCCGGCGCGGGTGTCAGCGAAGACCTGCGGACGGCCATCGACCGCGTGCTCGGTGTGCGTGTGAAGTACCTTGCCCGCTTCGAGCCCGAGGGCGAGGCCCTTCGACAAGCTCAGGGGCCGGACGGCGAGACTCAAGCGCCGGAGGGCGGGGCCCACGTGCCGGAGGGCGCGCCGCCGTCGGGCAGTGCCCACGCTCCGGAGGGCGCGAGCCCGCAGCCGCCGCGATCGGGCGACCCCGCCGCATCCCCCTCCTCGGCGGCGCTGTCGTCGGTCACCGAGTGGGCGGTCGCCCCCATCCCGGCCGACGATCCCGCCGACTCGTCGCCCGCGGCGCTGGCGCAGTTCGCCGTCGACGACGAGCCGGAAGACGCCGCCGCTGGCGCGCGCGTCGCGATTCTCGCGCCCCCTCGCGACGGCGAAGTCGTGCCCGACACTCGTGAGCTTCCCGACGACGAGTCCGACGTGCTGGGCCCGACGGCGGAACCCGACACCGCGCCGCCGACCATCGCGCCGCCCACCACCGCGACGCTGCGCGCGACACCCGGCGTGCAGCGCTACGGCGAAGCCGTGGTGCGGCAGATCCTCGGGGCGAGGTTCGTGCGCGAAGAGCCGTACGAGCCCCCGACGAGGTTCCGGTAGCGATGTACGACGGCATCGTTCAAGAGCTGATCGACGAGTTCGGCCGCCTCCCCGGCATCGGGCCGAAGTCGGCCCAGCGCATCGCGTTCCACATCCTGCAGACGCCGGGCTTCGACGTGTCGCGGCTGTCGGAGCTGCTCGTCGAGGTGCGCGAGAAAGTGCGCTTCTGCGACGTGTGCGGCAACGTGTCGGAGCATGAGCGCTGCGGCATCTGCCGCGATCCGCGACGCGACGGCTCGCTCATCTGCGTCGTCGAGGACGCGAAGGATGTCGCGGCTATCGAGCGCACGCGCGAGTTCCGCGGCCTGTACCACGTGCTGGGCGGGGCGATCAACCCGATCGCCGGCGTCGGGCCCGACGACCTGCGCATCACGCAGCTCGTGCGACGTCTGGCCGGCGACACGGTGCAAGAGGTGATCCTCGCGACCAACCCCAACCTCGAGGGCGAGGCGACCGCGACGTATCTCAGCCGACTGCTCGCCAGCCTCGAGGTGCGGGCGACTCGGCTGGCGTCCGGCCTGCCGGTGGGCGGCGACCTCGAGTACGCCGACGAGGTCACGCTCGGCCGCGCTTTCGAAGGGCGTCGGGCCGTCTGACATCCTGTCCGCCCCTGTGCTTAGGCTGAACCCGTGCTGCTGCTGTCGCTTTTTCCGATCGCCTCCCACGGCCCGGCGCCGTCGGGCGCGGGCGAGTAGCCGATGACCGCGCGAGGCTGGTGGCTGTTCGCCGCCATGGCACTGCTGTGGGGCGTGCCGTACCTCTTTGTCAAAGAGGCCGTCGCGACGTTCTCGCCCGCCGCGATCGTCGCCGGCCGCACCCTCGTCGGCGCGCTCGTGTTGCTGCCGATCGCGCTGCAGCGCAAAGCGATCGCGCCGGCGCTGCGCAAATGGCCGTGGGTGCTCGCTTTCGGGGCGATCGAGATGGCCGGGCCGTTCGTGCTCATCGGCCACGCCGAGATCACCCTCCCGTCCGGGCTCACCGGGCTGCTCGTGGCGACCGTGCCGCTGTTCGCCGCGCTGATCGGCTTGGCCGGCGGCGATCGTGCCGTGCTGCAGCCGCTGCGCGCGACCGGCCTCGTCGTCGGGTTCGTCGGGGTCGCCGTGATCGTCGGCGGGCCGGCCGCGACCACCGGAGGCGCCGGAGGCATCGTCGCCGTCGGCGAGCTGATGCTCGTGGCGGTCTGCTACGCCGTCGCGCCGTTCGTCGTTGTCACCAAGCTGCGCGACGTCCCCGCGCTCGGCTCCATCACCCTGTCGCTCGCGGCCGTTGGCGCCTGCTACCTGCCGATCGCGCTCGTCGTGCCGTCGGCCGCTCCCACCGCGCGCAGCACCGTCTCGCTCGTGCTGCTCGGCGTGCTGTGCACCGCGGTGGCTTTCATCGGCTTTTTCGCGCTCATCGCCGAGGTCGGCCCGGTGCGCGCGCCGCTGTTCACCTACGTCAACCCCGTCGTGGCCATTCTGCTCGGCGCGGTCCTGCTCGGCGAGCAGATCACGATCGGCCTCGTGATCGGGTTCCCGCTCGTGATCGCGGGATGCTGGTTGGCCGCAACCGGCGGCCGACTCCCCGGCAGGCGGTCGGCCAGAGCGGCCCGTGGCATCGATCCGTAGGATAGACGGGTTGGGCATTCGCCCGCCTGTCCACCCCGGGAGTTCCACGTGGCGTTGATCGTGCAGAAGTACGGCGGGTCGTCTGTTGCCGACGCGGAGAGCATCAAGCGTGTCGCCAAGCGCATCGTCGACACGCGCCGCGCCGGCCACGACGTCGTGGTCGCCGTCAGCGCCATGGGCGACACCACCGACATGCTGCTCGATCTCGCCGCGCAGGTCACGCCGATCCAGAACCCGCGCGAGCTCGACATGCTGCTCTCCAGCGGCGAGCGCATCTCGATGGCGCTGCTGGCGATGGCGATCCACTCGTTGGGCTACGAGGCGCGGTCGTTCACCGGCAGCCAGGCCGGGATGATCACGACGGCGCACTACGGCGCTGCCCGGATCGTGGATGTCACGCCCGCCCGCGTGCGCGAGGCCCTCGACGAGGGGGCGATCGTGATCGTCGCCGGCTTCCAGGGCTTCAACCGCGACACGCGCGACATCACAACGCTCGGCCGTGGCGGCTCCGACACGACCGCTGTGGCGCTGGCCTCGGCGCTGGAGGCCGAGGTCTGCGAGATCTACAGCGACGTCGACGGCGTGTTCACCGCCGACCCGCGCGTCGTGCCGAGAGCGCGCAAGCTCGACACGATCTCCAGCGAGGAGATGCTCGAGCTCGCCGCCAACGGCGCCAAGGTGCTGTACATCCGGGCCGTCGAGTTCGCCCGCCGCCACGGCGTGCTGATCCACGCCCGATCGACGTTCACGTCCGGACCCGGCACCTACGTGCTGGCGCCGGGAATGACCCGGCCCGAAGGCCAAGAGGGAGAAGACATGGAAGAGCCCATCGTCGCCGGCGTCGCGACCGACCTCGGCCAGGCGAAGGTCACCGTCATCGGGGTTCCCGACGTGCCCGGCAAGGCCGCCGAGATCTTCAAGGTCGTCGCCCGCTCGGGCGCGAACGTCGACATGATCGTGCAGAACGTGTCGGCCGCCGCCACCGGGCGCACCGACATCTCGTTCACGCTGCCCAAATCCGACGCGTCCGCCGCGTTGAAGGCGCTCGCCGCCGACCAGGCCGAGATCGGCTTCGAGAGCCTCGTGCACGACGACCAGATCGGAAAGCTGTCGGTCGTCGGCGCGGGCATGCGCACGCACTCCGGCGTCTCGGCGACGCTGTTCGAGGCGCTGTCGGCCGCCGGCATCAACATCGAGATGATCTCGACGTCCGAGATCCGCATCTCGGTGGTCGTGCGTGGCGACGACCTCACCGCGGCCGCGCGGGTCGTGCACTCTGCGTACGACCTCGACGGCGACACCGAGGCCGTTGTCCACGCCGGAACCGGCCGCTGACGCGCGCCCAACGTCGGAGGATCGCGCGAAAGTCGGAGAATCCGCGCCGAATCCTCCGACATCCGCCCGACTCTCCGACATCGCAAGCCGCCCGCCACAGCGGAGTGCGCGAGCCGCTCGACGCGCGCCGGTAGAATCGGGCGGATGGCGGCAGGCCCGCCGCCGGCATCCACCCCCGCTCCTCGAGGATCCACCCATGACCCGCATCTCCGACTCAGGTCTCTCCGTCGCCGTCGTTGGCGCCACCGGGCAGGTGGGCACGGTGATGCGCGACATTCTCGCCGAGCGCGCGTTCCCGATCCGCGAGCTGCGCTTGTTCGCGACCGCGCGCAGCGCCGGCCGCGCCGTCGAGTTCGGCGGCCAGACGGTCGTGATCGAGGATGTCGCGATCGCCGACCCGGCCGGCATCGACATCGCGCTCTTCTCCGCCGGCGCGACCGGTTCGCGCGCCCACGCGCCGCGCTTCGCCGAGGCGGGCGCCGTCGTGATCGACAACTCCAGCGCGTGGCGCATGGATCCCGACGTGCCGCTCGTGGTCAGCGAGGTCAACCCTCACGCTGCGGCGAGCCCGCCAAAGGGCATTATCGCGAACCCGAACTGCACGACGATGGCCGCGATGCCGGTGCTCAAGGCGCTCGACGCCGAGGCGGGCTTGGAGCGTCTCGTCGTCAGCACTTACCAGGCGGTCTCCGGCTCCGGCCTCGCCGGCGCGCAAGAGCTGCTCGGCCAGGTCGAGGGCGTGCTCGCGCAGGGCGACACGCTGCGGCTCGTGCACGACGGGTCGGCGGTCGACTTCCCGCAGCCCGAGAAGTACGTCGCGCCGATCGCGTTCGATGTCATCCCGCTCGCCGGCTCGATCGTCGACGACGGCGACAACGAGACCGACGAGGAGAAGAAGCTCCGAAACGAGAGCCGCAAGATCCTCGAGCTGCCCGACCTGCGAGTGTCTGGCACGTGCGTGCGCGTGCCTGTGTTCACGGGGCACTCGCTGTCGGTCAACGCCGAGTTCGCGCGCGAGATCACCCCCGAGCGTGCCCGCGAGGTGCTCGCGAAGGCCCCGGGCGTCGTGCTGGACGAGGTGCCCACGCCCCTGCAGGCGGCCGGCAAAGACCCGTCGTTTGTCGGGCGCATCCGCGCTGACCAGGCGGCGCCGGCCGGCCGCGGCCTCGCGCTGTTCATCTCGAACGACAACCTGCGCAAGGGCGCAGCGCTGAACGCGGTGCAGATCGCCGAGGTGGTCGCGGCGCGGCTGGGCGTTCCCGCCGAGGCCTGACGGCCGTCGAACGTCGGAGAATCGCGCGGATGTCGGAGGATTCCGCGCCGATCCTCCGACATTGCGCCGACTCTCCGACATTCGGAGCACGCGCCGAGCGGCGCAAGCCGAGTCGGGCGCGGCCGTACACTTGAACGGTGACTGAAACCGTCGATGTCGTCCTGATCGGCGGCGGCATCATGAGCGCCACGCTCGGGACGCTGCTCAAAGAGCTGCAGCCTGACTGGTCCATCGTCGTGCTCGAGCGGCTCGGCGAGGTCGCCGAGGAGAGTTCGAACGCGTGGAACAACGCGGGCACCGGCCACGCCGCGCTGTGCGAGCTCAACTACATGCCGCAGGCCGCCGACGGCTCGGTCGACCCGGCCAAGGCGGTGCAGATCAACGAGCAGTTCCAGCAGAGCCGGCAGTTCTGGTCGACGCTCGTCGAGCGCGGGGTCCTCGGTGACCCGAAGACATTCATCAACTCCGCCCCGCACATGACGTTCGTGCGGGGGGAGAAGGATGTCGCGTACCTCCGCAAGCGCTACGAGGCGCTCAAGGCCCAGCCGCTGTTCGAGGGCATCGAGTACTCCGAGGACTCGCGCGTGATCAACGGGTGGGCGCCGTTGCTGATGCAGCAGCGGCGAAAGGGCGAGCCCTTCGCGGCGACGCGCGTGCCGGCGGGCACCGACGTCGACTTCGGCGCGCTCACCCACCAGCTGTTCGACCACCTCCAGTCGCAGGGCGCGCACGTGGTCACCAACACCGAGGTGCGAAAGCTGACGCGCAACGACGACGGCACGTGGCAGGTGAGGTACCGCCGCACGGTCGGCACGACCCCCGGCCGCCTCAACGCGCGGTTCGTGTTCGTCGGGGCGGGCGGCTGGGCGCTGAAACTGCTGCAGTCCTCCGGCATCCCCGAGATCCGCGGCTACGGCGTCTTCCCCATCGGCGGGCAGTTCTTGAAGACCACAGCCCCCGAGATCGTCGCGCAGCACAAGGCGAAGGTGTACTCGCAGGCGTCGGTCGGCGCGCCGCCGATGTCGGTGCCCCACCTGGACACCCGCGTCGTCGACGGCGAGGCGTCGCTGCTGTTCGGCCCGTTCGCGACCTTCAGCCCGAAGTTCCTCAAGCGCGGCCGCCTCACCGACATCGTCGCCCAGGTGCGCGCGCACAACCTCGGGCCGATGCTCAAGGTCGCGTTCACGAACGTCGACCTCATCAAGTACCTCGTCGGCGAGCTGAGCAAGACGCACCGCAAGAAGGTCGACAGCCTGCGAGTGTTCATGCCGACCGCGAAAGACGAGGACTGGAGCCTCATCCAGGCCGGGCAGCGCGCCCAGGTCATGAAGGGTGGCGCGCTGCAATTCGGCACGGAGGTCGTGGCATCCGCCGACGGGTCGATCGCGGGCCTGCTCGGCGCGTCGCCCGGCGCGTCCACGGCGGTGTCGATCATGCTCGGCCTGCTGGGCCGGTGCTTCCCCGACCGCATGGGCGAGTGGGAGCCGCTGCTGGCAGGCCTCTTGCCGGAGTACGGCCGCACGCTCAACGACCGCCCCGCAGCCGCGCGCGCATCGCTCGCCGCAACAGCCGAGACGCTCGCGATCACGGCCTGACGACGGTCGTGATGGCGGTCTCGGGAGGGCGGATGCGGCGGCTCGCCGCTGCTGCGGCACTGATCGCGCTCGCCCTCCTGTCGTCGGCCGCGCCGGCGTCGGCAGTGCCGCCCGCCGCCGCGCAACCGGCGCCCGCCGC
>NZ_JASGEC010000035.1:0-11098 GCF_047606685.1 Microbacterium sp.
CCCGCGGCCAGGTCGCGCGCGAGCGCGGCGACGCCGTCGATGCCGCCGTCGCGCAGTGCGCGCACGAGCGCCGTGCCGACGATCGCGCCGTCGGCGTATTCCAGCACGCCCGCGACCTGCTCGGCGTTGGAGATGCCGATGCCCACGCACGCGTGCTCGACGCCGTGCTCGCGCAAGCGCGCCACCAGGGTGCGGGCCGCGGCATCCAACTGCGCGCGCTCCCCCGTGATGCCCATCGTCGAGACCGTGTAGACGAAGCCGGTCGAGTTGCGCACCACGAGGTCGAGGCGCTCGTCGGTCGAGGTCGGCGCGGCGAGGAACACGCGGTCGAGGCCGGTGCGGTCGCTCGCGGCGATCCAGTCGCCGGCGGCCTCGGGCGTGATGTCGGGAGTGATCAGCCCTGCTCCCCCGGCGGCGGCGAGGTCGTCGGCGTAGCGGTCGACGCCGTACTGCAGCACCGGGTTCCAGTACGTCATGACCAACACGGGCGCGTCGACGCGGCGCGTGATCTCGCGCACCGCGGTGAACGTGTCGCGCAGCCGGAACCCGGCGGCAAGCGCCGCCTGGGTCGCCTCCTGGATGACCAGGCCGTCCATGACCGGGTCGCTGTACGGCGGGCCGAGCTCAAGGATGTCGACGCCGTTGTCGACGAGCGCGACGGCGGCGTCGATGCTCGTCTGCAGGTCGGGGAACCCGATCGGCAGGTAGCCGACGAGGGCGCCGCGGCCCTCGGCGCGCGCCTTCTCGATGGCGGCGGAGACGCGACTGGTCATCCCTCGGCTCCCTCGTCGTACAGCCCGAACCAGCGGGCGGCGGTGTCCATGTCTTTGTCGCCGCGGCCGGACAGGCTCACCGCGATGACGGCGTCGGGGCCGAGGTCGCGGCCGACGCGCAGGGCGCCCGCGAGGGCGTGCGCCGATTCGATCGCCGGGATGATCCCCTCGGTCTCGGACAGCAGGCGCAAGGCGTCCATCGCCTCGGCGTCGGTGGCCGGGATGTAGTCGGCGCGGCCGATAGCCGCCAGCCAGGAGTGCTCGGGGCCGACGCCCGGGTAGTCGAGCCCGGCCGAGATCGAGTGCGACTCGATCGTCTGCCCGTCTTCGTCCTGCAGCACGTAGGTCTTCGCGCCGTGCAGCACGCCGACCCGCCCGCGCTCGATGGACGCCGCGTGCCGGGGGGTGTCGACGCCGTCGCCAGCCGCCTCCACGCCGTACAGCTTGACGCTGTCGTCGTCGAGGAACGCGTCGAACATGCCGATGGCGTTCGAGCCGCCGCCCACGCACGCGACGACCGCGTCGGGCAGCCGGCCGACGCGTTCGAGCAGCTCGGCGCGCGCCTCCTCGCCGATGATCTTCTGAAAGTCGCGGACCATCGCGGGGAAGGGATGCGGCCCCGCCGCCGTGCCGAAGATGTAGTTCGTCGTCTCGACAGTCGCCACCCAATCGCGGTACGCCTCGTTGATGGCGTCTTTGAGCGTGCGCGAGCCTGTCTTCACCGGCACGACCTCAGCGCCGAGCAGCCGCATCCGCGCCACGTTGAGCGCCTGGCGCTGCGTGTCGACCTCGCCCATGTAGACCGTGCAGTCGAAGCCGAACAACGCGGCCGCCGTTGCGGTGGCGACCCCGTGCTGGCCGGCGCCGGTCTCGGCGATCACGCGCGTCTTGCCGAGCCGCTTGGTGAGCAGGGCCTGGCCGATGACGTTGTTGATCTTGTGCGAGCCGGTGTGGTTGAGGTCTTCGCGCTTGAGGAACACGCGGGCGCCGCCGGCGTGCGCGGCGAAACGGGTGGCCTCGGTGAGCGCCGACGGACGGCCGGCATAGTCGCGCAGCAGCGACCGGAACTCGTCCTGGAACACCGGGTCGGCCTTCGTCGACTCGTATACGGCGGTCAGCTCGTCGATCGCGGCGATGAGCGACTCGGGCATGTACCGACCGCCGAACTCGCCGAAGAAGGGTCCGGGGGCCTCGCGCAGGCTCATCCGCCCACCTCCAAGAAGTCTCGCAGCGTCGCCACCGGATCGCCGGTGACAAGCGCCTCGCCGATGAGCACGGCGTCGGCCCCCGCCGCGCGGTAGTGCGCGACATCCGCGGGCCTCAGCACCGCCGATTCCGCGACCTTGACGATGCCGCGTGGGATCGTCGGGGCGAGCCGGCCGAACAGGTCGCGGTCGAGCTCGAACGTGGACAGGTCGCGGGCGTTGACCCCGACCAGCCGAGGCTCGAGCTTGAGGGCGCGGTCGAGCTCTTGCGCGGAGTGGGTCTCGACGAGCGGGATCATGCCGAGCTCGAGGATCAGCGCGTGCAGCTTGGCGAGCACGGGCTGCTCCAGCGCCGCGACGATGAGCAGCACGAGGTCGGCGTCGGCGGCGCGGGCCTCGAACACCTGGTACGGCGTCGCGATGAAGTCCTTGCGCAGCACGGGCAGCGACACCGCTTCGCGCACGGCGACGAGGTCGTCGAGGCTGCCCTTGAAGCGGCGGCCCTCGGTGAGCACGCTGATCGCCGACGCGCCGCCGGTCTCATAGAGGCGCGCCTGGTGGGCGGGATCCGGGATGTCGGCGAGGTCGCCGCGCGACGGACTCGCGCGCTTGACCTCGGCGATGATCTTGACGCGGTCAGCGGGGGCGAGCGCGGTCAGGGCGTCGCGTGCGGCGGGGCGGGCGAGCGCCGCGCGCTCGATCTCGGCGAGGGGGCGCGCCTGCGCTCGTCGTTCCGCGTCCTGCACCGCGCCGGCCGTCAGGTCGGCGAGCATGGTCAATGGCCTTTGGGCTGGTACTTCGGTCCCGCGACGCCGTAGCCGGCCTTGGCGACGATGAAGCCGACGATCGGACCCAGCACGAGCACGCCTGCCGACGCCCACACCAGCCACGGCATGTTGAACCAGAACGCGAGCGTGCCCACGGTGAACGCCGCGAGCATGATGATCACGGCGGTCCAGGCGGCCGGCGAGTGTCCGTGGCCGGGGTCGGCGATGGGGTTGCTCATGGGTGTCCTCCGGGTGTGCGCGGGCAGGGCCAGTCTAGCGGGGTCGCGCGGCTCCTCGTGGGAGCGAATCAGCCCGTCGGGTCTTGGCCCCGGGAAAGCTCGTCCCACGAGTCGATCGCGTCGAGCGGAGTGTCGTCCGCGGCCTTCGCGTGCTCGCCGCCGGCGTCGTAGCGCCGCCCGGCGCGCTGCCAGGCGCGCGCGGTCGCGAGCGTGAACACTCCCGCGGCGAACAGCACGACCCACAGCGCGAGCGAGACGACCGGCCACGGGGTCGGCGTGATCGCCGCGACGAGCGCCGTGACGGACGCGTCGCCGGCGATGCCGGTGGCCTTGGTCACCTCGGCGGCGACAGCGGAGACGGGATGCTGGAACGCCACCGGCGCCGTGACCGCCGCCAGCGCGATCGCGATCGCCGTGCTCAGGGCGCCGAAGACGTACCGCAGGGCGGTCCCGACGATCGACAACGCGGCGCCGAGGGCGAGTGTCGCTAGGCACAGCGGCGCGAGCACGGGGATCGCGGCGGCGCCGGCGACCGACAGCGCGTCTCCCCCGGCCTTGAGCGCGACGTCGAGCCACGTCTGCGTCGAGGCCACGATGCCGAGCGCGCCGGCGGACAGCGTCGCGACGACGGCGAGCAGGCGGGGGCGTCGAGTCATGGTGTGAGTGGCGAACGGTCGCCGGTACGAGCGTACTCACTCGAGCGCGGTCGACCCGAGGTCGGGCTGCAGCTGCTCCAGGCGTCGAACACCTCGGCCATATCCTGTGCCATTTCGAACTGCTCGAGCGCCTCCATCTGTCAAGGACAAGGGTCGTCTGCGGAAGAAGGATCGCACCCCGTGACCGGGTCGAGATCGTCGGCGTCGAAGCACGTGCGGGCGCCGGTGTGGCACGCGGGACCGACCTGCTCGACCCGGATGAGCAGAGCGTCGCCGTCGCAGTCCAGGCGCGCGCCGCGCACGAGCTGGATGTTGCCCGACGTGTCGCCCTTGCGCCAGTACTCCTGCCGCGATCGCGACCAGAAGGTCACGCGGCCGGTCGTCAGTGTGCGGCGGAGGGCCTCGGCATCCATCCATCCGAGCATGAGCACCTCGCCGGTGTCGTGCTGCTGGATGATCGCGGGGGCGAGGCCGTGCTCGTTGAACGCGACGCGGGCGATGCGCCCTTCGACAAGCTCAGGGGCCGGAATGGGGCCCGGGGCCGGGGTGTCGTTACTCATAGGTCACCGCGTTTCGTCTCGCCTGCGGCTCGCTCAACGACCGGAACGTGCTCATCGGACGTCGATCCCGTCTGCGACCAGGGCCGCCTTGACGTCGCCGACCGTCAGCAGGCCCGAGTGGAAGACGGATGCCGCGAGCACCGCGTCGGCGCCGGCGCGCATCGCGGGCGCGAAGTCGTCGACCGAGCCCGCCCCGCCAGAGGCGATGACGGGCACGCTCGACACTTCGCGCATGAGTCCGACCAGCTCGAGGTCGAAGCCGTCCTTCGTGCCGTCGGCGTCGATCGAGTTCACGAGCAGTTCGCCCGCGCCGCGCTCGATCGCCTCGCGCGTCCACGCGAGCGCGTCGAGGGCGGTCTCGGTGCGCCCGCCGTGGGTGGTCACGACGAATCCCGACGGGCAGTGCTCGCGCAGCTCGGCGGAGGCGCGCTTCACGTCCAGCGAGAGCACCAGCACCTGGGCGCCGAACCGGTCGGCGATCTCGTCGACGAGCGCGGGCCTGGCGATCGCGGCCGAGTTGACGCCGATCTTGTCGGCGCCGACCGACAGCAGCCGCGCCACGTCGTCGGTCGAGCGCACTCCCCCGCCCACCGTCAGCGGAATGAACACCTGCTCGGCCGTGCGGCGCACCATGTCGTACGTCGTGGCGCGGCCGTCGACCGTCGCGGTGACGTCGAGGAACGTGATCTCGTCGGCGCCCTGCTCGAAGTACAGCCGTGCGAGCTCGACAGGATCGCCCATGTCGCGCAGGTTCTGAAAGTTCACGCCTTTCACCACGCGGCCGTCAGCGACGTCGAGGCACGGGATGACGCGGCAGACCAGCGACATCAGAGCCTCGCGTTGTGAATCGCGGTGACCAGGATGGCGCGCGCGCCGATCGCGTAGAGCTCGTCCATGGTCTGGTTGACGCGCTTGCGCGGCACCTGCACGCGCACGGCCACCCACTCCGGGTCGCGCAGCGGCGAGACGGTGGGCGACTCGATGCCCGGCGCGATCGCCGCCGCCTCGTCGATCAGCCGCACCGGCAGATCGTAGTCCACGAGCACGTACCGCTGCGCCACCATGACGCCGCGCAGTCGGCGCAGGAGGGTGTCCGTGCCGTCCGCCTCCACCGGCGCGCCGATCAGCACCGCCTCCGACTCCAGCAGCACGGGGCCGAAGATCTCCAAGCCCGCCTGGCGCAGCGTCGTGCCGGTCGAGACGACGTCGGCGACGGCGTCGGCCACACCGAGGCGCACGGCGGACTCCACGGCCCCGTCAAGCGGCACGAGGTCGACCGCCACGCCGTGCTTGTCGAGGTAGCCGTCGACGAGCCCGGGGTACGCGGTCGCCACGCGCACCCCGTCGAGGTCGGCGAGCTGCTCGAAGCGGCCGGGCGGGCCGGCGAACCGGAACGTCGACTCGCCGAAGCCGAGCGCCTCGATCTCGCGGGCGCCGGGCATCCGCGCGTCCAGCAGCAGGTCGCGGCCGGTGATGCCGACGTCGAGCGCTCCTGAGCCCACGTAGGTGGCGATGTCCTTCGGGCGCAGGTAGAAGAATTCGACGCCGCCTACGGGGTCGATGACGTGCAGGTCCTTGGAGTCGCGCCGGCCGGTGTAGCCGGCTTCGTGCAGCATTTCGGCCGCGGTCTCGGCGAGGGAGCCCTTGTTGGGCACTGCGATTCGCAACATGGGTGGGTGCTTTCCTGGTTCGTGTGCGGGCGTCTGAGAGGCGAGACTCACAGATGTCGGTACACGTCCTCCAGCGTGAGGTTCTTCGCGAGCATGAGCACCTGCAGGTGGTAGAGCAGCTGCGAGATCTCCTCGGCCGCGGCATCCGCCGACTCGTGCTCCGCCGCCATCCACACTTCGGCGGCCTCCTCGACGACCTTCTTGCCGATCGCGTGCACGCCGGCGTCGAGTTGCGCGACGGTGCCCGAGCCCGCGGGGCGCTCGGCCGCTTTGAGCTGCAGTTCGGCGAACAGCTCGTCGAAAGTCTTCACCCGACAAGGCTACCGGGGCGGCGGAGGGCGAGCGCGCGCGGGGCCTGCCCGGAAAGCGCGTCAGTGGGTGTGCGCGGCGGCGAGCGAGCGCAGCGCGGCGATCGCGGCGTCGGGATGCGCGCTGCCGAACACGGCCGACCCCGCCACGAACGTGTCGGCGCCCGCCTCGGCGGCCTGCGCGATCGTGGACTCGGAGATGCCGCCGTCGACCTGCAGCCACACCTCCGAGCCGCGGCGGCGCGCCTCGTCGGCCAGCCGGCGCAGTTTCGGCATCGTCTCGGGCATGAACGCCTGGCCGCCGAAGCCGGGCTCGACCGTCATCACGAGCATCTGGTCGACCTCGCCGAACAAGTCGAACAGCTCGTCGACCGGCGTGCCGGGCTTGACCGCCACTCCGGCGCGCGCGCCGATGTCGCGAAGGCGGCGGGCGAGCGCGATCGGCTCGGTCGCGGCCTCGAGATGGAAGGTGACCGATGCCGCGCCGAGCTCGGCGTAGCCGGGCGCCCACCGCTCGGGATCGGCGATCATCAGGTGCACATCCAGCGGGATGGGGCTGGTGTCTTGGACGCGGCCGACCATCTGCGGCCCGAACGTGAGGTTCGGCACGAAATGGTTGTCCATGACATCCACGTGCACGAAGTCGGCGGCCGCGATGCGGGCCAGCTCCGACTGCATGTTCACGAAGTCCGCGGACAGGATGCTGGGGTTGATGCGTGGCGCGACAGGAGGCGGAACAGACACGAGAGCCATTATCCCGGGCCGAGGCCCGTCGGCGCGGTGACACTCTCGCGCGTGATTGCTAGAGCGAGCGGGCCCACTGAGGCTAATGTGCTCGTTGAGCCCTACCGCCACGATATGGATGAGCGAGCATGAGCAGCGACGAGAACCAGCCAGGAAACCCGCCCCCGCCCGCAACGCCGGAGCAACCGCCGGCGCCTCCTGTGCCCCCGACCCCGCCGGCCGCGCCCGTGCCGCCGCCGACTCCGCCGGCCGGCGCCCCGCAGGAACCGTTCGCGCAGCAGCCGCCGGCAGCGCAGCAGCCGTATCCTCCGCAGCAGCCGCCCGCCCCGCAGCAGCCGTACGGGCAGCAGCCTTACCCGCAGCAGGCCCCGTACGCGGCTCCTCCGACCGGCTATGCGGGTCAACAGCCCGCACCCGACTACCCCGGCCATGCGCCACAGGGCGCGCAACCGCCGGCCGAGCGGAAGGGCTTGAGCAAGGGCGCGCTCATCGGCATCATCGGCGGGGGCGCGGCGCTCGTCGCGATCATCGTCGTCGTCGCTGTGGCGCTCACCTCGCTGCTCTCCGGCGGCGGCCAGCCGGCCGCGAATCCCGGCGGCGGCGAAGGCGAGCCCGTCGCGACGACGCCTGACGCGGTGGTGACCGGCTACCTCGAGGCGCTCGCCGCGAGCGACGCCGAGCAGGCGCTCTCCTACGTGGAGTCGCCCCCCGCCGACCTCACGTTCCTCACCGACGAGGTGCTGCAAGCCTCCAACGCGCGGGCGCCGATCACCGGCATCTCGGTGACCGCGCCGACCAACGCGGAGTTCTCCGTCGAGGTGCAAGCGACCTATAGCATCGGCGACGAGCAGGTGAGCACGACCTTCAACGTGTCGGACTACGACGACGACGGCACGTGGTCGATGTCGGCGGGGACCAGCGACATCCAGCTCGGCTCGCGCGTCGAGGGACTGGAGGTGACCTTGAACGGAGTCGCCCTCACCGGTCTCGACGTGACTGTTTTCCCCGGCTCGTACGAGGTGGCGACCACGTCGGAGGCTTTCACCATCGAGGGCGCCTCGACGTTCACGGTGCGTGAGCCGTTCGACTATCCGAGCCTGAGCGACATGGAGGTCACCCTCTCCAAGTCGGGGCTGAAGCAGTTCCGGCAGCTGATCAAGAAGGATGTGAGCACGTGCCTGAAGTCCAAGAAGCGCAAGGCGGGCTGCGGGCTGAGCGTGCCGGCGACGCTCAGTGACGGCACCAAGATCGTGCAGGGCACGGTGAAGCGCACGCTGACTGCCGACGCGAAGTCGAATCTGAAGAGTCTGAAGCCGCAGGAGAGCTACACCGATCCCATGCGGGTGACCAGCGAGTACATCGGCGGCGTGAACATGCAAGCCACGTGCGTGAAGGGCGGCTCGCGCGGCACGTGCCGGATCATCATGGGTCCGAGCCTGGGCGCGCCCGTCGTCGACTTCACGAGCGATCCTCCCACGGTGAACTGGGACGACTAGGGGTCTCGACGCAGCAGAGTGATCGACATCGCGTCGGACCCGTGCCGGTGCGGCCAGAGTTGGGCGCGGCCGGATCCGTCGCGGGGCGTCGGGAGGTCGATCGGATGCCGGGCCGCCCCGTGCAGCACGGCCCGGGCGTCGAGCTCCTGGACGCGTCCATCCCACGCGCGCGCGGCGTCCGCGACGACCGCGGCGGTCTCGGCCAGGTGCGGCGAGCACGTCACGTAGGCGACGATGCCGCCGGGCGCGAGCGCCGTGAGCGCCGCGTCGAGCAGTTCGCCCTGCAGGGCGGCCAGCGCGGCGACATCGGATGGCTGCTTGCGCCACCGCGCCTCGGGCCGGCGGCGCAGCGCGCCCAGACCGGTGCACGGCGCGTCCACGAGGACGCGGTCGTACCGGCCGGGCGACCGCGTCGCACGGGAGCGGCCGTCCTCCTCCGTGACCGGCACGTCGAGGGGGACGCCGGCCACCGAGCCGCGCACGAGTGCGGCGCGCGCGGGCACGGGCTCGTTCGCTTCCAGCGACGCGCCGCCGGCGAGGGCCTCGGCGGCCAGCACCGCCGTCTTCCCACCGGGCCCCGCGCACAGATCGAGCCAGCGCTCCCCCGCCCGCACCGGAAGGCAACGGCTGAGCGCGAGCGCGGCGAGCTGCGAGCCTTCGTCCTGCACGCGGACCGCTCCGGCCGCGGCCGCGATCACCGGCTCGGGGTCGCCGCCGCCGAGCCGGAAGCCGAAGGGCGAGTAAGCCGTGCGCTCGGCGGCATCCGGGATCCGCGCCAACCCTGGCAGGGCGGCCATCGTGACCGCGGGCGAGCGGTTGTCGGCGTCCAGGAGCGCCTCCAGCTCGTCGGCGCGCCCCTCGGCGGCCAGCGCGCGCCGGAACGCGCGCAGCACCCACACCGGATGCGCGTGCCGCAGCCCGAGCCGCTCGTCGTCGGACCGCGCCTGCGCGTCGAGGCGCGCCATCCACTCTCCGGGCGTGTCGCGCGAGACGCGCCGCAGCACCGCGTTGGCGAATCCGGCACCCCCGGCGCCGGCGGCCTCGCGCGCGAGCGCGACCGACTCGTTCACGGCGGCGTGTGAGGCGACGCGCGTCGACAGCAGCTGGTGCGCGCCGAGCCGCAGGGCGTCGAGCACGGCAGGATCGATGCGGTCAACGGAGCGCTCGGCTGCGGCCGCGATGACCGCGTCGTACGTGCCCTGCTTGCGCAGCGTGCCGTACGCCAGCTCGGTGGCCAGCGCGGCGTCCGCCGGGGCGAGCCCGGCGCGCCCGATCGCGCGGGGCAGCAGCAGATTGGCGTACGCGTCCGACTCGTGCACAGCGCGCAGCGTCTCGTACGCGACGTGCCGGGCGGGCTGGGCGCGCGTGTGCGGAGAGCGGGCGCGCCGCCGCGGGTGTGGGCCGCTCACGTGCCGACTCGCGGCTCGTCGGCGCGCAGCCCTCGCCACCAGTCCGCGGCGGGCATCGCGCTCTTGCCGGCGGGCTGCACGGACTCGAGGGTGATCGGGTCGCTGCCGGTTCCCACCAGCACATCGCGCCCCACAGCCGCGACAGCCCCCGGGGCGAGGGCGGCGTCCCACGAGCCTTCGCGCGCGGAGAGCACCTTCAGCCGGGCGCCGTCGATGGTCGTGAACGCGCCGGGCTCGGGCGTGACGCCCCGCACTCGGCCGAGCACGGCGCGGGCGGGGTCTTCCCAGCGGATACGGGCGTCGTCGAGGGTGAGCTTGGGGGCGAGAGTGGGCTCGCCCCGCTGGGGAACGGCGCGGGCCGTGCCTTGCGCGATGGCGTCGACGACCTCGCGCAGCAGGTGCGCGCCCCGGTGCGCCAGGGCGTCGAGCACGTCTCCCGCCGTCGCAGAACGGGGCGGGCGATAGCGCGCCTCGGCATACACGTCGCCCGCGTCGAGCTCGGGCACGAGTCGGAATACCGACGCGCCCGTCTCGTCGTCGCCGGCGATGAGGGCGTGCTGCACGGGAGCCGCGCCGCGCCAGCGCGGGAGCAGCGAGAAGTGCAGGTTGATCCAGCCGTGCGCCGGGGCCGACAGCAGCGGCTCGCGCACGAGCCCGCCGTACGCCACGATGACGCCCAGATCGGGCCGCGCGGCGGTGACCGCGTCGGTCGCGACATCGTCGAGGCGGGATGCCTTCAGGGCCTCCAGCCCGAGCTCGCCGGCGGCCGCCGCCACGGGAGACGGCGTGAGCACGCGTTTGCGGCCGAGCGGCGCGTTGGGCCGGGTGACGACAAGCGCGACGTCGTGCGCCGAGGACGCGAGCAGGCGCAGCGCGGGAACGGCCGGCTCGGGCGTGCCGGCAAAGACGAGTCGCATGCCGCTCCTCACAGCTCGGGATCGGGCACGTCCACCCGCACCCTGAGTGTATTGCGGGAGGCCGCTGCGGGGCGGTCGCGGGCCTTGGGGCGGCGGCGGGCCCGCAGCGCCTCGGCGACCACGGCCGCGCGCAGGCTCTCGGTCACGGCGGGACCGCTCGCGTAGTCGAAGCGGATGAGCGCGCGGACGGCGTCGGCAGGTAGCGCGTCTGCGCGCGGCGCGGCGACGGGCACCGGGCCGAGCACCGCTTCCGCGGGAAGGCGCGGCGCCGCGGCGCGCACGGCGGAGATCGCGCGCTCGACCTCCGGGGCCGTGCCGGTGACGACGGCGACGCGCACGGCCGGCGGCATGAGC
>NZ_JASGEC010000036.1:0-2679 GCF_047606685.1 Microbacterium sp.
GCGGCGAAGACGGTGCTGATCGGGATGAGCGCGTTCCGCAGTGCGTCGGCGCGGCGCAGAACGGTGTGGATGAGGGCGCGTCCGGTGCGGCCGTTGCCGTCGATGAACGGGTGGATCGTTTCGAACTGCGCGTGCGCGATCGCCGCCCGCGCCACCGGGTTCCCGCTCGTGTCGGTGACAAAACGTGCGAGGTCCGCCACGAGGCGGGGTACCTCGGTCTCCGGCGGCGGGACGAATGCGGCTCGTAGCGGCGACCAGCCGGGCCCGCCGACCCAGTTCTGCTCCTGCCGCAGCCCGCGTTCGAGCCTCGGCTCGATGACGTGCTGGAGGTCCACGATGTCGGAGACCTCGATGGTGCGCGTATGGTCGGCCAGCTCGGCGATTGCGGCCTCTGTCGCCCGCACGTTCGCCACGACGTCGAGCGCCTGACGTGGCCCCTGGTTAAGCAGCTCCGCGATCGCGAGGCGTTTGGGCGTGACACGGTTGCCTTCGATCCACGAAGACGAGATGGACTCCGAACGGATCAGCAGGTGATTCAGGTAGCGGCCGCGGGCGCCGATCCGCTCGTCCGCGCGGGCGAGCACCGCCAGCGCGTCCTCCGCCGCACCCTGTGCCTCGACGCCCAGCGCCGGAAGGCGTTCGCCCAGTTCCTCGGGCACATAGGCGAGGTAGCGGCCGGGCGTGCGATCCTTGCGACTCAAGCCGCTCGCGTCCTCGGGATGCCACAGTCGCTCGACGTACTTACCCATCACAGCCTCCCTTCCATCGCCGCTATTTCTACTTTAGATGTATTAGCCGAGAAATAGCGGCCATCGAGCCACGGTTAGTCAGTCGGCAGTCGTGTCGTCCGCGAACAGGGCGAGGAACTTCTCTCGCGGGATGACGACGCGGCGGCCGATCTTCACCGAGGGGATGGTGCCGTCCTCGATGCCCACCGTGATCGTGCGGGGATCGACGCCGAGGGCTTCGGCGGCCTCCTGACGCGTGATGACGAGGCTGCGACGGCGGCGAAGGTCGTCGATGTCGAGAGTGCTCGGCCGCATGTCGCACCATCCGTTCGTTGCCGCGCGAGAGAAGAAGGGTGCAATCCACGGTAGAAGCCCAGGGTTGCATTGTCAAGTACCGCGCTGTATGTTCTCACTATGGAAACAGAGCGAGTGAGGGGCAACCCTCCCGGCATCACCAATGCACACGTCGCCGCGAACATCCGCGCCGCACGTCAAGCGATCGGCATGGACTTGCGCACCATGTCCGACGCTCTCGGCGCCGCAGGCCGAAAGCTGTCGCCGTCGGGCATCAGCAAGTTGGAAAACGGTGATCGCCGCGTGGACGTGGACGACCTCACCGTGATCGCCTACCTGCTGCGCACCAGCCCCGCCGCCCTTCTGACGCCCCCGGACGAGCAGACGACACTGACCGGGGTGCCGGAGTCGTATCTGTCCGAGGAGATCGAGAAGTGGGCGCGCGGGGAACTCACCCTCACCAGCGAGGGGTTGCTGGCGTACTGGCAGCAGGAGTGGGTGCAGAACCTGAACCGCATCCAGTACTTCGAGAGCGCACTGCGCCACGGCAGCCCGAGCCAGGCCAGCCACGACGACTACACCAAGCGGCTCGCCGGCCTCAAGGAACGGCAGCGGCTCATCCGGGAACGGGGTGTGCAGATCGACCCGACCGGACGCGTGTTCGACGCCGCCGACTACCTCGACCGCTTCGAGCCCACCGAGTAGCCCGGACACCGCGGAGAGGAGCCAGAATCATGGCATCACGAATTACGCCGTCAGAGCGCGCGGCCGATGACCCCGAGGCGTCGCAGCAGGCCAAGGCGCGTCGCCCGCGCACTCGGCGTCGTGGGCGCGGGTCGATCCAGTCATACCCGACCGCCGCGGGGAAGAAGTGGCGGTATCAGATCTGGGTGCCGGTGGACCCGGAGCAGCCCGACCTCGGCGAGAAGAAGTTCAGCCGGGGAGGGTTCGCCACCGTAGCGGACGCTGACGCCGCGTTGCAGGACGCGCTCAAGAAGCGCGACGAGCAGGAGAAGTTCGGCGGGAAGGTCCCCACGCTCGGCGCCTATGCAGATGCCTGGGTGGAAGGGCTGCACCTGGCCGATTCCACCATCGCCGGATACAAGAAGATCATCCGTAACCATCTCCGCCCGCAGCTCGGGCACTATCCGCTCGACAAGCTCACCCCCACCCGGATCGCCCGCCACTACCGCGAGCTGGAGCAGCACGGCCGCAAAGACGAGCAGGGCAAGGGTGGGCCACTGTCAGCCAACACCGTCCACAAGGCCCACGTTGTGCTCGGCGCGATCCTCGACGCCGCGATCGAGGACGGCCACCTCACCACGAACCCCGCGAAGCGGAAGGCGGCGAAAGCGCCGACCGCGAGCCGGATGCGGGCGGAGAAGCCCGAGCTGGTCACCTGGACGGCCGATCAGCTCGCCGCGTTCCTCGCGTGGGATCGTGAGGAGAAGGAGGACGAGCTGTTCGCCCTGTGGTGGGTCATCGCCAACACCGGGATGCGGCGCAGCGAAGCCCTCGCGTTGAAATGGAGCGACCTGAACGCGAAGACCTCGCAGGTGAGCATCCGGCGCGCGATCAACACCGAGGACTGGACGAAGACGAAGACCACCAAGACCGGCAACGCCCGCGTCATCGACATCGACGCCGCGACCCTCAA
>NZ_JASGEC010000037.1:0-16248 GCF_047606685.1 Microbacterium sp.
CCCCGCCGGCTCGGCGAGCGCGACGCGGGCGGCGTCGGCGGCGTCGCGCGCGTCGCGCAGCGCCTCGGCGACCGAGCGCAGGCTGTCGGCAAGGGGCGCGCCCACCGTGGTGGCGACCTCCCACGCGGCGGCGATGTCGGGCCACGCCCCGTCACGGGCGCGCAGCGCCTCGGGCAGGGGCCGGCCGGCATCCACGTCGTCTTTCACGGCGGCCGCGATCGGGTCCACGGCGGCCAGATGCCGCCACGCCGCGAGGGGAGCGACTCCGGCCTGCAGCAGCACCGCCAGTCGCAACACGGTGGACGCCGCGTTCGGCGCCGAGTCGGCCTTGCTCCGCGAGATCACTCCCATGGCACGCTCCGCTCTATCGCGAGGCGCTCGCCGGCAATCCTCAACCGCCCGGCGCCGGCGAGCCGCCGCTGGCCCGCGGCGTCGCGCTCCACGTGCAGCACCCATCCGATCGCGCTCACCGCCTGCCGGGCCAGCGCGTGGTCGGCGAGGCCGGCGAGGGCGCCGAGCGCCTCGAGGCGGGCGGGCACGTCGTCGAGCCCGTTGGCGTGCAGCGTGCCCGCGCCGCCGTCGTGACCGGTGTTGAGCGCCGACAGCAGCTCGCGCACTTCGTCGCCGCGGCACTCGCCCACCACGAGCCGGTCGGGGCGCATGCGCAGCGCCTCGCGCACGAGGCGGGCAAGGCCGATGCCGCCGGCACCCTCGAGATTCGGCTGCCGAGCCTCCAGCGCGACGTGGTGGGGGTGCGTGACGCGCAGCTCCGCGACATCCTCGATCGTGACGATGCGGTCGCGCTCGGGCGCGACGGCGAGCATCGCTGACAGCAGCGTGGTCTTGCCCGAGCCCGCGGCCCCGGTGATCAGCACGTTCTCGCGCCGGGCCACGAGCCCCTCGATCCACGCTCTCGCCGCCGCCGGCATCGTGCCGCCCCGCTCCAGGTCGGCGAGGGTCGGGGCGACCAGACGGGGAATCCGGATGGACACGAGGGTCCCTGCCGTCGACACCGGCGGGAGCACGGCGTGCACGCGCGCGCCGGACTCCAGCCGCACGTCGACGCACGGCGCCCCGTCGTCGACGTGGCGGCCGCCGAGCGACACCAAGGCGACGGCGAGCTCGCGCACCTCGGCCTCGGTCGCGCGCCACTGCTTCACCCGCACCGCGCCCTCTCCGCGGTCGATGTAGAGCCGGTCGGGGCCGTTGAGGAACGCGTCGGTGATGCGCGCGTCGCCGAGGTGCGAAGCGAGCGGGTCGAGCAGCGGATGCGCGGGCAGCACCGGAGCGCGGCGTGCGGCGGACGGCGGCCCCGCGGCATCCGCCTCGCCCGCCTGGCGGGCCACGAACGGCTCTGACATGCGAACGACGGTACGAGCCGCGAACGACGCCCGGGGCCGAAATCCGCGGATCCGTGGATGACTCGCGCCACACGAAGCCTGTGCAGGAAGAGAAGGGCGGCATCCAACAGGGGGGTATTTGGATGCCGCCGCGCGGCATCCCTCTCGGGGGGCGTCGGGTCGCCGCGATGCCTGAAGCGAATGTTCGGGCTGGACAAAAGCTTACGCACTCTGCGGCGGGGGTCAAAACGATCACGGGGCCGAGCGTGCGGGAGTAATGTCGGTTGCGGTGTGGGACCACCCCGCAAAGGAGCGCACACGCAATGAGCAACCCCGCAAGCAGCCAGATCGACCACCTGCTCGATGAGACGCGGCGGTTCGCGCCACCGGCGGAGTTCGCCGCGCAGGCCATCGCCACCGAAGAGCTGTACGACAGAGCATCGGCCGACCGCGAGGGGTTCTGGGCCGAGCAGGCCCGCGAGCTGCTGCACTGGCACACGCCGTTCACCGAGGTGCTGGACTGGTCGAACCCGCCGTTCGCGCGCTGGTTCGGCGACGGCGAGCTCAACGTCGCCTACAACTGCCTCGACCGGCACGTCGCAGCGGGCATCGGCGACCGCGTGGCCCTGTTGTGGGAGGGCGAGAACGGCGACGAGCGCCGCGTCACGTACGCCGAGCTGACCGACGAGGTGGCGCGTCTTGCCAACGTGCTCGAAGGACTCGGCGTCACGCACGGCGACCGCGTCGCGATCTACCTGCCGATGATCCCCGAGGCCGTGGCGTCCATGCTGGCCTGCGCACGCCTGGGGGCGATCCACTCCGTCGTGTTCGGCGGGTTCTCGGCCGACAGCCTGCGCACCCGCATCGACGACGCCGGCGCGAAGGTCGTCATCACCGCCGACGGCGGTTACCGCAAGGGCAAGGTCTCCTCACTCAAGCCTGCGGTCGACCAGGCGCTGGCAGACCGCAACGGCTCTGGCCCGCAGCGGACCGTCGAGCACGTGCTGGTCGTGCGCCGGGGCGGCAACGACGTCGACTGGGTGCAGGGGCGGGACATCTGGTACCACGACGTCGTGCCGCAGGCCTCCCGCGCGCACGAGGCGCAGCCGTTCCCCGCCGAGAACCCGCTGTACATCCTGTACACGTCGGGCACCACCGGCAAGCCGAAAGGCATTCTGCACACGTCGGCGGGCTACCTCACGCAGTGCGCGTTCACGCACAAGCACGTGTTCGACCTGCACCCGGAGACCGATGTGTTCTGGTGCACCGCCGACATCGGCTGGGTCACCGGGCACTCGTACGTCGTGTACGGCCCGCTCGCCAACGGCGCGACACAAGTGCTGTACGAGGGCACGCCGGACTCGCCGCATCCCGGCCGCTGGTGGGAGGTCATCCAGAAGCACGGCGTGACCATCTTCTACACGGCGCCCACCGCCATCCGCTCCTTCATGAAAATCGGCCGCAAGGTGCCGAGGAAGTTCGACCTGTCGTCGCTGCGCCTGCTCGGCTCGGTGGGAGAGCCCATCAACCCCGAGGCGTGGATGTGGTACCGCAAGGTGATCGGCGGCAAGACGGCGCCGATCGTCGACACGTGGTGGCAGACCGAGACCGGCGCGATCATGGTGTCGGCGCTGCCCGGCATCACCGAGACCAAGCCCGGCTCGGCGCAAGTGCCGCTGCCGGGCATCTCGGTCGACGTGGTCGACGAGTCGGGCGAGCACGTCGGCAACGGCAACGGCGGCCTGCTGGTCATCACGCAGCCGTGGCCGTCGATGCTGCGCGGCATCTGGGGCGACCCGGAGCGCTTCACGGAGACCTACTGGGAGAAGTTCGCGGACCTGGGCTACTACTTCGCCGGCGACGGCGCGCGCCTGGACGAGGACGGCGACATCTGGCTCATGGGCCGCGTCGACGACGTCATGAACGTGTCGGGGCACCGCCTGTCGACGACCGAGATCGAGTCGGCGCTGGTGGCCAACGAGGCCGTCGCCGAGGCGGCGGTGGTCGGCGCGTCGGACGAGACGACCGGGCAGGCGGTGGTGTCGTTCGTCATCATCAAGGAGTCGTACCTCGCCGAGCACTCGCCCGAGGGGCTCGCGGCGCAGCTGCGGCTGTGGGTCGGCCAGCAGATCGGGCCGATCGCACGCCCCCGCGACGTCTACATCGTCGGCGAGCTGCCCAAGACCCGCTCCGGCAAGATCATGCGGCGCCTGCTGCGGGATGTCGCGGAGGGCCGTGACATCGGAGACACGACGACGCTCGCCGACGACGCCGTCATGAGCGTGATCTCGGCGCAGGTGCGGTAGCCGGGCTACGCGTAGGTGAAGACGACCTCGACCTCGACGGGCGAGTCCAGCGGCAGCACGGGCACCCCCACCGCCGAGCGGGCGTGCCGGCCGGCGTCGCCGAAGACCTCGCCGAGCAGCTCGCTCGCGCCGTTGACGACGCCCGGCTGGCCGGAGAACTCCGGGACGGATGCCACGAAGCCGGTGACCTTCAACACGCCCGTGATGCGGTCGACGCCGCCGACCGCGGCCGCGGCCGCCGCGATCGCGTTGAGCGCGCACTGGCGCGCGTAGCCTTTCGCCTCGGAGGCGGGCACGAGGCCGTCGCCGTCGCCCACTTTGCCGGCAGCCGGCAGCGCGCCGGAGACCATCGGCAACTGGCCGGCCGTGTAGACGAGGTCGCCGTGCACTTTGGCAGGCACGTAGGCGGCCACCGGCGGCACGACCTCCGGCACGTCGATGCCGAGTTCGGCGAGGCGCTCGGAAACGGTCATGTCACTCTCCCTCGAATCGGCGCGCGGCCTCCGCCGCCGCACCGAGCCCGGTGTTCGCCGAGCCCGCGGCATCCGCCACCGGCCGCTTCAAGTAGGCGACCAGTCCGCCCTCCGGCCCCGGCACGACCTGCACGAGCTCCCAGCCCTGCTTTCCCCAGTTGTTCAGTATCGCCGCCGTGTTGTGGACCATCAACGGCGTGGTGAGGTATTCCCAGGCGGTCATCGCACTCCCGAGGAAACAAGCTGGTGGATGGCGGGTCTGTCAAGGCTTCCCTCAGCTAACTCGCCTACCATCAGCCTATGCCCGAATCGAAACGGACGGCCACTGGCGTGCTCGGTGGCTTTGCCGGCCTCGTCGGCCTGAGCGCCGTCGCCGGCCTTCTCGTGACCGCGACGGTCACCCCCGCGATCGCCCTCACCAGCAACGCGGCAACCAGCGCGATCAACCTCTTCGAGAAGCTGCCCAGCTACCTCGACATCGACGAGCTCATGCTGCCGACGACGCTGTACTACACGAACTCGAAAACGAAGAAACCGGTCGTGCTCACGCAGTTCTACGACCAGAACCGGTCGCCGGTGAAGTTCGACGAGATCGCCCCGGTGATGTTCGACGCGATCCTCTCGTCGGAAGACCCGCGGTTCTACGAGCACGGCGGCATCGACATGATCGGCACCGCCCGCGCGTTGATGCAGAACCTGCGAGGCAACGGCGAGACCCAGGGCGGCTCGTCCATCAGCCAGCAGTACGTCAAGAACGTGCTCGTGCAGAAGTGCGAGTGGAACGCGAAGACGGAGGAAGAGGGCGAGGAGTGCTGGCTGAAGGCCACCACGGCCAGCGGCAGCGAGGGCTACGAGCGCAAGCTGCAGGAGATGCGGTACGCCATCTCGCTGGAGCAGCGCTACTCGAAGAACGAGATCCTGCTCGGCTACTTGAACATCGCGAACTTCGGCGGCACGAACTACGGCATCGACGCGGCCGCCAAGTACTACTTCGGCGTCTCGGCCGGCAAGCTCAGTCTGGCGCAGGCGGCCACCCTCGCCGGCATGGTGCAGAACCCGAACAACTACCGCATCGACCGGCCGAAAGGCTCGTTCTACCACGCCACGACCGACACGGTCACCAACAGCAAGGAAGACGGCTACGCCGATGCGAAGGTGCGGCGCAACTACGTGCTCGATCGCATGCTCGAAGAGGGCAAGATCACCAAGGAGCAGCACGACGAGGCCAAAGCCGAGCCGATCAAGCCGAACATCACGGAGCCCAAGACAGGCTGCGCCAAGAGCGCCGCGCCATACTTCTGCCAGTATGTGCGCTCGATCATTGCGAACGACACCACGTTCGGGGCCACCGCCGAAGACCGGCAGAAGGCCCTGAAGCAGGGCGGCCTCAAGGTGTACACGTCGCTGGACATGCGGCTGCAGGAGAAGACCACCAAGGTCATGAAGAAGTACACCCCGGCGAAGAAGAAGATCACCGGCTCCAAGCCCGGATGGTTCGGGTCGGCCGCCGTGAGCATCGAGGCAGACAGCGGCCGCATCCTGTCCATCGGCCAGAACACGAAGTTCAGCGAGGACAAGAGCGAGACCAAGAAGAACAGAGCATATTCGTCGCTCGTGTACGCGGGAGACTCCGAGTACGGCCAATCCAACGGCTTCCCGTCGGGATCCACGTTCAAGCTCTTCACCCTCATCGATTGGCTGGAGCAGGGCTATTCGCTCAACGAAGTGCTCAACGGCACTGTGCGATTGCGCTCGCACTTCACGAACTCGTGCGATGGCGACTGGGTGCCCACGAGCTCGGAGGACTTCAAGCCCGTGGCGAACTCCGGTGGCGCGGCCGGCGCGGTGAGCACTCCATTGGTGTTCACGTCGAGGTCGCTGAACTCCGGGTACGTGGCGATGGCCGAGCGGCTCGACCTGTGCGACATCAAGAAGGTCGCGACCCGGCTCGGGGTCGAGCGGGCCGACGGCTCGGGCGAAGTCACGATGACCGGGCCGTTCTCGATCCTCGGCACCAACAACGTGTCGCCCATCGCGATGGCCGGCGCATACTCCGCGGTCGCGAACAAGGGCGTGCTGTGCACACCGCGCGCGATCGATCGCGTCACCGACTCCGAGGGCAATGACCTGCCGATGCCGGAGCACAAGTGCAAGCAGGTGCTCGACCCGGGTGTGGCGGCGACCGCCGCGTACGCGCTGCGCGCGGTCATGACCGGCGGCACGGGCGTGCCCGGAAACCCCGGGGGCTCGGTGCCGGTGATCGGCAAGACGGGCACGCACAACAAGACACAGAAGTGGCTCATCGAGTCGAGCACGAAGGTCACCACCGCGGTGTGGGCCGGCAACGAGCGCGGCGAGGGCGACATCACCTACAACGGCTACAAGGGCATTGCGATCCAGAACATGCCGTTCTACATGAACAAAGCCATCCAAGGGAAGGCGAACGACCTCTACGGCGGCAAGTCCTTCCCCTCCCCCGACTCGAAACTGACGCGTGTCGTGTACACCAATCTGCCGAACGTGGTCGGCATGTCGGTGGACCAGGCCAAACGCACCCTCCAGTCCGCGGGATTCCAGGTGAACGTCGGCCCATCCGTGGACTCCTCCGAGACGAAGGGCTTGGTGGCCAGGCAGACGCCCAGCGCGGGCAAGGTCGCGGGCGGCATGACCGTCACGATCAACCCGAGCAACGGGCAGGGGGTCAGCGTTCCCGACGTGAGCGGCCTGAGTTACCAGCAAGCCACCGCCCGGCTGCACGGCGAGGGCTTCGGGAATGTGCGGTCCGGGTCGTGCCGCGAGGATCGCAGCGTGAGGGCAGGAGAGCTGCTCGCGACCGGGACGAGTCCCGCCGCCGGGAAGACCGCCAACCGCAACACCACGATCTCGATCAACGTGCGGGCACGCAGCTGTCCGTGACGCGTCGCTCGTCTGGCCGATCCGCCCTCGCCGCCCTCACAGCGGTGGGGGCGGTCGGCGCGGCCGCGGCGGTGTGGGGCTTCGGCATCGAACGCCACCTCTACGCGCTGCGCCGGCACACCGTGCCGATCCTCGAACCGGGCAGCGAGCCGATTCGCATCCTGCATCTCTCCGACCTGCACATGGCGCCGTGGCAGCACCGACGTCAGCGGTGGATCGCGTCTCTCGTCGAACTGCAGCCCGATCTCGTCGTCAACACGGGCGACACCCTCGGCCACGTCCAGGGGCTGATCGGCGTGCGCGCCGCGTTCGAGCCATTCCGAGGGGTGCCCGGGCTCTACGTGCACGGGTCGAACGACCTCGTCGCGCCGTCGCCGCGCAACCCCTTCACCTACTTCAACGGCCCGTCCGGGGAACTGCGCGAGGTCGGCTCGGTGGACACCGCCGCCCTCGACCGGTACATGGACGGCCTCGGCTGGCGCAGCGTCGACAACGCGTCAGCGGTGCTGCGGGTGCGCGGCCACCGCGTCGACGCCTTCGGGGTGGGCGACGCGCATCGCGAGCTCGACCGCCTGGACCTCATGCCGGGGCTGGTGGACGAGCTGCGCGAGGCGGACTCGACCGACGACACCGACCCCGCGCCGCTCACGATCGGGGTCGCGCACGCCCCGTACCGCCGCGTGCTCGACTCGTTCACGACGCTGGGCGCGGACATCCTCTTCGCCGGCCACACCCACGGCGGGCAGGTGCGCATCCCCGGCTCGCCGTCCGCGCTGGTCGCCAACTGCGACATCCCGCTCGACCAGGCGCGCGGCATGAGCACGTGGACGCGGTCGGGCCGCACCGTGCCGCTCAACGTGAGCGCCGGCCTCGGGCACTCGATCTATGCGCCCGTGCGGTTCGGGTGCCGCCCCGAGGCATCCTTCATCACGCTCGTCCCCCGCTGAGCGCGTCTCGCCGCGCGCCGGGTCGCGTTCGGAGCATCCTCCGGCACCAGGTAGACTTGAGCGGTTGCCACGGGGTGTGGCGCAGCTTGGTAGCGCGCTTCGTTCGGGACGAAGAGGCCGCAGGTTCAAATCCTGTCACCCCGACAAACGCCGAGAGCCCGGTCACATCGACCGGGCTCTCGGCATAAGCTCCCGGTGGGACAGGAGGCGCTGATGCCCTGGAACCAGGAAGAGGCCGACAGGCCGCTCACCGGCGAGATCGAGAAGCTCGGCTGGCGGCTCGAGCACAAGGGCTACGCGTTCGTCAACGTGTCGGCGACGACATCCATCCGCGTGCTCGGGACCGGATCGGGTGTTGTCAACCACGGCGGCGTCGCCGGGCACTTCACCTTCCGTCGCGTCGACTGACCGCGCCAGGAGTCGTGAGCGCGGGGCCTGCTGGGCTATAGGATTCCCCCACCACTGCAGAGATTCGGTGCGAGCGAGCGCCGGGAAGGGCCGGCTCCGCCTATGTCCCCCTACGTGAGCGAGCCATCCGAATATGAGCTCGAAGCCTGGCGCGCGGTCCAGCAGTTCAAGGGACGCCCTCTGGGCCGCTGGTCACGCGACGCCGGTCAGTGGGTCGCAGACCATGCGACCGCGATCGGCCAAGGCGTCGAGCAATCTCTTGAGAAGCACCCACGCGCACAGGCCGCCGTCAAGACGACGCAGGGTGCAGTCGTCAGGACCGGGCAGGCGATCGGCACGGGCGCGAAGAAGGCCGCCGAGGCACTGCCGAGCTGGGCGGGTGAGGGCACGGATGCTGTCGGGAAGCTGCTCGCGCGCGCCTCGCGCATCGGCCTCACGAAGAGCGTCGTGGTCAAGCAACACCAGAAGCGCGGGCACGACGTCGAAGAACTCCACCACATACGCCACCTCGATCTGAAGCAGGTGGACCGAGTGCGCGGGCGAGGCTTGACCTGGTACTACCCGGTGGCCGCCGCTCTCAGCGGCGCAGGAGCCGGCCTCGTGACCACAGGCGGCACACTGGCCATCACGGCGTCGGGCGGCGCCGCCGCTGCTCCTTCCGCGGGCGTTGTCTTGAGCGCGTTCGCCGTGGATATCGCGTGGGTGTTGGGGATCTCATCGCGCGCGGTCGGGCGCGTCTCCCTGTACTACGGATACGATCCCGAGGACGCAGCGGAGAAGCTCTTCATCATGGCCGTGGTGAATGCGGGCACGGCGATGTCGGCGAGCGCAAAGACGGCAGCGATGGCTGACCTCTCAAAGCTCACGCAGGCGCTCTTCCGCGGGAAGACCTGGGCGGTGCTGAACGAGTCGATCGTCTCGAAGGTCGCCTGGGAGTTCTCGAAGCGCTTCGGATTCCGTCTCACGAAACAGGGCCTCAGCAAGGTCGTGCCCGCTGCCGGGATTCTGCTCGGTGGCGCTTTCAACTGGACGACACTCGAGGCGATCGTCGACGCTGCAGACGCGGCCTACCGTCGGCGCTTCCTACTGGAGAAGTACCCGCAGCTCGCGCAGCAGGAGACCGCGACCGCATTCAGCACAGACATTGTTATCGACGCGCAGGATGAGACGATCAGCGTCATCGAAGAACTCGAAGAGGCAGGAGCCGGCGAGATCTTCATGGACGATGAGCCCGATGCGGAAGCCTTCGGGCGCGCCGACCAAGGGTAAGACCCGCGGCGTGCGCGATGGCGGCAGCCAGATCAAGGTTGGTGTCTCGCCGGGCGCACTTGAACCGATCGCGCCCCGCCGCACCGGGCTCAAAAGGGCGGGTCGGGAAAGAAAGTGACCGGAGGCGGCGGCCGATCGATGTACTCGACACCGGCCGGGCTCGTCCACACGACGGCGCCATCTGGTTCTCGGCGTGATCGCCACGGGCTGTGATGTCGGAGAACGTGGTGTCTTCGACACTTGTCGGTGAGATTGTCGGCACTGGTCTCGCCGCCAAGGGCGTGTTCCCGCTCGTGGTCGAGGTCGCATCGCCTCACCGGCATCATGCAGCACGGGAACCGGCACCGCCCGTCGATGGCTCGCAGATACCGTTTCAGACCTGCGCTCGAGCGATAGCGGTCGACGGCGAGCACGGCCCCGGCGATCGGATGCGTGAGCACGCGGTCCCACCCCGGCGATGCCCCCACGAGTTGCAGCGCCGTGGCGGTGTCGATGGGTTGCACGCCGTCGAGCATGGCGGGGTCGCCAGGCTCGCCGGCGAGGGTGAGCACCGGAACCGTGACACACACCTCGCCGCGAATGCGCCCCAGCGCCTCCACCGGCCCGTGCGCCGTGGGGGCGCCCGACAGCGCGAGGTCGATCAACAGATCGGCGCGCAGCTGATCCAGCGTCCGCTCGTCCGCGTCGGCAGCGCTGTCGGCGCCCGCGGGCACGTCGAGGACGGCGCGGCCCATTTGGGTCATGCGATCGAACACCGCGTGCACGTGGCCGGACGGGCCGTACAGGAAGAGCTCTGACATCCCGTCTTCCACGTCGGTGACCGCCACCCTCCGGTCGGCGGCCGCGCGCGCGTGGCGTTCCTCGAGCGGCTCTGCCATGAGCTGCTCGGCAATGCGCTGGGCGAAACCGCGGACGCGGGTGGCCGACTCGCGCTCGGCGACGGGCAGAACCTGCTCTTCGAACCTCGCGCGAGCCTCGTCGTCGACGATGCGGTGACCGGCATCGACAATGACGGTGACGTGCGCCCGGCTGATCTGCCCGGCCGCGAGCGCCGCCAACGTCGCCGGGAACCGCCCCGTGAGCTCGGCCGCTTGAGAGAGCTGGCGTTGGATCGTGCGGTCTGACACCCGCACCGCGGCGCCGAGTTCGGCGGCCACGGCGCGAACGGGGAGATCGGCCCCGGGGCGGACCGGGTCGGTGTGCTCGAGCGCGAGAGCGAGAGCCGCGTTCATGATGTTCGCCTCGAGAGCCTGCAACGCCGCGATGCCCCGCCGGGCCTCCGCCAGCGCCACGGTGAGGTTGCCGAGGACGGAGAGCTCTGCCTCGGTGAACATCTCTGCGTTGCTCATGCCTTTAATCATGCCCCAAGGATCAGACATTCGAACGAGTCTTGCGGAAGTTGTCCACAGGATGGTCACGGCGCTCGGTCTCGCCGCTCGGGCCGACACCGCGCGCGCGGATAGAATCGAGATTCGCGCGGACGATCGGGGGGAAGACGGATGCCGCTGGCCAAGCGCCGCCGGGCGACCACGATCACGGCGGCCGTCATCGCTGTGCCGATGCTCGCGGGCGTGGCGTGGCTGATGCTCGCGCCGCAGCGCGTCGAGCAACGCTACCCCGAACTCGTCGAGGCCGCGTTGGCGTGGGCGGCCTCCACCCTCGGACCGTGGTGGGGCACGATCGACGGGGCGGACTTCGTCGCGAACATCGCGGTGTTCGTGCCGATCGGCATCCTCGCCTATCTCATCGTCCCGCGGCGCGCATGGCTCATCGCGCTGCTGCTCGGCCCCGTCATCGCCGCCGCGATCGAGCTCGCGCAGCGTTTCCTCCTCCCCGGCCGCGTGTCCTCGCCCACCGACGTCGTGGCAGCGGCAATCGGGTCGTCGGCGGGCGTCGTCATCGCCGTCCTGTGCACCCTCGCCACCGCGCGCGTGCCCGCCTCGCGCGCACGCGCCGCCCGCCCAGGAGCCGCATGACCGCCTCGCCACGCCTGGTCGCCTTCGACCTCGACGACACGCTCGCCCCGTCGAAGGCGGTGCTCAGCTCGCGCACCGCCGACCTGCTGATCGCTCTCGCCGAGCGGGTCGAGGTGGCGATCATCTCGGGCGCCCAGTTCGGCCAGTTCCAGACTCAGGTCCTCGCGCAGCTGCCCCCGGCATCCCCCGCTGTCCTGGGCCGCGTGCACATCATGCCGACGTGCGGCACGCAGTACTACCGGTTCGGGGTCGACGGCTTCGCCGCGCGCTACGCGCACGAGCTGACCGCCGACGAGAAAGCGCGCGCGATGGCGGTCGCCGAGGACCAGGCGCGCCGCCTCGGCCTGTGGGAGAGCGAGACGTGGGGAGACATCCTCGAAGACCGCGGCTCGCAGATCACCTTCTCGGCGCTCGGCCAAGCCGCGCCACTGGACGCCAAGCAGGCATGGGACCCGACCGGCGAGAAGAAGAACACGCTGCGCGCCGCGATTGCGGCGCGCCTGCCCGACCTGGAGGTGCGCTCCGGCGGGTCGACGTCGGTGGACATCACGCACATCGGCATCGACAAGGCGCACGGGATGCGGCAGCTCGCCGTGGAGACCGGCATCCCCCTCGAGGACATGCTGTTCATCGGCGACCGGCTCGACCCCGACGGAAACGACTACCCGGTGCTCGCCCTGGGCGTGCCGTGCCACGCCGTCACGGGCCCGGACGACACGGCGGCGTTCCTCGAGGGGCTGATCCCGACACTCCCCCGCCGCTGAGGCGCTCAACGCACGGAGGCCGCCTCCGCGGCGACCGGCACGAGCCGACGCAGCTGCGTGACATGCCCCGGCTCCAACTCGGCGAGCGACGACACCCCGAGCAGCGTCATGGTGCGCTCGATCTCGCTGCGCAGGATCGCGATCGCGCGATCCACTCCCGCTCGCCCGCCCGCCATGAGCCCGTACAGGTAGGCGCGGCCGACGAGCGCGAACTTCGCGCCGAGCGCGACGGATGCCACGACGTCGGCGCCGTTCATGATGCCCGTGTCGAGCATCACCGTCGCATCCGACCCCACTTCGCGCACCACGTTCGGCAGAAGGTGGAACGGGATCGGCGCGCGATCGAGCTGGCGGCCGCCGTGGTTGGACAGCACGATGCCGTCGACGCCGCTGTCGACGAGGCGCTTCGCGTCGTCGACGGTCTGCACGCCCTTGACGACGAGCTTTCCCGGCCACAACTCGCGGATGACCGCGAGGTCGTCGTACGAGATCGTCGGGTCCATCGCGGCGTTCAGCATCTCTGCGACCGTGCCGCCGGTCGACGACAGCGAGGCGAACTCGAGCTTCGGAGTGGTGAGGAAGTCGAACCACCACCACGGGCGCGGCAGCGCGTCGATGATCGTCGACAGCGTCAGCTGCGGCGGGATGGAGAAGCCGTTGCGCTTGTCGCGCAGTCGCGCGCCGGAGATCGGGGTGTCGACGGTGAACATGAGCGTGTCAAAGCCCGCCTCGGCCGCCCGGGTGGCGAGCCCGTACGAGATCTCGCGGTCGCGCATGACGTAGAGCTGGAACCACAGCCGCCCGTGCGGGTTGGCCGCCCGCACGTTCTCGATCGACGTCGTGCCGAGGGTGGAGAGGGTGAACGGGATGCCGGCGGCGCCCGCCGCCGCCGCGCCCGCGGACTCGCCCTCGGTCTGCATGAGGCGGGTGAACCCGGTCGGCGCGATGCCGAACGGCAGGGCGCTCGGGCCCCCGAGAATCTCGCACGACGTGTCGACTTCGGCGGCGGGGCGCAGCACGCCGGGGTGGAACTCCACGTCCTCGAAGGCCTGGCGGGCGCGGGCGAGCGACAGCTCGCCCTCGGCCGCGCCGTCGGTGTAGTCGAACGGCGCTTTCGGCGTGCGCCGTTTGGCGATCAGCCGCAGATCGTGGATCGTGAGGGCGGCGTCGAGCCGGCGCTTCCGGCCGTCGAGCTCGGGCTTTTTGAACTTCATCAGCTCGAGAAGCTCGGTCGGGTTCGGAAGCTGTCGCTGCACCATGTGGTCAGATTAGCCGAGTCGGCCACCCGACTCGCGCAAGTAGCAGCCCGCGCACATCGACTCGTAGGTGACCCGGTCGGCCGACAGCTCGTCGATCGCGACCTGGTCGCCGTCGAACACGAAACGCCCGCCGACCAAGCGGGCGTTGAACAGCGCTTTGCGGCCGCACCGGCAGATGGTCTTGAGCTCCTCGAGGCTGTGCGCGAGCTCGAGGAGGCGCATCGAGCCGGGAAACGCCTGCGTTTGGAAATCGGTGCGGATGCCGTATGCCAACACGGGAATACGATCCAGCGTCACCACGCGCAGCAGGTCGTCGACCTGCTCGCGCGTGAGGAACTGGGCCTCGTCGACGAGCAGGCATGCGACATCCGCCGGCCGCGCGTCGGGGAAGAGCGCTTCCGCCGCATCCGCCCGCACCCGCGCGCGGTGCGCGACGAACAGCGCCCGCAGGTCGTCGTCGGGCTCGACGAGGAAGTCCACCTTGCGGGCGACGCCGAGCCGGCTGGAGATGCGGTCGGCGCCCTTCGTGTCGATGCGCGGCTTGGCCAGCAGCACGTGCTGCCCGCGCTCCTCGTAGTTGTACGCGGCCTGCAGCAGCGCGGTCGATTTGCCGGAGTTCATCGCGCCGTAGCGGAAGTAGAGCTTGGCCACCCGCCGAGTCTACGGCGCGGCTCAGCGGCCCCCGAAACCTCCGCCGCCACCGCCGCCACCCGAGAACCCACCGCCGCTGGATCCGCCGAACGACGACCAGCCGGACGACGATCCGCGCGAGCGGCGCGAACCGCGCGACACCGGCGGCGCGGCGAGGAGGCCGATCGAGGTCGACGTGTTCAGCAGCGAGTTGGAGGCGACCGCCTCGAACAGCACGAGCCGGTCGGGCGGCGCGTCGCCCGCGCGCAGCACGCGCACCCACTCGCGCTGCACCCCGAGGAGCACGGCATACGGGAGCAGGCGCTCGTACACGTTGACAACCGACGCTCCGGGGGCGTTCGGCTCCGCCCCGTAGGGCCGCCGCCCCGACGAGACAAGGTCCGCGGTCTGCGGCGACTGCGCGGCGCGCAGCCGGTCCTCCTCGGCGAGGGCGATGTATTCGCGGATGCCGAGAATGTAGGTCAGGTGCCGGCCGCCGGCGGGCGTGAGGACGGATGCCGGCAGCTTCACCAGCCGCAGCACCACGAACGAGCCGAAGCCGCCGGCGAGCGCGACGACGTAGAACGCGATTCCCATGCCGCCGAGCTGACGCAGCACGTCCACGTTCGCGTGCGGCTGGAAGAGGATGCCGAGCGCGACGACGATGCCGCCGAAGGTCAGCAACAGCTGCACGCCGCGCATCCACCCGGGAATCTTCGCGCGGTAACCGCGCTGGATCGTGAGCTCGTCGATGCGCCGCACGTAAGTGACGGCGCGCGCCGGCGGGTTGGCCGCGAACTCGCCGAGCTCCGCGACATCACCCACCTCGGCGTCCTGGCCGTACAGCGCCTCGATGACGGGGCGGTCGTCATCCTCGATCCCGTCGACGCTGCGCAGCGCCACGGAGAAGTGGCCTGGGCGATTGCGCTCGCCACGGGCGCGCAGCTCGAGGACGTCGCGCACGGCCAGGTCGATCACATGCGCCGCGAACGCGCGATCGGGCACGCCGAGCACGCCGGCGGACAAGGTCGGCGACTCATCGTGAGGCGGTGTGTACTGCACCACCACGGGTGAGCGATCGGGGTTGCGCCGCGCCACGGCGCGCAGCGCGAGGAGCACCAGGAAGCCGACCGGCGTCGCCAGGATGCCGAGGATGGGGAGGATCCACTGCCACCACGGGTACGACGGCGGAGTGGGCGCCGCGAACGTGCCCCGCGTGAAGCCGATTGCGACCGTGAGGCCCTCGCTCGGCCCGAGCCCGCCGTGGCCGACCGTCAGCACGACGCCGGGATCGGCCTCATCCGGCGGGGAGGCCTGGTGGCTCGCTGCCCACTCGACGACATCGTCGGGCCACGCCGCCGCCTCTGGCGCGGGAGCGGAGACCGTGCAGCGGTCGGTCGCCCCGGCTTTGCCGGTGTAGCAGTGAGACCTGCCATCCATCAGCCCCGCGGCGACGTCGGGGGCGAGGTGAACGCGCGCCGTGGCCGCGCCGAACGGCTGAGCGTGGTCGAGGCCGACGAGGTCCCAGTAGAACTCGTCGGCGTCGGTGTCGGCGTAGCGCAGCACGACGCCTGACAGCGTGTAGGAGATCACGTACGTCTGGCGGCCGTGCAGGTACGAGTCGTCGCCGGTGAGGATGTACACCCCGTCGTCGTCCGACTCGGTCCACCACGGGATGACCGCGCCGTCGACGCCGTGCACGCTGCGCACCGTGACGCCGTGCGGGATGCCGGAGTCCGCCTTCGGGAGCCAGCGCACGATCCCCTTGTTCTGGTCGGTGTCGGGGAAGCGCGCCACGAGCGTCTCCGTGACATACAGCTGGCTGGCCTGCCCCCGGTCGCGCACGAGCCAGTAGTCGGCGTCGAACGAGTCGTACGAGAAGTCGTCGACCCCCGTCGGGGCGTGCGCGGGCTGCGCGGCGGCGGGCGCCGGTTGCGCGGCGGCGGGCGGCACTGCCGAC
>NZ_JASGEC010000038.1:0-47269 GCF_047606685.1 Microbacterium sp.
GGGATGCTGCGGCGTCGCTGCGCGAGCCCGCGCGCTGGGCGGCGGCCGCCGCCGCGTCGCTCGCCGCGCGAGCCCCCGGTCGGTGAGCGGTCCCTCGGTGGGTGAGCGGTCCCCGGTCGTTGAGCGAGCGAAGCGAGACGAAACGCGGCGAGGTGGGCGCCGCGGTCGGCCTCACGATGGCGCCTCCGATCTCAGCGCCCCGCGGTAGCATCGGAGCGTGGGCGCGGTTGCAGAGCAGGAGGCGACGACTCCTGAGGGCGTCGTGACGCGCGCCGCGCGCCCGGTCCCGCCCGCCGATCGGTTCATGCGCCGCCTCTTGCGCGTGTCGTCGACCGACACGGGCAAGGTCGCCGGCGCCCACCGCGCCTTCCGCACGGCGATCATCGTCTCCGGGGTGCGCTGCTTGATCAGCTACCTCCTGGTGCCGATCCTGATCCCGATCACCGCCGTCGCGGGGTTCGTCGCCGCGCCGCTCAGCCTCGCGCTGTGCCTGTTCGCGATCGTCAACGGCGTGATCAGCGTGCGCCGCTTCTGGGTGTCGAACCACCGCAGCAGGTGGATGTACACGTGGTTCATGGCGGTCGTGTTCGTCGTGTTGATCGTCGCGATCGTGCTGGATGTCTCGAGGCTGGCGGGGATGGCATGACCGACACTCCCGACGTCGAGTCGGCGGCCCACGACGCGGACGAGCCACGCGACTCGCCGGCGCGCGTGTGGATCACCGTGGGCCTGTTCGTTGTGTTCGTTGTGTTGGCCGGCAGCTGCACCGCCCTGTGGGAACTGTTCTGAAACCGGACCGCTGACCCCCGATCGTTCGCGGGGCAACTGATGAGGTTGTGTGACGGCAAGTTTCGCTGCATCCCCCCTCGTCGCCGTCGTGTGCGAGCATGGGCGCGTTCGCAGGCTGACGCGAAGCCTCGCGCCCGACGTTCCGCTTCGGCGGCTGGGCACTGGCTGCGATTTCCCATCCGGTGGGAAGTCGTGTGGCTTCCCCGACGCGAAAAGAGACGAACATGGCCACTGTGCAGGGTGCGCTGCTGGTCGGCAGCATCAACCTCCCCGACGCCGAGACGACGTTCCGCACCGCTGCGGAAACGCTTGGCGGACACCTCAAGCGCGTGCCAGACGGCGAGCCAGGCGCGCGCTTCCACTGGATCGCGTTCCAGGCGGACCGCATCGCCGCGACTCCCGGCATCGAGCGCGTGGGCGACGAGCCCGTGCTGCTCAAGGGCCTGGATCTGCGCCCGATCCGCGTCGCCGATGGTGTCGACATCGCGTCGCTGCGGCTCGCGCCCCTCGGCTACGCCGACTCGGCGCTCCAGTCGTGGGAGCAGTTCCGCGCGCTGCGCGAGGCCGGAGTGATCGCGCCGGGCACGCGCTTCCAAGTGTCGTTGCCGACGCCGGCGGCCGTCGTGGGCGCCTTCGTCGTGGCCGAGCAGCGGGCGGCGTTCGAGCCGGTGTACGCCGCCGCGCTATACGGCGAGCTCGACCGCATCCTCGCCGCCGTTCCGCACGATGACCTCGCCATCCAGTGGGACACGGCGGTCGAGTTCGCGTTCATCGAGGGCGCGGGCTACCCCGAGCGATTCGGCGGCGCCTACACGCCCTGGTTCGACGACGTGTGGGCGGGCGTCATCGGGCGGGCGGTCGAGCAGTCACGGCACGTGCCCGAGCCCGTCGAGCTCGGCTACCACCTCTGTTACGGCGACGCGGGCGAGCAGCACTTCTTCGAACCGGCCGACACTGCGAACCTCGCGCGGTTCGCGAACCTGCTCGCGGCGGGCGTGGAGCGCTCGATCCAATGGGTGCACCTGCCGGTTCCGATCGGTCGCGACGACGACGCCTATTTCGCGCCTCTCGACGAGCTAGCGCTGGGCCCGGAGACCGAGCTGTACCTCGGCCTCGTGCACCGCGAGGACCTCGCCGACGGCGCGCGCCGGCGCATCGAGGCGGCTGCCCGGCACGCGCCGGCGTTCGGCGTGGCGACCGAGTGCGGCATCGGGCGCGCCCCCGCCGAGACGGTCGTGCCGCTGCTTGGCGCGCACGCGGCGGTGGCGACCGCGTGGTAGCGAGCGGGGGCTCCAGACGAGCTCGATTCTCGACCTGTGCCTCTGCGTCACGACGAGCTGCTTCTTGAGGTCGGCCTTTACGCCTCGAGTCTGGCGCTAGCCTGGCGTCGATGCCACGAATCCCGTTCAGCGCTCCCGGCGCTCCTCCGCCTATCGGGCCTTACTCCGTCGCCGCCCGCGCGGCGGGATCGTCGCTCGTCTTCCTGTCGGGCCAAACGCCGATCGACCCCGAGACCGGCGCGCTGGTCGACGGCGGCATCGGCGAGCAGACACGGCAAGCGTTGCGGAACCTGGAGACCGTGCTGCGCGCGGTCGGCGGGTCGTTCGAGGATGCCGTGAAAGTCAACGTCTACCTCGCGTCGATGGACGACTTCTCCGGCATGAACGAGGTCTACGACTCCTTCTTCACTGCGCCGCACCCGGCTCGCACGACGGTGGCCGTGGCGGGATTGCCGCTCGGGGCGCTCGTGGAGATCGAGCTCGTGGCATCCCTCCCCTAAGCCCGGGTCGACCCGTCAGGGGAATCGCATAGGCGAGGCATAGACGCGGCCGGGATGCGTGCGACATGCTGGCACAACACCACTGGGAGGTTTGAACATGAACAAGTTTCCGGAACCGGAGCAGACGCCGGACGGCCCGGTATACGAGGGGCGGCTGCTCGACAGGCCTGACGAAGAGGTGGTCGACCAGGGTGTCGCCTTCGACCTGCGCACGCTCATCACCCGCCGCCGCCTGTTCACGGTCATGGGGCTCGGCGCGGGGGCCGCAGTGCTGGCCGCGTGCGCTTCCAACGCGGCCACCCCGTCGAGCTCGTCGAGTGCGACCGGGTCGACCTCGACGACGGGCGAGATCCCCGACGAGACGGCTGGGCCGTACCCCGCCGACGGCTCGAACGGCCCCGACGTGCTCGAGGAGGCGGGCATTGTGCGCAGCGACATCCGCACCAGCATCGGCGGCACCACGGCCGTCGAGGGCGTGCCGCTCGTGTTCACTCTCACGATCACCGACTTGGCGAACGGCGACGTGCCGTTCGAGGGCGTCGCCGTCTACGCGTGGCACTGCGACGCGCAGGGCCGCTACTCGCTGTACTCGGAGGGCGTCGAGAACGAGACCTGGCTGCGCGGCGTGCAGGTGACCGGCTCCGACGGAACGGTCACGTTCACCTCGATCGTGCCGGCCTGCTACACGGGCCGCTGGCCGCACATCCACTTCGAGGTGTATCCGGACGTCGACTCGATCACCGACTCGACGAACGCGATTGCCACCTCGCAGCTCGCCTTCCCCGAGGACATGCTGAACGTCGTCTACCAGGAGGCGGAGTACGAGACCTCGCCCGCCAACCTCTCGCAAGTCTCGTTGGCCACCGACAACGTGTTCGGCAACGACGGCGGCGAGCTGCAGCTGGCGACGGTGACCGGAGACGTCGCCAGCGGCTACGAGGCATCCCTCGTCGCCCGCGTCGACACCACGACGACGCCGACCGGCGGCGACTCCGCCGGGTCTGGCTCGGGAGCCGGCGGCGACCCCGGCGCCAGTGGCGGCCCGGGCGCCAGTGGTGGCCCCGGCGGCGGCGAGGGCGGCAGCCAGCCCCCCTCGGCCCCCTGACGAACCAACCGAAATCTCCTGATTTCGCGCAGTCAGGTCGAGTTGTGGCGAAACGACCTGACTGCGCGAAATCGCCTGATCTGGCGAAACGCGCCGTTGCGCGGCGGCGGGCCGCGGCATCCTGTCAGCTGAGGAAGTGCGCCAGCGCGGCGAGCAGCCGGTCCACTTCGGACTCGGTGTTGTACGGGGCGAGCCCCACGCGCACGCCGGCGTCGGCCGCCACGCCCAGCGCGCGGAAAGGCTCGTACGCGTAGAACGTGTCGGCGGGGGCGTGCACGAGGCGCTCGGCGAGAAAGCGCGACGCCTCCTGCGGGTCGTGGCGCGGCAGCGTGAAGAACAGGGTCGGCGTGCGATCGGCCGCGACCGAGTGCACCACGACGCGGTCGCCGAGCGCCGCCAGCCCCTCCTCGACGCGCCGGCGCAGCGCGAGCTCGTGTGCGTCGTACCGCTCGAAGGCGTCGGTCAGCCGCTCGGCGCGCGTCGCGCCGTCGCCGAGGGATGCCGTGAAGTCGACCGCCGCGGTCGCGCCCGCCATGACCTCGTACGGCAGCGTGCCGAACTCGAAGCGTTCGGGCACCTCGTTGGTCGACGGCAGCAGCTTGTCGGGCGTGAGCGTGTCGAGCAGCGCCGGATCGGCGGCGAGCACAGCGCAGTGCGGGCCGAAGAACTTGTACGGCGAGCACACGAAGAAGTCGGCCCCGAGCGCGCGCAGGCTCACGCGCTGGTGCGCCGCGAAGTGCACGCCGTCGACGTAGACGAGCGCGCCTGCCTCGTGCGCGCGTCGCGCGATGCGGGCGACGGGCGGCTTGGTCCCGAGCAGGTTGGATGCCGCCGTCACGGCGACGAGCCGCGTGCGCTCGGTGACGACGTCGTCGAGCGCGTCGAGCCGCAGCTCGGCCGTCGCGGGGTCGAGCTCGAGCCAGCGCACCGTCGCGCCCGCGCGCTCGGCCGCCTGGATCCACGGGCGCACGTTGGCGTCGTGGTCGAGCTGGGTCACCACGACCTCGTCGCCGGGCCCCCACGCCTTCGCGAGGTGTCGAGAGAAGTCGTACGCGAGCTGCGTGGCGCTGCGGCCGTAGACGATGCCGTCGGGGCTCGCGTCGAGCAGGTCGGCGTACGCGTGCCGGAAGGCGAGGACGGCATCCTCCGCGTTCTGCTCGCTGAGGATGCCGACGCCGCGGTTGGAAAGCGGAGCAGTGAGCACCCGCGCGATCGCGTCGCCAACGACGGCGGGCGTCTGCGTGCCGCCCGGGCCGTCGAAGTGCGCGATGCCGGATCGCAGGGAGGGGAACGCGTCGCGGAGGGCGGGGATGTCGAGGCTCACCAACCCATCATGGCCGACGCCGCCGAGGCGCGTGCGGCGTCGGGGGCGTGTGTGGCGCCGGGGACAGGAAATGTACCCGGCGGAGGATGCATGTGGCCCGAGGCATCCTTCCCCCGGCCCTTTTCCTGTGCTCGGCACGCGGCGGAGGTGCCGGCACTCCCCGGCTCAGCCCGCTCGACGCCGGCGCGTGCGCACGGCGAGCGCGGCGCACCCGATGACCGCGACGCCGCCGAGCGGCGTCGGCCAGCCGATGTGCTCGCGCAGCAGCAGCGCCGCCCACAGGATGCTCATGACCGGCTCCCGCGCGGCGCGCACCGAAGCCGCGACCACACGCTCCCCGGTGGGCGGGATGCCTGAGCTGCAGGCGTGGTTCGCTGCCGCGCTCGCCGAGGCCGCGCCATCCGGCATTACCCCCGCCGCCGCGCGCGACGCGCTGATCGTGCCGGGCAGCCAGGGCGGGCTCAGCGCGGTCTTCCGCGCCGTCGTCGGGCGCGGGCAGCCGCTCGTCGTCGAGTCGCCGACGTACTGGGGCGCGATCCTCGCCGCCGAGCAGGCGGGTGTCGTGCTCGTGCCGATTCCGACCGGGCCGGCCGGGCCCGACCCGGACGCCGTGGAGCGCGCGCTCGCGCACACGGGGGCGCGGGCGTTCTACGCGCAGCCGACGTTCGCGAATCCGACCGGGGGCCAGTGGCCGGTGGAGACCTCCCGCGCCGTGCTCGACACCGTGCGCGCGCACGGCGCGTTCCTCATCCTCGCCGACCGCGCCGCCGACTCGATGTACGTGAGCGGGCTGCTGCAGGCCGCCGCCCTCGACGTCGTGACGCAGCCGGGATGGCGCAGCCACCTGCGCGGGCTGCGGCCGCGACTGCGCGCCCGCCGCGACGCCCTGCTCGAGAGCGTGCGCGCGCACGCCCCGTCGGCGCACGTCGAGAGCGTCCCGGTCGGCGGGCTCAACCTGTGGCTGCGGCTACCCGAGGGCACCGATCTCGAACGGACCGTGCGCGAGTGCGAGGTGCGCGGACTCGTCGTCGCGCCGGGCGGGGAGTGGTTCCCCGCCGAGCCGTCCGGACCGCACTTGCGGCTCAACTACGCCGGCGAGCACCCGGATCGTTTCGCCGAGGCGGCGCGGATCCTCGGCGAGGTCCTCGCCGAGGATGCCGGGCGCTGAGCGTCAGGGGGATGCCTCGACGAGCCGTGCGCGCAGCGCGTCGTGCAGTGCCTGGTCGAAGCCGGCGGCGCGCAGCGGGGAGAGGAGGTCGCCGTCGCGCTCGCGCAGCCGCGCCATCGCGATCCGCAAGCCCTCGACCGGCGCGGTCATCAGGACCGGCATGTCGTCGGGATCGAGCGCGGCGATCACCGAGAGCGGAGGCAGCCCGGGCAGGTCGTCGGCCAGCTGGGCCATCGCGCGCCAGCGCTGCACGAGCAGCGGCAGGTTGCTCTGCGTCACGCCGTAGTCGGCGACGATCGCGTCGTCGTCGGCGCCGAGCGCTGCGAGCAGGAACGCGGCCAGCATCCCGGTCCTGTCCTTGCCCACCGCGCAGTGGAACACGACCCCCCGCGGGCTCGCCGCGATGAGGCCGAGGGCGGCGACGAGGTCGGCGGCGTGCTGGTCGACGAGCCGGCAGTAGAACTCGCCCATGTCGCGCACCGTGCGCGGCAGCGCGTGGCCCACGAACAACTGCGCGCCGAGCGCGATGTTGCGGTAGTGGATGCCGCGCGACTCGAGCCGGCCGCGGTCGACGCTGCGCGACTCCTCTGTCGAGCGCAGGTCGATGACGTGCGTGACGCCGTGGGTGTGCACGAGCTCGTCGAGGAACCCGTCGGGCGCGTGGGTGACGTCGTCGCTGCGGAAGACCTGCCGCGGGCGCACGGTGCCGCCGGCGACGGGGATGCCGCCGAGATCGCGGAAGTTCGCCGGTGGCGGCCACGACACGCTCACGTTTGCTCTCCTCGGGTCCGCCCGAAATCATATCGCTGGCGTGCGACGCCGTAGCCAGGCCGGGGGAGCGTTGAGTTGCCGCGTTTCGCGGGCACGGGGCGCGGTTTGCGGCAACTGAAGCAGGCCGGCGACGCGGTAGCGTGCTGGCATGGCCCGCATCCGACTCGCCACCATCGGCACCAGCGCGATCGTGCGCACGTTCCTTCAGGCCGCGGCCGACGTGCCCGAGATCGCCGTCACCACCGCGTTCTCGCGCGATCCGCAGCGGGCCGTGCGGTTCGCGGCCGAGGCCGGCATCCCGCACACGTCGTCCGACCTGCCGGCCCTGCTGGCCTCGGGCGACATCGACGCCGTGTACGTGGCGTCGCCGAACGCCATCCATTTCGAGCAAGCGCGCAGTGCGCTGGATGCCGGAGTGCACGTGCTGCTCGAAAAGCCCGCCACCCCGACCGCGGCGGAGTTCGAGACGCTCGTCTCGACCGCTCGAGAGCACAGCGCGGTCGTGCTCGAGGCGATGCGCAGCGCGTACGACCCTGCGATCGCGGCGGTCTCCGACCTCGTGCGGGAGGTGGGCCCGGTGCGGCGCGCGTCGCTGGGGATGTGCCAGCGCTCCGCGCGCTACGACCTCGTGCTGGCCGGCGAAACGGTGAACATCTTCGACCCGGCGCTCGCCGGTGGCGCGCTGTACGACCTCGGCGTGTACTGCATAAGCGCCATGGTGCAGCTGTTCGGCGAGCCCGATCGGGCCGTCGGCGCGTCGGCGCCGATCGCGACCGGAGCCGACGGCGCGGGCGCGGCGCTCGCGGCGTACCCCGAGTTCGTGGTCGACCTGTCGTACTCGAAGATCACGGCATCCGACCGCCCGAACGAGATCCAGGGCGAGCTCGGCACGCTCACCTTCGACAGCGTCGCGCGCCCGCGGTGGGCGGAGCTCGCCCTGCTCGACGGCTCCCGCGCCCGCCACGAGCTGGCCGGCCCCGACAACAACATGGTGTTCGAGGTGAGGCGCTTCGCGGAGCTGGTCGCGGGGGACCGGGATGCCTCGGCCGACCACGCGCGCGCGCTCGCCACGCTGCGGGTCGTCGACGCGCTGCGCGCCCACGACGCCCGCCGCCTCTAGGCCGTCCCTCGCCGCGCCCAGGCCCGTCCTCGCCGCGCCTAGGCCCGTCCTCGCCGCGCCATCCCTCCCCGGGCTCGCACCATCACACCCCCGCCGAAGTGGCGGCTGACGCCGCATCCCGTGGCTCGATGCGACAACACGCGCCACCTTCGCGAGCGCGCCCTCGACCGAGGTGTCGCGTCGTGCCTCGTCAGGACGAGGGATGCGGCGTCACGCGCCACTTTCGCGAAAGGCGACCGCGTCGCGAAAGGCGACCGCGCCGGAGGCGGTCGCGGCGGGCTTCAGCCGCGCTCGGGGCCGAGCCACACGGTGGTCTCCGCCGGCACGACGCCGATCGGCGCGGGCGCGCTGGCGAGCACAACACTCACGTCGTCGAGCAGATAGGGCTCAGAGCCGAAGTTCGTCACGACCTCCCAGCCGTTCGGGCGACGGAAGCGCAGCACGTCGTCGTGCCCCGTCTCGACCCACTCCAGCTGCTCGCCCGACTGCAGCTCGCGGCGCAGGGCCAGCGCGCGCCGGTACAGCGAGAGCATGGAGGCCGGATCGGATGCTTGCGCGTCGACCGCGAGCGACGCAAACCACTCCGGCTGCGGCAGATGCGTCCCGCCCGACCCGAACCCGAACGTCGGCCTCGCCGCCTCCCACGGCAGGGGCACCCGGCATCCATCGCGGCCGACGTCGGCCCCGCCGGTGCGGAGGAAGTGCGGGTCTTGGCGCTCGGCGAGCCCGATCTCGACGACCTCGTGCAACCCCAGCTCCTCCCCCCGGCTTGCGGTCGAGGTACTCCTCGAGGTCGAGCAGCGACGCCGCATGCCGGACGCGCTCGTCGATCTCGCTCTTCGGCGTCTTCTGCAGCATCAGGTGGAAGCCGATGTTGGCGGCGACTGTCATGTGCGGGTAGAGCGCGTAGTTCTGGAACACCATCGCGATGTCGCGGTCGCGCGGGGGAACCGCCGACACGTCCTTGCCGCCGATGTACACGCGGCCGCCGGTGATGAACTCGAGGCCCGCGAGCATGCGGATCGTCGTGCTCTTGCCGCAGCCCGACGGGCCGACGACGCACACGAACTCGCCGTCGTTGACCTTCAGGTCGAGTTGATCGATCGTGGGGCGATCGAGTGTGGGGTACTGCGCGCTTCGAGTCGTCGGCACCACGAAGGCATGCCGAACGAACCCGGCAAGTAGTCTGGGTGCGGATCGCGGATCAGCTCGTCCTCCATTGGAATGGCTGGATTCTCCGCCTTTATCTGGTTACTAGATATAAGACTCGAATTAACACCACAAGCTAGCGCACGCCCGAAGGAGACGTCAAGGATGGGGGCGGATTCATGACCATCCCGCTCGGTGACGAGTCGTCGTCGACGCGAGCGAGCACGGCGGCAGTGCTCGACCACGCGTGGGACACGGGCGTGTTCCGCACCGACGACATCATGGCGGCGGCGGGGCTGACGCGCAGCACCGCGATCTCCGCGATCGACCGGCTCATCGAGCTCGGCCTCATCCGCGAGCTGGCGAACGCCCGCTCCGAGCGCGGCTACCGCACGGGCCGCCCCGCCAGGCGCTTCGAGCTCCGCGCCGACGCGGGCATCATCGTGGGACTGGATGCCGGGCGTACCCGCTTCACGACGATTGCCGCCGATCTCTCGGGCGCGGTGCTGGTTCAACGACACGACGAGGTGGGGATCCTCCACGACTCGCCCGACGAGCGGCGAGCGGCGGCCACGCGAGCGATCGAAGGGGTGATCGCCGACGCCGGGGCGGGGCCCGAAGACGTTCTCGCGCTCGCCGTGGGCGTGCCGGCGCCCGTGGATACCTCGGGCCGCTCCCCCGCGCACGAAGAGCGTTTCTGGGAGCGGATGAATCCTGGCTTCCGAGACTTCTTCGCCGACCGCTTCCCTGTTGTTCGTGTGGAGAACGACGCCGCGCTCGCCGCGGTGGCGGAGGGCTCCGTGGGGGCCGCCCGAGGAATCCCGAGTTTCGTCGCACTCCTCGCAGGCAGTCGCATGGGCGCGGGCGTCGTGCTGGAAGGGCGGCTGGTCCGCGGCACCCACGGCGGCATCGGCGAGCTCGACGCGTTCATCCACGTGTCAGGCGTCGGTAGCGCGCACGGGATCGGCCAGCGGGCCGACGAGTGGGTGCGCGCGGCGCGGGCAGACGGCCGCGTCCCCGCCGCCCACCCGCTGGCGCGCATTCCTGACGCTGACCTGACGGCGCAGGCCGAGTTCGCCCACATTCGGGCGGACGACCCCGTGACGAGTCCGCTCGTCGAAGAGCTCGGTGCTCTGCTCGCCCGCATCTGCGGCGTGCTCGGCAGCTTCTACGACCCCGAGCGCATCGTCGTGTGCGGCGCCGTGGCAGACGCGCTCGACGACGTCATCGCCAGCGCGTCGCGCCGCGTTGGCCGCGCCCTCGACCTTCCCGCCCCGACAATCATGGCCTCGCGGCTCGGCGGCGACGTCGTCGCCCTGGGCGCGATCGCGGCGGCGCGGGAGGAGGCGCGCAGCATCGCCATCCCCCTCCTCGCCCGTCGGCTCTCGGCCGCGGCCGTCGATGAGCATGCCTAGTAAATTCGACGGATATATTTAGGACGTGACCAACAGCATCTCTGCCGACTGGTGGCGCCAAGCCGCCGTGTACCAGATCTATCCGCGCAGCTTCTCCGACGCGAACGGCGACGGTATCGGCGACCTCGGCGGCATCATCGCCAAGGTTCCGTATCTGACGGATCTCGGAGTGGATGCCGTCTGGCTGAGCCCGTTCTACCCGTCAGCGCTCGCCGACGGAGGCTACGACGTCGACGACTATCGCGACGTCGACCCGCGCATCGGCACCCTCGCCGAGTTCGACGACATGGTCGCCGCGCTGCACGGCGCCGGCATCAAGGTGGTCGTCGATATCGTTCCGAACCACTCCTCCGACCGCCACGAGTGGTTCCGCGCGGCGCTCGCAGCCCCGAAGGGCTCGCCCGAGCGCGCCCGCTACATCTTCCGCGACGGCAAGGGCGAGCACGGCGAGCTGCCGCCGACCCGCTGGCAGTCGATGTTCGGCGGCAGTGCGTGGGAGCGCGTCACCGAGCCCGACGGCACGCCGGGGCAGTGGTACCTGCACCTGTTCGCGAAAGAGCAGCCCGACTTCAACTGGGACAACAATGAGGTGCACGAGGACTTCCTCGCCACCCTCCGCTTCTGGGCGGACCGCGGTGTGGACGGCTTCCGTGTCGATGTCGCGCACGGGCTGAAGAAGAACCTCGACCCGGCGTTCGACGCGCTGCGCGACATCCTGCTCAGCCGCGACATGTTCCACGACGGCGAGCACCCGCTGTGGGACCGCGACGACGTCCACGACGTCTATCGCGCGTGGCGGGAGGTGTTCGACGAGTACGACCCGCCGCGCACCGCCGTCGCGGAGGCGTGGGTGGCGGCGCACCGGCGGGGCCGCTACGCCTCTCGTGAGGGTCTCGGCCAGGCGTTCAACTTCGACCTGCTCGAGTCGGCCTTCGACGCGGCGCGGTTCCGCGAGGTCATTGCGCACAACCTCGACGACGCCGACGCGACGGGCGCGTCCTCGACGTGGGTGCTGTCCAACCACGACGTCGTGCGGCACGCGACCCGCTACGGCCTGGTGGAGGACCGCACCCCGGCTGCCGGGAAGCAGTGGCTGCTCGACGGCGGCGACCCCGCGGCCGTGGACGCGGAACAGGGGCTGCGACGCGCTCGCGCGGCCACGCTGCTCATGCTCGCGCTTCCCGGCTCGGCCTACCTCTACCAGGGCGAGGAGCTCGGCCTGCCCGAGGTCGGGCAGATTCCCGACGCCGACCGGCAGGACCCCGCCTTCTTCCGCAATCCCGGCGTGGACATCGGACGGGACGGATGCCGCGTGCCGCTGCCGTGGTCGCGCGAGGGCTCGTCGTTCGGGTTCGGCGCTGACGGGGCGCACTTGCCGCAGCCGGCGTGGTTCGGAGAGTACTCGGTCGAGGCCGAGCAGAGCGACCCCGCTTCGACGCTCTCGCTCTATCGCGACGCCCTCGCCCTGCGGCGCGAGCTGCAGACCGAGGAGTCGCTGGAGTGGATGCCGGCCGCGCCCGACATCCTGCACTTCGCGCGCCCGGGCGGCTGGGAGGTGGTCGCGAACTTCGGCGCTGAGCCGGCGCCGCTGCCGGCGGGCGACATCCTGATCGCGAGCGGCCCGGTCGCGGGCGACCTGCCCGGCGAGACCACGGTCTGGCTGCGCGCCCCCGGTCGCTGACTTTCTCCGCCTCAGGGGATGGCAACGGGATGCGGCAGCCCGCCGCTCTCGGTGCGGGCAAGGATGTGCGCGCGGAAGAGTTCGGCGGCCGGCAGCAGCCGCCGCGGGCGGAACCACGACAAGCCGACGTTGCGGTATGCCTCGGGGTCGTCGAGCTCGAGGTAGTGCACCCGCGGGGACGACGGCTCGATCGCGCCGGCGTCCCAGCGTGCCGGGATGATCGCTGTGCCCAGGCCCGACGCGACGTACCCGCGCAGCGTCGGCAGGTCGTCGGCGACGAACGCGATGTCGAGGAGGACCCCCTCGCGCGCGCAGATCCGGTCGAGCTGCGTGCGCAGCACCGAGGTCTCGCGCAGCGACACGAAGGGGTCGTCGGCGACCTCGGCGAGCGTCGCGCTGCGGCGGTCGGCGAGCCGGTGCCCGCTGGGCAGGAGCAGCCGGATCGGCTCGCGCACGAGCGGACGCCACGCGCGGTCGGCGTCGTCGACCCGCAGCGTCGACAGCTCGAGGTCGACGGCGCTGCGCGGCCCCACGGCGGGCACGTGCTCGTCGGCCTTCGAGCGCAAGTCGAAGCGCACGCGCGGATGAGTGCTGCGGAAGCTGCCGATGAGGTCGGGGATCAGCCAGGTCCCGAGCGACGGCTGGAAGGCGAGCGTCACCGTCCCGGTCTCGGGATCGGCGATCTGCTGCACCGCGGCGAGCCCGTCGTCGAGTCGGTGCAAGGCGCCACCCAGATGCCGGTGGAAGGCGGCGCCGGCGTGGGTCAGGGCCAGGAGCCGGCCCGAGCGCCGGAACAGCGGCGCGCCCACCTCGTCGTCGAGGCGCGCGAGGGCGCGCGACACGCTGGGCTGCGACTTCATCTCGAGCTCGGCGACCTCGGTGACGGTCGCCCCGTCGGCGACCATCTGGAACCAGCGCAGCGCCTCGGTGTCCATGCTCTTCCAATCGATACGATTTACGCATTGATTGTATGTGAACTTATCATTGGACGTATCGAAAAGGGGCGACGACACTGGATGCATGAACATCAAAAACCTGCTCAGCCTTTTCACCTCCGACACGACCCCCGCCTCCTCCGAGGCCGCTGCGGACACGCACACCCGTCAGAACGCTGCATCCCCGACGGGCGTGCTCGGCACCGCCACAGGCACCATCGCCGCATGGGCCGGCGCCGCACCGCAGAACTTCTGACCCCATGACCGCGCAGTGCAGATCCCCCCGGAGCGTGCTCCGGGGGGATCGTTCGTGCTGACCCCGTTCATCCGCGCTGTCGAGTTGCCGCGTTCTGCGCCCGGTCGCGCGTTTCGCGGCAACCGAACGCGGCTGGACCGCCCGCACCTCGGCCCAGTTGCCGCGATGCGCGGCGCGACGCGCGTTTCGCGGCAACTCAACGGGCTCAGTATCGTGAGTGCGGACGCGATCGCGCCTCGCGCGGGGAAGGGATGCCGATGGAGTTCATGCGACTGGGGCCCGCGGGCGCCGAGCGGCCGTTCGTGCGGGACGACGCGGGGGTCGTGCGCGACCTGTCGCCTGTCGCCGCCGACATCGACGGCGCGTTCCTGGCCGCCGACGGCATCGCGCGGACGCGTGCCGCGCTGGAGGAAGGCGCGCTGCCCGAGGCGGATGCCGCGGGGCTGCGGATCGGGCCGCCCATCGCCCGTCCGTCGGCGGTGGTGTGCATCGGCATGAACTACGCCGCGCACGCCGCCGAGTCTGGCTCGGCTCCGCCCGAGCATCCCGTCGTGTTCTTCAAGCATCCCAACACCGTCGTCGGGCCCGACGACGACGTGCTTCTTCCCCCCGGCGCCGAGAAGGTGGACTGGGAGGTCGAGCTCGCGGTGGTCATCGGCAAGCCCGCGCGCTATCTCGCCTCTCCCGAGGCCGCCGCCGACGTGATCGCCGGCTACACGGTGTCCAACGACGTGTCCGAGCGCGCGTACCAGCTCGAGGTCTCGGGCGGGCAGTGGTCGAAGGGCAAGTGCTCCGAGACCTTCAACCCGCTCGGCCCTGTGCTTGTGCCGGCCGACGAGGTCGACCCGCAGGCGCTGCGGCTGCGCTCGGCCGTCAACGGCCAGCCGCGCCAGGACTCGTCGACGGCCGACATGGTCTTCCCCGTGCTCGAGCTGGTGTGGAACCTGAGCCAGTACATGGTGCTCGAGCCCGGCGACGTGGTCAACACGGGCACGCCGCAGGGTGTCGCGCTGTCGGGGCGGTTCCCGTACCTCGCCGACGGCGACGTCATGGACATCGAGATCGAGGGCCTGGGCGCGCAGCGCCAGTCGGTGCGCCGCGCCGCGCGCGGCTGACGCGCGGCATCAGGCCGTGCTGGCGCCATCCACGCGACCCGCCCGCGCTGGACGCGACCTGTAGTGACAGCTAGACTCACCTGTTATTACAGGCCCCGTGACAGAGCCGTCGAGGAGACAGACGCGTGCCAGAGTTCTTCGCCCCTCCCATCGCGCCGTTTGCGATCCAGTTCGACGCGCAAACGGCCACGCTGAGCCCGGAAGGGCCGACTCTCACCCGCCGGATGAGCGACCTGGAGGGCCTCTTCCTCGACCACGAGGCGTGGGCCGCGTCGGCGGCGGGCGACAACCCCGTCGTCTACACCGTCGTGAGCAGCCCGGTGCCCGAGACCGACCGCGAGCTGCCGCAGTCGATCACGACGATCCACGCGGGCGCGACCGGCGGCGAGCTGTGGATGACGAAGGGACACCAGCATCCCGACCACCAGGGCGAGATCTACCTCGCGCTGCACGGCCGCGGCGGACTGCTCATGTTCGACGGCGAGCGCACCGAGTGGCTTGACATGCTTCCCGGCACGATCGGCTACATCCCGCCGGGCTGGGCGCACCGCTCGGTCAACGTCGGCGACGAGCCCTACTCGTTCCTCGCCGTGTACCCGGGCGTCGCCGGCCACGACTACGGCTGGGTGCTCGAGCACGGGATGGGCCTGCGCGCCTACCGCGGCGCCGACGGAGGCTTCGACCTGCGGCCGTACAACGGCTGAGGGGCGACCGTGATCATCGCCCACGACCTCGGCACGACGGGGAACAAGGCGTCGCTGCACCACGAGGACGGGCGCCTCGTCGCCTCCGTGACGGTCGGGTACCCGGCGCACTTCGCGACCGGAGGCGTCGCCGAGCAGAACCCGCACGACTGGTGGGACGCCGTCGTCGGCGCGACGCGAGCGCTCGTGGCGAAGTCGGAGATCGACCCGCGCTCGGTCACAGGCCTCGTCGTCAGCGGCCAGATGATGGGAGCCGTGCTGCTGGATGCCGCAGGCGAACCCGTGCGCCCCGCCATCATCTGGGCCGACACGCGCTCGGCCGCCCAGGAGCGCGAGCTGGCGGCCGCGATCGGCGAGGAGCACGCGTACCGCGTGCTCGGCCACCGGCTGAACCCGACCTACTCGGTCGAGAAGGTCATGTGGGTGCGCGACAACGAGCCCGAGGCGTGGGCGCGGGTGCGCTCGTTCTGCGTCGCGAAGGACTACATCGTGCTGCGTCTGACCGGCCGTCTCGCCACCGACCGCTCCGACGCGTCGGGCACGAACGCGTACGACCAGGCGGCCGGCGCGTGGTCGTCGGACGTGCTGGATGCCGCGCGGCTCGACCGCGCGCTGTTCCCCGAGATCGTCGACTCGGTCACGGTCGTGGGAGCCCTCCTCCCGGCGGCGGCCGACGCCCTCGGGCTGTCGGGCGACGTGCGCGTCGCGATGGGCGGTGGGGACGGGCCGATGGCGGCCGTCGGCTCGAGCGTCGTCGCGCCCGAGGACGGCGCGTACGTGTGCCTGGGCACGTCGTCATGGATCTCGTTCGCCAGCGCCGCGCCGCTCCACGACCCCGCCATGCGCACGTTCACGTTCGACAACGTCGTTCCCGGCAGCTTTGTGCCCACCGCGACGATGCAGGCCGGCGGCGCATCGGTGCAGTGGATCGCCGAGGCGCTCTCCGCCGACCCGCGGCATCCCGACACCGGCGCGCTCGCCGACGCGGCCGACGCCGTCGACACCGACGGCCTGTACTTTCTGCCGTACCTCCTCGGCGAGCGCTCGCCGCTGTGGAACCCCGACGCGCGCGGCGCGTTCGTCGGCCTCGGCCGGCACCACACGCGCGCGCACCTCATGCGGGCCGTGCTCGAGGGCGTCGCCTTCAACCTGCTCACGTGCATCCACGCGTTCCGCGCCGCCGGGGCCGCGATCGACCGCATCGACGCCGTCGGCGGCGGCGCGCAGAGCGACGTCTGGCTGGGCCTGCTCGCCGACGTGTGGGGCGTGCCGGTGCGGCGCCGCTCGGTCGTCGAGGAGGCGAACAGCCTCGGCGCCGCCGTGACCGGAGCCGTCGCGTTCGGCGTGGCCGACTTCGCCGCGGCACGCAGCCTCAGCGAGGTGACCGCCGAGTTCGTGCCCGACCGCGCGCGCCACGCCGAGTACGCGAAGCGGCACGCGCGGTTCCGCGCCGCGTACGACTCGCTGGAGGGGTGGTTCGGGGGATGAGCGTCATCCTGGTCACGAGCCGGTCGTTCGGCGACGGCGAAGCCGACCTGCACGCGCGCGTCGCCGCCGCGGGGCACGAGGTCGTGCGCGGCCCGTCGCACCACGCCCTCGACGAGCTCGCGCCGCTGCTGGCCGGCGCCGACGCCTGGGTCGCTGGCACCGGGCCGGTGACCGCCGAGCACCTCGCCGCCGCCCCGCGGCTGAGGATCGTCGCGCGCTACGGCGTCGGGGTCGAGGCTGTCGACATCGAGGCGGCGACCCGCCGCGGCGTGTGGGTCGCCAACACGCCGGGCGCGAACGCCGACGCCGTCGCCGACCACGCGGTCGGGCTCATGCTCGCCGCGCTGCGCCACACGGTCGACGGCGACCGGCGTGTGCGCCGTGGCGACTGGTCGGTGCGCCGCGGCCGCGAGCTGGGCGCACTCGCCGTCGGCATCGTCGGCTTCGGCCGCATCGGGCAGGGCGTCGCCCGCCGCGTGAGCGGATTCGGGTCGCGCGTGCTCGCGGCCGACCCCTTCCTCCCGGCCGAGCGGTTCGCCGACCTCGGTGCGACCGCGGCGACTCTCGACGACGTGTTCCACGAGTCCGACCTCGTCACGCTGCACGCGCCCGGCGGCCAGCTCGTGGCCGACGCCGCCCGGCTGGCCCTGCTGCCGCCCGGCGCCGTGCTCGTCAACACCGCGCGCCCCGACCTCGTCGACGAGGACGCCGTGGCGCGCGCCCTGCGCTCGGGCGCCCTTGGCGCGTACGCTGCCGACGTGCTGCAGGGCGACACCGCCGGCCACGACAGCCCGCTCCTGGCCGACGACCTCGCCGATCGGGTGGTGGTGACCCCGCACCTCGGCGCGCAGACCGTGCAGGCCGTCGACAACATGGGAACGCTCGCGCTCGACAACGCGCTCGCAGTCCTCGCCGGCGACCCGCCGCCGAACCCCCTGAACGAGGTCTAGACCCGGAGGCACCATGACGACACTTCCGTCGACCCTCGACGCGGCGCGGGCCGCCGGCGTCCTGGCCGTGCTGCGCGCTCCCAACGCGGCGTCCGCTCTCGACGCGATCGCCGCGCTCGTGCGCGGAGGCGTGACGGGCATCGAGGTGACGTACTCGACGCCCGACGCGGCCGACGTCATCGCGGAGGCGCTGCGGCGCCATCCCGACGCCTACGTCGGCGCCGGCACCGTCACGACGCCCGCGCAGGCGCGGGAAGCCGCCGACGCGGGCGCCGCGTTCCTCGTGAGCCCCGGCACGACCGCGCAGGTCGCCGAGGCGATGCGCGCCACCGGCGCGGTCTCGATGACGGGAGCGCTCACCCCGAGCGAGGTCATGGCCGCCACGGCGCTCGGCGTCGACGTCGTCAAGGTGTTCCCCGCGTCGCTGGGCGGCCCGGCGTACTTGAAGGCGCTGCGCGGGCCGTTCCCCGACATCCCGCTCATGCCGACCGGCGGCGTCACACCGCGCAACCTCGCCGAGTGGTTCGCCGCCGGCGCGATCGCCGTGGGCGCGGGCGGCGACCTGGTGCCCGGCGCCGCGCTCGCCGCCGGCGACCACGCCGAGATCGAGCGCCGTGCCGCGCTGTTCGCCCGGGCGCTTCGAAGCGTGCGCGAAGGAGAGGATGCCTGATGGCCGCCGACTACATGGGATTCGTCGGCGTCAGCACCGCGGCGTCGTCGATCAACGCCGTCTTCCCGCTGTGGGCCGGCATCCTCGGCCTTCCCACCGACCGGCTCGTCGGCCACGACCTGCCGCTGGACGCGACGCGCGAGCAGTATCGCGCGATGGTCGAGCAGATCCGCGACGACGAGCACCATCGCGGCGCGCTCGTGACGACCCACAAGATGAACGTGTACGCCGCGGCATCCGACCTGTTCGACGACCTCGACGACTTCGCCGTCTCGTGCCGCGAGATCTCCAGCATCTCCAAGCGCGGCGACCGGCTCGTCGGCCAGGCGAAAGACCCGATCACGGTCGCCAGCTCGCTCGACGACTTCCTGCCGGCGGGGCACTTCGCCGCCACCGGCGCGGAGGTGCTGATCCTCGGCGCCGGCGGGTCGGGCACGGCGCTGAGCTGGGCGCTCGCCGAGCGCGCCGAGCAGCCGGCCCGAGTCACCGTGACGGCCCGCAACGACCACAAGCTCGACGACTTGCGCGCCATCCACGACCAGCGCGGCACGCCGGAGGGGCTCATCCGCTACGCGCGCGTCGGGTCGCCCGACGAGTCCGCCGCGCTCGTCGCGTCGCTGCCGCCCGGGTCGGTTGTCGCCAACGCGACCGGCCTCGGCAAGGACCGCCCCGGCTCTCCGCTGCCCGACGGCGTGCGGTTTCCCGACGCGGGCTTCGCGTGGGAGTTCAACTACCGCGGGTCGCTGGAGTTCCTGCACCAGGCCGTGGCCGACGCCGAGCGCCACGCGCTGACGGTGGTGGACGGCTGGCGCTACTTCATCCACGGCTGGTCGCAGGTCGTCGCCGACGTCTTCGACCTGCGCCTCACCCCCGAGCTCGTCGACGAGCTCGCGGCCGCGGCGGCGACCACGCGATGATCCGCACGGTGCTGGGCGACGTCGCCCCCGAGACGCTCGGCGCGACGAACTACCACGAGCACCTCTTCCAGGTCTCGCCGCTGCTTCCCGGCGACGAGCTCGACGACGAGCAGGCGTCCACGCGCGAGGCGGCGGCGCTGCGCGACAGCGGCTTCGCCGCGATGGTGGATGCCACGCCGCTGGGCCTCGGCCGCGACGCCGAGGCGATCGCCCGGGCGAGCGCGACGACGGGGCTGAGGGTCGTCGCCACGACCGGGCGCCACCGCGAGGCGCACTACGCGGCATCCCACCCCCTGCGCGAGTGGGGGATGGCCCGGCTCACCGAGCGGCTGGTCGCCGACGTGCGCGACGGGATGCCGCGCGACGAGCCGGCCGTGTTGCGCGGCGACCACAGCGCGGTCGCCGCGTCGCCGTCGGGTCCCCCCGTGCGGGCCGGGCTGCTCAAGGCCGGCATCGACTACTGGCGGATCTCTCCGTTCGAGCACGAGACGCTCGACGCCGTGGCGGCCGCGCACGTCGCGACGGGCGCTGCGGTCATGGTGCACCTCGAGTTCTGCACCGCTGCGCACGAGGTGCTCGATCTGCTCGCCGACGGCGGCGTCGCGCCGCACCGGGTCGTGCTCGCGCACGCCGACCGCGACCCCGACCCCGGCCTGCACGCCGAGCTCGCCGCCCGCGGCGCGTATCTCGGCTACGACGGGTTCGCCCGCCCGCGCACCCGCAGCGACGCCGAACTGCTCGAGCTCGCCGAGCGGGTCGTCGCGCTCGGCGCGGTCGGGCGCGTCGTGCTGGGCGGGGACGTCGCGCGCCGCACGCGCTACGTCGCGTACGGAGGGATGCCGGGGCTCGCGTACCTCGGCGAGCGCTACCTGCCGCGCCTGCGCGAGCGCCTGGGCGAGGAGATCGTCGCCTCCATGCTCACGGCCAACCCCGCGCGCCTGCTCGATCTGCCCGGGTGACGCAGAGCGCCCCTCGCCGGACGGCGAGGGGCGCTCTGGCGCGGAGGCGCTGTTACTCGTACAGCACCGCGGCGATCTCCGGGTCGTCGATGTTGGTCTTGTCGTACCAGTACGAACCGGTGTCGATGAACTCCTCGACGGTCTCGCCCTTGGCCAGCTTGTACGCCGACTCCACGACAGACTTGCCGATGCCGATCGGGTCCTGCGTGATCGCGCCGGCCATCGTGCCGTCCTTGATCGCGTTCACCTGCGCGGCGCCGGAGTCGAAGCCGACGATCGTGACCTTGCCCGGCTCCAGGCCGAGCTCCTTGACCGCGTTCACGACGCCGATCGCCGAGCCCTCGTTGGTGCCGTAGATGCCCTTGAGGTCGGGGTGCGCCGCGAGCATCGCCTTGGCGATGTCGGCCGACTTCAGGTGGTCGCCGTCGCCGTACTGGATGTCGACGATCTCGATGTTGGGGTGGTTGTCCTTCATCTCGTTGACAAAGCCGTCGCGGCGCTCGACACCCGTCGAGTTGATCTGGCTGTGGCCGACGATCGCGATCTTGCCCGAGTCGCCGATGAGCTCGGCCATGTGCTGTGCGGCCAGCGCGCCCGCCTTCAGGCTGTCGGTCGCCGACAGGTTGGCGCCGTAGTCGCTGTCGCACGGGGCGTCGAACTGCGCGATCGGAATCTTCTTCTCCTCGGCCTGCTCGTAGAGCGGGATGCACGCCTCGGGGTCGAGCGCCGCGTAGCCGATGGCGTCGGGCCCCTTGTCGATGGCCGTCTGCAGCATCTGCAGCTGGGCGTCGACCTCGGTCTCGGCGGCCGGGCCTTCGAAGGTGATCTCGACGCCGAGCTCTGCCGCCTTCTCCTCGGCGCCCTTCTTCACGGCCTGCCAGAACTGGTGCTGGAAGCCCTTCGAGACGAGGGCGATGTACATCTTGTCGCCGGACTCGGTGCCAGCGCCGCCCTCGCCCGTCTCGCCGCCGCTTTGCGCGCAGCCGGCGAAGACGAGCGCCGCCGCTGCAGCGGCCGCGACGATCGCGGCCCTTCTGCGATACCTCATGTGAACTCCATTGCTCTGTGTGGGCCGACGTCAGTCGGCTGTGGGTTGGACCTTTTTGGTGTTGTGTGCCCTCGACGGGCCGTGCGGCCCGTGTCGGCGCCGGGCACTGTTCGCGCCGACAGGTCTGTGTCGCGTCAGGTCTTCGACCGGTTGCGCAGCGAGTCGAAGAAGACGGCGATCAGGATGACGATGCCGGTGACGACGTTCTGCCACTCGGTCTGGATCGACATGATGCGCAGGCCATTGATCAGAACGCTCATGATGAGCGCGCCGATCACGGTGCCGAGGATCGAGCCCCGGCCGCCGAGCAGCGACGTGCCGCCGATGATCACGGCCGCGATCGCCTGCAGTTCGTACCCGAGCCCGAGCTGCGGCTGCGCAGAGTCCAGGCGCGCGGCCAGCACGACGCCGGCGATGCCGGTGAAGGCGCCCGCGAACATGTAGATCAGGATCTTCCAGCGGCGCGTGTTGACCCCTGACAAGCGCGTTGCCTCCTCGTTGGAGCCGATCGCGAACGTGAAGCGGCCGAGCAGCGTCTTGTTCAGCACGAGGAAGGCCACCAGCGCCAACGCGAGGGTGATCAGCACCGCGTTCGGCAAGCCGGGGATGAGCGTTCCCAGCGCGATCTGCTTGAAGTCGGGGGCCGAGCCGGAGAAGTAGATCGGCGCGACGCCCGAGATGATCAGCGCGAGGCCCTGCGCGATCATCATCATCGCGAGGGTCGCGATGAACGGGGGCAGGTTCAAGAACGTGATGTTCAGGCCGTTGATGAGCCCGATCACCACTCCGGTCAGGACGCCGCCGATCACGCCGATCCACATCGGCAGCCCCATCTTCGTGATGAAGACGCCCGTCATGACCGCGCACAGCGTCATGCCGGTTCCGATCGACAGGTCGATCCCGCCCGTGATGATCACGAAGGTCGTGCCCAGGGCGAGGATGCCGATCACGGCGGTCGCCAGCAGGATGCCGGAGATGTTGCTCCACGTGAAGAAGTTCGGCCCGAAGATCGAGAAGAACACGATCAGGACGATGAGCGTCCCGAACGCCAGCGACTGCTGGAGCTGGCGCTTGAGAAGCCCGACGATCCCTCCGGACGAGGAGTCCTCCTCGACGGCCTGCTGAATGACCGTCGTCGTCGACGGTCCCTGAGGGCTGCTCATTCGTCTTCCTCTCCGTGTGCGGCGAACTGCATGATCTTCTCCTGACTTGCTTCCTCGTTGCGCAGCGTCCCCATGATCCGCCCGTTGGCCATCACGACGATGCGATTGGCGACGCGCAGGATCTCGGGCAGCTCCGACGAGATGACGATGATCGACTTCCCGTCCTCGGCCAGCTGCTGCATGACGCGGTAGATCTCCTCCTTGGCGCCCACGTCGATGCCGCGCGTGGGCTCGTCGAAGATCAGCACGTCGCAGTCGCGCAGCAGCCACCGCGCGATGACGACCTTCTGCTGGTTTCCGCCGGAGAGGAGCTTGACGATCTGGTTGATCGAGGGGGTTTTGACCCGCAGGGTCTTGACGTAGTCCTTGGTCTTGCCCTTGGCCTTGCCGTCCGACATCCAGCCGATCGCGTTGGCGTAGCGGCTCAGCGAGGCCAGCACGGTGTTGAACGTGACGTCCTGCTCGAGCATGAGACCGAGGAGCTTGCGGTCCTCGCTGAGGTAGCCGATGCCCAGCCGCACGGCGTCGGCCGGCTGCTGGATGCGCACCTCGCGCCCGGCCACCGAGATCGTGCCGCCGTCTCGGGGGTCGGCCCCGATGAGCGCCCGCGCGGTCTCGGTGCGCCCCGCGCCCATGAGGCCCGCGAAGCCGAGGATCTCGCCCTTGTGCAGCTGGAACGAGACGTCTTTGAGCAGCGCCTTCGTGGTCAGCCCTTGCACGTCGAGCACGACCGGGTCGTTCTGGTGCTCGCGCGCCGTCGGGCGCGCTCCCTCGTCGATGGGCCGGCCGACCATCATCTCGATGATCCGGGGGACGTTGATCTCCTCCTTGGTCAGCGACCCGATGTAGGTGCCGTCGCGGATGACCGTGACCCGGTCGGCGAGCCGGCGCAGCTCGTCCATGCGGTGCGAGATGTAGACGATGCCGGTGCCCCGGGCGCGCAGCTGGTCGATGAGCGTGAACAGCGTCTCTACTTCGCTGTCGGTGAGCGCCGACGTCGGCTCGTCCATGATGAGCACCTTGGCGTTGAACGAGAGCGCCTTCGCGATCTCGACCATCTGCTGCTTGGCGACGGTGAGCTCGCCCACGAGCTGGCGCGGGTTGAGGTTGATGCCGAGCCGGTCGAGCAACTCCTTGGTCTGCCGGTTGAGCTTCGCCTCGGCCAGGAACGGGCCGGTTGTCGGGTCGCGGCCGATGTAGATGTTCTGCGCGACGGTGAGGTCGGGCATGAGGTTCAACTCTTGGTGGATGATCGTCACGCCCAGCTGCTGCGCCTGCAGGGGGCTGGTGATCTCGACCTCGTTGCCCTCGAAGGTGATCGTGCCCTCGTCCTTCTGGTAGATGCCGGAGAGGATCTTCATCAGGGTGGACTTGCCCGCGCCGTTCTCGCCGACGAGCACGAGCACCTCGCCCGCGTACACGTCGAGGTGCACGTCCTTCAGGGCCTGCACGCCCGGGAATCCTTTGCTGATCCCCTCGACTTTGAGGATGGGGTCGGTCACTGGTTCACCTGCTTCGTTGGAGGTATGGCGCGGCATCGCGGTTCAAGTTGTACTCAAATGTATCTAACACTCTGCGCCGGAGGAAAGACCTGTAATAACATCTTGATCACAGCCGCGACAACTCGAAGGAGAGCCATGCTGATCGGCGCCCACGGCCTTGTGTTCACCGGAGTCTTCGACGAGGCAGGCCTGCGCCGCGCGATCGAGGGAACCGCCGCGGCGGGATTCGACCTCATCGAGCTGCCGCTGATGGACCCCGACAATTTCGACTCGGCGCTCGCGGGGCGCCTCGTCGCCGACAACGGCCTGCAGGTGACGGCGTCGCTCGGGCTGACTGATGCCACGGACCTGACGAGCGAGGACTCCGCGGCGGTGAAGGCGGGAGAGCGGATGCTGGAGGGATGCCTCGACCACGTCGCCGCGATGGGCGGCGGCGTGCTGTGCGGGGTGATCTACTCGGCGATGCGCAAGTACATGGCGCCGACGACGCCGGCGGGCGTCGCGAACAGCCAGGCGGCGCTGGCGCGGCTCGCCGACCGGGCGCGCGAGCGCGGCATCCGCCTCTGCCTGGAGGTCGTCAACCGCTACGAGTCGAACGTCTTCAACACCGCGCGCGGCGGGCTGCGCTTTGTCGACGGCGTCGGCTCCGACAACGTCTCGCTGCACCTGGACACGTACCACATGAACATCGAGGAGTCCGACATGTGGCAGCCGGTGCTGGACGCGGGCGACCGGCTCGGCTACGTGCACATCGGCGAGAGCCACCGCGGGTACCTCGGCACCGGCACCGTGGACTTCGACGGCTTCTTCCGCGCGCTCGACCGGGTCGGGTTCGACGGCCCCGTCGTGTTCGAGTCGTTCAGCTCGGCCGTGGTGAGCGAGCAGCTGAGCAACACGCTCGGCGTCTGGCGCAACCTGTGGGAGGACTCGGACGACCTCGCCGCGCATGCCAACCGCTTCATCCGCGACGGCGTCCACGCCGTCCGCACGATCGCGATGCACTAGCGCCCCGCCTTCCATTCTGCGAGCGAACAGCACGACAGTCACGCGGAGGGGTGCCCGACCACGCCCTTGCGCAGCAGCGCGTTGCCGTACTTCCGGGTCTCGCCCGTGCGCACGATGACGAACGCGGCTCGCGCGAGGTCGTAGTAGTCGAAGCGGTCGACGAACCGCGTCGCCGCCTCGTCGGCGCCGGCGGCCGCCATCAGCTCGCGCTGCACGTCGAGCACCGCGCCGTCGGCCGACGCCATCAGGTCGAGCGCCGGCGCGTCGTCGAGGGGCACGACGGTGCGGATCGCCGCCAGCACGTCGGGCGTCGTCGTGCCCGGCAGCGTCACGAGCCGTGAGGCCACGGCGGCGGCGGGGAAGTGCGCGTCGGCGACCACGACCGCGTCGGAGTGGCCCATCTCGTCGAGGTGCCGCAGCAACTCGCCGGTCAGCAGCGGGTGGATTCCTTCGAGCATGCGGGGTCCTTCACTTTTCGGGGTCGGCGGGGATGAGGCCGGTGGCGGCGAGCTCGCGCCACAGCGCGTCGGGAATCGGCGCGGCCATGAGCTCGGCGTTCTGCCGCAGTTGGGCCGGGCGGCTGCCGCCGACGACGACCGAGCGCACGAGGTCGTCGCGCAGCGTGTACTGCAGGGCGGCGGCCGGCAGCGGCACGCCGTGCGCGTCGCACACCGCGATGACGCGGGTGAGCCGCTCCCACAGCTCGTCGGGCAGTCGGCCGTACTCGTAGCGCCCGTCGCGGCTCGGCCGGGCGCTGGCGAGCAGGCCCGAGTTGAAGACCGACGCGGTCACGACGTCGGTGGATGTCGCGCGGCACGCGGGCAGCGCGTCGGCGGCCGCCGGCTGCTCGAGCAGCGTGTAGCGGCCCGCGATCATGGCGACGTCGAGGTCGGCTGCCTCCACCGTCGCGGCGATCGCCGCCGTCACCATCGAGCCGACGCCGACCGCGCCGACGCGGCCCTGCCCGCGCAGCGCGACCAGCGCGGGCAGCGCTTCGGCGATCGCCCGGCCGAGGTCGTGGCGCTCGGGGTCGTGCAGGTAGACGATGTCGAATCGGTCGAGGCCCGTCCGCTCCAGCGACTCGTCCACGCTCGCGCCGATGCCCGCCGCCGAGAAGTCCCACACGCGCCGCAGCGCCGCCGGCACGTGGAAGTCGTTGTCCAGGTCGAGCTCGCCGTCGTGGTCGGGGTTCGGCCGCAGCAGGCGGCCGGCCTTGGTCGAGACGACGTACTCGGCCCGCGGCTTCGTGCGCAGGAAGGCCCCGAGCCGCTGCTCGGAGAGCCCGAGCCCGTAGTGCGGCGCCGTGTCGAAGTAGCGGATGCCGCACTCCCACGCCGCCTCCAAGACCTCCCAGGCCTCGTCGTCCGTGAGCGGGCGGAAGAGATTGCCGACGTTGGCGGCGCCGTAGCCGAGCGCCGTCAGCCGGTCAGGAGGCCACACGCGCACCCTGCCGTTCGTGCGCCGCGCGGCTGGCGGCCCGCATCTCCATGCCCGCCCCCGGGGCGAGCGGGGCCTGGTACGCGCCGTCGCGGACGACGGTGGGGTTCACGAAGTGCTCGTGCAGGTGGTCGACGTACTCGATCACCCGGCCCTTCTTCGTGCCGCTCACGGCGACGAAGTCGAACATCGACAGGTGCTGCACCGCCTCGCACAGGCCGACGCCGCCGGCGTGCGGGCACACCCGCACGCCGAACTTCGCCGCCAGCAGCAGGTTGGCGATGTTCTCGTTGACGCCCGCCACGCGCACCGCGTCGATCTGCACGACCTCGATCGCGCGCGCCTGCAGCAACTGCTTGAAGACCACGCGGCTCTGGGCCATCTCGCCCGTGGCCACCGGCACCGGCGCGACCGCGCGCGCGATCTCGGCGTGGCCGAGCACGTCGTCGGGGCTTGTCGGCTCCTCGATCCACGCCGGGTCGAATTCGGCGAGCGCTCTCACCCAGGCGATGGCCTCGGCGACCTCCCAGCGCTGGTTGGCGTCGATCGCGATCGGGAAGCCCGCCCCGCACACCTCGCGGGCGATGCGCAAGCGCCGGATGTCGTCGTCGAGGTTGGCGCCGACCTTGAGCTTGACCTGCCCGAACCCGTCGGCCACGGCCTCGCGGCACAGCCGGGCGAGCTTCTCGTCCGAGTAGCCGAGCCATCCCGGCGTGGTCGTGTAGGCGGGGTAGCCGGTCTCGATCAGCTCCGCCTCGCGCCGCGCGCGCCCCGGCTCGGCCGCGCGCAGGATGCCGAGCGCCTCGTCGGGCGTGAGCGCGTTCGTCAGGTAGCGGAAGTCGACGAGCGAGACGAGCTCTTCCGGCGACATGCGCGCCAGCAGCTGCCACAGCGGCAGGCCGGCGCGCTTGGCCTTGATGTCCCACAGGGCGTTGACGACGGCGCCGATCGCCATGTGCATGACGCCCTTCTCGGGGCCGAGCCACCGCAGTTGCGAGTCGCCCACGAGTTCTCGCCAGATCGCGCCCATGTCATCCAGCAGCGGCTCCAGCTCGCGGTCTGCGAGGTGGTCGGCAAGCGCCGAGATCGCGCTGACCTGCACGTCGTTGCCGCGGCCGATCGTGAACACGAACGCGTGGCCCTCGATGTCGTCCTCGGCGTCGGTCACGACGCGCACGTACGCGGCGGAGTAGTCCGGGTCGGGGTTCATCGCGTCAGAGCCGTCGAGGCTGAGCGACGTGGGAAAGCGGATGTCGCTGGTTTCCAGACCGACGATGCGGGTCACGGCGAGCCCCTTCTGCGCGGCGACAGCCGACGAACCATCGCAGTGTAAACATCGGATGTCTATACTGTCAACGATCCCACGACGACACTCGCCGACCCGCAGGAGCAGCATGCGATCCGACCGCGACCCGGCCACCCCGGCGCAGGAGCTGAAGGGGCTCGCGGCGGTTGTCACGGGGGGCGCGTCGGGCATCGGCGCGGCGATCGCCGCGCGCCTGCACCGCGCCGGGGCGCGTGTGGCGGTGCTCGATCTCGACCCGGCAGGCGTGGACGAGCGGTTCGCCGCGTTCTGTGCCGACGTGTCCGACCGGGCGAGCGTGGACGCCGCCGTGCGCGCCGCCGCCGAGCGGTTCGGCCGACTCGACATCGTGGTCAACAACGCCGGCATCGGCGCGCAAGGCGACATCACAGCGAACGACGACGCGGAGTGGGCGCGCGTGCTCTCCATCAACGTCACCGGCATCGCGCGGGTGACCTCCGCGGCCCTGCCGTGGCTGCGCTCCTCGCCCGCCGCGGCCGTGTGCAACACGGCGTCGATCGCGGCGACCGCCGGGCTGCCGCAGCGCGCGCTGTACAGCGCGTCCAAGGGCGCGGTCGTCGCGCTGACCCGGGCGATGGCCGCCGACCACGTGCGCGAAGGCATCCGCGTCAACGCGGTGTGCCCGGGCACCGCCGACACGCCCTGGATCGGCCGACTCCTCGACTCCGCGCCCGACCCGGTGGCCGAGCGCGCGGCGCTGGAGGCGCGGCAGCCGCACGGGCGGCTCGTGACCGCCGACGAGGTGGCGGCGGCGGTGCTCTACCTCGTGAGCCCCGCGGCCGGCTCGACGACCGGAACGTTCGTCGAGGTCGACGGCGGCATGTCGGGCCTGCGACTGCGCCCGCAGTAGGTCACGCGATCCGGTAGACGCGCTCGGCGTTCGCCCACAGGATGGCGTCGGCCTCCGCCGCCGACAGGCCTGCCGTCCACTCCGCGACGCAGCGCGCCCACGTCCCGTACGGCTCGGACACCGGCCAGTCGCCGCCGAACAGCAGCCGGTCGGCGCCAAACGCGTCCAGCGCAGCGTCCAGGAACGGGCGCAGCTGCGCCGGCGCCCAGCCCCCGGCCGACTCCGCCGGCAGCCCCGACGCCTTGCAGGCCACGTTCGGCCGCTCGGCGAGGGCGCGCACATCGCGCAGCCACGCGGCATCCGGCCCCTTCGGGCGTTCCGCCGAGCCCACGGCGGGCTTGCCGAGGTGGTCGAGCACGATGCGCAGCTCGGGCAGCGCGTCGGCCAGCGCGATCACGTGCGGCAACTGGCGGTCGCGCACGCACGCGTCGAACACGAGCCCCGCCTCCGCCACGGCCTGCGCGCCGGCGCGGAACTCCGGCGTGGCCGAGAATCCGTCCGGCTCGGACTGCAGCAGCCGCCGCACCCCGACCACGAGCGGGCGGGAGCGCAGCTCGTCGAGCGCCTCCGTGACGCGCTCGCCGCGCTCGAGCGGGGCGCGGGCGACGATGCCCACGATGGCCGCGTCGGCCGCCACGGAGACGAGCCAGTCGACCTCGGCGAGGGACTGCTCGGGGGCGCACTCCGCCTGCACGGCGACGAACGCGCGGCGCTCGGCCGTCGGCGCGGCGGCCGTGGCGCGCGCGAGCTCTTCCGGCCCGAACCGCCGACGAAGCCGGTCGTCGAGCCAGTCGTACGAGAGCACGGCCGGGTCGATGAGGTGCAGATGGCTGTCGAGCACGCGCATGCGCTTAGCATGACACCGTGGCCGTGACCGACGAGGCGATCGAGAAGATCAAGGCGATGATCGCCGCCGGCGAGCTCGGGCCCGGCGACCGCCTGCCGCCCGAGAAGGAGCTCGCCGCCCGGCTGGGGCTTTCGCGAAGCTCGATGCGCGAGGCCGTCAAGGCGCTCGAGGTGATCCGGCTGCTCGATGTGCGGCGCGGCGACGGCACCTACGTCACGAGCCTCGAGCCCGGCCTGCTGCTGGAGGCCGTCTCGTTCGCCGCCGACCTGCGCGACGGCGAGTCGCTCCTGGAGGTCTTCGAGGTGCGCCGCATCCTGGAGTCGCAGGCCACCGGCATCGCCGCTGCCCGGGCGACGGGCGCCGACGTGGAGGCGCTGCAGCGCGAAGTCGACGCCGTCGCCCGCGACACGGACCTCCCGACGCTTGTCGAGCACGACATCCGCCTGCACCGAGCCATCGTCGAGCTCGCCGGCAATCGGTACTTGGCCAGCCTCACCGAGAGCCTCATCAGCCACACCGTGCGCGCGCGGGTGTGGCGCGGCGTCACCGAGGCCGGGGCCGTGGAGCGGACGCTGAGCGAGCACTCCGCGATCGTCGCGGCGATCGCGAGCCACGATGTGGAGCGGGCGACGGCGCTGGCGAGCGCGCATGTCGCCGGCGTCGAACGCTGGCTGCGCGACGCCCGCCGGCGGCCGGCGAGCCTGTCGTGACAGGCCACGGCTCCATTAGTGTGAGGGGGAACAGCGTCGTCGACCACCGGGAGGCGTGATGGCCGCCGTTTCCTCCGGACCCGACAACCCGGCCCGAACGGGAGTCGTCGTGGTCGGCAGCGTCACCGCCGACCTCACCACCTTCTCGCAACGGCTGCCGGCCCGGGGCGAGACGATCCACGGCGACGACTTCACCCTCGTGCTGGGCGGCAAGGGCGCGAACCAAGCGGTGGCGGCGGGCCTGGCGAACGCCGAGACGAGCTTCGTCGCGTGCGTGGGCAGCGACCTCTTCCACGACCTGATCGTCGACTCCCTCGCCGCAGCGGGCGTCGACATCTCGTACGTGCGCACCGTCCCCGGCCCCACCGGCATCGCGCACATCCGGGTCGACGCGTCGGCGCAGAACGACATCGTCATGGTCCCGCTGGCCAACGCGGCCCTGAGCATCGAGCAGATCGACGCGGCCCTCGACGAGCTGGCCGACACCGCCGCCGTGCTGCTGACGCAGTTGGAGACCCCCGTGGAGCCGACCATGCACGCCATCCGCTCCGCGCACGCGCGCGGCCTCGCTGTCGTGCTCGACCCTGCCCCGGCCGTCGCCCTTCCCGACGAGATCTGGCCGTCGGTCGACGTGGTCACCCCGAACGAGACCGAGGCGCACCTGCTGACCGGCGTCGAGGTGACCGACCCGGCCTCGGCCGAGCGCGCCGCGCGGTGGTTCCTGGACCGCGGCGCGGGGGCCGCGATCATCACGCTCGCCGGCTCTGGGTCTCTCTTGGCGACCCCCGACCTCGTGCGGCTGTTCCCGCCGTTCCCGGTGGACCCGGTCGACACCACGGCGGCGGGCGACGCCTTCGCCGGCTATCTCGGCGCCGCCCTCGCGTCGGGCGCCGAGCTGGCCGACGCGGTCGTGCGCGCCAACGCGGCGGGCGCGCTCACGGTGACCGCCCGCGGCGCGTCGCCGAGCCTTCCCGCCAGCGACCGGGTGGACTCCTTCCTCGCCGAGCATGCGGCATCCCTTCCGGAAAGGAGCCACCCGTGAGGCGGACGCGCACCACGATCAACCCGGCGCTCTCGCGCGTCATCAGCGAGACCGGGCACACCGACCTCATCGTCGTCACCGACGCCGGCCTGCCCATCCCGCCCGGCAGCGAGCGCATCGACCTCGCGTACCGCCCCGGCGCCCCCGCGTTCCTCGACGTGCTCGACACCGTGCTCGGCGAGCTCGTCGTCGAGGGAGCGACCGTCTCCGCCGAGGTCGCCGAGCACAGCCCGCACGTGCTGGCGGCGCTGCGCGAGCGGTTCGCCGGAATGGGGTTCGAGATCGAGCTCGTTCCGCATGTCGAGTTCAAGGCCCGCACGCGGTCGGCGCGCGCGTTCGTGCGCTCGGGCGAGTTCACGCCCTACGCGAACGTCATCCTGCACGCCGGGGTGGCGTACTGAGATGGCCGCGGCCGGCGCCTTCTCCGCGGCGATCGACCGCCAGTCGGCCGCGCCGATGTACGACCAGCTGCGCCGCCTGATCATCGACGGCATTTCGCGGGACGGGATGCGGCCGGGCGACCTGCTGCCGGGCGAGCACCGGCTGTGCGAGCAGTACGGCATCTCGCGGACCGTCGTGCGGCAGGCTCTCGCCCAGCTCGAGCACGAGGGCGTCGTCGAGCGCGTCAAGGGCAAGGGCACATTCGTGGCGCGGCCGCGCATCAACGAGAACCTCGTGCACACGCTGGTCGGCCTGTACGAGGACGTCGAGCGCCGGGGCGGCCACGTGCACAGCGACGTGCTGCGCCACGAGATCGAGCCCGCTTCGGCCGACGTGGCGGAGGCGCTCGGGCTCGAGCCCGGCACACCCGTGGTGGTGCTCGAGCGGCTGCGCATCGTCGACCACGACCCGTGGGCGCTTGCCACCGTGTGGATGCCGGAGGAGGTCGGGCGCGTGACGTTCGGCGCCGACCTGTCGGACGCCTCGCTCTACCGCTTGCTGGCCGATCACGGCGTGCGGGCGACCACCGGCGTGCGCTCGGCCGAGGCGACAGTCGCCTCGCACGCGCAGGCGCTGCTGCTCGGGGTCAGCGCGGGCACGGCCCTGCTGCGCCTGCGCAGCGTCAGTCGCGACGCGAGCGGCCGGGTGATCGAGTTCTTCATCGCGCACCACCGCGGCGATCGCTCCCGATTCGAGTTCGAGTTGCGGGAAGAGGACGCGCAAGCCTCGCTGCTGCACCTCGACCCGCGCGCGGACCGCTGACAGTGAAAAAACCTGCTCCTGTATGAGCATGAAGGCGGAGCGGCTTCAAGTGCTCATCGACGCCGAGCTGCGCGAGCGTCTGGCCTGGATCGCAGCGCCCGCGCCCGCGGGGTGTCGGTCGCCTCGCTCGTGCGCACAGCGATCTATGTCGCGCAGCTCGCCGAGCGCTACGGCGACCTGCTCGCGCCGCTCGTGTCGGTCGGCCACGACGACTTCGCCCGCGGGATGGAGCTGTTCCGCCGGCACGAGCGGCTGGGGGTGTTCGACGCGGCGCTCGCGGCAGCCGTGCAACGTCGCGATCACGTGCGCGGCGTCGCCTTGGCAGACCGCGCGTTCGCCGGCATCCCCGCGCTCTCGCGCTTCGAACCCGGGGCGCCGGACTTCGCCGAGCGCCTCGGCCTCTGACGCGCTCACGCGCTCTCGCGCTACAGCAACCCGCATTCGCGCCAGTATTCTGCGGGCCTCACGCTCACGCGCTACAGATGCCCGCATTCGCGCGTGTTATTCGCTGGCGCGACTGCGGGTATCTGTAGCGCGAGGCGCGAGACGCGTTCGCGAACGGGGGCATCGCGCGAGGCTCACACCCTTGAGGTTGTTCTCGCGTGCGCCCGTGACGCGGATCGAGGCGTGCGAGTCGGCGATGTGGCCCCCCGCGGGGGCGGTCGCGGCATCCGTCTTCGAGGTCATGGGACTCAGCGCACGTGCGGCTGACGACGCGCGCTTCTCGGAAACTGCTCGCCCGCGCGATGGCGCGTGCCGACGGGCCCGACGACCGTAGACTGTGAGGCGATCCCTCCGCTGAACTGGAAATGCCTGTGCCTGAGAACACCGCGACGAGCGCGCCCGCGAGCGCCGCTCCGCGGCTCGTCGTCCCCGGCGTGCAGCTGCTGCGGGCGGCGCTGGCCGCGATCGCGGCGGTGATGATCACCTTCTCGCCCGACCACTCCGCGGCGCTCGGGCTCGCGGTGTTCAGCGGCTTCGCCGTCGCCACGGCGCTCGTGCTCGGGTTCGGGGCGTGGATGGCGTATCCGGCGGGGCGGCGGTGGCCCGTCGCTGCGCTGGCGGTCGTGACGCTCATCGCCGGAATGTTCGGCGGCGTGCCCGCGTGGCGGACGACACCGGTGTTTTTCGCGGTCGTCATCGCGTGGTCCGCGGTGGCCGGAGTGGTCGAGTTGATCGAGGGATGGCGCGAGCGCCAGCTGCTCGACCCCGACGACGCGCAGCGTCGCTCGGAGTCGCGCGACGCGATCGTCGTCGGCGGCCTCGGGCTGGTGCTCGCCGCGGCCGTCGCGATCGTCCCGGCCGGCTACAGCCTCGACTACGTCATCGACGAGGCGGGGCAATTCACGCTCACCGGCACCACGATCGCGGTCGGCCTCTTCGGCGCCTACGCGGCGATCGTGGCCGTCTACCTCGGCATCGCGGCGTTCTCGCCGCGGCGCACGACCACCTCAGAGGAGGGCGCGTGACCGACAAGCCCACCCGCCGAGAGCTCATGCGGCCTGTGCAACTGCTCGGGCTGGCCTTCGGCGCCGCGCTGTTCGCGGGAATCGTGACGGCGGTGTCTATGGGGGCCTTCCAGAGCGCCGGCCAGGTCGCCGAGGGCGAGTTGACCAAGCCGATGCGCGCGCTGATGGTGGGCGGCGTGGTCGCCGGCATCGCGTTCATCGTGACGCTCGTCACGATCGCGCTGCTGATCCTTGCTGTCGATCCGGCGCAAGTGCGCAAGCAGATCGACCGCCCGGTGCTGCTGGACGACCCCGACGACCAGGCCGGCGACGCGCCGGACTCCCCGGGCCCCGCGCGCTCGCCGTAGCGCCGCGCCGCGGCATCCCTCCGCCGTCTGCGCGCCGCGGCATCCCTCCTTGTCGTGACTTTCCTCGCGCCCCTTCGTCGCGTTTGCCCAGATCAGGAGATTTCGCGTGCTCAGGACGTTTGCCGCGTTATCGGCCTGAGTGCGCGAGATCAGGAGATTTGGGCAAGCCCCACGAGTGCGGGCGGGCAGGGGCGGGGGATGCCGGGCGTCACTCCAGCCAGTCGACTACCTTCGCCGCGAGGCCCGTGTAGGCGGCGGGGGTCAGCGCGAGCAGGCGCTGCTTCGCGGCGTCGCCGATGTCGAGGCCGCGCACGAACTCCGCGAGCTCGGCGGCGCCGACGCGACGGCCGCGAGTGAGCTCCTTCAGCAGCGCGTACGGGTCGCTGATACGCGAGCGGCCGGCCACGATCTCGGCGCGCACGACAGTCTGGATCGCCTCGCCGAGCACCTCCCAGTTCGCGTCGAGGTCGGCGTCGAGCACCGGCTGGGCGAGTGAGATCTCGCCGAGGCCGCGCCGCAGGTTGTCGAGGGCGAGCAGCGAGTGCCCGAACGCGACGCCGATGTTGCGCTGCGTGGTCGAGTCGGTGAGGTCGCGCTGCAGGCGCGAGGTGACGAGGGTGGCCGCCAGCGTCGCGAACAGCCCGCCGGCGATCTCGAGGTTCGCCTCGGCGTTCTCGAAGCGGATCGGGTTGATCTTGTGCGGCATCGTCGACGAGCCCGTCGCGCCGGCGACCGGGATTTGCGAGAAGTAGCCGAGGGAGATGTACGTCCAGACATCCGTCGCGAGATTGTGCAGGATGCCGCCCGCGTGCCGCGCGCGGTCGTACAGCTCGACCTGCCAGTCGTGCGATTCGATCTGGGTGGTGACCGGGTTGAACGTCAGCCCGAGGGTCTCCAGGAACGACATCGACAGCGTCGGCCAGTCCACGGCCGGGTCGGCCGCGAGGTGCGCCGACCAGGTGCCGGTCGCGCCGGAGAACTTCGCGAGGTACTCGGTCTCGCGCACCTGCTCGGCGACGCGCTCGAGCCGCCACGCGAACACGCCGAGCTCTTTGCCCATCGTCGTCGGGGTGGCCGGCTGGCCGTGCGTGCGGGCGAGCATCGCGGCATCCCGATGCTCTGCCGCCAGCGCGCGCAGGTCGGCGATGACGCCCTCGAGGGCGGGCAGCCACACGCGGCTCACCGCGCGCTGCACGGTGAGCGCGTACGCGGTGGAGTTGATGTCCTCGCTCGTGCACGCGAAGTGGGTCAGCTCGGCGATCGCGTCGAGGCCGAGGGCCGCCAGGCGGTCGCGCACGAGGTACTCGACGGCTTTCACGTCGTGGCGGGTGACAGCCTCCCGTTCGGCGAGCCAGTCGATCTCGCTCTGACCGAAGTCGAGGTACAGCGCGCGCAGCCGGTCGATGTCGCTGTCATCCAGCGGCTCGGAGCCGAACAGGCGCTTGTTGGTGAGCGCGATGAGCCACTCCACCTCGACCTCGACGCGGGCGCGATTGAGGCCGGCCTCGGAGAGGTAGTCGGCGAGCGGGGCGACGGCGGCGCGGTAGCGCCCGTCGAGAGGGCTGAGCGGCTGCGGGGGCAGCGAGGTCACGAAAAGGCTCCGGGAGTGTGTGTCCAGCGGCGGATCAGCGAAGGGCCGGCTCCAGCTGGCGGAAGAGCGCTCGGCTCGCGCTCTCGATCATACCGAGCACCTCGTCGAACTTCGCCGCGCCGTCGTAGTACGGGTCGGGCACATCGAGCGCGCCACCGGCGGCGCGGTCGTACGAGAGCAGGAGCGCGATCTTGTCGGACTCGTCCACCGACTGCGCCCAGCCGTGCAGAATGCGCGCGTGGCTGCGGTCCAGCGCGATCACGAGGTCGTTGGCGGCGAACGCGTCGTGGCTGAACTGGCGCGCGCGGTGCGCGCGGCCGTCGTAGCCACGGCGCTGGAGGGCGGTGATCGTGCGCTGGTCGGCGAGCTCGCCGACGTGCCAGTCGCCAGTTCCTGCGCTGGTGGACACCACGCGGTCTCCCAGCCCGCTGGCCTCGGCCAGGGCGCGGAACACGACCTCCGCCATCGGCGACCGGCAGATGTTGCCCGTGCACACGAAGACCACCCGGAAGGGCTGGACGGCGGGCGCGGGCATGCACACCATTGTGCCGTGCCGCCCGGATTTGCGCGCCGTCTGTTCCTGCACAGCCTCTCGCTGCGGACGAGTCGTTCGCGGTTTCCCGCCCACCGCGCCGCCGGCGGTCGCGGGCGGGCGAGGCTGGTGCGGTGAATCCGGAGACCTGGCTGATGGATGCCGCGCGCAACGCCGTGCTCCGCCTCGAGGCGCTCGTGGCGACCCTCGACGAGGCCGCGCCGGCGCTCGGGCGGGCGGCCGATGCGACCGACTGGCAGTCCGACGCCGCCTCCGGGTTCCACGACGACCTCGACCGCGTGCGCGACGAGGTCGTGCGCCTGCGCGAGCGCGCGTGCGCGCTCGCGCAGGACGCCGCGCGGCAGCACAGCATCCTGGTCACCAGAATGTGGCGCTCGTGAGCGACGACGAGGTCGACATCCGGCACGGCGCGGTGGTCGCCGTGGACTCGGCGACCCTGCGCCAGGCGGCGGCCGAGCTCGACGCGCTGCGCGCCGGGCTCGACGAGGCCGTCGAGCTCGGCCGTGCCGCGACGCTGCTCCTCGGCGACGTGGACGCCGAGCTGCGCGGGATGCTCTCGGTGGACGCCTCCGCCCTGACGATCGGCGTCGGCGTGGCCGGCGAGCGCGTGGCCGAGGTGGGCGGGCGGCTGCGGCTGGCCGCCGCCCGCTATGAGCACGCCGAGCTCTCCGCGCTCCGTCTCGCGGCCACAGACCCCGCCGAGATCGCCGCGTACGACGCGCGGCTGCGCGAGCTGGAGGCGGAGCACCCGGGCGACGCGCTCGGCCTGGGCGTCGCCGACGCGGCGTACGACCTGCGGATGCCGTGGGAGATCATCGTGCAAGCGTGGGCGCTCGGCAACGGCACCATCCCCGGCCTCGGGCTCGCGGCCGCGAGCGGTGTGGCCGGCCTCGGCATCGGCCTGCGCATCGCCGACCGCGGCCTGGTGCGCGCCGACGCGCGGCTGTCCGGCCGATCCGACCCGGTCACGGTGACGAGAGTCGCGCGCGGCGAGGGAGCGCCGCTCACCTCGCTCGAGCAGGCGGCGCGCCGCATCCCCGGCGATGCGAGCATCCGCGTCGAGCGCCACACGATGCCCGGCGGCTCGCGCGAGTTCGTGGTGTATGTGGCCGGCACGCGCGGCGGCACGGCGTTCGACTGGACCTCGAACACCCAGCTTTACGACGGCAAGCGGTCGGCGTCGTACGAGTCGGTGCGCGACGCGCTGCGCCAAGCCGGCGCCCGCCCGGGCGACACCCTGCACCAGGTCGGCCACTCGCAGGGCGCGATGGTTGCCAACCGCCTCGCGATGGAGCGCGAGTACAACGTGAAGACGGTCGTCTCGTTCGGGTCGCCCGTGCAGGCCGAACTGCCCACGTCGGTGCTGTCGGTCGACGTGCGCCACACCGACGATCCGGTGGCCGCGCTCGCGCACGGCGGCTCGGCTGTGGGCGTGGGCTCGGCCGACAGCTTCGTGGCGCAGCGCACGGCCGATCCGCTGCCTGCCCTCCACGACCTCGCGGCGCGCGCGCACTGGATGGACCACTACAGCGACACGGCGCGGATGCTCGACGCGTCGCCCGACCCGCGCATGGACGCGGTGCGCGAGACGCTCGACCGGCTCGGCCAGGCCACATCGGTCGAGGTCACCGAGTACACGGCGACGCGGCCGTGACCGGCGTCAGCGCAGTCGCGCGATGGCGGCGGCGATCGAGTCCCAGAAGCGGTCGACATCCAGCCCGGTCGCCACCCACGCGTTCGGCTCGCGTCCGAGCACGCCGTCCAGGTCGACGCACGTCGCTCCGGATGTCTCGGCGCCGGCCAGCTCGACATCCAGTCGGGTGCGCACGCGCGCCACGACGTCGGGCTCAGCCACCGCCGCCACGGCGACCGGGTCGTGCAGCGGGCCGTCGGGCAGGCCGAAGACCTCGTCGTTCGTGCGGCAGAAGAACTCGAGCAGCTCGCCGCCGAAGACCGCGGTCGCCGTGTCCGCCGACGCCAGCCGCGCGCGCACCGCGGGGGTGACGAGCGCGGTGTGGGTGACGTTCAGACCGACCATCGTGAACGGGATGCCGGAGGCCACGACCGCGGCCAGGGCCTCGGGGTCGACCCACGCGTTGAACTCCGCGTACGGGGTCACGTTGCCGCGGCCGGTGGATCCGCCCATCCACACGATCTCGCGGATGCGCGCGGCGGCGTCGGGCCGGTCGCGCAGCAGCACGGCGACGTTCGTGATGGGCCCGGTGGCCACGATCGTCACCGGCTCGGCCGCGGCGCGCAGCGTGTCGGCCATGAGTTCGGTCGCCGAGCGCGGGTCGAGCGGCACCGTCGGCTCGGGCAGCTCGGGGCCGCCCAGCCCGTTCTCGCCGTGGATCCACTCCGCCGTCTGCAGCTCGCGCGCGATCGGGCCGGCCGCGCCCGCCGCGACGGGGACTCCTGCCACACCGGCGACGGTGAGCGCGACGCGGGCGTTGTGAGTCGTGTGCGCGAGCGGCACGTTGCCCCCGACGGTCGTCACGGCGAGGAGCTCGAGGCCCGGGTGCGCGGCGGCGAGCCACAGCGCGAACACGTCGTCGTGGCCGGGATCGCAGTCGACGATGACGGGCCGCGCCGCCCGGTGTGCGTCGGCCATCGCCTCAGTCCCGCTTCCGCTGTCGCTGGGGGCGCAGGATGATGCCGAAGATCCAGTTGATGAGCGAGATGAGGAAGGCCGCGACCACGCCCCACCAGAAGCTGTCGACGCGCAGGCCCCAGTTCCACCAGTGCGTGAGCCACGCGGTCAGCCACAGCAGGAACCCGTTGACGACGAGCGAGATCAGCCCCAGCGTGAGGATGTAGAGCGGGAACGCGAGGATCTTGATCACGGTGCCGACGATCGTGTTCACGATCGCGAACACGACGGCGACCGCGAGCAGCGCCAGCACCAGTTGCAGGGTCTCGCCCGGCGGGAACGCGATGACCGACACGGCGAGCGCCGGGATGAGCGAGACGACCCAGATGGCGAAGGCGTTGACCACGACTCGGATGATGAAGCCCATAGTTCGGCCAGTCTTGCACGGGGTGCTGAGGGTCAGGCGCGAACCGTGCGCGCGGCGAGCGCCGCCGCGATCTCGTCGAGCCCGATCGCGCTCTGCGCGACGGTGAGGACGAGCTCGAACGCCTCGCCGGTCGGCATGTCGACCACGGCCCCGTTCAGCTCCAGGAAGGTCAGCGTCGCCACCCACGCGAACCGCTTGTTGCCGTCGAAGAACGGATGGTTCTGGGCGAGCGACGAGAACATCGCGGCGGCTTTGCGGCCGAGGTCGGGATACGCCTCGACGCCGAACATCGCGCTCTCGGGGCGGGCGATGGCCGAGCTGAGCAGACCGAGGTCGCGCACATGCAGGCCCATGTCGGCCGCAATGGCGGCAGCCTGGGGAAGGTCGAGATAGACCGTCATGCGTCTTCGAGGCGGCGCAACAGCTCGGCATAGCGAGTGCGCACGTCGGACGCGATCTCCACCGCGAGGTCGGTCTTCACCTCGAGGTCGACGAGAATCCTCGTGCTCTCGACCACGAGCGCGTGCTTGGACGTGCCGCGCTTTCGGGCGAGCGCCTCGAGGCGGGCGTCGAGTTCTGCGGGGAGGCGGAGCGTCATAGCCATACCAAAATGGTATCAGTCTCCATCCGGCCGTGCTCCACAGCGCCGCCAAAGGCTACACGGACTTCAGCGGCTGCCCCTTCGTCTCTTTCACGAACAGCAGCGTGACCAGCGAGATGACGGCGGAGATGACGGCCGCGAAAGCCGGGATGAGGCTGCTGCCCGTGGCCTGGATGAGGGCTGTCATCACGAGGGGCGCGCTGCCGCCGAAGATGATCGTCGAGATGCTGTACCCGATGCTGTAGGCGCTGTAGCGGACAGTCGTCGGGAACATCTCGGTGAGCACCGTGTGCACGACGCCCGTGTGGCCGGCGAAGGCGATCGCCAGCACGATGGTGCCGATGCACGCCAGCGCGAACTCGCCGCTGGTGATGAGCAGGAACATGGGGAACGCGACGATCGCCATGGCGACGGAGGAGAACGCGAGCAGCACCTTGCGCCCGAATCGATCGGACAGACGCGCGGCGAACGGGATGGCGATCGAGATCGCGACGAGGCTGATGGCGGTCACCCACAGGGCCTGCAGCGACGAGAAGTTGCGCTCCTCGCCCAACGACGTCTTCAGATAGGTGGGCATGTAGATGAACAGCAGATAGTAGCCCGGGCCGTTCAAGGCGGGCAGGAAGATCGTGATGGCGATGGCCTTGAGGTGTCGAGCGGAGGTGAACGCCGCCACAAGCGGGTTGCGCTCCACCGCGTTGCGCTCGCGCAATGCCTCGAAGTACGGCGTCTCCTCCATCTTGCGGCGGATGTAGAACCCGATGTAGCCCAGCGGCGCCGCCGCCAGGAACGGGATGCGCCACACCCACGCGGTCATCGCCTCTTCGCCGGCGATCGCGATCAACGACGCGGACAGCGCGCTGCCGACCATCAGCGCGACGTAGGAGCCGACCGGGATGAAGCTCATCAGGAAGTTCCGACGGGAGTCGGGCGCGTACTCGCCGACGAACGATGCGGCGCCGGCCACCTCGCCGCCCGCGGAGAAGCCCTGCAGGACGCGCAGCGAGAAGAGCAGGATCGGCGCGGCGACGCCGATGACGGAGGCCGAGGGGATGAGGCCGACGGCGGTGGTCGAGCCGGAGATGAGCAGTAGGAGGATCGCGAGCAGGTTGCGGCGGCCGAGCCGATCGCCGAGGAACCCACAGACCACGCTGCCGAAGGGCCGCGCGACGAAGCTGACGAGGAAGCCGACGTTGGTCAGGATGAGATCGGTGGCGCTGACCCCGTTCATGAAGTTGACCGCCAGGAAGGTCGTCAGCAGTCCGTAGATGCCGTAGTCGTACCACTCCACGAAGGAGCCGATCGCGCCGGCGAGGGTCGCGCGTCGGACGACGCGGCCGTCAGCGGTGACGATGCGGACGGTGTCCGTGCCGATACGATCCCGTTGATTGTCGGACATGTGCGCTTCTTTCAGGTTGCGGAGCCCGTCGCCGGGATCCTGCGGGACAGTCCGCGAAGTCGTCGGACAGTTGGGTCGTCGTGAGTGTCAGTGCCCGAAGGTGCCGGTGATGCGTCCGCGGGCGAGCGTGTGGCCGAACATGTGGAAGCCGAGAAGAGCGGGGGACGCGGCCGCGTCGAGGGCGAGGTCGTCGATGTCGAGCGCGTGCACGACGAACATGTAGCGGTGGTCGCCGTGGCCGGGAGGCGGAGCGGCGCCGACGAAGCCGGCGAAGCCGGCGTCGTTGCGCAGGACGGAGGCGCCTGTCGGGAGCCCGGCTCCGAGCGTGTCGAGCACGACTGCCCCCTCGGGGAGTTCGACAGTGTCGGCCGGGATGCCCCACACCGCCCAATGCCAGAACCCGCTTGCCGTCGGCGCGTCCGGGTCGAAGCAGGTCACCGCGATGCTGCGCGTGCCCTGCGGAACGGCGCTCCACGCCAGGTGCGGCGAGCAGTCGCCGCCTCCCGTGCCGAGCATGCCGCCGACCTGGGCCAGCGGCAGGCGCGCCCCGTCTTCGAACGAAGCCGATGTGACCGCGAGGGCGGGCACCGCCGGGAGCGCCGCATACGGGTCGTAGCTCATCTGTTCACCTCTCTGTTCGTCCTGTGTCGGGCTCTCACGCCGTCCAGCCCCCGTCGACCTGCCACACCGCGCCGGTGACGTACGCGCTGTCGTCACCAAGCAGGAATGCGGCGACCGCCGCGACCTCGTCCGGACTGCCCGGGCGACCGGCGGGGATCTCTGTGCGCATGCGCCGGGCGTGCTCGTCGTCGGACCACCCGGCCTCTGTCATCGGCGTGAGCACGGAGCCCGGCGCGATCGCGTTCACGCGGGTGCCGGCGGGCGCGAGCTCGCGCGCGGCGGAGCGCGTGAGGGCGGCGATAGCCGCCTTCGACGCGTTGTAGGCGGCCTGGTCCTCGACCGTCTTGCTGATCACGGCCGAGCACAGCGTGACGACCGCAAGCGGCGACGCCGCAGCCGTCTGCCGAGCCGCCCATCGCAGCGCCAGGAACGTTCCGAGCACGTTCGTGTCGAACGTCTTCCGGAATGCGGCCACGCTCGTTTCGGCGATCGGACTGCGTCCACGCACGCCGGCCGCGTGCACGAGGCCCGTCACGCCGGCGCCGTCCAGCGCGTCCCAGTCGGACTCGGAGGTGACATCGAACGCCCGCACCCCCGCCGCGGCGTTGAGGTCGAGGCGCACCACTTCGGTCCCGGCTCGCTCCAGCCACTCGGCGATGGCGTGCCCGATGCCGGATGCCGCGCCGGTGACGAGCACACGTCCCGTCCGATTACGCACAGCACGCACCGCCTCGCGGAGGCCGCGCACAGGATGCGACCTTCTGAATTGCGCCACGGTGTGACATATTGCTTCCCAAAAATAACCAGATAGTCGTGTTTAGTAGCCGTTCTGATCGCGAGAGTACACAAGCGCTTCCCACAGTGCAAGCTTTTGCGTGCACGGCGGACGCGGCCAGCACCGGGGTCGTGATGCTGCGGCCGCGAGAACGCACTCGCGATTTCGCATAGAGTTCTGGGAGCACAGTGGCCGCGGGAGTCCGTTGCGGGGAAGGAGAGTGGCCCTTCATGCGCGAATCTCGACAGGTCATAGACGACCTCGATCGCCGCATACTTCGAGCGCTCCGCGACCAGCCCCGCGCGACGCTCGGCGAGCTTGCCGAACACGTCGGCGTCTCCCGGACGACCTTCCGTGTCCGGCTCGACCGCCTGTGGGACAGCGGCATCATCGTCGGCCGAGAGACGCAGCTCGAGTTGGCCTCGATGGGGTTCGAGGTGCAGGCCTGGGTGGAGCTCGAAGTGGTGCAGGGCCGGCTGTCTGAGATTCGGGAGGCACTGCTCGCCATGCCGCAGGTGATCGAAGCCTTCTCGACAACGGGAGACGCTGATGTGCGATGCCGCGTCGCGGCGCGGGGCACGGGCCATCTCCAGGAAGTGCTCCTGGAGATCGCGAACTGCCCGGCCGTCACTCGCACCCGCAGCTGCGTGATCCTCGACTCGCTCGTGGCCCACCGCAAGGTGCAGGCGCTCGACCTGCTCGATCTCTGACCGCGTCGGCTACGAGTCCGTAGACTCGGACCGTGACCGACATCCCTGTCCGCGTCCGCCCCGAGATCGCCGCCCTGCCACCGTACCGGCAGGGCAGGCAGGCCGGCGCAGACGCGTTCAAGCTCTCCAGCAACGAGAACCCGTTCGACCCGCTGCCGAGCGTGGTCGAGCGGCTGCGCGCGCGCGTCGACGTGAACCGCTACCCGGATGCCGCGGCCACGCGGCTACGCGAGGCGCTCGCCGCGCGCTACGGCGTCGCCGTCGACGGCGTGCACGTGGGCGCGGGCAGCGTGTCGATCATCGCGCAGCTGCTGGCCGCGGTGAGCGGCCCGGGCGACGAGGTCGTCTACGCGTGGCGGTCGTTCGAGGCCTACCCCGGGCTCGCCCTCGTCGCCGGCGCCCGGCCCGTTCAGGTGCCCCTGACCGCCGACGCTCGGCACGACCTGGCCGCGATGGCCGCCGCGATCACCGACCGCACGCGGGCCGTCATCGTGTGCAGCCCCAACAACCCGACCGGGCCGATCGTGACGCAGGCCGAGTTCGACGCCTTCCTCGACGACGTGCCGGACGACGTTCTCGTGGTGCTCGACGAGGCATACGCCGAGTTCGTCACCGACCCGCATGCCGTAAACGGCATACGCCTGATCGGCACGGGGCGCGACAACGTGCTGTTCCTGCGCACCTTCTCGAAGGCGTTCGGGCTGGCCGGGCTGCGGATCGGCTACGCGATCGGCCACCCCCGCGTGCTCGACGCGGCGCGCAGCACCGCCATCCCCCTCTCTGTCACGGCGCAGGCCGAGGAGGCGGCCCTTGCCAGCCTCGACGCCGAGGCGGAGTTGCGCGAGCGCGTCGCGGTCATCGCCGAGCGCCGTGACCGTCTCGTGGTAGGGCTGCGCGAGAGGGGATGGCGCGTGCCCGCCGCGCAGGGCAACTTCGTGTGGCTGCCTGCGGGCGACGAGACGGCGGCGGTCGCCGCGGCGTTCGAGGAGGGCGGGCTCATCGTGAGACCGTTCGCGGGCGAGGGCGTCCGCGTCTCCGTGGGCGAAGAGGAGTCTGTGGAGAAGGTCCTACGGATCGCGGCATCCGTTGTGGAAAGCCTTCCACAGGGGCACTCCGGGCGAGGGCTAGCGTAGAACGGTGACTCTGCACGACGACCCCGCCGTGGTCCGCATCCTCGCGGCCGACGGAACCGTCGCCCCGACACCGGCCGCCGAGCCCTACCTCGCGGCCGTCGACGGGCTCGCTGATGCCGATGTCGAGGGGTTCTACCGCGACATGGTCATCATCCGCGCTTTCGACCGCCAGGCGACGAATCTGCAACGGCAGGGCCAGCTCGCGCTGTGGCCGCCCAGCCTCGGCCAAGAGGCGGCGCAGGTCGGCTCGGCCCGCGCCGCGCGGCCGCAGGACCACATCTTCCCCTCCTACCGCGAGCACGCCGTGTGCCGCATTCGCGGCGTGGACCCCGTGAACATCCTCCGTGTCATGCGCGGGCTCACGCACGGGGGGTGGAACCCGTACGACCCGAAGAACGGCAACACGCACATCTACACGCTGGTGCTCGGATCGCAGACCCTGCACGCCACGGGCCTCGGCATGGCGCTCGTGCTCGACGGCAAGTGCGGCACGGGCGACCCCGAGCGCGACGAGGCCGTGATGGTCTACTACGGCGACGGCGCGTCGAGCCAGGGCGACGTGCACGAGGCGATGGTGTTCGCTGTGAGCTACCAGACGCCCGAGGTGTTCTTTCTGCAGAACAACCAGTGGGCGATCTCGGTGCCCGTCTCCACCCAGTCGCGCGTGCCGCTTTACCGTCGCGGCGAGGGTTACGGCATGCCCAGCGTTCAGGTCGACGGCAACGACGTCCTCGCGAGCTGGGCGGTGGCCCGAGCGGCACTTGAGGAGGCGCGGGCGGGCGGCGGTCCGCGCGCGATCGAGGCGGTCACCTACCGGATGGGTGCGCACACGACCAGCGACGATCCCACGAAGTACCGCACGTCCGACGAGGAGGACGCGTGGGCCGAGCGCGACCCGATCGCGCGCATGCGCGCGCACTTGCGCGGCCGCGGCGCCTCCGACGCGTTCTTCGCCGACGTCGACGCCGAAGCGCAGGCGGTCGCCGACGACGCGCGAGAGCGCACCAACGCCCTCGGCACGATCGAGGCCGACTCGATGTTCGAGCACGTGTACGCCGAGCCGCACTCCCTCGTCGAGGAGGAGCGGCGCTGGCTCGCCGAGTACGAGGCGTCGTTCGACCAGGGAGCGGGCGCATGACCGAGTATGGGCCGTCCCGCGTGGCGGGACGCGATGAGCAGGCGCCGCCGGCATCCATGGCGTTCAGCCGCGCGCTGAACGCGGGGCTGCGCCGCGCGATGGCGGAGAACGACCGCGTGCTGCTGATGGGCGAGGACATCGGCCCGCTCGGCGGCGTCTTCCGGGTCACCGAGGGCCTGCACGCCGAGTTCGGAGACCGCCGCGTGCTCGACACGCCCCTGGCCGAGTCGGGCATCGTCGGCACCGCGATCGGGCTGGCGATGGGCGGGTTCCGGCCCGTGTGCGAGATCCAGTTCGACGGGTTCGTGTTCCCGGGATTCGACCAGATCACGACGCAGCTGGCCAAGCTCACCAACCGGCACGAGGGCGCGTTGCGCATGCCGGTGGTGATCCGCATCCCGTACGGCGGGCACATCGGCGCGGTCGAGCACCACCAGGAGAGCCCCGAGGCGTACTTCACGCACACCGCCGGCCTGCGGGTGGTCTCGCCATCCACCCCCAACGACGCGTACTGGATGATCCAGGACGCCATCGCCTCCGACGACCCGGTCGTCTTCCTCGAGCCCAAGAGCAAGTACTGGATGAAGGGCGAGGTGGATGCCTCCGCTCGCGCGCTGCCGCTGCACGCGTCGCGGCTCGTGCGCCGGGGCACGGATGTCACGCTCGTCGGCCACGGCGCGATGGTGACGACGCTGCTGCAGGCCGCCGCGCTCGCCGAGAGCGAGGGCACGTCGTGCGAGGTGGTCGACCTGCGGTCGCTGTCGCCGGTCGATTACGGGCCGATCCTCGACTCGGTGCGCCGCACCGGCCGCATGGTCTACGCGCAGGAGGCCCCGGGCTTCACGTCGCTCGGCTCGGAGGTCGCCGCGACCGTGATGGAGCGCGCGTTCTTCGCGCTGCAGGCCCCCGTGCTGCGGGTGTCGGGGTTCGACGTGCCCTTCCCGCCCGCCAAGCTCGAGGGCGCGTACCTGCCCGACCCCGACCGCATCCTCGAAGCCGTCGACCGCTCCCTCGCCTTCTGACCCCGCCCCCATGACCGCGAGAGAACACCTGATGGACGAGAGGTAGGCAACCAACCATGCTTTCGTCCACCAGATGTACTCTCGCCGGGAGGATGCGGCGAGGGATGCGGCGACCGAAGGAGACCCGATGAGCACGCAGACGTTTGTCCTCCCCGACGTGGGGGAGGGGCTCACCGAGGCCGAGATCGTGCAGTGGCGCGTCGGCCCCGGCGACACGGTCGCCGTCAACGACGTGCTCGTCGAGATCGAGACCGCGAAGTCGCTCGTCGAGCTGCCGTCGCCGTTCGAGGGCTCCGTCGGCGAACTGCTGGCGGCCGAGGGCGACACCGTTGAGGTGGGCGCGCCGATCATCACGATCACGGCGGCGGGCGGGGCGGATGCCTCGGTCGGCCGCAGCGAGCACGGCGCCCCCGCGGCGGCGCCGGAGCCTGACGCCGGCGGCGCGGTGCTCGTCGGCTACGGCACC
>NZ_JASGEC010000039.1:0-3796 GCF_047606685.1 Microbacterium sp.
CTCGCAGCGGGCCGCTGCCGCCGCCGACGCCGCCGCGCTGGCCGCCGCCGACACGCTGTCGGGTGCGACGGCGGGGGCGGGGGCTGATCCGTGCGGCGCGGCGGCAGCGGTGGCCGAGGCCAACGGGGCGTCGTTGCGGAGCTGCGCGCTCGACGAGCTCACCGCGACCGTGCGGGTCGCCGTGCCGTTCGCGGCGCTGTCAGCGGAGGCCGCCGCGCGCGCCGGCCCGCCGCCGCCCTGACGCAGCCTGAACCGGGCACACAGCGCGCGGTGTGTATGGTGTGCATCGGAGAAAGGAAGGCCCCCGTGCCCCAGCCAGCCTCGAGCGGCAAGAAGCTCGTCATCGTCGAGTCGCCGACCAAGATGCGGTCGATCCAGGGCTACCTCGGCGACGGCTACGAGGTGCTCAGCTCGGTCGGCCACATCCGCGACCTCGCCGACAAGAAGGACATCCCCGCCGACAAGAAGAAGGCGTACGGGAAGTACTCCATCGACATCGAGAACGACTTCGACCCCTACTACGTGGAGAGCGAGCGCGGCCGCAAGACCGTGAGCGAGCTCAAGCGCGCGCTCAAGAACGCCGACGAGCTCCTGCTCGCGACAGATGAAGACCGCGAGGGCGAGGCCATCGCGTGGCACCTGCTCGAGACGCTCAAGCCCAAGGTGCCGGTGCGCCGCATGGTGTTCCACGAGATCACGAAAGACGCGATCCGCGCCGCCGTCGACAACACCCGCGAGCTCGACCACGCCCTCGTCGACGCGCAGGAGACCCGCCGCATCCTCGACCGCCTGTACGGGTGGGATGTCTCGCCCGTGCTGTGGATGAAAGTGCAGCAGGGCACATCCGCCGGGCGTGTGCAGTCCGCCGCCACTCGCATGGTCGTTGACCGCGAGCGCGAGCGAATGGCGTTCGTCTCGGCGTCGTACTGGGACCTCGAGGCCCTCGCGGTCACCGGCGCGCCCGCGGCAGAACACGCCGAAGGGTTCACTGCCCGTCTCGCCCGCGTCGACGGCGCTCCGCTCGCGCGCGGCGCCGACTTCAACGACCGCGGCGAGCTGCGCAAGGCCGTGCTCGTGCTCGACGAGGCGCAGGCGGCCGAGCTGCGCGCGGCGATCGAGGCGGCCGGGCAGGCATCCGTCACCGGCATCGAGGCCAAGCCCGGCACGCGCAGCCCGAAGCCCCCGTTCACTACCTCGACGATGCAGCAAGAGGCCGGGCGCAAGCTCTCGATGAGCGCGAAGCACGCCATGAGCGTCGCGCAGCGGCTCTACGAGAAGGGCTACATCACCTACATGCGCACCGACTCGGTCGCGCTGTCGAAGCAGGCGGTGGAAGCCGCGCGCGCACAGGCCGTCTCCCTCTACGGCGACCGCGCCGTGCCGCCGAACCCGCGCGTGTACCGCAGCAAGAGCAAGAACGCGCAGGAGGCGCACGAGGCGATCCGCCCGTCGGGCGACAGCTTCCGCACGCCGTCGCACGTCGCCGGCGCCCTCGACCGCGACGAGCTGCGGCTGTACGACCTCATCTGGAAGCGCACGATCGCCAGCCAGATGTCCGACGCGAAGTACGAGACGACGACCGTCACACTCGAGGCAGACGCCGGCGGGCGCAAGGCCGAGCTCACCGCCTCCGGCACCGTCTACACGTTCCGCGGCTTCATGGAGGCGTACCAAGAGAGCCGTGACGAGCGTCGCAGTGACGCTGACAAGGCCGACGACCAGTCGCTGCCGGCGCTCGCCGTCGGCGACGTGCTGCGCTTGCGGGATGTCGAGGCCAAAGGCCACTCGACGAGCCCCAAGCCGCGCTACACCGAAGCGAGCCTGGTCAAGGCGTTGGAAGAGAAGGGCATCGGTCGTCCCTCGACGTTCGCCAGCATCATCGACGTCATCCTCACCCGCGGCTACGTCACCAAGCGCGGACAGGCGCTCGTGCCCAGCTGGCTCGCGTTCAGCGTCGTGCGTCTGCTCGAGCAGCACTTCTCCGACCTCGTCGACTACGACTTCACCGCCGCCCTCGAAGACGACCTCGACGCGATCGCACGCGGCGAGCAGCAGCGCGCGCAGTGGCTGAAGGGCTTCTACTTCGGCTCCGACGATCAGGTGGGCCTGCGCAACATCGTCGAGAACCTCGGCGAGATCGACGCGCGCGTGATCAACTCGACGCCGATCGTCGACGGCGTTGCGCTGCGGCTGGGCCGGTACGGCCCGTACCTCGAGGTCGCCGACCCCGAGCACCCCGACGCCAAGCCACGCATCGTCAACGTCCCCGACGACCTCGCACCTGACGAGCTGACCGCCGAGCGCGCCCGCGAGCTCATCGAGGCGCCCGTCGCCGGCGACCGCGTCTTGGGCGAGAACCCTGCCAACGGCAAGCTCGTCATCGTCAAGGACGGACGGTTCGGCCCCTATGTGCAAGAGGTCGAGCCGGTCGACGAGACCGTCGACGAGACGACAGGGGAGGTCGTCCCGGCCCCTGAGCCTGTCCCGTCCCCTGAGCCTGTCGAAGGGCGCAAGAAGAAGACGGCGAAGAAGGATGCCGCGCCCAAGCCGCGCACGGCCTCTCTGTTCAAGACGATGTCGGTCGACACCGTCGACCTCGAGACGGCGTTGCGCTTGCTCGACCTGCCCCGCGTGGTCGGCACGGACCCGGAGTCGGGCGAGGCCATCACCGCGCAGAACGGCCGCTATGGGCCGTACTTGAAGAAGGGCGCCGACTCGCGCACGCTGCAGAGCGAGCAGCAGCTGTTCGACCTCACCCTGGAGGAGGCGCTCGCGATCTACGCGCAGCCGAAGTACGGAGCCCGCGGGGCATCCAGCGCGCTCAAGGAGTTCGACGCCGATCCGACCAGCGGCAAGCCGATCAAGCTCAAGGACGGCCGCTTCGGCCCCTACGTGACCGACGGCGAGACCAACGCCACGATCCCGCGGGGCGAGAGCGCCGACGACGTCGACTTCGAGCGGGCGGTGCAACTGCTGGCGGACAAGCGCGCGAAGGGCCCCGCGCCCAAGCGGGCGCGACGCGCCCCCGCCCGGCGAGCGCCCGCGAAGAAGAAGTGACGACCGGTCGCCCCGCGAGCGAGGCGAGGGAGTGAGCGTTCATGGTCGTTGAGCGAGCCGCGGGCCAGACGAAACGCGCTGGCCTCTGGGTGACCCTCGAGGGCGGCGACGGCTCGGGGAAGACGACGCAGGCGGCACTGCTGCGCGACTGGCTCGAGGCATCCGGTCGCACGGTCGTCACCACTCGCGAGCCGGGCGGAACGGATGTCGGCCGGCTCGTGCGCGACATCGTGCTGCACCACCGCGGCGACATCGCCCCGCGCGCCGAGGCCCTGCTCTACGCGGCCGACCGCGCGCACCACATCGAGACCGTGGTGGGGCCCGCGCTCGATCGCGGCGAAGTCGTGGTCCAAGACCGCTACCTCGACTCGTCGGTGGCCTACCAGGGGGCGGGGCGCGTGCTCGACCCAGGCGAGGTGCGCGAGCTGTCGCTGTGGGCGACCGGCGGGGTGCTGCCCGATGTCACGGTGCTGCTCGACCTCGATCCGTCGCGCGCGCGGGCGCGCCTGGACGCCGACGACAAGCCCTTCGACCGGCTCGAGGCCGAGCGCGACGAGTTCCACGAGCGCGTGCGTGCGGCGTTCCTCCAGCTCGCCGCAGCCGAGCCGGCGCGATTCCTCGTGCTCGACGCGACGCGGCCCGCTGACGAGCTCGCGGCAGCCGTGCGCGCCCGTGTCGCGCCCCTGCTGAGCGCGGCCCACTGACCCGCGCGCCCAGCTCGACGTGCCGCGCCCCCGCC
>NZ_JASGEC010000040.1:0-5966 GCF_047606685.1 Microbacterium sp.
CTCCGGAGGAGCGCCAGCGCGGCATCACGATCAACATCTCGCACGTCGAGTACGAGACGCCGAAGCGCCACTACGCGCACGTCGACGCCCCGGGTCACGCCGACTACATCAAGAACATGATCACCGGCGCTGCCCAGATGGACGGCGCGATCCTCGTGGTCGCGGCGACCGACGGCATCATGGCGCAGACGCGCGAGCACGTGCTGCTGGCCAAGCAGGTCGGCGTGCCGACGCTGCTGGTCGCGCTGAACAAGGCTGACATGGTCGACGACGAGGAGCTCCTCGAGCTCAACGAGCTCGAGCTGCGCGAGCTGCTGTCGAGCCAGGGCTTCGACGGCGACAACGCTCCCGTCGTGCGCGTCTCGGGCCTGCAGGCCCTCGAGGGCGACGAGAAGTGGGCCGACGCCATCGCCGAGCTCATGGACGCCGTCGACGAGTGGATCCCGGACCCGGTCCGCGACAAGGACAAGCCGTTCCTCATGCCGATCGAGGACGTCTTCACGATCACCGGCCGTGGCACGGTCGTGACCGGCCGCGCCGAGCGTGGCACGCTCGCGATCAACTCCGAGGTCGAGATCGTGGGTCTGCGCCCGACGCAGAAGACGATCGTCACCGGCATCGAGATGTTCCACAAGCAGCTCGACGAGGCGTGGGCCGGCGAGAACTGTGGTCTGCTGCTGCGCGGCACCAAGCGTGACGACGTGGAGCGCGGCCAGGTCGTCGTCAAGCCCGGCTCGGTCACCCCGCACACGGAGTTCGAGGGCACCGCGTACATCCTCTCCAAGGAGGAGGGCGGCCGCCACAACCCCTTCTACACGAACTACCGTCCGCAGTTCTACTTCCGCACCACGGACGTCACCGGCGTCATCTCGCTGCCCGAGGGCACCGAGATGGTCATGCCCGGCGACACCACCGACATGAAGGTCGAGCTCATCCAGCCGATCGCCATGGAGGAGGGCCTCGGCTTCGCGATCCGCGAGGGCGGTCGCACCGTCGGCGCCGGAACGGTCACGAAGATCCTGAAGTGAGTCGAGCGGCGTAGCCGCGCGACAACCGTCCACGAAGGCCCCCGGGAATCCCGGGGGCCTTCGTCGCGCGTTGACCGGCATCACGTCTCGACCCGCGTTGCGTCGAGACCTGCGTGCCGCGTCGAGACCCGCCTGCCGCGTCGAGACCCGCGTGCCGCGTCGAGACCCGTCTGCCGCGTCGAGACCCATGCCGCCGCGCGGGGTTTCGACGCGCCAGGTGGGTCTCGACGCGCGACGTGGGTTTCGCGGGGCGAAGGCGACACCTCCTCGCCTCGCGGCAAGGCGCGGGGGTATGCTGACGGCGGGCGCGCGCTGGGCGCGCTCGCACGCAACGGGGAGGACGCAAATGGGCATCGACGACATCGTGAATCAAGGCAAGGAGCTGTTCGAGCAGAACAAGGAGAAGGTCGAGGAGTTCCTCAAGTCCGACCAGGTCGAGGACATCAGCGACAAGGTGCTGGATGGCGCGGCCGACCTCGCCAAGAAGGTGCTGCCCGACGAGCACGACGCCGCGATCGACGGCGTCCGCGACAACGTCGACGGAGCAGTCGGCGACCAGTAGTCCGGGTTCCGAGAATCGCCCGCCGGCCCCGTGCCGGCGGGCGATTCCCGTTCCTGCCTGGAGCGCTGCGAGTCGGCCGCCGCGGCTTCCCCGCGATGCTCGCCTGATTCGAGCACGCCGAATCCCGGCGCGAGTTTGCGACACGCCCGGGCGACACGTAGACTGTTCAGGTTCCACATTCCTGTGCGCCCGTGTGGTGTGCGCGGGATCACTGCCAGGGCAGTGCATAGGCAGCGCGCACGCGTGAAGCCTAGGCCGCGGGCAGCAGAACACCCTCATCCCACCTCGTCCGCGCGCACGCGCGGGTGACACGGATGCCGCGGCGCGCCGCGGATTGACACCAGAACAGCGGTTCCCCTCGACCGGTTCGGGTTCGCCCCGACACGCCGAGGACCGAAGAAGTGCTCCTGCGCCCGCAGGTGCGCGTGCGTCCAATGCCCTGTGCGGTAAGACGCGAGAAAGAGAGTGAGCAGACAAATGGCGGGACAGAAGATCCGCATTCGCCTGAAGTCGTACGATCACGCCGGCCTCGACAGCTCGGCGCGCAAGATCGTCGACACCGTGATCCGCGCCGGCGCCACCGTGGTGGGCCCCGTGCCGCTTCCGACCGAGAAGAACGTCGTGTGCGTCATCCGGTCGCCGCACAAGTACAAGGACAGCCGCGAGCACTTCGAGATGCGCACCCACAAGCGTCTGATCGACATCATCGACCCGACGCCCAAGGCCGTCGACTCGCTGATGCGCCTCGACCTGCCGGCCGACGTCAACATCGAGATCAAGCTCTGAGGACACCGGCCATGGCACACATCGACAACAAGATTTCCCGGGGCCTGCTGGGCACGAAGCTCGGTATGACCCAGGTCTGGGACGAGAACGGAAAGCTCGTCCCCGTCACGGTGATCGAGGTCTCCCCGAACGTGGTGACCCAGGTCCGCACGCCGGAGAAGGACGGCTACAACGCCGTCCAGATCGCGTACGGGCAGATCGACCCGCGCAAGGTGAACAAGCCGCAGACCGCCCACTTCGAGGCGGCCGGCGTGACCCCCCGCCGCCACCTCACCGAGATCCGCACCGCGGACGCTGCTGACTACTCACTCGGCCAGGAGCTCACCGTGGACGGCGTGTTCGAGGCCGGCCAGCTCGTCGACGTCGTCGGCACGAGCAAGGGCAAGGGCACCGCGGGCGTCATGAAGCGCCACAACTTCAAGGGCGTCTCCGCCTCGCACGGCGCGCACCGCAACCACCGCAAGCCCGGCTCGATCGGCGCGTCGTCGACGCCGAGCCGCGTCTTCAAGGGCATGCGCATGGCCGGCCGCATGGGCGGCGAGCGCGTGACCGTCCTCAACCTCGCGGTGCACGCCGTCGACGCCGAGAAGGGCCTGCTGCTCGTCAAGGGCGCCGTCCCGGGCGCGCGCGGCCGCATCGTGTTCGTCCGCAACGCAGTGAAGGGGGCCTGAGTCCATGACCGGCACGACCCTCGACGTCCACAACGCGAACGGCAAGAAGGCCGGCTCGGTCGAGCTGCCCGCCGCGCTGTTCGACGTCAAGACCAACATCCCGCTGATCCACCAGGTCGTTGTGGCACAGCGCGCCGCAGCCCGCCAGGGCACCCACTCGACCAAGCGTCGTGGCGAGGTGTCCGGCGCCGGCCGCAAGCCCTTCCGCCAGAAGGGCACCGGCAACGCGCGCCAGGGCTCGATCCGCGCGCCCCAGATGACCGGTGGCGGCATCGTGCACGGCCCGAAGCCGCGCGACTACGCGCAGCGCACGCCCAAGAAGATGGTCGCCGCCGCCCTGCTCGGCGCGCTGAGCGACCGCGCCCGCGGCGAGCGCCTGCACGTCGTCGACTCGTTCGGCATCGAGGGCGCGCCCTCCACGAAGGCCGCGGCTGCCGTCCTGGGCTCCCTGGCCGCCGCCAAGAACGTGCTCGTCGTCATCGAGCGCGATGACGACGTCACGGCCAAGAGCGTGCGCAACCTCTCGTACGTGCACGTGCTCCCCGTCGACCAGCTCAACGCCTACGACGTGCTCGTCTCCGACGACATCGTCTTCACCAAGGGCGCCTACGACGCGTTCGTCGCGTCCAAGACCGCCAAGGAGGTCTCGGCATGACCGCCGTCAACAAGGACCCGCGCGACATCATCCTGAAGCCTGTCGTGTCCGAGAAGAGCTACGGGCTCATCGACGAGGGCAAGTACACGTTCCTCGTCGACCCGCGCGCCTCGAAGACCGAGATCAAGCTCGCGATCGAGAAGATCTTCGGCGTCAAGGTGGCGTCGGTGAACACGCTCAACCGCATCGGCAAGGCCCGTCGCACGCGCTTCGGCACCGGCAAGCGCAAGGACACCAAGCGTGCGATCGTGACGCTCAAGTCGGGCACCATCGACATCTTCACGGCAGTCGGCTGACGTCGGGATAGAGGACTAGAGAACAATGGCTATTCGCAAGTACAAGCCCACGACGCCGGGACGCCGCGGCTCGTCGGTGGCAGACTTCGCCGAGATCACCCGATCGACGCCGGAGAAGTCGCTGCTGCGCCCGCTCGCCAAGACCGGCGGCCGCAACAACCAGGGCCGCATCACCACGCGCCACATCGGCGGCGGGCACAAGCGCCAGTACCGCGTGATCGACTTCCGTCGGGGCGACAAAGACGGCATCGACGCGAAGGTCGCGCACATCGAGTACGACCCCAACCGCACGGCGCGCATCGCGCTGCTGCACTACAAGGACGGCGAGAAGCGCTACATCATCGCGCCGAACAAGCTGCGCCAGGGCGACATCGTCGAGTCCGGCCCGTCGGCCGACATCAAGCCGGGGAACAACCTCCCGCTGCGCAACATCCCGACCGGAACCGTGGTGCACGCGATCGAGTTGCGCCCCGGCGGCGGCGCCAAGCTCGCCCGCTCGGCCGGTGCGGGCGTGCGCCTGGTCGCCAAGGACGGGCCATACGCCCAGTTGCGCCTGCCCTCGGGCGAGATCCGCAACGTCGACGCGCGCTGCCGCGCGACCATCGGCGAGGTCGGCAACGCCGAGCAGTCGAACATCAACTGGGGCAAGGCCGGCCGCAAGCGCTGGAAGGGCGTGCGCCCGACCGTGCGCGGCGTCGCGATGAACCCCGTCGACCACCCGCACGGTGGCGGCGAGGGCAAGACGTCCGGCGGCCGTCACCCGGTGTCTCCGTGGGGGCAGCAGGAGGGTCGCACCCGCCACGCCAACAAAGAGAGCGACAAGTACATCGTCCGTCGGCGCAACGCCGGCAAGAAGCGCGGTAGGTAGGAGTAGAAGATGCCTCGCAGTCTCAAGAAGGGCCCCTTCGTCGACGAGCACCTGCTTCGCAAGGTCGCCTCGCAGAACGAAGCCGGCACCAAGAACGTCATCAAGACGTGGTCGCGCCGCTCGATGATCGTCCCGGCCATGCTCGGCCACACGATCGCGGTGCATGACGGTCGCAAGCACATCCCCGTGTTCGTGACCGAGACCATGGTCGGACACAAACTGGGCGAGTTCGCGCCCACCCGCACCTTCCGCGGCCACGAGAAGGACGACAAGAAGGGCCGCCGCCGCTGACGCGGGGGCTGCCTCGAGAAACGAAGCAGAGGAGAGAGAAATGGTGGAGTCCATCGCCCGCGTGCGACACATCCGCGTGACCCCTCAGAAGGCTCGTCGTGTCGTCGCGCTCATCAAGGGCAAGCAGGCCGAAGAGGCGCTCGCGATCCTGAAGTTCGCGCAGCAGAGCGCGAGCGAGCCGATCTACAAGCTCGTCGCGTCGGCCGTCGCCAACGCCCGCGTGAAGGCGGACCAGGCCGGCGAGTACCTCGACGAACGAGACCTGTACGTGAAGAACGCCTTCGTGGACGAGGGGACGACGCTCAAGCGTTTCCAGCCCCGCGCCCAGGGCCGCGCGTTCCAGATCAAGAAGCGCACCAGCCACATCACCGTGGTCCTGTCGACCCCCGAGGTCGACGCTTCGACCGGCTCAGCGGCCGGCAACGCTTCAACCACGACGAAGAAGGCGAGCAAGTAATGGGACAGAAAGTCAGCCCGTACGGCTTCCGCCTCGGCATCACCACGGACCACGTGTCGCGGTGGTTCTCGGATTCGACGAAGCCGGGCCAGCGCTACGCCGACTACGTGGCCGAGGACATCAAGATCCGCAAGCTCCTGCAGTCGAAGCTCGACCGCGCGGGCGTGAGCCGCATCGAGATCGAGCGCACGCGCGATCGGGTGCGCGTCGACATCCACACCGCCCGCCCGGGCATCGTGATCGGCCGCCGCGGCGCCGAGGCCGAGCGCATCCGCGCCGACCTTGAGAAGCTCACCGGCAAGCAGATCCAGCTCAACATCCTCGAGGTGCGCAACCCCGAGGCCGACGCCCA
>NZ_JASGEC010000041.1:0-20776 GCF_047606685.1 Microbacterium sp.
CGCTCCGCGGACTGCTCGCCGCCGCGCCGACCGGACCGGTCGCCAGACGGCCGGCCCGATCGGTCGCCCGACGGCCGGCCAGGCTGCTCGGCCTGCGGCCCGCCCGAGCGGGAGCGCTGCCCGCGGCCGCCCTGGCGGCCTGCGCCGCCCTGGCGCTGTGCAGAGCCCTGGCCCTGCTGCAGGCGGCGGCCGCCGCCCTGGGGCTGGCGTGCTTCCGGCGCGGCGGCGGCCGCCACGCGCGGAGCCGGCTCGCCGACGATCTCGCCGACGACGGCGGACTGGGCCGACACCCGCTCGGCGGGGGCGGCGATCCGCGCCTTTCCGAGCAGGTCGTTCACCTCGCGCCGCTGCGCGTCCAGCGCCACGGTGACCACGACGCCCTCGGCGCCGGCGCGCGCGGTGCGGCCCGAGCGGTGCAGGTACGCCTTGTGCTCCACCGGCGGGTCGACGTGCACCACCAGCTCGACGTCGTCGACGTGCACGCCGCGGGCGGCCACGTCGGTGGCGACGAGCACGCGCACGCCGCCCTTGTCGGCATCCTTCCCGAACGCGGCCAGATTGCGCTCGCGCGCGCTCTGCGACAGGTTGCCGTGCAGATCGACGGACGGGATGCCGGCGGCGGTCAACTGCTTGGCGAGCTTCTTGGCCTGGTGCTTGGTGCGGGTGAAGAGGATGCGGCGGCCGCGGCCGGACGCGAGGTGGCGCACGAGGGCGGTCTTCTCGTCGGCGTCGGGCACCACGAGCACGCGGTGGGTCATCACGCCCTGCGGGACGCTCGCCTCGTCGACCTCGTGGCGCACCTCGTCGCGCAGGAAGCGGCGCACGAGCGCGTCGACGCCGCGGTCGAGCGTTGCGCTGAACAGCATCCGCTGCCCGCCCTGCGGCGTCGCGGCCAGGATGCGGGTGACTCCGGGCAGGAACCCCAGGTCGGCCATGTGGTCGGCCTCGTCGAGCACCGTGATCTCCACGGCGCCGAGGTCGACGATCCGCTGCTTCATGAGGTCTTCGAGCCGGCCGGGGCACGCGACGACGATGTCGACTCCGCGCCGCATCGCCTGCTCTTGCGGCCTCTGGCTGACGCCGCCGAAGATCGTCGTGACGGTCAGGCCCGCGGCATCCGCCAGCGGCGCGATCGTCGCGACGATCTGGGTCGCGAGCTCGCGCGTGGGCGCCAGCACGAGACCGCGGGGCCGGCCGGGCTGGCGACGGGCCGCCCGGTCGCCGGAGAGGCGGGCGACCAGCGGCAGCGCGAACGCGATGGTCTTTCCGCTGCCGGTCCGGCCGCGACCGAGCACGTCGCGCCCGGCGAGCGAGTCGGGCAGCGTGTCGCGCTGGATGGGGAACGGCTCGGACTTGCCGGAGGCCGCGAGGACGACGGCGAGCTTGTCGGGCACGCCGAGAGAGGTGAAGGAAGACATGGTTGCTTTCGTGAGTGCACGCGGGCGATCGGATGCGCGGCGGTGCGGGATGGCGACGGCGCCCGGCGGGGCGCATCGTTTCGCCGTTCGAGAAGAGACGCGGCGGGCTTTGGGAAACCGGCCAGGAAGCGTATCGACGACGCAGCGGCTTCGGATGCCGCTTGGCAACCCTAGCAGGTGGGACGCGGCCTAGGCTGGGCGTCATGCACGGTGAGTTCAAGGTCCCGGGTGGAAAGCTCGTCGTCGTCGACCTGGAGGAGCGCGACGGACGCATCGCCGAGTTCCGCCTCGCCGGCGACTTCTTCCTCGAGCCCGACGACGCGCTGGACGCGATCGACGCGGCGGTGAACGGGATGCCGGTGGACGCCGATGCGGCCGCGATCGCCGCTGCGGTGCGGGCGGCCCTGCCTGCAGACGCCCAGCTGCTGGGGTTCACTCCGGAGTCGGTCGGCACCGCCGTGCGCCGTGCCCTCGCCACGGCCGCCGGCTGGCTCGACTTCGCGTGGGAGGTCGTGCACGAACAGGCCGTGTCTCCCCGTATGAACCTCGCGCTCGACGAGGTGCTCACGAAGCGCGTCGGCGACGGGCGGCGCACGCCCACGCTGCGGCTGTGGGAGTGGAACGAGTCGGCTGTCGTGATCGGCTCGTTCCAGTCGCTGCGCAACGAGGTCGACGCCGAGAACGCCGCCAAGCACGGGTTCGACGTCGTGCGGCGCATCTCCGGCGGTGGCGCGATGCTCATGGCGGCGGGGCAGATCATCACGTACTCGCTGTATGTTCCGGCATCCCTCGTGTCGGGGATGACTTTCGCGGACTCGTACGCGTTCCTCGACGACTGGGTGCTGCAGGCGCTGCGCTCGCTCGGCATCGACGCGGTGTACCAGCCGCTCAACGACATCGCCTCGCCGCAGGGCAAGATCGGCGGCGCCGCGCAGAAGCGGCTCGCCGGCGGCGGGGTGCTGCACCACGCCACCTTGAGCTACGACATGGACGGCCAGGTGATGGCCGAAGTGCTGCGCATCGGCCGTGAGAAGCTCAGCGACAAGGGCACGACGTCGGCGGCCAAACGCGTCGATCCGCTGCGCCGCCAGTCGGGACTGCCGCGCCAGCAGATCATGACGCGGCTGAAAGACACGTTCGTCCAGCTCTACGGCGCAACAGACGGCCATATAACCGCAGAGGAATACGCCGAGGCGGAGGCGCTGGTCGAGTCGAAGTTCGCGACGGACGCGTGGCTGCGCCGCATCCCATGAGCGCCGACGCTCCTGGCGGCCGCGTGACGATCCACGAGGGCGACAACCTCGACGTGCTGGCGGCGTTGCCGGATGCCTCCTTCACGCTGATCTACCTCGACCCCCCGTTCAACACCGGCCGCCCCCAGGCCCGCGCGATCGAGACCGCGCGTCCCGCCCCCGCCGAGACGGTGAGACTCCATACAGGCGCCGAGACCGCGGGGCAGAACCACGTTCTCGGCGCTCAGGTGGAGTCTCACGGACAGGGGGGCGCGGTCGTGCGGCAGGGGTTCCACGGGCGGGACTACGAGCGGCTGCGCGGCGAGCTGCGCGCGTACGACGACCGGTTCGACGACTACTGGGGCTTCCTCGAGCCCCGGCTGGCGGAGGCGTGGCGCCTGCTCGCCGACGACGGCACGCTGTACCTGCACCTCGACTACCGCGAGGCGCACTACGCGAAGGTGCTGCTCGATGCGGTGTTCGGCCGCGACAGCTTCCTCAACGAGCTGATCTGGGCCTACGACTACGGCGGCAAGACCCTGCGGCGCTGGCCCACCAAGCACGACACGATCCTCGTGTACGTGAAAGACCCGGCGCGCTACTGGTTCGACTCCGCGGCCGTCGACCGCGAGCCCTACATGGCTCCGGGCCTGGTCACCCCCGAGAAGGCGGCGCGCGGAAAGCTGCCGACGGATGTCTGGTGGCACACCATCGTGCCCACGGCCGGCCGCGAGAAGACGGGCTATCCGACGCAGAAGCCGGAGGGCATCCTGCGCCGCATCGTGCAGGCGTCCTCCCGGCCCGGCGACCGCGTGCTCGACTTCTTCGCGGGCAGCGGGACGACCGGCGCGGTCGCGTCGGCGCTCGGGCGCGAGGCGGTGCTCGTCGACGACAACCCGGAGGCGATCGCGGTGATGCGGGCGCGGATGCCGCACGCCCGCGTGATCGCCTTGGGCTGACGCGCGAACAGCACGGCCTCGCAGCACAGCGGGCCGTAAGATCGGGCCCATGCGATTCGGAACCTTCATCCCCCAGGGCTGGCGCTTCGACCTCGTCGGCATCGACCCCGCCGACCAGTGGCGGGTGATGCGCCACCTCGCGCAGCGCGCCGACGAGGGCCCGTGGGAGTCGCTGTGGGTCTACGACCACTTCCACACCCGCCCGGTGCCGAGCAACCAGGCCACGCACGAGGCGTGGACGCTGATGGCGGCGTTCGCCGCGTCCACCGACCGCGTGCGCCTCGGCCAGATGTGCACGTGCATGGGCTACCGCAACCCGGCCTACCTGGCGAAGGTCGCCGCCACCGTGGACGTCGTCTCCGGCGGGCGCGCCGAGATGGGCATCGGCGGCGGTTGGTACGAGCACGAATGGCTCGCCTACGGGTACGGGTTCCCCGGCATCGGCGAGCGCCTGGGCATGCTGCGCGAGGGGGTCGAGATCATGCGGCAGGCGTGGGAGACCGGCACGGCCACGCTCGACGGCGCGCACTACCAGGTCGACGGGGCCATCGTGCAGCCGCAGCCGCTGCAAGCGGGCGGCATCCCGCTGTGGATCGCGGGCGGGGGCGAGAAGGTCACCCTCCGCATCGCGGCGCAGCACGCGACCTACACGAACTTCGCCGGCGGGCTCGAGGCCTTCGACCACAAGAGCGACGTGCTGCGCGCGCACTGCGACGCGATCGGCCGCGATTTCGCGACCATCACGCGGTCGTCGAACTTCAACACCGTGGTCGGCGAGACCGAGTCAGAGGTCGCCGACCGGCTCGACGCCATCGCGGCGCGCGTCGCCCCTCACCTCGGCGACGACGTCGACGCCCTGATGGCCGAGTACCGCTCCGGCAGCGCCCTGGTGGGCACGCCCGAGCAGATCGTCGAGCGGCTGCGCGAGCACGAGGAGCACGGGCTCGGCTACGCCATCCACTACTTCCCGGAGGCGGCCTACGACCACTCCGGCATCGACCTGTTCGAGTCGCAGGTGATCCCGGCGCTGTCCTGACGCCCGCAGCGTGGCCGGCCTCACACCAGCGCGCGCACGCTCGCGTACCCGTCGGGCAAGAGGACGGGAGTGGATGGCGGCGCCCCGAACACGCGCGTGAGCCCCGGCCGCACCGACCACGCCGGCCAGCCCGGGTCACCGTCGCGCGCGAAGGCGACCGCCGCGGCGTGCATGTGGTCGGCCAGCGACTGCGGCGGGCTGTCGCCGGCGATGCCCGCGACGTGCTCGTCACCCAGGCAGTCGAACCAGAACGGCACGTCGAGGCAGTGCAGCGCCATGTCTCCGCGCACGGGCGAGCGCCACGCGAAGCGGTAGGCCCACGTCGGCGCCGCGCCGCGCGCGGCCGCCACACGCATCACGAGCGAGCGGAACACGTGGTCGGTCACGAAACGGCCGAGCACCGCCGCGGTGTCGCCGAGGCCGCGGTTCGCGCGCACGTACGCGCGCGCGTGCGCGCCTTCCCCGACCAGCGCCAGCGCGAGAGCCGGCGGAACGAACCGCAGCCGATCGCGGTAGGCCCGGGTGACCCCCGTGAACTCGTCGTCGTTCGAGCCGAGCACGAGAGCCTTGTCGGCGCCGACGCCGGCGGCCAGCGACTCCACGGTCGGGTGCTGGACGGTATCGCCGTCGAGCACGGGGCCGTACGGCACAGGCGCCAGCAGGGCGGCCCGCGCGGCGGCGATGCCCTTCGCCCCGGACGCGGCGGCGGGCACCTGCAGCTTCTCGATCTGCTTCTCGGCCGCCGTCGCGAACCCGTCGCGCGTGGGCGCCACGCCGAGCCGGGCAGCGAGGCGCCGGGAGGTCTCCCGCGCGCGCTCGGCCGGGATGTCGGCGACCGCCCCCGACGACGAGAGCGCGCGGCGGAACAGGCCCTGCGCGGCGGGCAGCGCGAGCAGGCGCAGCACGGCGCCGCCGCCGGCCGACTGGCCGGCGATCGTCACGTTGCCGGGGTCGCCGCCGAAGGCGGCGATGTTGTCACGCACCCACTCCAGGGCGGCGATCCAGTCGAGCACGCCGCGATTCTGCGGCGCCCCGTCGATCCAGCCGAAGCCGTCGAATCCGAGCCGGTACGACACGGTCACGGTCACGACCCCGTCGCGGTTGAACGCGCGGCCGTCGTACCACGGGCTCGCGGGGGAGCCCGACACGTACCCGCCGCCGTGGATGAAGACGAGCACCGGCAGCGCGGCCGACTCGTCGCCCGGCCGCGGGGTGAACACGTTGACGTTGAGGGTCGACTCGCCTGGCACCGACGGCTCGGGGATCAGCGTGGGGCCCGGCGACATCCACCGCTGCGGGGTCGCGCCGTACGCGACCGCGTCGCGCACGCCCTCCCACGGTTCGACCGGCGCCGGCGCCGCGAACCGCAGCGGCCCCACTGGCGGGCGGGCGAAGGGGATGCCGAGGAAGGCGGCGGATGCCCCGGGTCGGCCGGGGGCGCCCCGCCACACGCCGCGCACGGCACCGGCCGCCGTGCGGCAGACCGCGTCGTTCATCCCAAGAACTCGAGCAGCGCCGCGTTGACCGCGTCGCCGTGGGTCCACAGCAGCCCGTGCGGCGCGCCCTCGATCTCGACCACGGCGGCGCTGGGCAGCAGGGCGGCGAATTTCCGCGCGGTTTTGTCGATGGGGAGGATGTTGTCGGCCGTGCCGTGCACGATGAGGCTCGGCACCTCGAGGTCGGCGATGGCGCGGATGTCGGCGCGGAAATCGGTCGGCCACGTCAGCGGGGCGGCGGCGATGGCCGTGTTCCCCGCCTGGTTGCCGACCTGCACGCTGGCCTCCAGCGCCTCCGGCGAGATGCGCGAGCCGAGGTTCTCGTCGAGGTTGTAGAAATCGGCGAAGAACCCGGTCAGGAACGCGTAGCGGTCGTCGGCCACGGCCGCGGCGATGCCGTCGAAGAACTCTTGCGGCCCGGCCCCGTCGGGGTTGTCGTCGGTGATCAGCAGGTAGGGCTCGAGCGACCCGATGAAGACGGCTTTGGCGACCCGGTCGCTGCCGTGCGCCGACAGGTAGCGCGCGATCTCACCGGTTCCCATCGAGAAGCCGACGAGCACGGCGTTGTTGAGGTCGAGCCCTTCCATCAGCGCGTCGAGGTCGGCCGCGAACGTGTCGTAGTCGTAGCCGGAGCCGGTCTTCGTCGACGCGCCGAACCCGCGGCGGTCGTAGGCGATCACGCGGTACCCGGCCGCCAGCAGAGCGCGCTGCTGCTTGCCCCATGACTCCCCGTTCAGCGGGAAGCCGTGGATCAGCACGACCGGCTGGCCGGCGCCCTGGTCGGTGTAGAAGAGGCGGATGTCGGCCGAGTTCTCGGCCCCGACGGTGAGGTACGGCATGTCATTGCTCCTCGACGGTGAAGGTGGCCACCACCTGGTCGCGCGACCGGCTGGACCGGCCGACGCGCAGCTCGAACTCGCCGGGCTCCACGACCCGGCGCCCGCGCGCGTCGACGAGCGTGAGGTCGGCGACCGGGATGTCGATCGCCACGCGCGCTTGCTCGCCCGGCGCGAGGTCGACCTGGCGGTACGCCTTGAGCTCCTGGTCGGCCCAGCTCACCGACGTGACGCGGTCGCTGACGTAGGCCTGCACCGTCTCGCGCGCGGGGCGCTCGCCGACGTTTCGGACCGTGACCTCGGCGTGCAGGGTGTCGTCGGTGCCGAGCTGGTCGTGCGCGATGGTCAGGTCTTCGTACTCGACGCGCGTGTACGACAGCCCCTCGCCGAACGCGAACGCGGGGTCTTGAGTGAAGTCGGCGTACGTGTCGCCGTGTTGGCCGCGCACCTGGTTGTAGTAGATCGGCTGCTGGCCGACGTGCCGCGCGAACGAGATCGGCAGGCGGCCGGATGGCTCGATCTCGCCGAGCAGCAGTTCCGCGATCGCGCGGCCGCCCTGCATGCCGGGGTTGGCTGCCCACACGAGCGCGGCGGCCTTGTCGACCGCCGGCGGCAGCACGAGGGGCTTCGACGCCATGAGCACGACGATCAGCGGCGTCCCCGTCTCGGCGAGGGCCTCCAGCAGCGCGATCTGCCCGCCGATGAGCTCGAGCGTGGCCGTGGACCGCATCTCTCCGACGAGCGGGATGCAGTCGCCGACCACCGCGACGGTGTAGTCGGCGTCCTGCGCGGCGGCGACCGCGTCGGCGAGCTGCTGCGGGTCGACGGCGACCGGCGTCAGCACCGGCGGCCGCGGCTGGCCGTCCGGGTAGGTCGGGCCGTCCGGGTGCTCCGCGAACGTGGCGATTCCCGCGCCGGCCACGTGGGTGACAGTCCACCCTTCTGGCGCCCGCTCGCGCAGCCCGTCGAGCACAGTGGTGATCATCTCGCGCGGCTGGCTGTCGAGCCATCCCGCCTGCCCCGAGCCTCCCGCCCAGTCGCCCAGCTGCTCCTGCGCGTCGTCGGCGAGCGGTCCGACGACCGCGATGCGGCGGGCGCCGGCGCTCACGGGGAGCGGCAGCAGCGGGCCCTCAGCCGGCCCGGCGGCGTCGTTGCGCAGCAGCACGAGGCTGCGCCGGGCGACCTCGAGGTTCAGCGCGGCGTGCTCGGCGGTGCCGATGCTCGCCTCGATGCGCTCGCGCGAGGGCCGGCGCGGGTTCTCGAACAGCCCGAGCTCGAACTTCACCGTGAGCAGGCGCTCCACGGCGGCGTCGAGGTCGGACTCGTCGAGCAGGCCGCGCTCGATCGCCTCGAGCGCCCCGTCGTAGAAGCCGGGCGTGTTCATCACGAGGTCGTTGCCCGCCTTCACGGCCGCCGCGGCGGCGTGCGCGTAGTCGGGCTGCACCTTCTGCTCCCACACCATCCGGCCGACGTTGTCCCAGTCGGTGACGAGGGTGCCGGTGTAGCCCCACTCGCCGCGCAGCACGTCGCTGAGCAGCCACTCGTTGATCGTGATCGGCACGCCGTCCATGCTCTGGTAGCCGAGCATGAACGTGCGGCACCCCTCCCGCGCGACGCGCTCGAACGGCGGCAGGAACCACGAGCGCAGCTTGCGCGGCGACACGTCGGCCTCACTGGCATCCCGCCCGCCCTGCGTCTCGGAGTAGGCGGCGAAATGCTTCGCGGTGGCGAGGATCGCGGTGTCGTCCGACAGCCCGCTGCCCTGGTAGCCGCGCACCATGGCGGACGCGAGCTCGCCGATAAGGAACGGATCCTCGCCGAAGGTCTCGCCCACGCGCCCCCAGCGCAGGTCGCGGGCGATGCACAGCACGGGCGAGAACGTCCAGTGCACGCCGGTGGCGGAGACCTCGACCGCGGTGGCGCGCGCCACGCGCTCGAGCAGTCCGGCATCCCACGAGCCGGCCATGCCCAGTTGAGTCGGGAAGATCGTCGCGCCCTCCCAGAACGAGTGGCCGTGGATGCAGTCCTCGCCGATGAGGAGCGGGATGCGCAGCTCGGTCTGCTCGGTCAGCTCGTGGGCGCGGATGACCCGCTCGGGCGAGGTGTGCAGGATCGAGCCGACGTGGATCCGCAGCACCTGGTCGTCGAGGTCGTCGCGCGCGTCGAGCTGGAGCATCTGCCCCACCTTGTCGGCCGCGCTCATCCGCGAGAGGAGGTCGGCGACCCGCTCGGAGACGGCCAGGGAGGAATCGAGATACGCCGGTGCAGTCACACGACTATTCTGCCGTGATCGAGCCTCGCAGGCGGATGTCGGCGGACGACGCTCCCACCAGTACGTCCACGTCGCCGGAAGCGACGGCGAAGTCGTGGCTGTCGACGTCGTAGTACGACACCGCGCGGCGGGGGATCGCCACCTCGACGCGCTCTGTCGCGCCCGGCGCGAGCGTCACCTTGGCGAACCCGGCCAGCTGTTTCGCGGGCGTCGGCACGGGAGCGGGCAGTTCGCCGACGTAGACCTGCACGACTTCGGACCCCTCGCGCCCGCCCGTGTTGGCGACGGTGACCGAGGCGATCGCGACGGCGTCGCCGTCGCCGGGGCGGATGTCGAGGTCGGAGTAGGCGAACGTCGTGTACGTGAGGCCGTGGCCGAACGGGTAGGCGGGCGTGGCTGCCGAGCGGTAGCCGACGAACACGCCCTCGTCGTAGTGCACGCGGCCGTCGACGCCCGGGTAGGTGCGCGCGTCGGCCGCCGGGGTGTCCTCGAGCCGCTGCGGGAACGACAGCGGCAGTCGGCCGCCCGGCTCGGCCGCGCCGGTCAGCACGCGTGCGAGCGCGTCGCCCTGCGCCTGGCCGGGGAACCACGCCTGCACGAGCGCGGCGGGCTGCCCGCCCCAGTTGTTCTGGTCGACGGGGCTGCCTGTCATCAGCACGAGCACCGTCGGGGTGCCGGTGGCCAGCACTGCCTTGACCATGTCGTCCTGGCCGCTCGGCAGCCGCATGTGCGGGCGGTCGTCGGCCTCGGCCTCGTACGTGCGCACGACGACCACGGCGACGTCCGCGTCGCGCGCCAGGTCGGCCGCCTCTTCCACCTCGGGGGCGAACACGCCCTCCGGCGGGGTCCAGCCCAGCCGCACCCGGGCGCCGATGAGGTTGCCCTGCGACGGGTCGTCGGCGGCGTACTCGAACACGAACTCGTACGGCGTGCCGGCCTCGAGTGGGAACGTGACGGTGTCGAGGGCGGGGATGCCGTCGCCCGTGCCGCCCTGGTCGATGCCGCCGCTGCCCGCGTAGCCGCTCCCGGCGTAGCCGCTGCCCTCGCCGGGAGCGGAGCCCGATCCGGCGAGGGGGACGATCGTGGCGGCCCCGTCCGCGGTGTTGTCGTCGCGCGCCGCCGACGTGTGGGCCACGCCGCCGAGCGAGAACCGGTAGCTGCCGAGGCTCGTGACGACGAACTCGTAGTCGCCCGTGACGGGAACCGTGAGCGTGCCGGTGTAGCGCACCGACAGCCGGCCGTTCAGCTCGCCGGGCAAGCGCTCGTAGCGCGCCGATCCGGCGTTGAATCCGGGGAAGTTGTGGAACCCGAGGTTCAGCTCGATCGGCGCCTCGACGCGGGTCAGGAACGGGTCGCCGGCGAAGTCGGTGTTCGTCCAGAAGTCCGCGTGCAGGCCGCGCTCGCCGTCGGGCGTGCGGAAGAAGCTCGACGGGACGGCATCCGGGCCCGGCAGCAGGGCGCCCGGCGTGACCGGGTCGGAGCCGTAGGCGGTCGTGATCTCGACATCGTCGCCGAGGGCATTGCGCAGGCCCTCGAGAGGCGAGACGCCCTTCGTCGCGCGCACTTGCGAGCTGCCGCCGCCCTGTGCGCTGATCGCGTCCACGTCGGGGCCGATGAGCGCGACTTTGGCAACCCCTTGCAGCGGCAGCAACGGACCCTGGGCTGGTCGGAGGGGGTCGTTGCGCAGCAGCACCATCGAGCGCTCGGCGACGCGCTGGGCGAGCTCGTGGTGCGCGTCGGCGTCGAACTCGGCGACGCTGACGGGGTTCTCCAGCTGGCCGAGGCCGACGAGGGGGCGAAGGATGTTGCGGACCTTCTCGTCGATCGTCTCCTCGGACACCTCGCCGTTGTTCCACGCGTGCCACAGCTGCGCGCCCCAGTACCCCTCGCCCGGCTGCTCCTGGTCGAGGCCGGCGTTCGCCGAGGTCGCCGAGGAGTGGTTGGCGCCGTAGTCGCTCATGATCCAGCCGCGGAATCCGAGCCGGTCGCGCAGGATGTCGCGCAAGAGGGTGGCGTTGTCGCACGCGAACTCGCCGTTGACGCGGTTGAACGACGCCATCATCGACGCCACCCCGGCCTCGCGCACGAGCGCCTCGAACGGCGGCAGGTAGAGCTCTCGCATCGTGCGCTCGTCGATGACGGCGTCGACCGACGAGCGGTGGTCCTCCTGGTTGTTGATGGCGTAGTGCTTGGCGCACGCTTGCACGCCCTGCTCCTGCACGCCCTTCACGAACGCGACGCCGATGCGCGACGTCAGCACGGGATCCTCGCCATACGACTCGAACGTGCGACCGCCCACGGGCACGCGCGCGATGTCGACCGCGGGGCCGAGCGAGACGTTGTGGTCGGTCGAGCGGCACTCGGCGCCGACGGCGGCGCCGTACGCGTGCGCGGTGTCCGGCTCCCAGGTCGCGGCGAGGGCGAGCGGCGCCGGCAGCGCCGTGGCCTTGCCCTCGTGCACGTCGCCCTTGTTGATGCGCACGCCCGCGGGGCCGTCGGCCATGTGCAGCGCGGGCAGCCCCAGGCGCTCGAGCGGCCGCGCGTAGAAGCCGTAGTTCCAGTTCACCTCGCCGGTGACGAAGGCGACTTTCTCATCCAGCGTCATTCGCGCGAGGATCGCCTCGACGCGTTCCTCGGTCTCGGGTGTGGCCCAGGGGCTGTTCTCGGTCATGGGAGGCGCTTTCGTTTCCGCGGGCCTCGTTGCCCGGCCTTCGGAGTATGCCTCGAAAACCGAATCAGATCAAGATTTCGCGAGATGCGAGTCGGCGGCAAGCGCCGTCCACAAGTGGCGCAGGCGCGAGATCATGTCGACCGACGGGTCGATGAGCCACTGCTGCTGCAGTCCGTCGGCGGCTGCCATGACGAGGTCGGCGGCCTCGTCGGCGTCGATGTGCGGGCCGAACTCGCCGGAGTCCTGCGCGGCGCGGACCGAGAGCGCGAAATGCTCGTGCACCGCCGCGGCGCGCTCGACGAAATAGCCGTGGGCGGGGTGCTTGCCGATGCTCGCCTCCGCGGAGAACTCCACGTACAGCTGCACCAGGCCCGGCACGCGCGTGTTGTTCTCGATGATGCCCAGGATGCCGCGGAAGTCGGGTGTGGGATTCCAGTAGCGGGCTTCATCGCGGAGGTCGCGCGCTTGCAGCACGGCCATGTAGAGCTCTTCCCGGGAGCCGAAGTAGTGCATGAGGCCTGCCTGGCTGAGCCCCACACGGCGCGCGATCTCGCGGTTGGACGCGTTGCGGCATCCGCGTTCGGCCACCACTTCGAGCGCGACGCTCAGAATCTCTTCGCGCCGCTCTCGCCCCTTGGCATACGGACCCCGGTTGTTCACGCTGAAACGCTCGCTCACTGTGCGGAATCGGACGGATGGTGCAGGCGGGGCGGATGCCCGCCAGGGCCTTGCGACCCCGGCCGGCATCCGCCCCGCCGTCGTTGCTACTTGACCTTCTTGATCGGGAAGATCACGAGCGCGCCCACCAGACACGCCGCCGCGCAGATCGAGAACCACAACCCGTAGTTGTTTCCGGTCGGGTCGCCGATGTACACCATGATCGCGCCGATCATCGGAGCGAACGTCTGCGGCAGGGCGTTGGCGATGTTGAACACGCCGAGGTCCTTGCCGGAGTCGTCCGGGTTGGGCAGCACGTCCATCACCAGCGCCATGTCGACGCCCACGTACATGCCGTACGCGATGCCGAGCGTCAGCTCCAGGAGCAGGAAGGTCGGCACGTCGTGCACGAAGATCAGCGCCAAGGTGCCGAAGGCGTACAGGGCCGTCGAGGTCCAGACGAAGACCTTGCGTCGACCGAGCTTGTCCGACAGCCAGCCGCTGGCGTAGCTGACGATGATGAGCGCGACCGTGTAGATCAGCACGCTCTGCGAGATCACCGACGGGATGTCGTCCTGCGGGATCCCCACGTGGACCTGCAGGTAGAAGAACCGGAAGGTGCTGAAGCCGAAGCTCGCGAAGGTGATGAGGAAGCGCGACCACCACGCCAACGCGTAGTCCGGGTACTTCAGCGGGCTCACCCAGAACGTCTGGACCATTTCCTTGAACGTCTGGCGCGGGGGCTTCTCCGGAAGCACCTGGTCAGGCAGCACGACAGCGAAGATGATCATCGCGGCGATCGCGAGCACCGACGGCCCGACGAACATGATGAACAGCTGGTCCTGGAAGAACTCGGCGACGTACGTGCCGCCCAGGATTCCGATGTTCTGCATGATGCCGATGGCCGCAGTGATCTTGCCACGCTGGAACTTCGGCACGTGGTCGGCCATCGTCGCGATGAACGGCGCGAACGTCATGTTGGCGCCGAGCTGCGCGAGCGCCCATCCGACAGTCGCCCACAGCAGGTCGGGCGCGAGCGCCATGATCACGAACGCGAACGTCATGATAATCGTGCCGAGCACGATCCAGATGCGACGGCGGCCCCAGCGCGACGTGGTGCGGTCGGAGACCTTGCCGAAGATCACGTTGGCGATCGTGGCGAACAGCGCGCCGACACCGCCGAGCACACCGGCGGCGCCGGTGGCGCCATCCGTCGGAATGGCTCCGGCCTCCACGAGGGAGTTGATCTTGATGCCGATACCGATGATCGCAGGGCCGAGCAGCGCGACGAAGAAGAACAGCTGCGCGATGAGCAGCCAAGCGACGTACTTCTTCGGTGCTGGCTCTGTTGGCTCCTTGAACCAGTGGTGCTCGCGCACCGCTGCTGTTGCGGCTGTCATCCCAGAGGGATTGCCTGCGGCTGAACCGCTGACGTTACTCATATACCTGCCTCCTTTGGCGGGCTCTTGGTGGGGGGTCCGGGTCACCGCAAACATGCGGCCGCCAACCCTTGTCAGAGGAAAACCTAGACCGCTATGGTTTCCGAGACAAGCATTTCTGCGAAATTGCTGAGAGCGTGTCGCTCACAGACGAAGGAGTCCCAGCCCATGACCGACGGCATTCCCGAGCTTTCCGAGCTCACCCTGGAGGAGAAGGCGGCGCTGACCAGCGGCCTTGATTTCTGGACCACCAAGCCCATCGAGCGAGTCGGCATCCCGTCGATCATGATGACCGACGGGCCGCACGGACTGCGCAAACAGGGCGGCGCCAGCGACCATCTGGGGCTGGCCGACAGCATCCCCGCCACGTGCTTCCCGCCCGCGGTCGGGCTCAGCGCCACCTTCGACGCCGAGCTCGCCGAGCGCATCGGCGCCGCGATCGGCACGGAGGCGGCCATCGAGAACGTGGCCATCGCCCTCGGCCCAGGCGTCAACATCAAGCGCACGCCGCTGTGTGGGCGCAACTTCGAGTACATGTCGGAAGACCCGATCGTCTCCGGCGTGATGGGCTCTGGCCTCGTTCGCGGCATCGAGTCCAAGGGCGTGGGCTCGTCGCTCAAGCACTTCGCGGCCAACAACCAGGAGACCGACCGCGTGCGCGTGTCGGCCGACATCGACCCGCGGCCGCTGCGCGAGATCTACCTGCGCGCCTTCAAGCGCGTCGTCGAGGACACCCAGCCGTGGACGGTGATGTGCTCGTACAACCGCCTCAACGGCGTGTACACGTCGGAAGACCCGTGGCTGCTCACGCAGGTGCTGCGCGACGAGTGGGGCTACACCGGCATGGTGGTGTCCGACTGGGGCGCGGTCAACGACCGCGTCGCGGGCATCGTGGCGGGCATGGACCTGGAGATGCCATCCAGCGGAGGCCGCACCGACGCCCAGATCGTGGCCGCGGTGCGCGAGGGGCGCCTCGACGAGGCCGACCTCGACAAGGTCGTCGCGCGACTGCTCGACATGCTGCGCAAGGCGCAGGCGCGGCCGGCGATCGCGGGCCCGCTCGATGTCGACGCGCACCACGCGCTCGCCCGCGAGGCGGCCCGCCGCGCGCTTGTGCTGCTGAAGAACGACGCCCTTCGACAGGCTCAGGGTCCGCTGCTGCCGCTGAGCCGCGACACGAATGTCGCCGTGATCGGCGCTTTCGCCGAGACGCCGCGCTACCAGGGCGCCGGCTCGTCGCAGATCAACCCGACGCGGCTCGACTCGGCTCTCGACGGCATCCGCGAGCTGGCCGAGGGCGAGGTCTCGTACGCCGCCGGGTTCACGCTCGACGGGAGCGGGGATGCCGCGGCGCTGCGCGCCGAGGCGGTCGCCGCCGCCGGGGCCGCCGACGTCGCCGTGGTCTTCCTCGGCGTGCCGTCGGAGGAGGAGTCGGAGGGCTTCGACCGCGACCACATCGACCTGTCGTCGGCGCAGCTGGAGCTCGTCGACGCCGTCGTGGCCGCCAACCCGAGCACGGTCGTCGTGCTCTCCAACGGCGGCGTCGTCGCCCTGCCGTTCGCCGACCGCGTGCCGGCGATCCTGGAGGGGTGGCTGCTCGGCCAGGCAGGCGGCGGCGCGACCGCCGACGTGCTCTACGGCGTGGTGAGCCCGTCCGGCAGACTGGCGGAGACCATCCCGCAGCGCCTCGAGGACACCCCCGCGTACGGCAACTTCGTCGGCGAGTTCGGGCACGTCCGCTACGGCGAGGGGCTGCTGGTCGGCTACCGCTGGTACGACGCGAAGGGCCTGGACGTGCAGTACCCGTTCGGCCACGGCCTGTCGTACACGACGTTCGAGTATGGCCAGGCGTCGGCGGCCGTCGCCGACAGCGGCGACGTCGTCGTGACGGTGCCGGTGACCAACACCGGGGATGTCGCCGGCCACGAGGTCGTGCAGGCCTACACGTCGCTGCCGGGGTCGAAGGTGCAGCGCCCGCCGCGCGAGCTGAAGGCGTTCGCGAGCGTGCCGCTGGAGCCGGGCGAGACCAAGCAGGTCGAGCTGACGCTGCGCCGCGACGAGCTGGCGTACTGGGATATCCGAGTGGACAGCTGGATCGTCGAGGGCGGCGACTACACGATCGACGTCGGCGCCTCCAGCCGCGACCTGCGCACGCAGGCCAGCGTCCAGGTCGCCGGCGACGAGGTCGAGCTCCCGGTCTCGATGAGCTCGTCGTTCGAGGAGCTGCTCTCCAACGCGATCGTCGGCCCTCCGCTGCAGGCGGCGCTGGACGAGAAATACGGCACCGAGAACGACCTGGTCAAGCTGGTCGGAAACTTCCCGGTCAACCGCCTGGAGGGCTTCGCGCTGCCGCGCGCGGAGCTGGAGGCCCTTGTCGCCCAGGCCCAGCAGGCCCAACAGGCGTGACGACGGGCCTCACGAGGCCCGCCGCACACAACGAGACCCACAGCCAGGCTGTGGGTCTCGTTGTGTTCCGCGGGTGAGGCGGGGCTACTGCCGGTAGCTCGTGTCGCCCACCGACTTGACGGTCCACTGACCGTTCTTGTACTGCAGCTCGCTCACCGCGACGTTCGAGATCCCGCTGGTCACCGTGGTGCCCAGAGAGTCGATCGCGCACGTGATCGACAGTCCGCTGGAGACCACGAGCACGCGCTTGTCGTTGTCGCGCACGGCCTTGCGCGCGATGCTGTTGAGCGAGTCCATCATCCGGTCGCTGACGTCTGTGCAGTCCTCGGCAGGGAAGGCGATGCTGGTGTCTTCGCTCGGCTCCTCGGCGATCTCCTTCATTGCCGACATCATCGCCTTCAGGCCCTGCTCGGTGATCGCGAGCAGCTGCATGGTCTGCCAGCCGCCGTTCTGCCCGGTGGCGTCGACCGGCGCCGTCGCGTCGGCGTCGTGGTCGACGGTGTAGCCCATGTGCTCGACGATCGCCGTCCACATCTCCTTGTTCTCCGCGCCCTCGTACTTTCCGAAGTTGATCTCGCGGAGCCCGGCATCCTGCGTCACCTTCAGGCGCTGGTTCGCGCCTTTGAGGATGTAGGTGGCCGTCTCGAAGTGGCGCTTCATGTCGGCCGAGTACGCGGCGTCGATCTTGCCCTCGCGGGCGCGCAGGTTCTTGCCGACCGTCTGCGGCAGGATGCGGGCATCGAGCACCGAGCCATCCGCGCTCGTGCCCACCATCAGCGGCGAGTCGATCCAGCCCTGCACCCGCTCCAGGGTGTTGAGGATCGTCTGCCCGTGCCGGGTGAGGTAGATGGTGACCGTCTTGTCCTGGTGGCCACGGTGCAGTTCGGCCGCGCCAGTCGGGACCTGAGCGGCGGCGGCGCTCCAGCCGCCGATCGTGGTGGCAGCGAGCACGACCACGGATGCGATCGCGATGCGGGGACGGATTCGTTTCATGTTTGTCTCCTTCGACAATCCTCGGCGGGGGGTCGCCGAGGCTGGTGAAAACCTATCCCGTTGAAGGATTCGCCCAGCAGGGGCCGTTGCCGAATCGTTACCCGTCAGGCGTCGCGAGCAGCGCCGGCGGAGGGGACGACGGTGAAGACGTGGGGAGGACGGAATGCGGATGCGGCGAACGCTCGCGTGATGTCGGTTGCCGCCGTGGCCGCGTCCTCTCGAGGGACCAGAGCGATCGCGGCGCCGCCGAACCCGCCGCCGGTCATGCGCGCGCCGATCGCTCCGGCCGCGATGGCTGCGTCGACCGCGGCGTCCAGCTCGGGCACCGAGATTTCGAAGTCGTCCCGCATCGAGGCGTGCGACGCGCGCAAGAGCGCGCCGATCGCGCGCGGCCCGTCGCTGCGGAGCGCGCGGACAGTGTCGAGCACACGCTGATTCTCGGTCACGACGTGCCGCACGCGCCTTAAGGTCTCGTCGTCGACGCGCGCGGCGACCTCGGGCAGGTCGTCGACGGTGAGATCGCGCAGGGCCGTCACGCCCATCGCCGCGGCCCCCCGCTCGCACGCCGCTCGGCGCTCGCGGTAGCCGCCGGTGGAGTGCGCGTGCGCGACGCGTGTGTCGACCACGAGCAGCTCCAGCCCAGCGGCCGCCAAGCCGAGCTCGACGATGTCGGTCTCCAGCGACCGGCAGTCCAGGAACACGGCGGCGTCGGGCTGGCCGAGCATCGAGGCCATCTGGTCCATGATCCCGGTGGGCGCGCCGACCGCGTCGTTCTCGGCGACGCGGCCGGCGCGCGCGAGGGCCACCCGGTCGAGGCCGAGCCCCCACACCTCGCCCAGAGCGGACGCCACCGCGCCCTCGATCGCGGCGGACGACGACAGGCCTGCGCCCACCGGCACGTCGGACGCGATCGCGATGTCGGCGCCCGCGCCGGCGGCGCCGGCCTGGCGGCGCAACGCCCACGCAACGCCCAGGGGGTAGGCGGCCCACTCCGGCACGTCCGTGCCGGAGTGGGCCGGGAAGAGGCGGTCGAGGTCGTCGAGGTCGACCTCGACGACCTCGGGGGCGTGCGTGGACGCGACACGCAGACGCGTGTCGCGTCGTGTGCCGATTGCGGCATATGTTCTGCGGTCGATGGCGAACGGCAGCACGAACCCGTCGTTGTAGTCGGTGTGCTCGCCGATGAGGTTCACCCGGCCGGGGGCCGACCATATGCCGTCGGGGCCGCGCCCGGCGAGCTCGTTCAGCAGGCGGCGGGCCGCGGCATCCGCTCGCTCGTTCGCTTCGGCCGCGCTCACGGGGCCACGTCCTCGATCGCCGCGCGCAGCCGGTCGGCAGATGCCTCCGGCGGAATCTCCGCCGTCCACGCGCCCATCGCGGCCTCCGAGCCGGCGAGGAACTTGAGCTTGTCGGCGGCTCGACGGGGGGAGGTGACCTCCAGGCGCAGGCGAACGGTGTCGCGCCCGACGTGGACGGGCGCCTGGTGCCACGCCGCGATGTACGGCGTCGGGGTGTCGTAGAGGGCGTCCACGCCGCGCAGCAGGCGGAGGTACAGGGGAGCGAGCTCGTCGCGTTCGGCGGGCGACAGCGCGGCGAAGTCGGGCGCGTGCCGGTGGGGCACGAGGTGCACTTCGACGGGCCAGCGTGCCGCGAATGGCACATACGCGGTCCAGTGCTCGCCGCGCAGCACGACACGCTCGGCGGCCTGCTCGAACTCGAGCACGCGCTGCATCAGGTCGGGCCCCGACCGGTCGATCGCATCGAGCAGCCGTCGCGTTCGCGGCGTGACGTAGGGGTAGGCGTAGATCTGCCCGTGCGGGTGGGGCAGGGTCACGCCGATCGCCTCGCCGCGATTCTCGAACGGGAACACCTGCTCGACGCCCGGCAGCGCCGACAGCGCGGCGGTGCGGTCGGCCCACGCCTCGATCACGGTGCGCGCCCTGGTCGGGGTCTGCGTGCCGAACGAGCCCTCGTGCTCGGGGCTGAAGCACACCACTTCGCACCGGCCGACGCTCGTGCGCGAGCGCCCGAGCCCGGGCGTTGCCAGGTCGTCCAGCCCGCGCGGCGGGTCGGCGGCCGGCGCGGCTGCCGCCGCGAATGTCGGAGATTCGTCGGGTTGTCGGAGCATTTCGCCCGAATCCTCCGACATTGGCGCGATGCTCCGACATTCGAGGCGCGCGCGGGCAGGGTCGGCGAGGGCGGGTCCGAACGCGGGCGAGCGGTTCTCGAACACGGCAACGTCGTACCGCGACGGGATCTCGCTCGGGTTGGCCGCCGTCTGCGGGGCGAGCGGGTCGAGGTCGGCGCTGGGCAGCATGACGCGGTTCTGACGGTTCGCGGCGACCGTGATCCAGTCCCCGGTGAGCGCGTCGAGCCGCATCGTCGCGGTCTCCGGGCGCGCGTCGAGCACGCGCGCGTCCACTCGGCGCTCGGAGCCGAGCTCGGTGCCGGGGTCGTCGTAGTAGATCAGCTCGCGGCCGTCGGCGAGTCGCGTCGCGCGCTTCACGACCCCCGCGCCGAGCTCCACGGGAGGCGTCGAGGGTGTGTTCACGTCAACATGGTAGCGTTCGGCGTGTGTTAGCGTCAACACACCCGCCGCTCGCGGAGCCTGTCAGGGAAGCTGCGGGTTGTCGTCGCCGGCGCCCGAGCCTTGTGTGACACGCGACGTGGGAAGAGAAGGGAGACGACGGTGGCGGAGCGGCGAGTGTCGATGGCGGATGTCGCCGCGCTCGCGGGCGTCTCCGGGCAGACCGTGTCGCGGGTTGTCAATGGGAGCCCGCGCGTCGACGCGGGCACGCGTGCCCGCGTCGAGGCTGCCATGGCGAAGCTCGGGTACCGTCCGCATCGCGCCGCGCGCGCGCTGCGAACGGGCCGCACGCAGACGATCGGAGTCGTCGCCAAAACGCTCGCGAGCGTGGGCAACTCGCGCATGGTGCAGGCGGTGGCGGATGCGGCGGCCACCCGCTCGTACGCGCTCGTGGTCGTGACGCTCGGCGAGCGCGGCGACATTTCCGCGGCGTTTGAGCGGCTGCGCGAACAGGGCGTCGATGGTGCGGTCGTGCTCAACGAGGCGACGACGCTGGCGCGCGGCGTCGCCTCGCCCACCGAGCCGGCCCTCGTCGTCGTGGACTCGCCCCCCGACGACCGGTTCGCCGTCATCGAGACCGACCACGCCGGCGGCGCGCGCGCGGCCACGGAGCACTTGCTCGCGCTCGGACACCGAACGGTGCACCACGTCGCGGGGCCGTCCGGCTCGTTCGCTGCCGCCGAGCGGGAGAGGGGATGGCGCGAGGCCCTCGCGGCCGGCGGCGCGACCGCGCCCGACGTCGCGCGCGGCGACTGGTCGTCGGCATCCGGCCAC
>NZ_JASGEC010000042.1:0-64341 GCF_047606685.1 Microbacterium sp.
AGGTGAGCATCCGGCGCGCGATCAACACCGAGGACTGGACGAAGACGAAGACCACCAAGACCGGCAACGCCCGCGTCATCGACATCGACGCCGCGACCCTCAAAGTGCTCACCGCCTACAAGGTGACCCGCGCGGAAGTGTCCTTCGAGCTGGCGAGGGCCGATGCCTACATCTTCGGCGGCGACGACGGTCAGCCCCGCTCACCCGACGCGATGACCAGCCGCTGGGATCGCCGCCTCAAGTGGGCCGTCAAGGTCAAGAGGTTCGAGCACCTGCCGCGCGTCACCCTCAAAGGGCTTCGGCACACGCACGCGACGATCCTCATGGAACTCGGCGTGCCGCCCAAGGTCGTGCAGGAACGCCTCGGGCACTCCACCATCACCACGACGATGAACATCTACAGCCACGTCACCCCGACGATGCAGAAGAACGCCGTCGAACAGTTCGCCAGCCAAATCGCCGGAGCCTGAACCCCATCAATGGGGCGAACAAGGGCGCTTGCCCCATATCTCGCCCCATGACGACGAAACAGCCCCTCACCCTGGACATAAAATCCCTGGTGAGGGGCTGTTTTCGTTCTGTGCGCGAGGGGGGACTTGAACCCCCACGCCCTATACGGGCACTAGCACCTCAAGCTAGCGCGTCTACCTATTCCGCCACCCGCGCAAGATGGTTTCGGCATTGCAACCGAAGACCGACTTTATCACGCCGACGCTCCTCGCCGTGCGCGAGCGGACGGCCATCCCCGTCGCCGCGCTTGGCGCGCGTGCCGCGTGCCGGCAGCGATGCGAGCGAGACCGCCATCACCGACGCGAGCACGAGCGCGAGGGCGGGAGCCAGCACAGTCCACGGCGCCCGCTCCACATAGCCCATCCCCTCGCCGAGCACGAGTCCCCACTCCGGCGTCGGCTGGTGCGGGCCGAGGCCCAGGAAGCCGAGCGCGGCAAGCGCGAGCGCCGTGCCGGGCAGCCTCAGGACCGCGTGGCGCGACACCGGGCCCACGACCGCTGGCAGCACGTGTCGGAACAGGATGCGGGCGCGCCCCACGCCGAGCACCGGCAACAGCATGACGTGCGGCTGTGCCCTCGCCTCGACGACCAGGGCGGCGGTGTGCGCGGCCAGCGGGGCCCAGCTGACCAGCGCCACCGCGATCGCCGCGCCGCCGATCGACGGCCCGGCGATCGCAGCGACGATGAGGCCAGCGATGATGGGCGGCGCGGCGTTGGTGACCTCGAGTGGCCCCGTGACTGCCCGGGGGAAGCACCCGAGCACGAGCCCGATCGCCAGACACAGCAGCACGACGAACACGGCCGTGCCGAGTGTCGTCACCGCGCCGTGCCCCACTCGGGCCAGCAGATCGCGCCCCAGCGCGTCGGCCCCGAACGGCAGCGCGATGCTTGGCGGAGCCAGACGGCCGTGCGACGCCGCGTACGGGTCGCGACACAGGCCGGCGGCAACGATGAGCAGCAGCATGGCGCCGCTGGCGACGGGTGCGACGAGGTCGCGTCGCCGACGTCGCACCTCGGGGGCGGGCACCGGAAGCGCGCCGAGCCGCAGTGCCGGCCCGAGCAGCATCCACCGCAGGCCGGCCACGACGACGCCGGTGGCCACCGCCAGCAGCAGTAACAACAGGATGCCGGCTTGCAGAGCCGGGATGTCTTGGGATGCCGCCGCGCCCAGGGTCGCGCGCCCGAGACCGGGGATCGCGAACACTTCCTCCACGGCGACGGCTCCGCCGGTCAGGCCGATCAGTGCCAAGCCGATCTGCCCGAGGATGGATGGCAGGGCGCGCCGGGCCACGGCGAGCCCGATCCGCCGGTTGCCGAATCCGGCCAACCGCCATGTGGTGATCCACTTCTCCGCGAACGTCGCGGTGATCGCGTCCACCATCAGGCGCCCGATGAGCCCGCCTGCAGGCAGGCCCAGGGCCAGAGCGGGAAGCACCGCGTACAGCGGGCCGCTCCAGCCGTAGGGAGGAAACCAGCCGAGCCACACCGCCCCGACGACGAGCAGGACCGACGCCAGCAGGAACTCCGGAAGCGCCGTGAGGGCGACTGCCGCCGCTCCGGATCCTCGCGTCGGCGCGCCCCGCAAGCCCGCGCGAAGCGCGGGGACTGCGATGATGAGCGCGACGATGAAGGCGACCGTGATCGCGAACGCCATGAGCGTCAGCGACACGCCGAGCGCCTCGACCATGCCGCCGAGCACCGGCTTGCCGTTGATCCACGACCGCCCCGCGTCGCCGCGTGCCAGACCGCCGAGCCAATCGGCGAACATCGGCCACGGGCCCCGATCGAAGCCGAGTTCCGTGCGCACCGCGGCGAGCGCCTCCGGCGTGGCTTCGAGGTCTGCGTACCGGGCGCGCAGCACGGTGTACTCGGGACTGCGCCCCGACACCCACGGCAGCATCCCGACCAGCACGACCACTCCCGCGATCGCGACGGCGCGCGACGCGCCGACGACTGTCGGCCCGCCGAGCGCCCGCCACGCGCGTGCAGCGCTCATCGCGCGACGACGCTCGCCGCCGTGATGAGCGTGCGCTCGCGAGGATCGCGGTCGACGCCGCTGACACCTGCGGCCTCGCCCTGGATCACTCGCTCGTGGAGCATCGGGATCGCGGCGTTGCGCGACAGAATCGCCGCCTCGGCCGCCATGACCGCCGATCGCCGCTTTTCGCCGGCCTCGGTCTGCGAAGCCTTGGCGATAAGCGCGTCGACTTCGGCGTCGCAGAACTGGGAGATGTTGAACGTCCCGTCGCAGGAGAAGTCGCTCTGCAGGTAGGCGACCGGGTCCCCCGAGTCGATCACCGTCGCGCGCGACAGGATGAAGGCGTCGAACGCCCCGTCGATCGCGTCGGCTTCGATGTACTGGTACTCACGGACATCCTGCTCCACGACGAACCCGGCCGCCTCGAGCTGCTGTTCCAGCAGCACGGCCACTTCGGGCAGTTCGGCGCGGTCGGTGAAGGTGCCGAGCGTGATCTTGACCCCGTCCACGGTCGCCGGTTTGCTGGTGTGGTCGGCCAGTTCCTCCTGGTAGCCGCTGCTGTCGCGCAGGTCTGCAGCCCAGGGAAGCGCGGGGCCGAGCAGTCCGGCGGCGACGTCGGCGCGGCCTTCGTACACCGTGTCCACGATCGTGGCGCGGTTTATCGCGGCGGCCGCTGCAGCGCGCACAGCAGGATCCTTGAACGGGCCCTTCTCGGTGTTCAGGTACAGGGTGTTGGTTCGCGGCATCGGCACCTCGTGGATAAGGTCATCCTCGATCTGGGCGACTTGGCCGACCGGGACCGCCTCCACGACGTCGGCGGTTCCCGTGCGCAGCGCTGCGGCGCGCGCGCCGCCATCCGGCACGAACGTCACGTCGATGCCCGCCGCTGCAGCAGGCTCTCCCCAGTAGTCGTCGTAGCGGTCGAGGGTTGCGCCCGCGGTGCCGTCGACATCAACGAGCACGAAGGGGCCGGTGCCGTGGCCCACCGGGTCGACGACGCCGTCGTCGCCGTACGCAGCCTCGGCGAGGATCGACAGCTGCGGACTGGACAGCCGCTGCGGCACGAGCGGGTCGGGGTTCCCGGTCGTGACAACGAGGGTGTCGCCTTCGGCGGTTGCGCTCAGCTCGACGCCGTTGAGGATGCGGGGAAGCGGAGTCGCCTTCGTTGCCGCCATGAGCGAAGCGGCAGCCTGCTGTGCCGTCAGCGCGGTGCCGTCGTGGAAGGTCACGCCGTCGCGAACGGTGAATCGCCACTCGGTCGGGCTCGTCTGCGTCCACTCGGTGGCGAGGCCGGGGAGGGCGTCGCCGTTCGCGTCGAGCACGACGAGCGTTTCGGCCGTGCTCCAGCGGGAGAGCTTGAACGCGTCGTCGCTCAAGGGGGTCAGGCCGCTGCGCGGAGGTTGCAGCATGGCGAGGCTGATGCGCGCGTCGTCGTCGCCGGTGGATTGCGGGCTGGAGGAGAAGCATCCGGTGAGCGACAGCGCCAGGCTGCCCGAGAGCAGGAGGGCGGCAACGCGTCGGTGGGGTGTGGTGAAGGACATGGTTTCGCTTTCTCGGTGGTGGGTGGGGGTCATGCGGTGCGGTCCGCCTCCGGTCGCGGGGCGCTCGCCGTGCGCAGGCGCGGGCGGGCGTCGACGATCGAGCATGTCGCCTCGTGCCGCGGGTGCGACAGCAGCTCCCACGTCGGGCCGTGCTCGACGATGCGGCCGTCGGCGAGCACGCAGGAGGTGCCGCACAGCAACGACACCGCGTCGAGGTCGTGCGAGACGAAGCCCACGCCCACCCCCTGCTCGCGCACGATCTGGCCGAACACGCGCAGCACCTCGTCGCGCAATGGCCGGTCCAAACCGCTCACCGGCTCGTCCGCGAGGAGGATCCGCGCCCCCGTCGCCAACGCGCGCGCGATCGCGACGCGCTGGGCCTGCCCGCCCGACAGCTCGGCGGGTTTGCGGCTCACCAGCCGCGTCGGCAATCGCACGCTGTCGAGCGCGCTCCCAACGATGGCGCGATGGTTTCCCGGCACGCCGAGGCGGCGCAACGGGTCGGTGACGAGCTGCTCCACGGTCATTCGAGGGTCGAGGCTCGTGGCCGGCTCCTGCGGGATGTACTGCACATGGCGGCGGAAGGCGCGCAGCGCGCGGGATGTGCGGGCGTCGAGGAGCGCGCCGCCGACCCGCACCTCGCCCGCGTCCGGACGCTCCAGGCCGAGCAGGATGCGCAGCATCGTCGACTTCCCCGACCCGGAGCGGCCGACGATGCCGATGGCCGCTCCGGGGGAGATCGTGATGTCAAGTCCAGAGAGCACGTGCACGTGCTCGGCGCGTCGGAGGGGGGAGCCGCCGGCACGCCGGTACCGGTGCTGGAGGCCGACCGCCTCGAGCGCGGCGTCCGGGGCGTATGCGTCGATGGTCACGCCACCGCCTCCGTCGCTCGCCGCGAGAGGAGGTCGAACGTCGGCTGTCGCCGTGCCGTGTCGACGAGCTCGCGGGTGTAGGGATGCTGCGGCTGCTCCACGAGGTCGGCGAACGCGCCCTGCTCCACGACACGCCCGTCCTGCAACACGACCGCGCGATCGCAGATCTGCGAGGCCGCGGCGAGGTCGTGCGTGATGAACAGCAACGCGAGCCCGGCGCGCTCTCGCGCCGCCGCGAGGGTGTCGAGCACCTGTGCCTGACTGACGACATCCAGCGCGGTGGTCGGCTCGTCGGCGACGACGATGCGTGCGCGGCAGGCGAGCGCGAGCGCGATGCACACGCGCTGGCGTTGTCCTCCGGACAGCTCGGCGGGGTACGAGCGCAACACGCGCACGGGGTCGTCGATGCCGCACGCGTCCAGCAGCTCGGCGGCGCGCGCGTGTGCCTCCGCGCCGGAGAGCCCGTGGTTGCGCGCGGGGGTCGCCATCTGCCCGATCACGCGCACGAGCGGATTCAACGCGCTCGAGCTGTCCTGCTGCACGCTCGCGACGCAGCCCGCGGGTCGAAGCGACGACGCGACATCGACGCGCTTGCCGTCCAGTGACAGCTCCCCGGTCGCGTCCAGCAGCCGGGACAGCCCTCCGGTGACGGCGGCCGCGGTAAGCGACTTGCCTGATCCCGAGTGGCCGAGCAGCGCGACGCTCTCACCGGCCGCGACCGACACGGACACGCCGTGAACCAGCGAGGTGGCCCCGACCCGCACGTGGAGGTCTTCAAGGACGATCGCATCCGGCACGGGGTTCCTCATCTCCAGGGGGTCGCGCTCGCAGACGATCGCGAGGCAACTTAATGATAATCATTCTCAATACGAGGTCAAAATCAAGGGCGGTGACGCGTCCGACCCGCGGCCCCCACGCAGCAGGCAGGTAGGTTGGACCGCATGCCTGCGACCGATTCCGACCTCCCCGAGGTCGCCCGAATCGCCCGAGACCTCATCCGCTTCGACACCTCGAACTGGGGCGGCGGGCGATGCAACGGCGAGCGGGAGGCGGCGGAGTACGTCGCGGCGTTTCTGGAGGGGATGGGGCTCAAGCCCGAGTTCCACGAGCCGAGCCCGCGCCGCACGAGCGTTGCCGCGCGGGTGGCCGGGCGCGACCCGGCCAAGCCCGCGCTCGTGCTGCACGGCCACCTCGACGTCGTGCCCGCGATAGCGGAGGACTGGTCGGTCGACCCGTTCGCTGGAGAGGTGCGCGACGGGATGCTGTGGGGCCGCGGCGCTGTCGACATGAAGGACATGGACGCCATGATCCTGACGTCGGTCGCCGACATCCTGCGCTCCGGCGAACAGCCCGAGCGCGACCTCGTGCTCGCCTTCTTCGCCGACGAGGAGGCCGGCGGCATCGAGGGATCGATGAGCGCGGTGCGCGAGCGCCCCGACTGGTTCGCCGGCGCGACCGAGGCGATCAGCGAAGTCGGCGGCTACTCGATCGCCGTCGACGGCCGCCGCGCCTACCTGCTGCAGGTGGGGGAGAAGGCGCTCGTGTGGATCCGGCTCGTCGCGCGCGGCATCGCCGCCCACGGCTCGTCCCGCCACGACGAGAACGCCGTCACCAGGCTGGCGGAGGCCGTGGCCGCCCTCGGGCGCGCGGAGTGGCCGATCGCGCTCACGCCGGCGACCCGGCAGATGCTCGACGACCTGGCCGGGCTGAGCGGCGCCGACGACGCCGATCCGGACGCGATCGTGGCGCGCGCGGGCGCGGCATCCCGATTCCTCGGCGCCACCCTGCGCACGACGGCCAACCCGACGGGGCTCGCCGCGGGCTACAAGCACAACGTGATCCCCGATCGAGCCGAGGCGCTCATCGACGTGCGCACGCTCCCCGGCGGAGAGGATGCCGCGCTCGCCGACATCCAGCGCATTGTCGGCGACGACGTCGAGATCGAGGTCGTGCACCGCGACATCGGGCTCGAAGCGCCCTTTTCCGGCTCCCTCGTCGAGGCGATGGTCAGCGCGCTCGGGCGCCACGACCCCGGCGTTGCTGTCATCCCGTACTTGATGGGCGGCGGCACCGACAACAAGGCGCTCGCCGCGCTCGGGATCGACGGATACGGGTTCGCGCCGCTGCGGCTGCCCCCCGATCTCGATTTCACGGGTATGTTTCACGGGGTGGACGAGCGGGTCCCCATCGCCGCCCTCGAGTTCGGGCAGTCCGTGCTCACCGACGTGATCCGCAGCTACTGACCCGCCCACCCGCCGTACCACCCGTCGTAACCAAGGCAGCTAAGAAAGGCGCCGATGCACTTCCTCGAGGCGGTCGTCCTGGGCATCGTCCAAGGCTTGACCGAGTTCCTGCCGATCTCGTCCAGCGCGCACTTGCGCATCCTCGGCGTGTTCCTGCCGGCCGCGCAAGACCCGGGCGCGGCATTCACCGCCATCACGCAGATCGGCACCGAGGCCGCGGTGGTCGTGTTCTTCTGGCGCGACATCGCGCGGATCGTCGGCCGCTGGTTCGGCTCCCTCGGCGGCCGGGTCCCGCGCAACGACCCCGATGCGCGGATGGGGTGGCTCATCATCATCGGGTCGATTCCGATCGTCGCGCTGGGGCTGCTGTTCCAAGACCAGATCGAGACCGTCTTCCGGTCGCTGTGGCTCGTGGCGGCGATGCTGATCTTGTTCGGCGTGTTGCTGGGCATCGCCGACATGGTCGGCGCCAAGCGCCGCCAGCTGGGCGAGCTCACCGTCGGCCACGGCGTGGTTTTCGGGTTCGCGCAGGCGCTCGCGCTCATCCCGGGCGTGTCCCGGTCGGGCGGCACGATCACCGCCGGACTTTTCCTGGGCTACGAGCGCGCAGCGGCCGCCCGCTACGCGTTCCTCCTCGCGATCCCGGCAGTCTTCGGCAGCGGCTTTTACCAGATGTTCAAGAGCGTCGGCGAGCAGGGCCCGTACGACCTCGTCGAGACGGGCGCGGCGACCGTCGTCGCCTTCTTCGTGGCGCTCGGCGTCATCGCGTTCTTCATGCGCTGGATCTCGACGCACAGCTTCCTGCCGTTCGTCGTGTACCGCGTGCTGCTGGGAACGACACTGCTCGTGCTGCTGTCGCTGGGCGTCATCCAGCCGTGAGATCGTGCCCGCCGGACGCTCAACCCGCCTTCGGGTCGCCGTCGCGGCGCAGGTAGCGCTCGAACGCTTGGGCGATCGCGTCGCCCGACGCCTCGGGGTCGTCCCACGTGTCGCGCGTGCGCTCGAGCTGGTGGATGTACTCGGTCATCTCGTCGTCCTCCGCCGCGGCGGCGTCGATCGACGCCTCCCACTGCTCGGCTTCGGCCGCGAGGTCGGCGCGCGGCACGACCGCGCCGGTGAGGTCTTCGAGACGGTCCAGCAGGGCGAGCGCCGCTTTCGGCGACGGCGTGTGCCCGGCAACGTAGTGCGGAACGCTCGCCCACAGCGTGGCGGTCGGGATGCCGGCGTGCTCGGCGGCGAACGACAGCGCGCTGAGGATGCCGACCGGCCCCTCGTATGTGCTGCGCTCCAGGCCGAGCTCGCGGCGCAACGCCTCGCTGTCGCTGCCCGCGAACACCGAGATCGGGCGCGTGTGCGGCACGTCGGACATCATCGAGCCCAGCGACACGAACCCCGTGATGCCTTCGCGCAACGCGACGTCGACGAGCTCGCCGGAGAACGCCTGCCACGCGCGGGCGGGCTCGACTCCGGTGAGCAGCCACAGCTGCGTGCCGCGGCGGCTGCGCGCGGGCCGCAGGATCGTGGCGGCGGGCCACGTGAGCATTCGATTCCCGTTCGCGTCGAGCGAGACGGACGGACGCGTGTACTGGTAGTCGAAGTACAGCTCGGGGTCGACGGAGAAGACCTCGTCGTAGGCCCCCTCGCGGCGCAGCACTCCGAGCGCCGACGTCGCAGCCTCGCCGGCGTCGTTCCAGCCGTCGAAGGCCGCCACGAGAACCCGTCGTCCGAGACCTTCCAACTGCCACCTCCCGGCCCGCGGCGCGGGCTCCCTCCAGGATAGGCGCACGACACGACGACGGCGCGGCGACGCCCGGCATCGGCTCGCGCTCCACCCGCTGCCGGAGACGGCCCGAGGCCTGGATAGGCTGGAACGATGACCCGACCCGCATCCCCTCCCGTGCTGCGGGCCGTGCTCTGGGACATGGATGGCACGCTCGTCGACACCGAGCCGTACTGGATGGCGGCGGAGATCCCCCTCGTGGAGAGTTTCGGGGGAGTGTGGACGCACGAGGACTCGCTGCGCCTGCTCGGACTCGGCCTCGACGACGCCGCTCGCGTGCTGCAGACCGAGGGCGTGCGCATGAGCGTGTCCGACATCGTGAACCACCTCACGAACGAGGTCATGTCGCGCCTGGCGGCCGACGGCGTGCCGTTCCGGCCCGGTGCCCGCGAGCTGCTGTCGAGCCTGCGCGACGAAGGTGTTCGCACCGCGCTGGTCACGATGTCGTTGGGGCGGATGGCGCGCGCCATCGTCGATCTCATCGACCTGGGCGACGGCGCGCGCGCCTTCGACCTTGTCGTGGCCGGAGACGAAGTGCCCCGGCCCAAGCCTTTCCCGGACCCGTACCTCCAGGCATGCGCGGCGCTCGGCGTGGACCCGGCCGACACCGTCGCGATCGAAGACTCGCCGAACGGGCTGCGCGCCGCGGTCGCCGCCGGAACGGTGTCGCTCGGCGTGCCGCACATCGCGTCGCTGGAGGGCATCGGAGCGCACGGGCTGTGGCCCACGCTGGACGGCTGCACGGCCGCGGACCTGCACGCCTTCCACGCGGAGCACGTGCCCCGCCTCCGCGCCGGAAGCGCGCTGTGACCGCGCCGCGGCCGAGCGGCCCGTTCCGGCTCGGCGACCGCGTGCAGCTGACCGACCCCAAGGGGCGGCTGCGCACCATCACCCTGAAGGACGGCGGTGAACTGCACACGCATCACGGCGTGCTGCCGCACGCGCAGCTGGTCGGCCTGGCCGACGGATCGGTGGTGCGCAACAGCGCCGGCCACGAGTACCTCGCGCTGCGGCCGCTGCTCAGCGATTTCGTGATGTCGATGCCGCGCGGCGCCGCGATCGTGTACCCGAAAGACGCCGCACAGATCGTCGCGCAGGCGGACGTGTTCCCCGGCGCGACCGTCGTCGAGGCGGGCGTGGGCTCGGGTGCGTTGTCGCTGTGGCTGCTGCGAGCGATCGGCCCGCACGGGCGGCTCGTGTCGTTCGAGCGTCGCGAGGACTTCGCCGAGGTGGCCCGCGCCAACATCGCCACTTTCCTCGCAGACAGCCCCGCGAACCACGAGATCGTGATCGGCGACCTCGCCACGGCATTGCCGGGAGCGCTGCCGCCGGGCGGAGCCGACCGGGTCGTGCTCGACATGCTCGCGCCGTGGGAGTGCGTCGAGGCCGTCGCCAGCGTGCTCACGCCGGGGGGAGTGGTGCTGTGCTACGTGGCCACCGCCACTCAGCTCAGCCGCGTCGCCGAAGCGCTCCGCGGCACGGGTCAGTTCACCGAGCCGGTGGCGAACGAGACGATGGTGCGGGGCTGGCACCTGCAGGGGCTGGCCGTGCGGCCTGACCACCGCATGGTGGCGCACACCGGCTTTCTCATCACGGCCCGCCGCCTGGCGCCTGGAGCCGTTCCACCGGAGCGCAAGCGGCGCGGGAACAAGACCGAGCACACCGACGAGGACCTCGAACTGTGGACGCCCGGGGCGCTCGGGGAGCGCGAGATCACCGACCGCAACCTGCGCAAGCGCGTTCGGGAGGCGCATCGGGCGGCCGAAGGCGCGCGTCAGGCGGCAGGCTCGGCCGACGAGAGCGCATAGACTGTCCCGGTGCGCAAGATCCCGGCCATTCTCACGGTCCTCGGCGTCGCCGCTCTCAGCCTGACAGGCTGTGGGTCGGTCGGCGCCTCCGCCTGCGCGCGCCCCGCGGCGCCGACCGACGGCCTCACGTCGCAAGTGGAGGCGACGGGGGCGATGGGCACGGAGCCTAGCGTCGCGATCAGCGCGCCGCTGCACGTCGACACCGCCTCGACGTGGGACGCGGTGGAAGGCGAAGGCACCCCGATCACCGCCGACGACCAGCTCGTCGTGCTCGACATCGCGCTGTACGACGGCACAAGCGGGGAAAAGCTCGTGGCCACCTCGTTCGACGGCGACATGTCGCGCGTGTTCGCGATGCAGCAGTGGATCGAGACGTTCCCCGACCTGGGGGAGCTGCTCGAATGCGCCACCGAAGGCTCGCGTGTCTACGTGACACTGCCCCCCGGCGGTGTCGAGGAGCAGGCGGCGGCGAGCCTTCAACTCGACGCGACGAGCTCGGCCGTGCTGGTCGTCGACGTCGGGAAGGTGTACCTCCCGCGCGCGACGGGAGCGGCGGTCTTCAACGACGCGCGCAACATGCCGACCGTGGTGCGCGCGCCCGACGGGCAGCCGGGCATCATCGTGCCGGATGCGGATCCGCCCACCGACATCGTCGTTCAGACCCTCGTCCGCGGCGACGGCGAGAAGCTGAAGGACGGCGACGGGGCCCGCATCCACTACACCGGGCTGCCGTGGGAGCGCGGCGCGTCGGTTCTGGCCACCTCGTGGGGCACGTCGCCGGTGACCGCTCCCGTGGGGGCAGCAAGCCTGCCCGGGTTCCAGGAGGCGCTGGCGGGCCAGACCGTGGGGTCGCAAGTGCTCGTTGTCGTCCCCGCCGACCAGGTGACCGCCGACAGCGTGCCGAACGCGCCGAGCGGCAAGGCCCTCGTCTACGTCATCGACATTCTGGGAATCGACGCGCCGACGACGACCGCCACGCAATAATTGGGCTCGTGCCGACCAAGATCACGCCCCAAGAGCGACTGCTGAGCCTCATCGTCGCCTTGATGGCGAGTGGCCGGGGGCTGACCAAGGAGCAGGTGCTCTCCACGGTCTCGGGCTACCGCGAGGCGCGCGAGGAGGGCCGGTCGCAGGACGCCCTGGAGCGCATGTTCGAGCGCGACAAGGAGGAACTGCGCACCCTCGGCGTGCCCCTGCACACGGTGGGCGAACAGGCCGACCCCGACGATCTTCGCGAGGCGCGCTACCGCATCCCGAAGACCGAGTACGTCTTGCCGGAGGATTTGACCTTCACACCCGCGGAGGTCGCGGTGCTGAACCTCGCCGGCGCGGTGTGGAGCGAGGAGTCGTTGTCGTCTGACGCGCAGAGTGCGCTGCGCAAGATCCGAGCGCTCGGCCTCGACGTCGAGGAGCCCATCATCGGGTTCGCGCCCCGGATCAGTCCCCGCGACCCGGCGTTCCCAGCACTGCGCCGCGCGAACGAGGATGCCAAAGTCGTGCGGTTCACCTACGTCAAGCCCGGCGACGACACGCCGCGGCTGCGCACGGTGGCGCCGCTGGCGGTCTTCGAGTTCGAGGGCCGCTGGCACGTGTACGGCATCGATCTCGACCTCGACGGCGAGCGCACGTTCCTGCTGTCGCGCATCGTGGGGCAGGTCGAGGCGACACGCCAGTCGTTCGACGCGGCACGGCGCGAGGGCGCCGGCGCGCACGCCCTCGCCGAGCTTGCCAAGGTCGCAGAGCGCAACGAGGCAATCGTCGATGTGGAGCCCGGCACCGAGGCCGCGTTGCGGCTGCGCAGGCGGGGCGCGGCGGAGGGCAGCACGCTCCGACTGCACTATGTCGACGCGCACGTCCTGGCGGACGAACTCGCGTCGTACGGCCCCGAGGTGCGCGTGGTGGCGCCGGACGACCTGCGCCGACAGGTCGTCGCCCGGCTGGAGCGTGTGCTCGCGCTGCACGGTGGCCGTCCGAGCGGCGGCGAGCCGCTCGACGTGGCGCCGGGCGGCGTGCCGAAGGCGGGTGCGGCATGACCGGGCCCGCGCGGGAGAACCCCGTCGCGGCCGACCGCGTCGCGATTGTCATGACGCTCGTCCCGTACGTCGTCGAGCACGGCCCGACCAAGGTGGAGGACGCGGCGCGCCTGTTCGGCGTCACGCCCGCGGTGATGCGCGAGATGGTCGAGAACCTCAACGTGATCGGCCTGCCCGGCGGGATGGACAATGAGCTCTTCTCGATCGACTGGGACGCGTTCGACGAGAACGACGAGATCGTGCTCGTCAACGTCGTCGCCTTCGAGCGCGCGCCGCGGCTGACATCGCGCGAGGCGGCGGCGCTGCTAGCCGGACTGCAGTACGCGCAAGCGGTGCCGGTCGTCGCGCAGCAGGGCGTGGTCGCGGAGCTCATCGCCAAGCTCGCCCGAGGAGCAGGGGCAGCTCCAGGGGAGCTGGTGCTTGCCCCCGACCCGGTCGACGACGTGCGGGCGACCGTCTCCGATGCCCTGACCCGTGGCCGCGCGGTGTCGTTCACGTACCGCCCCCTCGACGGCGGCGAGATGGTGCGCACGGTCGACCCGATCCGCATTCTGTCCAGCGACGCGCAGTGGTACTTGCGCGGCTGGTGCCATCTGCGTCGCGCGGTGCGCACGTTCCACCTCGAGCGGGTGAGCGAGCTGGTCGTCACCGACATCGTCGCCGGCGCGCACGACGACCACGAGACCGCGCTTTTCGCCGGCCCCAGCGGCGAGGTCGTCGCCCGCATCCGCTACCCCGACCACGCCGCCCCCCTGGTCGGGCAGTACCTCGACAACGCCCAGGTCGAGACGGACGGCCAGGGCTTCTCGGTCGCCACGATCCACGTGGGCGACCCCCGTGCGCTGCGCCGCCTGGCCGCGCGCCGCGGCGGAGTGGTCGAGGTGGTCGAGCCGGACGAGGCGCGCGCCGCGGCTGCGGAATGGGCGGCCGCGGCGCTCGCGCGCTACTCCGACTGACGCGCATTCCACGAAGGGGGCCGCGCTCCGGGTTACACTGGAGGCAACCGACATCCCGAGGAGGCTTCGCATGGGTGCATTCGGATGGCCGCATCTTCTGATCATCCTCGCGGTGATTCTGCTGCTCTTTGGTGCGGCGAAGCTGCCGGCGCTGGCCAAGAGCATGGGCCAGTCGGCGCGTGTCTTCAAGGGCGAGATGAAGGCGATGAAGGACGACGACACGGCGTCTGAGGCGTCGAACGCGGTCGACGGGATCGCTGCGAGCACTGCGGCGGACGCCGACTCCACGCCGAAGCGGTCCGACTCCACCTCCTAGCGTGGTCACGACCGGACCCCCACGCGTCGAGGAGCCCGACCCGCCCAAGCGCGAGAAGCGGATGTCGCTCGCCCAGCACCTGCTGGAGCTGAGGAAGCGGATCATCATCGCCGCGATCGGCCTCATCGCGGGGATGATCATCGCCGCCATCGTCACCAACCCGATCATCGAGCTGTTGACGGCGCCCATCCGCACGATCGCCGAGACCCGCGGAGACGACTTCGCGGCGCTGAACTTCACGACGGTGACGTCCGCGTTCGACATGCGCATGCGCATTGCGTTCACGATCGGCATCTTCTTGTCTGCCCCGGTCTGGCTGTGGCAGGTGTGGGCCTTCATCATGCCGGGGCTCACCCGCAAGGAGGTCCGCTACACCGTCGCGTTCGTGGCTGCGGCGATACCGCTGTTCTTCGCCGGCTGCTACGTGGGCCTGACGATCGTTCCGCACATCATCGAGATCATGTGGAGCCTCACGCCCGAAGGCGGAGTCAACTTCTATTCGGCCGCCGAGTACTACGACTTCATCTTCAAGCTCTTGCTGGTGATCGGGGTCTCCTTCGTTCTCCCGGTCTTCCTCGTCGCGCTCAACCTCGCGGGCGTGGTCTCCGGGCGGGACATCCTCAAGGGCTGGCGCATCGCCATCATCACCGCCACGATCTTCGCCGCGATCGCGACGCCCGCGTACGAAGTCACCTCGATGCTGCTACTGGCGGGCATCCTCGTGGTGCTCTACTTCGCGGCCGCCGGGGTGTCGCTCTTGTTCGACCGGCGCAAGCGCAAGCGCGACGCCGCGCTGCTGGCGGCGGACGCCGGCGCATGAGCACGCCCGCGGACAGCTACGCGGACGCGCAAGAGGCGAGACGGCACCCGGTCACGGACTCCTTCGCACAGGCGCAGCGGTTCCGGCTCGATCCGTTCCAGCTCGCCGGATGCCGCGCCCTGGAAGACGGCCGGAGCGTGCTCGTGGCCGCTCCCACGGGGGCGGGGAAGACGATCGTCGGCGAGTTCGCGGTCCACCTCGCGATGCGCGAGCCGGGCGATGCCCGCCACCCCGCGAAGGCGTTCTACACGACGCCCATGAAGGCGCTGTCGAACCAGAAGTTCCGCGAGCTGCAGGACGCGTACGGCGCGGACGAGGTGGGCCTGCTCACCGGCGACACGAACATCAACGGCAACGCCCGCGTCGTGGTGATGACCACCGAGGTGCTGCGCAACATGCTGTACGCCGGCTCGCCGGCGCTGCGGGGGCTGCGCTACGTCGTGATGGACGAGGTGCACTACCTCGCCGACCGCTTCCGCGGCGCGGTGTGGGAGGAGGTCATCATCCACCTCCCCGCCGACGTGCGGCTCGTGTCGCTGTCGGCCACGGTGTCCAACGCCGAGGAGTTCGGCGACTGGCTCGACACCGTGCGCGGCGACACCGAGGTGATCGTGTCGGAGACACGCCCCGTCCCGCTCGAGCAGCATGTGCTCGTGCGCGGCGACCTGCTGCCGCTGTTCGACGACCGGGCCGGCATCGCCACCGCGCAAGTGAACCAGGAGCTCATGCGCATCCGGTCGTTCAAGGGCTCGAACTTCGAGAACAACCGCCGCTCTCATCAGTTCCGCTCCGGGGGCTATGAGGCGTCGCGACGGCGCCCGCACCGCGGAAACACACGGCCGGTGCGCTCCGCCCACGTGCGGCGCATCGAACGGCTCGACCGGCCCGACGTCATCGACATCCTCGAGCGCGCGAACCTGCTGCCGGCGATCTTCTTCGTCTTCAGCCGAGTGGGCTGCGACGCCGCGGTGCAGCAGGTGCGGCGGTCGGGGAGGCGGCTGACCACACCGGAGGAGCGCGCCGAGATCCGCGCGATCGTCGACGAGCGCACGCGCGCGCTGCTCGACGAGGATCTCGCCGTGCTCGGCTACTGGGAGTGGATGGAGAACCTCGAGCGCGGCGTCGCCGCCCACCACGCGGGGCTGCTGCCGGCGTTCAAGGAGGTCGTCGAGGAGCTGTTCCAGCGCAAGCTCGTCAAGGCCGTCTTCGCCACCGAGACGCTCGCGCTCGGCATCAACATGCCGGCGCGCACCGTCGTGCTGGAAAAGCTCGAGAAGTTCAACGGCGAGGCGCGCGTCGCCATCACGTCGGGGGAGTACACGCAGCTGACCGGTCGGGCTGGCCGCCGCGGCATCGACGTCGAGGGCCACGCGGTCGTGCAGTGGACGGAGGGGATGGACCCGCAGCAGGTCGCCGCCCTCGCGTCTCGGCGCACGTACCCGCTCAACTCCAGCTTCCGCCCGACCTACAACATGGCTGTGAACCTCATCGACCAGTTCGGGCGGGAGAAGGCCCGCGACGTGTTGGAGTCGTCGTTCGCGCAGTTCCAGGCCGACCGCGCGGTCGTGGGGCTTGCCCGCCAGGTACGCGACTCCGAGGAGTCGCTGGCCGGATACGCGAAGGCGATGGACTGCGACCGGGGCGACTTCCGCGAGTACTCGTCGATCCGACGCGAGCTCAGCGACCTCGAAAAGCTCAACCGCAAAGACGCCAACGCGAGCCGGTCGACCCGCGACCGCCGGCAGAAGCATATCGCCGACCTGCGCAAGCGCATGCAGCGGCACTCGTGCCACCAGTGCGCCGAGCGCGAGCAGCACGCGCGCTGGGCTGAGCGCTATTTCAGGCTCAAGCGCACCGTCGACGGCCTCCGTCGCCAGATCGAGACGCGCACCGGCACCGTGGCGCGCGTCTTCGACCGGGTCGTGGACGTGCTGGACGAGCTCGACTACGTGCGGGTCGCCGCTGACGGCCGCACCACGCTGACGGCGGCGGGTCGCACGATGCGGCGCATCTACGGCGAGCGCGACCTGCTGGTGGCGGAGTCGTTGCGGCTGGGGCTGTGGAGCAGACTGGATGCCGCGTCCCTCGCCGCGCTTGCGTGCTGCCTGGTCTACGAGCCCCGGCGCGACGAGGCGGGCCCGGGAGAGCGCCGGATGCCGAAAGGCCCGTTCCGCGAGGCGCTGGCCGCCACCGAAGAGCTGTGGTCGCGGCTCGACGACCTCGAGCGCGAGCACAAGCTGCCCGGGTCGGAGCCCGTCGCGTCGGGGCTTGCGCCGGCGATGCACACGTGGGCTCGGGGCATGCCGCTGGACCGTGTGCTGGTCGAGGCCGACATGGCCGCGGGCGACTTCGTGCGCTGGGCCAAGCAGACCATCGACCTGCTCGACCAGCTGACGATCGTCGCCGGCGGCGACCTCGCGCGCACGGCCCGCACGGGTCTGGACGCGGTGCGGCGCGGCATCGTCGCCTACAGCTCGGTGTGATGACCCCGGGTTCGGCTTAGGCTCGTTTCGTGCCCGAACGCCCGATCCTGCCGCTGTGGGCGGCGGTTGCGGCATCCGTCGCCGGCGGGCTCGCCCTCACCACGGCGTACCCGGCGCTGGGGTGGTGGCCGGCCGTGTTCGTCGCCGTGCCGCTCGTGCTCGTCGGCCTCATCGGCCGTCGCGCGTGGTCGGCGCTGCTGGTGGGCTTCGCGTTCGGCGCGTCGTTCTTCCTCGTGAACCTGTCGTTCACGGCGCGCTACCTCGGCCCCGTGCCGTGGCTGGCGCTGTCGATCCTCGAGGCCGCGCTCACCGCAGCGTGCGCCGTCCCGATCGCCCTCGCGTACCGCTGGCTGCCGCGCGCGTTGCCGGGGCGATGGGCGCGCCTGGTCGCGCTCCCGGCGCTCGTCGCCGCGCTGTGGACCATGCGCGAGCTGCTGCTCGGCTCGTTCCCGTACGGGGGCTTCCCGTGGGGCCGGGTCGGCGTCACGCAGGCGAACGGCCCGTTCGCCGAGGTCGCCTCGTGGGTGGGGATGTCGGGCCTGTCGTTTCTCGTCGTCTTCGCGTGCGCCGCCGGCATCGAGCGTGCGCGCGAGCGCGGGCTCGGCGACATCCGCGCCGCCCTTCCTGCCGCCCTCACGCTCGTTGTGCTCTTTGCGACCCCGCAGTTCCCCACCACCGACGCCGGGAGCATACGCGTGGGCGCGGCACAGGGGAACGGCCCCTCCGGCTACTTCGACCAGCATGCCGCCAATGCTGTCCTCAACGCGCAGCTGGAGGCCACGGCGCCGATCATCGGGAAGGCGATGGACGTATTGCTGTGGCCCGAGAGCGGGGTGGACTCCGACCCGACGCGCAACGCGACGACAGCGCGGGCGCTGGACACGCTCGCAGAGCGCGTGGACGCGCCGCTGCTGCTCGCGGCGGTCACCCAGCGCGGCGACGACTACTTCAACACGTCGATGCTGTGGGAGGCGGGCGCCGACAACCCCGTGGCGACCTACGACAAGCGGCACCCCGTCCCCTTCGGCGAGTACGTGCCCGACCGCTGGTTCTACCGCCTTTTCGCCCCCGACCTCATCGATCTCGTCCAGCGCGAGTACACCCCCGGCGCGAGCCCGCCTGTTCTCGACGTGGGCGGCGTCGAGGTCGGCCTCGCGATCTGCTTCGACGTCATCTACGACGACGTCGTGTGGGATGGCGCGCGCGCCGGTGCCGAGGTCTACATGCTCCAGACCAACAACGCGGATTTCCGCGGCACGTCCGAAAACCTGCAACAGCTCGCGTTCGCGAGGATGCGCGCGATCGAGACCGGCAGGGCTGTCGTGAACATCTCCACCGTGGGCACGAGTCAGGTGATCGCGCCCGACGGGACGGAGATCACGGGCATCGAGGCGGATGCCGCGGGCCACCTGCTCACCGACGTGCCGCTGCGCACGGGGCTGACTCCGGCGTCGGTGATCGGCCCGTGGCTCCAGGCGCTGTTCGGCTGGGGGAGTGTGCTCGCGGTGGGCCTGCTCGGCGTGCTGGCGCGCCGGCGGGGGCGCGAGAAAACGCCGACCCCTGGCGGATCGGCGTTCTCGTGATGGGTGGAGCTACGCGCTGAGCTTTTCGACGGTGACGTCCTCGCCGGCGCCGCGCCGCGCGCGAACGTAGGCGAGACGCTCCTCGAGGAGCTCTTCGAGCTCGGGGATCGTGCGGCGTTCGAGCAGCATGTCCCAGTGCGAGCGCGGGGCCTTGTCCTGGCTGTGGTCGACCTCGACGGTGGTCTCGCCCACCCGCAGAGCCGCCTCGGCGCCGCACGTGCGGCACTCCCAGGTCTCGGGCGCCTCCGCGTCGGCTGCGAACATGAGCTTGGTGTCACGCCCGCACGCCGTGCAGGCGTAGATGTACTCGGTGCGCTCCATGAACACGACGCCCTCTTCGCTCTGTAGGCTCTGGGCGCCGAGTCGGATGCCGCGCAAGCTGCGGTCTGCCATTTTGTGGGTCCTCTCGTCGGCCTATTAGGTATAACGCGTCAGCCTGTGCGGATACTCCCAGCGAGCACGTCTGTGGGGCTTTCCTCAGACAATGCACAGCGCGCTCTTAACCGCGCTCAGCCCAACGCGTCGAGGGCGAGGTCGGCGCGGTCGGTGACAATGCCGTCGACCCCCCGCGCGACCAGCTCCCGCATGCGCTCGATGTCGTTCACCGTCCACACGTGCACCTCGGCCCCGGCGTCGTGCGCGAGCCGGATCAGGCGATCGGAGAGGACGCGGATCCGGCCGCTCCGCTCGGGCACTTGGAGCGCGTCGATTCCGTCCAGCGCGCGTCGGGCGAGCCGCGCGCTGCCGACCGACGTCGCGGCGAGCATCCGTGTGATCGCGCCGCGGCCGGCGGAGGTGGCCGGACGGATCTCGGCGCCGGCGTCGGCCGAGGCGGCCAGTGCCGCGAGGCGGCGCTCATCGGAGAAGGATGCCACGAGCACACGCTCGGCGTGGGGCGCCACGAGCCGGCCGACGCCCTCCGCGGCGGCTGCGGCCTTGACGTCGAGGTTCCACCGCGCCTCGGGGAAGCCGTCGAGCGCCGTGGCGAGGGTGAGCAGCCCGCCACGGTCTTCCATGAGCGCGTCCAACTCGCGCAGCGTGAGGTCGGCGACCGGGCGGGGGTCGCCCGTGACGCGCTCGACGGTGTCGTCGTGGAAGAGCACGACGACACCGTCGCGGGTGACGCGGCAGTCGGACTCGACGTACACGGCGCCCGCCGACAGCGCGGAGGCCACCGACGCCAGCGTGTTCTCGGCGTGCGTGTCGTCGGGGAGCGTCAGCCCGCGGTGCGCGATCACGCGCGGCGTCGGCGACGTGAAGAACGGGTGGATGTCAGTGCCCCGACGGCGGCGCGCCGTCCGGCTTCGCAGCCGCGTTCTCCGCCTTCGTCAGAAAAGCGCCGGACAGGCCCTTGAGCGCGTCGGTGAACTCGCTGGGCACGATCCACAGTTTGCTCGACGCGCTGTCGGCGATCTTCGGGAGGGTCTGCAGGTATTGGTACGCCAGCAGCTTGTCGTCGGCGTTGCCCTTGTGGATCGAGTCGAAGACCGTCTGGATGGCCTCCGCCTCGCCCTGCGCCCGCAGCACCTGGGCCTGCTTGTCGCCCTCGGCTTTGAGGATCTCGGCCTGCCGGCGACCCTCCGCCTCGAGGATCTGCGACTGCTTCGAGCCTTCGGCGGTGAGGATCGCGGCGCGGCGGTCGCGCTCGGCGCGCATCTGCTTCTCCATCGAGTCCTGGATCGAGATCGGCGGGTCGATCGCCTTGAGCTCCACGCGCGAGACGCGCAGGCCCCACTTGCCGGTCGCCTCGTCGAGCACGACCCGCAATTGGCCGTTGATCTCGTCGCGGCTGGTGAGAGCCTCCTCGAGGTTCAGGCCGCCGACGACGTTTCGCAGGGTGGTGGTGGTCAGCTGCTCCACCGCGCTCAGGTAGTTCGCGATCTCGTACGTGGCGGCGCGGGCGTCGGTGACTTGGAAGTAAACGACGGTGTCGATGGAGACCACGAGGTTGTCCTCGGTGATCACCGGCTGCGGCGGGAACGAGACGACCTGCTCGCGCATGTCGATGAGCGGCCGCAGACGGTCGATGAACGGGATGAGGATGTTCAACCCCGGGTTGAGGGTTTTGTGGTACCGGCCGAGGCGCTCCACGACTCCAGCCGTCGCCTGCGGGATGATCCGGATCGATCGGGCGATCACCACGAGGGCGAAGATGAGGACGACGACGGCGAAGGTCCAGCCGATCGCCGTCGGGATCAGTGTCTCGACGTTCACGCGTTGAGCTCCTCGGAGGTCGGGGCGGCGACCAGCGCGGTCGCGCCGTCGATGCGGGTCACGGTGACGGTGGTGCCCGGCTCGAGCTCGCCGTCGGCGGAGCGGGCCGTCCAGACATCCCCGTTCGACAGCTTCACCTGGCCGCCGAGCGGGGTGACCGTGGACACCACGAGCCCGCCGAGTCCGATGAGCGCGGCGACGTTGCTCGGCGTGGTGTCTTCGCCACGGTGGAGGCGGCGCACCAGCGGTGGCCGAAGGACGAAAATGAGCAGCGCCGCGACCGCGGCGGCGATGACGACCTGCAGCCACAGCGGCGCGTCGAACAGGTCGGACGCGAGGCCGGCGACGCCGCCGATGCTCAGCATCAGGAACGTGAAGTCGAGGGTCAGTGCCTCCACCGTGAGGCAGATCAGGACGAGGGCGACCCAACCGATCCAGGCGAACTGCTCAATGTTGTCCATGAGGCGCCTCCCTGCTCACTCGAACCTAACACGCGGCCGGCAGGCGGCGGCCCGGCCTCAGATTCTCGTTCCCGGGCGCCGCGCGGGCTCGCGCGGGGCCGCGCGGCGCGCCGCGCTTGGTAGTGTCGAGTGTCCGTTCGCGACGGCCGCGGACGGCTCTCGCACGAGGAGTCCGCAGTGTCTGTTCCCGACCCATCGCCCGCTTCGTCGCCCGTTCTCGAGCCCGGTTCTCTCGCGGGGAAGACCGCGCTGGTGACGGGCTCGTCGCGCGGCATCGGCGCCGACACGGTGCGCTACTTCGCGGAGGCGGGCGCGAACGTCGTCATCAACTACCGCAACAAGGCGCCCCGCGCCGAGAAGCTCGCCGGGCAGCTGCGCGAGCTGGGTGTGTCGGCGCTCGTGGTCGGGGCGGATCTGACCGATCCTGACTCGGTCGCGGCGATGTTCGACCAGGTGCGCAGCGCCTTCGGGTCGCTCGACATCCTCGTGCTCAACGCCTCCGGCGGAATGGAGGCGGGGATGGCGGAGGACTACGCGCTGCGGCTCAACCGCGACGCGCAGGTGAACACGCTGCGGTCCGCCCTGCCGCTCATGGGCGACGGGTCGCGAGTCGTGTTCGTCACGAGCCACCAGGCCCACTTCATCCGCACGACGCCGACGATGCCGGAGTACGAGGCGGTCGCGCTGTCCAAGCGCGCCGGGGAGGACGCGCTGCGCGAGCTCGTCCCGTCCCTCGACGAGCGAGGGATCGGCTTCGTGGTCGTCTCGGGCGACATGATCGTCGGCACCGTGACCGCGACGCTTCTCGAGCGCGCCGCGCCGGGCGCCATCGAGTCGCGCCGCGAGTCGGCCGGGCGCCTCTACAACGTGTCGGAGTTCGCGGCCGAGATCGCCCACGCCGCCGTCGAGCCGGTGCCCGCCGACAACACCCGGCTGATCGGGGACACGAGCTCGTTCGCGGGGGAGTGAGCGAGGCGCGCCGGGTTAGCCGGTCGCGCCCTTCCAGGTGATGGCGCGGATGAGCTGCATTGCCCCGAGCACGACGAGCGACGCGCCGAGCATCAGCCACAGCAGCGCGACGTAGAGCGGCGAGAGCAGCAGCATGACTCCCGCGGCGATGCTCAGGATCGCGAAGAAGATCGACCAGCCCTTCGACGCGGACGAACTGACCGTCGTGAGGGCGACGACGCCCTCCACGATCCACATGATGCCCACGAGGACGCCGAGGAACACCGCGAGGAAGACCGTGGTCTGGCCGAGGTTGGCGAACGCCATGGCGCCCGAGGCGACGAAGAGGACGCCGAGCACGATGTGCCCGACGCGGGCCCAGCCGCCCATCGACTTGGAGAATATGCCCAGACCGGCATACACCAGTCCGGCGGCGACCGCGTAGATCGCGATCACGGCCGCCACGACGGCGGCGGTCCGGCCCGGCCAGACGAGAATCAGAATCCCCACGATGAGGGCGATGAGGCCGCCGATCCCGAAGGCGGTGCGGATGCCGTTGATGGCCGCTTTGCGTGTGGTCTCTGTCGACATGGGGGCGCCCTTCTGCGAGAACCGGGGGATGCGACCAGGGTAGCCCCGCCGGAGGGGCGGCCGTCGAACCGCGCCGTGCCGTGCCATGGGTGCCGTGTCCCGCGCCGCCCGTCCCGCGCCGTGCGTTGTCTTGAGCCGCGCGGCGCCGCTGGGTGCCGCGCGCCGAGTGCCGCGTCCTACGCGGCGACGTAGTCGAACCTCGCGCGCCCGCCGAGCCGGGGCACGCGTGCCGGGTCGACGTGCGGTGGGGGGATGAACCAGACTTTCGCGCGCGTGCCTGTGCCGTCGATTCGGATCTCCCACCCGTTGTCGTGGATGCGGTGATGGCACGATTCGCACAGCAGGACCCCGTTGTCGAGGTCGGTCGGCCCGGCATCCCTCACCCACCATCGGAGGTGGTGCACTTTGCACATGCCGGGCGGGAGTCCGCAGTTTGCGCAGCCGCCGTCCCGTTCCACGAGCGCGAGTTTCTGCGCCTTCGTGAAGAGGCGCTTCACCCGGCCCCAGTCCAGGATCTCGCTCGCGCCGCCGAGCACACAGGCAATGATGCCGGCGTCGGCGGCCAGCCGCCGCGCTGTGGCGACGGAGACCGGCTGCGCGATGCCGTCGATCTCGGCCGAGCCGACGCCCGCCTCGAGGTCGTCCGCCGAGACGCGGACGACAACTGTCGCGCCGCCGGCGGGAAGGCCGGAGTCGTCGGCGAGCGCGCGCGAGCAGATGAGCGCGAGAGCGTCGGCTTGCCGCTGCGGCACTGACCGACTGTCGTCGCCGGGCACGGCGCTGTCGGTGGCCGCGCGGAATTCCGCGGTGACGACGCCCTCGATGGCGATCTTCACGGGCGCGCCCATTGCGGGATCGAACTTGCCACTGAGGTGGATCAAGCCGTCGCGCTCGAAGATGTGCACCGCCGTCTCGGCACGCAGGTCGTGCTCGCGTGGCTCGACGCCGTCGGGGTCGAGATGAGCTTCCGCGCGCGCGATGACCTTCGCCAACTGGTCGAGGGCGAGCCCCGGCGCCTGTTCGCACAGTGTCCGCTCCGCCGCGTCGAGATCGGCGGGGGAGCAGCGGAAGGCGATTCGGTCGAGCATCGTGATGATCATGGACGCCGCGCGAGTGGACAGCGAGCCCGCGTCGAGGCAGGCGGCGGCGTGCGGGTGCTTGGCAGGCATCCGCTCGCCCGTCAAGGTCATGCGCGGCGTGGTCGCCTCGCCGACCTTGATGAGACGTGCCGCGTCGCCGCCCGACGAGCCGGTGGTCGCCGCGACGAGCGCGATGGGGCTGCGAAAGCCCTGCTGCTTGGCGAGGCTGTCGGCGCCGAGATCGCGCTGCGACTCACGCGCGATCTTCGCCGCCACACGCGCCTGAACGGCGTCGAGCTGGCGCTGCAGGGCGGCAAGGCCCTCGTGTGCGGCGATCGTTTGCGGGGCGCTCAACTCGTCGACTTCGACGTAGCGGTCGTGAACCGGTTGGTAGCCCCACACCGCGCGCAGGGCCTCGAGGCCCTGCTGGATGCCGGCGAGAGGATCGTTCATACATTCGATTGTAGGGAGGGTCGCCGACATCCGCCCGGCGTGGCCGCCGAGCTGTGGATAACTCGCTCAGCGCGACGCGGGGGAGAAGAGACGGCGGCGGCGGCGGGGCTCGGGCGCGTCGGCTTTCGGCGCCGACGGCTCGGCGGCGATCGTGCGGGATGCCGCGTTTCTCGCCTCGGCAAGGGCCAGGCTCGTCGCGGCGGAGGCGATCAGCAGCACCGCGGCGAGAACGCCCACCGTGACGGCGACGCCGTTTTCGGTCGCGAGCCGAGTGAGCGTGAGCGCGGTCGAAATGAGTTCCGGCATTGTCGCCTCCTTCGGCTGAGGTCGTCGTCTACTCGGAGCGTACGCCCGCCCTCCGACGTTTCCGGGGAGGCGGGCCTGGGAGATTGCTCACAGCGCCTTTTGCGGAGCCCCGGAGTCGAGGCTCGCCAGCTTGCTCGGACGAACGCCGCCGCTCGGAGAGATAACCTCCAGGCATTTGCCGATAATGCGCATTATGTCAGTTTAAGAAGGCCGAGGGCGGCCCAGGTGACGAGATGCGCTCTTCTTGTCGAAGGGGTCGAGCCGTCAGCCGGCGGGCTTCAACGCCAGCTCGATGGGCTCCTCGTTGCCTGTGCAGTCGTAGACCAGGCTCGCGAGCGCGACTTGCGGGTCGTCCATCTTGTACACCAACTGGCCTTCGATACCGTCGGCTTCGCCCAGCGGCGTTCCGTCCGCAGTGGCGAACCCGATCTGGATCTGCGGCTTCTCGCCGTTGCCGTCGATCAGCGTGAAGCACGACGGGTTGTTGACGAGGGATCGTGAGCCGTCCTCGGCCTCGACCTCCACCTCCAGCGCGACCATGCGGACGTCGTCGCTATACGCGCCCCATGCCGCTGACGCGTCGGCGGGATCGATCACCTCGGTGACCGTCATCGTGTAGGGGCCGCTCGTGGCGACAGCCGGCAGCGAGTAGGCGCTGCCGCCCGACTCGCTGCCTGTTCCACCGCTCTCGGTCGGCGCGCCCCCGTCGGCGGTCGAGGCGGGCGCTCCCCCTCCGCTGCATCCGGCGAGCATGGCCACGAGTGCGGTTGACGCGAGGGCGCCCGCCATCCATCGTCTGTCGTTCGTCATACGGGTTCTGGCTCTCCTTCTTCGACAGCTGCGTGGGAGCGCGCGAGCCGGATGCCGGCGAACCGCGCGAAGTCAGCATCGTACGACAGGACCTCGCTTCTTCGCACGAGTCAATGCGTTGGCATCGAGTATTGCGGCGATCGAGTCTGGTCGCAGCCGACGGTCAGCCTGGTCCGCCGGTTGAGGCCCACGCGCCGAGCGGCTCGCGGGCTACGTGCTGCTCGGCCTCCTCGACGCCGCAGACGACGAGCCCTCGCGCCTGATAGTTGGCGAGCGCGGCGGGACCGTCGAGGGTGCACGTGTGCACCCACACGCGCGTCGTCGGCTCCAGGCCGAACCGCTCGGGCAGGGTCCACGCCGCGCGCACTCCGTGCTCGAGCAGGCGGCCGCCGAGGCCACGGCCGATCGCTTGCGGGGCGAGGCCGAAGTAGCGGATCTCGACGCTCGTGCCGTGATCGGACGGCGACGGGCAGAGATGGACGTACCCCAGCGGCTGGCCGGCGCCGGAGAGGATCCAGAACTCCGTGCCGGGGATGCTGAGGTCGTCGATCCACTGCTGTCTCGTCCAGCCGAGCCGGTCGGTCCAGTGCCACGGTCCCCCGACCAGGCCGTAAAGGAACCGGGCGAACTCGGGCGAGACGTCGGCGGTGCGGTCGAGGCGCACGTCGTCGGGCAATGCGCGCGCGGGCGAGGCCGGGGCTTCGAGCATCTCGAGCGTCGTGGTGGTGACCTTCATGCGCCGTGTGCCTCCGCCATCCCGCCACGATACTGCCGGCCGCCGGACCGACACCGGGTTTCGCGTTTAGGCTGGAAGGGCGGCACGTGCCGCCCGACCCCCTCGAAACACTGTGACCACTCCCCTGCGCGCTCCCGACATGCGGCGCGCGTGGATCATCTGGAGCGTCGGTGTCGCGGCGTACATGCTCGCGGTCGCGAACCGCACATCGCTGGCCGGCGTCGGGGTCGAGGCGTCCGACCGGTTCCACGCCGACGCCTCCACCCTGTCGATGTTCGCGGTGCTGCAGCTGGCCGTGTACGGGTTCATGCAGATCCCCGTCGGGCTGCTGCTGGACCGCTGGGGAGCGCGTCCCATCATGGTGGTCGGCATCGCCCTGATGTCGGTCGCGCAGCTCGCGATGGCCCTCTCCCCCAACGTCGGGGTCGCGATCGCGGCGCGGATGCTGCTCGGCGCGGGCGACGCCGCGGTGTTCCCCAGCGTCATCCGCCTCATCGCCACGTGGTTCCCCGCCCAGCGGGCGCCGTTCATGAACCAGCTCACGAGCCTCGTCGGCCAGTCGGGGCAGCTCGTCGCCGTCATCCCGCTCGCCGCGCTGCTGCACGCGACGTCGTGGTCGATCGCGTTCGGCAGCGTCGCCGGGCTGGGTGTGCTGTTTGCCATCCTGGTCTTCCTCATCGTGCGCAACCGGCCGCCCGGACGGACAGAGGATGTCTCGGTCGACACCAGCACGGGTGTGATCAAAGTGGTCACGTCGGCCATCGACACCCGCGTCGGCATTCGCGCCGCGTGGGCGCACCCGGGCACGAGGCTCGCGTTCTGGTCGCACTTCACGACCCCGTTCGCCGGCACCGCGTTCATGATGCTGTGGGGCATCCCGTTCCTGACCGCCGGCGAGGGGCTGTCGTCCAACGTCGCCGCGGCGATCGCCACCCTGTACGTCGTGGTGATGATCGTGCTCAGTCCGATCATGGGCGGGCTGTCGGCGCGCCTGCCGCTGAACCGCTCGGGCGCCCTCGTGCTGCCGACGGTGGTGTTCCAGCTCGTGTCGTGGCTCGTCGTGATCGCGTGGCCCGGGCCCGCTCCCCTGTGGCTGCTCGTCGTGCTCGTGGTGGCGCTGGCGTCGGGCGGGCCGGCATCCATGGTCGCGTTCGACGTCGCGCGCGCGTTCAATCCTCGCCACCAGCTCAGCACCGCCACCGGAATCACGAACGTCGGAGGGTTCCTCGCCGGCCTCATTGCGATCTTCCTCATCGGGGCCGCCCTCGACCTGCAGGGCGCCGGCACGCCCGAGGCGTACAGCCTCGACGCCTTTCGGTTCGCGTTCCTCACGCAAGTGCCGATCTGGCTCGTGGGCTTCTTCTTCATCGCCTTCGAGCGCCGCCGCACTCGCGTGCACATCGGGATCGCCAAGCCGCGTCGCGCGCGGTGACAGCGCGATTGCATAATCTCCTTATGTAGTGCATAATGCACTTATGGAAAAAGCGGAGGCGTCTGAGGGCGACGCCGCCGAGCGCCTCACCCGGGTGATCGAGTCGATCGTGCGGCAGTTGCGGCAAGCCGCGGCGGAGGGTGGCCTGTCGCCGACTGCGGCTTCGACACTGCTGCGCCTGAGCGAGGGCGGGCCGCAGCGGGTCACCGACCTCGCCCGCCTCGAGGGCGTGTCGCAGCCGGCGATGACCCAGCTCGCCGACCGCCTCGTGAAAGAGGGCCTCGCCGTGCGCAGGGCGTCGGAGGACGACGGGAGGGTCGTGCTGTTGGATGCCACGGCAGCCGGCGCCGCGACCGTCGATGCGCGGCACACGGCACGCGTCGGTCGCGTCGGCGCGCTGCTGGACGCACTGAGCGCGAGTGAGCGCGAGCAGGTGATCGGAGCGCTCCCGGCGTTCGAGCGCCTGGCGGCCCTCCGCGCGCACCGCGACTGCTGACATCCCTCCCCCGCAAACCATCGCCAACGAATCGAGGAAGCCTCACGTGAGCCCATCCCACGGCGCGAAATCCAGCCTGCTCTCCCAGCCGAGTGCCGTCTGGGCTGTCGCCTTCGCCTGCGTCATCTCGTTCATGGGGATCGGCCTGGTCGACCCCATCCTGCCGGCACTCGCCGAGGGCTTGAAGGCCTCGCCGGCGGACGTGTCGCTGCTGTTCACCAGCTACCTGGTGGTCACGGCGGTGGCGATGCTCGGGGTGGGATGGGTGTCGAGCCGCATCGGCTCCAAACTGTCGCTGATCGTCGGCCTCGCGCTCATCGTCGTGTTCGCCGCGCTCGCCGGCGCGGCGGGCGACGTCGCCGGCGTCATCGGCTTCCGCGGCGGATGGGGCCTGGGCAACGCGCTGTTCATCGCGACCAGCCTCGCCGTGATTGTCGCGTCCGCGCAGGGCGGCTTCGGCGGGGCCATCATCCTGTACGAGGCCGCGCTCGGCATCGGCATCGCGACCGGCCCCCTGCTGGGCGGCATCCTCGGCTCGATCAGCTGGCGGGGCCCCTTCTTCGGCGTGTCGGTGCTGATGGCCATCGCCCTCGTCGCGACACTGCTGTTCGTCCCCAGCATCCCCAAACCGCGCGAGAGGATTTCTCTCGCCGCACCTATCAAGGCGTTGCGGCACCGCGGGCTGGCGACGATGGGCGCGGTCGCGCTGCTGTACAACTGGGGCTTTTTCACGATGCTCGGCTACGCGCCCTACCCGATGCACCTCGAGGCGATGCAGCTCGGACTCGTCTTCACCGCGTGGGGGCTTCTGGTCGCGGTCTTCGCGGTGTTCCTCGCGCCCTGGCTGCAGCGCCGGTTCGGCACCGTCGCGGTGCTCTACGCCAACCTCGCCGGCCTTGCCGTGGTGATGGCGGTGATCGCGTTCGGCATCGGCTCCCCCGCCACCGTGGTCGCCGCCGTCATCGTCAGCGGAGCGTTCATCGGCATCAACAACACGCTGACGACGCAAGCGGTGATGCTGGTCGCGCCGGTGGAGCGCTCGGTGGCATCCTCCGCGTACGGGTTCGTGCGCTTCATCGGCGGCGGCCTCGCGCCGTTCGCTGCCGGCAAGATCGCCGAGGCGACGAACGAGAGCATGTCGTTCCTGGTCGGCGCGATCGCGTTCGTGATCGCGATCCCAGTGCTCGCCACGGGCCACAAGCTGGTGGCCCAGGCAGAGCGCGAGGCGGGAGCCGAGGCCGAGACCGTCGCGACGTCGGCGATCGAGATCGTCCACCCCACCGGCTCGTCGTCGGTGCAGCCGGTCGTGGTCGCGGTCGGCTCGCGGTCGTCGGCGGGCGCCGTCGTCGATGAGGCCGCGACGATCGCGTTGCGGCTGGGCGCTCCGCTGGAGATCGTGCACGTGCGCATCACGACGATCATCCAGGAGCTCGCGGTGACGCCGGAGTCGGAGGAGGACGCGGAGGAGGAGGTGCGACGCCAAGTGCTGCGCCTCGACGGCAGCGACCTCGTGGTGCGCGGGATGCTGCTGCACAGCGTCGGCGATCGCGCCGCCACTGCTGCGGCGCTGGCGAAGCACGCCCAGCAGGTCGACGCGAGCACCTTCGTCATCGGCCGCGCCGGCGGCGACTACCTCGCGAAACATCTGCTCGCGGCGTTCGAGGGCGCGCCGCAGAATCTCGTGCTCGTCGAGTCGGACTGGGTGGACACCCCCGGGAAGTGACCACCGGTGGCCGCCTTGCGGGCGCGAACGTTGCGAGCGGTGATCGGAGGCACCGACCGGGAAACGCTCGCGGCCCTGGTGCGCTGGTCGAGGCTGTGGACAAAACCTGAGCGGGCGTGGCCACCGGGGCTAGCCTGGCGAGGTGATTCGTCGTCGTCCTCTCGTGCTTGTCGGGCTTGCGTGCCTCGCGCTGCTCGCGAGCGGATGCGACGGCGAGCCGGAGCCGGTCGTGTCCACGACGGCGGGCTTCGCGAGCGAGGCCGAGGCGTTCGCCGCGGCGGAGAAGACGTATCGCGCGTACGTCGATGCGGGGAACGCTCGACGGAACGATGAGAACAGTCGTCCTGCACCGGACGACTTTCTGGTGGGACAAGCGCTGGAGGATGAGATTGCGGCTGCGAGGCAGCTAAAGGCCGAAGGTCTCTCCCTGAAGGGCGACGTTCATGTTGCAGGGTTCGTCGGCGAGAGCTATATCGGCCAGGAAGTGACGGCTCATGCATGTTTGGACGTATCGAAGACGTCTGTGGTCGATCGCGACGGGAAGGACGTTACACCGTCGGATCGGGCCGATGTTCAAGCCGTGAATTTAGTTCTTCAGCAGTCGTCCGGTCAGCTTCTAATCGTCCAATCGACTACAGGTGACGCACTGGCATGTTGATAACGATCGTGCTCGGAACCGTACTGTCGCTGGGCGGCTGTTCACCTTCTATTGCTGTCGCCGGCGGTTGTGCCGATGTGTCGAACCCGGGGTCGGAGGTCGTCGTTTCGGGCACCAAGTCGACTCCGGGGTCTGACCGCGGCGGGGGCGGCGGAAGCGACAGCACGGACCCGGGCGCCGGCGAGGAGTGCGTCAAAGTCGAGGAGACCGACTGCGCGTACGGGGTCATGTTGGGCAGAGACCTCACGGCATCCGACATCGCGCACTTCGCGCCCGCCCTGCCAACGCTCGCCGGCGAGCCCCGGGGCGTCGGCGTCGTCGGGATGCCGACGAACTTCCACGCGTCAGCGTCGGTGCAGCAGATCGCGGGCGAGCTGTTCAATCGCGACGTCGTCGTGCGTTTCACGCCCGCGCAGTTCCGCTTCTCGTACGGCGACGGGTCGTCGCGGACGAGCACGACGGGCGGCACCACGTGGAGCGCGCTCGGGCAGGCCGAGTTCACGCCGACGGCGACCAGCCACGTCTACGACGCTCGCGGGCGGTATCCCGTCTCGGTCACGGTGTCGTACTCGGCGGCCGTCGACTTCGGAACGGGCTGGATTCCGGTTTCGGGGTACGTCGAGGCGACCCGGTCGGGCTACGGCGTGCGCGTCGTCGAGGTGCACACGGCGCTCGTCGACCGGACGTGCGTGGAGAACCCGGGTGGCCCGGGCTGCTGAGCGGTCGTGCCGGGAGCGGTCGCCGCGTTTCGTCTCGGGCCTGCGGCCCTCGCTCAACGACCGGGAGTCTCTCCGGGGCGTTGCCCTTCGACAGGCTCAGGGGCCGGGAGCGAGAGTGGGCACCGTCACCCAGTCGGGGAACTTCGCCGTGCGACCGTCGCCGGACGACGTGCCGGTGAGCCGCCGCCGCACCCACGGGCCGACATGCTCCCGGTAGTAGGCGAGGCCGCGGGCGGACGCGGCATCCATCGTCTCCGGCATCGACCACCAGTCCCCCGGCGCGCTCTGCCCCAGCGTCGTGAGCACGCGCGCGGCCACGCGATGGTGCCCTCGACTGTTCATGTGCAGGCGGTCCGGCGACCAGAAAGGCGGCGTGCTGAGCTCGCGGTCGTGCCAGTTCAGCGCGCACAGCACATCGCGGCGATCGGCGAAGCGCCCCACGACGGCGGATGACAGCTGATCGCCCCGGCGCTGGATCGTGCGGCCCAGCGGCAGCTGCGCAGACGGATTCGCGCCCGAAAGCAGCACGAACTGCACGCCCTCCTCGTCGCAGCGGCGCAGCACGTGCGAGAACGCGTCGGCGATGCGCGCCATCGACGCGCGCGGGCGCAGCATGTCGTTGCCGCCGCCGTTGAACGACAGGTGCGTCGGCTTCAACGCGAGCGCAGGCTCGAGCTGCTCGTCCACGATCGGCCACGCGAGCCTGCCGCGGATCGCGAGGTTCGCGTACTGGATCGGCTCGCCCGCCGAGTTCGCCCAGCCCTGCGCGACGAGATCGGCCCACCCGCGCGTGTGCCCGTCGGGCAGCTCGTCGCCGACGCCCTCCGTGAACGAGTCGCCGATAGCGACATAGCGGACGGTGGTCATCGCTCCAGCCTAGGTCGGCCCGGCCTTCACTAGGCTGGGCGCACGGGAGAGGGGGACGCGGTGGCGTCGAAGCAGGTCGGGCCGGGGCCCGCGGGCATCACCGGGCCGGGGTCCGCGCTGCGGCGGACGGCGTTGCGCCTGGCCGCGCGCACCATCACGAACCTCTACGAGCTGTACCGGATGCATCCCGTCGTCTGGCGGTGGACGGCACGGCACTTCCACCCCGGCATGGCCCGCTTCGCGAAGCTCAACGCGTGGATGATGTGCCAGCTCGGCAACCTCGACGTCCCCGCCTACCAGCGCCATCTCCGGGCACACGGATTCCGGTTCCGCTGGTTCCGGCTCGACAGCTTCCCCGAGACGGACAAGCACGGGTACGTCACCGCCTACTCCGAAGACGAGCGGTGCTGGCACGGCGAGATCAAGACCGTCGGCACCGTCGTCGACGAGTCGTCGGGCAGCTCGGGCACACCGTTCAACTGGATGCGCGGACGCGACGAGCTGCGCACCATCCACAGCAATGTCGCCGGCTATGTGACGCTGCTGTTCGGGTCGAAGCGGCTGTTCTGCATCAACGCCTTCTCGATGGGCGCGTGGGCGACCGGCACGAACACCGGCCACGCGATGTCGAAGATCGCGATGGTGAAGAACACCGGGCCCGATCTGGACAAGATCGTCGACACCATCCACCACTTCGGCCCGCGTTTCGTCTACCTCGTCAGCGCCTACCCGCCCTTCCTCAAGCACTTGCGCGACCGTCTGGACGCGGAGAGCTGGTTCTCGTGGGAGAAGTACCAGCTGAACGGGTTCGTCGGCGGCGAGGCGATGACCGAGGGCCTGCGCGACTACCTCGAGACGCGGTTCGGCCGCGTGTACTCGGGCTACGGGGCCAGCGACCTCACGATCGGAATGGGCGGGGAATCGGATGCCGCGGTGTGGCTGCGGCGCTCGATGTACGCCGACGACCGCGTGCGACAGCGCCTGCTCGGGCCCGACGAGACGCGCATCCCGATGGTGTTCCAGTACAACCCGCTGGAGACCTACCTCGAGGTGAACGACGTGGGCGAGCTCGTCGTGACGCTCAACTCGACGGCGGTGATGAGCCCGAAGCTGCGCTACAACATCGGCGACGAGGCGCGCCTGCTCTCGCTTCCCGAGGTGGTCGACGCGCTGGCGTTCGACCGCGAGCTGCAGCACGCCTTCCACCGCGCGTTCGCCGTGCAGCGGATGCGGCTGCCGTTCCTGTTCCTGTTCGGGCGCAAAGACTCCACGATCTCGTACATGGGCGCGAACCTGTACCCGATCGACATCGAGAACGGCCTCTACAGCGACAATCCGTTCGCGTCGCGCATCGAGTCGTTCAAACTCGCACTGCTCGACACCGGCGACCACGAGCAGCGCCCGCTCGTGCACGTGCAACTGCGCGAGGACGCGGCTCTCGAGCAGGGCGAGCGCGACGAGCTCGCCCGCGCCGCGCGGGCGGGCATCGTCGCGCACCTCGCGGCCGTGTCGCGCGACTTCGCCCAGTCGCTCGACGAGGACCCCACGACGGGCGACATCCGCGTCGAGGTGCACGGCTTCGGCGAGGGGCCGTTCACCGGCGGCGAGTCGAAGATCAAGAACGTGTACCTCGTGAAGGAGTGACGTGTTCACGACCGACTTCTCGCGCGCGCCGATCCAGGGGCAGGCGGCGGCGCTCGTCCTCGCCGAGGGCAGGCTGGCGGCCGGCAAGCGCGACGGCGTGACGTGGCGCCGCCGGGTGCGCGACGGCTCGATCCGCGCCGAGCTCGTGCTGTTCGACGCGGTGGACGCGGCGCGCGCGGCGGCGGAAGCGCACGGCGGCCGCGCGCGCGTGCTGATCGCCGAGGAGCGCGGCTACACGAACGGCGTGTGGCGTGCGGAAGACCACACGATGGCCTACAACGAGCGGTTCCATCCCGTGGCGACCGAGCTGCGCGACGGCCGTGAGCCGCCACGCGTGGCCGAGCCGCTGCGCAAGCCGCGTCGCGATCGGCGCAAGCCGCCGCCGCGACGGTGGACGATCTTCGACAGCGAGTCGATGTTCCTCGGCGCGACGCGCTACCGGCACCCCGTCGCGTGGGTGGTGACGAACCGGCACTGGTGGCAGATGGTGCGCAAGATGAACCGCATGCCCGGCACGGTGTGGCACGGCGTCTACTGGCAGTGGCCGTTCACCCTCGGCACGCTGGCGACCTACCGCTCCCGCGACGACATGATGCGGTTCGCGCGGATGCCCGAGCACGTCCACCTGATGAGGTGGATCGTGCGCGACACCGTCAACGCGACGGCGGGCTTCATCCGCGTCTACTCGTCGCCCGACGAGTTCCGCCGGCGGGGCGAGGCGCTTGAGGAGGAGAGGGATGCCGCGGCGGCCGCGCCGCTCGAGCTCGAGCGCGTCGAGTCCGAGGCGCAGTTCCAGGAGTTTCTCGCCGTGTCGCGTCGGGCCGACCCGCCGCACCTCGCCGTGCCCTTGGCCGAAGAGACGGCGCGCGCGTGGTTCGCGGGCAGGGCGGCCGCCGACATCCAGCCCGAACTCTATCTCGCGCGGCGCGGCGAGCAGGTGGTCGGGCGCACGACCGTGCACGCCGACGCGGCGCTCGACGCCAAGCTCGGCACGCGGGCGACGCTGTTCGGCGCGACGTGGGCGGCCTCTGAGGCCGACCTCGTCGACCTCCTACAGGCGATCGCGGAGCGCGGTCGCCGTGACGGCAGCGACGAGGTGTTCGGCCCGGCGGCGCTGTTGCCGAACCAGACCGGGGGCGTCATCACGTCGGGCTTCGACCAGCCCGGCTTCTTCGACAGCGCGTGGAACCCGGCGTGGGTGCCGGCGGCGTACGAGGCGGCCGGCTTCACGGCGTGGAACGAGTCCGACACGTGGATCGCCGACCTGAAGACCGCGCCTGAGCCCGCGCCGCCGGAGGCGGCCGACCTCGACGCCGCAGGCATCCGCATCCGCCGCGCGTCGCGCCTGCGGTTCCGCCGCGACGTCGCCGCGCTGCGCACGCTCGTGAACGCCTCCTTCGCGCAACTGCCCTACTACACGGAGATCTCCCGCGCGCAGATGCGGGAAGCCACGAGCGGGCTCGTCGGGCTCATGGACCCCGGGCTTTGGCTCTTCGCGGAAGACGCGACGACCGGCGCGCCGGTCGGCTTCGCGCTCGTCGTTCCCGACCCCCTCGACCTGCTGCGCGCGTCCGGCGGCAAGGTCGGCCCGCGCGAGATCGTGCGGCTGCTGCGCCGCGACGGGGTGCGCGACGCCGTGCTCATCATCCACGGCGTGGCGCCGGAGCGGCAGGGCCACGGCATCGCGAGCCTGCTCTGGCGCGAGCTCGGAGCGCACTTGCGTCGCGAGGGCTACCGCACGCTGCGCACCACGTACATCGGCCGAGACAACGCGGGGTCGGCGCGGCCCATCGAGCGCCTGGGCGGACGGCCACTGCACGGGCTGGCGTTCTATCGCCGCCGACTGGAGGAACAGGATGACTGACGCACTGCTGCGCGACCTGGTCGACGCCGCGCGCTCCGCGCCGTCAGCGCACAACACGCAGCCGTGGGCCCCGCGGATCGTCGACGGCGCGATCGAGCTCGGCGTCGCCGCGGGCCGGACCCTCCCGATCGGAGACCCGACAGGACGCGACACGCTGGTCGGGCTCGGGGCATGGACGGAGGCGGCGGCGATCGCCGCCGCGCACGCGGGCCGCCGACTCGAGGTCGAGGCGCTTCCCGCGATGCGCGACCCGGAGGCCGTGGTGTTGGCGCGCCGCGCCGACCCCGTCGCGCGGCTGACACTCGGCGACGAGGCAGACGACGACGAGCTGTGGTCGGCGCTCGGCGCCCGGCTGACGTATCGCGGCCCGGTGCAGCGCGTGCCGGGATTCCTCTCCGCCGTCGCCGCGACGGTTCCCGACGGGATGCGGCTCGTGCCCATCGCGGCGCGCGACCTCACGCGCTTCGCGACGCTCGGGTTCGCCGACATCCTGGCGCGTCGCGGCGTGGCGGAAGAGCTCGCGGCGTGGCTGCGGTTGTCGCCGCGGCATCCTCGCTACGAGCTGGACGGGCTGAGCGACCGCGTGCTCCTCCTCCCCCGCGCCGCTGCCGCGGCGGGCGCGCCGTTCACCCGACGCCGTCGGCTGCGCGACGCGGCCGCCTTCCTCGCCCGCCACGGTGGCGACCTCGTGCGCCGCACCCTGCTGGAGGTTCCGGTCGAGGCGGCCGGCGATGCCGCAGACGCCGACCACTTCGCGCTCGTCGTGGACTCCAACGAGCTGAGCCTGGGCAGCGGCGCCGAGCTGACGCGCGTGCTGAACTCGCCGCTCGGCTTGCCGGCCGAGACGGTGTTCGACGCGGGGCGAGCGCTCATGCGCGTGTGGTTGCAGGCAGCGCAGCAGGGCATCGCGTTCGCGCCGCACTCGGAGGTGCTCGACTCGGCGCTCGCGCAGGGCGAGCTCGAGTACCGGCTGGGCCTCGGCCGACGGGCGGTGCCGCTGTTCGTGGCATCCGTCGGCCGCCCCGTCGAGCAGAGTCCGCCGCGATCGCCGCGACTGCCCGGCTGAGCGGCGCGTTGTTCGCGGGTCTGCGCGACACCCGCCGTTCGCGGTGAAACCCGTCGTCGACGCCGAGACCTGTTGAAGCGCGCTGCTTCCGTCGACACCCGTCGTCGACGCCGAGACCCACCGTGCGTGTCGAGACCCGCGCATGGACGGTGGGTTTCGGCATGGGCGGCGGGTTTCGGGGCGGGCGGTGGGTTCGACGCGGCCAGTTCGACACCGAGGTGCGTCTTGTCGACGTTGTGTATCCCGGGCGTAGCCTGGCACTCGTGAGCGATCGCCTGTTCGAGGATCGCGCCCATGCCGGACGCGCGCTCGCCGCGGCTCTCGAGCCGTGGCGGGGAACGGATGCCGTTGTCTGCGGCGTGCCGCGAGGGGGCGTCGTGGTCGCGGCGGAGGTCGCCCGCGCGCTGGGCCTATGGCTGGAGGTCGTGGTCGTTCGAAAGCTCGGATCGACGTCGAACGAAGAGCTGGCGGTCGGCGCGATCGCCGCGGGTGTGCGGATCGTCGAGGACGACTCGCTTCGCCGCGCGGGGATGCGCGCCGAGCAGCTCGAGACGGTGGAGCAGCACGCGCGGGCCGAGTTGGAGAGGCGCGAGGCGCTGTTCGGCGGCTGGAGCCGCTCGTTGCGCGGCCTCACGGCGATCGTGGCGGACGACGGCGTCGCGACCGGCTCGACGGCGCTCGCGGCGTGCCGCTCGGTGAGGGCTCGCGAGGCGGCGAGCGTCGTCCTGGCGACGCCCGTGGCACCCGTGCGGTGGAGCCCCGGCGCCGATGCCGACGAGTATGTCTGCCTGCATGCGCCGCCCGAGTTCTGGGCAGTCGGGCAGTTCTACAGCGACTTCCGGCAGACGACGGATGCCGAGGTGCTGGCCGCCCTGCGGCGGTCCTGAAGCGTCGTGTGCGGCTCCGGAAACGAAGCGAAATCCAATGTTTACAGATTTGTGATCACAGATCTTGTATCGCGAGGGTCGCTTGTGCCAGTCTCGGGTCATGACTTCGCCGCAGCACCAGATCACCGTGCCGAGCGTCGAGAACGTCGTCTACGAGACGCTTCGAGACTTCATCGTCGGTGGTGAGTACCTGCCTGGCCACCGCCTCCATCTCGCGGAGCTCGCCACCCAGTTCGGGGTCAGCACGATGCCGGTGCGCGGCGCGCTTGCCCGGCTGACCAATGAGGGCCTGGTGCGGCAACTCCCCCGGCGCGGCGCGACGGTGGCGCCGCTGGACCTGGCCGAATACCTCGAACTGCAAGACCTGCGCATCGGCATCGAGACGATGGCCGCCCGCTACGGCGTCGAGCATCTCGATGACGCGCGCCTTGCTGAGATGAAGCGGATCCTCGGCGAGCTGTGGGAGGAGACCGAGGTCGAGTCGATCATCGCGCTCGAGTGGGACGCGTACATCGCGCTGTATGGTGCGCCGGGCCGTCGACGCACCGTCGACCTCGTTCAGGAGTACGGGCGGCTCGCCGAGCGCTACACCCGGTTCATGTACGGCTTCGACTTCAAGCAGACGCGGGCGGCGAAGCGCCTCGCGCAGGTCGTCGAGGCCTGCGAGCGGGGCGACGGCGACGCGGTGGCCGAGCTGATCGCCAGCCACATGAGCGAGGACGCGCGCAGAGTCGCCGGCGCGCTCGAAGTGCGGATCGAAGAGGAGCAGCGATGACCGAGACGCGTTCCGTCGCCGTCGTGACCGGATCGGGAAGTGGCCTCGGCCGTGCGCTCGCCGCACGCTTCATCGCGGGCGGAAACCGCGTGGTCGGGCTCGACATCCGGGTTGGCGAGCCCCTCGACGGGCTGACCGAGATCGCGACCGACATCACCGATCCCGCAGCGGTCAGCGCCGCATTCCAGCACGCCGCCGCGCTCGGGCCGCTGGAGGTCCTGGTCAATGCCGCCGGCGTGTACCCCCGGTCGACACTCGCCGATGCGACCGCCGACCTGTATCGGCGGATTTTCGACGTCAACGTGCTCGGGACTGTGCTGCCCACGCAGGCATTCGTCGCCGCGCGCGACGATGCGAAGCGAGGATGCGTCGTGAACGTCGCATCGGTGGACGGAATCGCCGCGACGGGCATCTCCGTGCTGTACAGCGCTTCGAAGGCCGCCGTGGTCAACCTCACCCAGGGCATCGCCGGCGAGCTGGCCGAGAAGAACGTCCGCGTGTTCGCGATCGCGCCCGACTACATCGCCACCGAGACCGTCATCGAGCTCGTCGGCGGGGCGATTCCCGACAACGCTGCGACTCCCCAGCAGGTGGCAGACACCTGTTGGGACCTCAGCCGGACGGATGCGTTCGCGCTCGTCACCGGTCAGACCTTGGTGCTCCGAAAAGGTGCCCTCGACGTGTAACCCGGGGTAGTCGGCCCCAGTCGTAAATAGTCCAAGTCATTCGTAGGAGAGGAAGAGCAAATGGGTACCAGGAGGAGAATCACGCGCGGCATCGCCGTGATCGGGACGTTGGGGATGGCTGTCAGCCTCGCTGCGTGTTCCGGTGGCGAGGGCGGCGCCGAAGGCGGCGGGCAGGTCGTGGTGGCGAACTACGGCGGAATCACGCTGGAAGGCTTCGAGGCGGCCTATTTCGACGACTTCACCGCAGACACCGGCATCGAGGTGGTGTCGGCCGACGCCGATGTCGCGCGCTACGTGCAGATGTCGGAGTCGGGTGAGAGCGAGTGGGACTCGATCGACGCGGATGGCTTCGCCAACGTGGACTGGATCAACCGCGGCCTCGTGCAGAAGCTGTCGTCCGACGTGCCGCGCGCGGAGCTGGTGCCGGACGAGTACAAGGACTACATCGCGGGCGCCTACACGCAGTCGTTCGTGCTCGCGTACCGCGCGAGCGCCCTCGACCGCGAGCCGACCTCGTGGAAAGACTTCTGGGATGTCGACGGGCTCAAGGCCGAGCGCGGCTGGCCGGGGTACTACATCGGCACCGCCGAAGCCGCTCTGCTTGCCGATGGCGTTGCGCCCGAGGACCTCTTCCCGTTGGACTTCGATCGCGCGTTCAGCAAGCTGGACGAGATCAAGGACGAACTCACGTTCTTCGAGTCGTACGCCGCGGGCGCCCAAGCGCTGCAGGCCGGCACGGTGGACATGATCCTGCTGCCGAACGGCCGGGTGACGCCGCTGATGGCCGAGGACGACGACATCAAGATCATGTGGGACGAGAACCTGTTCTACCCCTTCACCGGGTTCACCATCTCAGCCGGCGCTCCCAACCCCGACGCGATGAACCAGCTGATGGTCTACATGCAGGACCCCGCCCGGCAGGCCAAGTTCGCCGAGGTCACCGGATACGGCCCGACCGTCGACGGCGCTCTCGAACTGCTCAGCCCCGAGACGGCGGCCAGCCTGCCTGGCACCGACGAGCACATGGAGAACGCCGTGACCATCGACCAGGTCACGCTCTCGTCGCAGACCGACGAGTACGTGCGCCTGTACTCGGAGTGGCTGGCGGGCTGACGTGAGCAGCCGAATCCCCGTGGCGGCGGACGCCCCCGCCGCCACGGGGCCCACCACCACGCGCAGGCTGGGACTGGGGCCGGGCACGAAGGAGCTGCTGGCTCTGCCGCTTGCGTTCCTCGCCCTGGGCATGCTGGTGCCGATCGGCTTCGTGCTCTGGACTGCGGCGTTCGGCAGCGGCAGTGGCGACGTCGTCTCCGTCGTCACCGATCCCCTGTTCCAGACGGCGCTGACACGCACGCTTCTGATGGCGGCGCTGGTCACGGTCTTCTGCGTCGTGCTCGGCCTCGTCTACGCGCTGGCCATCCTGCTCGCCCCGCCCGGCCTCCGCGTGCTGCTGGTCATCGGCATCGGCTCCGCGTTCGTGATCTCCCTCATGGTGCGCACGTACGGGTGGATCATCTTGCTGCAGCCGAAAGGCCTGCTCGCCGACATCCTCAACAGCATGGGGTTCCTGGACGGACCGCTTCAGCTGCTGCAGACGCCCACCGCCATGTACCTCGGCATGGTCCACGTGATGATCCCGTACTCGATCATGCTCATCTACACCGCGCTCATGTCGTTGGACGGCAACCAGTTGAAGGCGGCCCGCAGCATGGGCGCCACGGGCCTGACCACCTTCTGGCGCGTGGTCTTCCCGCAGATCTCCGGCGGCGTCGTCGCCGGCGCCCTCCTGGTCTTCATGATCTCGTTGAGCTTCTACATCACGCCAGCGTTCCTCGGAGGCCCCGCCCAGCTGACGATGGGCACGCTGATCGGCCGTGAGCTCAGCGGGACCCAGAACTTCAAGTCGGCGGCGATCATGGGCACGATGCTCCTCGTCGTCGTCATCGCGCTGTACTTCCTGGCCGAGCGGATCTTCAAGATCACCGAGCGTTGGGAGCGACGATGAACGCGATGTCCATGGAGCACCAGTTCCAGGAGTCGATGAAGCGGCCCCGGCCGATCACGGTGCTGCTCGGCATCCTGCTCGCGGCCTACCTGCTCGTTCCGATGCTGATCGTGATCCCGGCGTCGTTCACGTCGGGCAGCTTCCTGCAGGTGCCGCCGGACGGATTCTCGTGGCGCTGGTACATCGAGGTGCTCGAGGACCGTCGCTGGTTCCAGGCGCTGTTCACCTCGTTCCAGGTGTCGGGCACAGCCGCGGTCATCGCCACCGTCATCGGCACCTTGGCGGCGATCGCGCTCGCCAGAAGCTCGGTCGCCGCCAAGGTCTTCCGGCCCTTCTTCTTCCTGCCCATGGTGCTCCCGATCATCGTGTTCGCGCTCGGGTTGCGCCAGGCGGGGCAGTTCGCCGGCTTCCAGGGCTCGCTCGTCCCGCTGATCGTCGGGCAGGCCGTGCTGTGCCTGCCGATCGCGTTCCTCACCCTCTCCAGCGGCATGGTGGCTATCGATCCGGCCCTCACCCGCGCGGCCCAGAGCATGGGCGCGAGCTGGTGGCGCACGGTGTGGTCGGTCGAGCTCCCGCTCCTGCGACGGAGCCTCGTGATGGGGTTCATCCTCTCGTTCGCGTTCGGATTCGACGAGGTGGTGCTCGCGCTGTTCCTCGCTCCCCCGGGCCGCAGCACTCTGCCGGCGAAGCTGTACAACGAGGCGACGCAGAACGTGTCGCCCCTGCTCGCCTCGGTGTCGGGATACGTGATCCTCGTGACCGTGATCGCCGTCGTGCTCGTGCTCGCGATCATGAAAGCAACCAGCAGACGCGCAGCCCGCCGGCTCGCGACGGACAAGGAGAAGCCGTGAGTGTGGATGTCCAGCTGAAGGGCGTGTCCCTGACGCTCTCGCATTCGAAGATCCTGGACAGGGTGGGGATCGAGATCCCCGCCGGCTCGTTCGTCACGCTGCTCGGGCCGTCGGGGTCGGGCAAGACCACGACCCTGAACGTGCTCGCCGGCTTCCTCAAGCCCGACGAGGGCAGTGTGCTCTTCGACGGCCAGGAAGTGGGCAACCTGCCTCCCGGAGCGCGCCGGCTCGGCATCGTGTTCCAGAACTACGCGATCTTCCCGCACATGACGGTGGGCGAGAACGTGGCGTTCCCGCTGGTCGCGCAGAAGTGGAAAGGCGACCGCAAGGCGCGCGTCGCCGAGATGCTCGAGCTCGTCAAGCTCGGCGGCTTCCAGAACCGGCGTGCGTCTACGCTGAGCGGCGGGCAGCTGCAGCGCGTCGCACTGGCTCGCGCTCTCGCTCCGAGCCCGCAGGTGCTCCTGCTGGACGAGCCCCTGTCGGCATTGGACAAGCAGCTGCGCGAGGCCATGCAGTCCGAGCTCAAGAGCATCCAGCGCGAGGTGGGGGTCACCACGATCAGCGTGACCCACGATCAGTCCGAGGCGCTGTCGATGTCGGACCACGTCGTCGTCATGAACGGCGGCCGGATCGAGCAGCAGGGCAGCGCCGAGGAGATGTACTGCAAACCGAGCACCGAGTTCCTCGCCCGATTCCTCGGGGAGGTCAACCTCTTCGAGGTGGACGCGCAGGGCAACATCCCCCCGCTCGCCGAGAAGCTTCCGGAAAAGGCCGGCGAGCTCGTGGTGGTTCGGCCGGAGGACCTCGCGATCGCGGAGGTGGGTGGGAAGGGCACACACTCGTTCGCGGCACGAGTGACGCAGGTCCAGTTTCAGGGTGGATCCTGCCGCGTCGAGGTGTCGCTTCCGCAGCGCGAAGACCCGGTGATCATCCGAACGAGCTACGGCGGGCTGGGCACGCTGCTGGAGCCCGGTCGAGACGTCACGGTCGTCTACGACTTCGGCTACCTCCACACCGTTGCGAAGGAGAGTGTCACGGCGTGAGCAGCGATTCCGCTTTGATGCCGAGCAGCACGAGGTCGCTGCCGCTCGCGACCCGTGGCCGCGGGGTCTGGATCTGGGACGAGAACGGCAAGGACTATCTCGACGGCTCGTCCGGGCCCGTCGCGGTCAACCTCGGCGAGTGCCACCCCGACGTGGTCGCGGCGATCGCCCGCCAGGCTGAGACGCTCTCGTTCGCGCACCGCATCCAGTTCCGCAATGAGCCGGTGGAACGCTTGGCGAGCGAGGTCGTCGAATTGCTCGGGCCCGACTTCGACCGGGCGATGTTCGTCAACTCGGGATCGGAGGCCAACGAGCTGGCGCTCAAACTCGCGTTCCTGCACTGGGACGTGAAGGGGATGCCGGAGAAGACCAAGTTCGTCACGACGACGAACAGCTATCACGGCAGCACCCTCGCAAACATCCAGATCAGCGGCCAGCCGCGCTACTCCGCGGCCTTCCGCCCCCTGGTCACGGCGAACGAGCGCGTGCGCGCGCCGTACCTGCACCGGATCCGGGTGGACGAGTGCATCGCCGATCCCGAGCCGGTCGTGTTGGAGCGCCTGCGCGACGACTTCGCGGCGCTCGATCACGAGCACACCGCGGCCATCCTCATCGAGACGGTGGGCGGCGCCTCCGCGGCCGCGCTGGTCCCGCCTCCCGGGTACTTCGAGCTCTTGCGGGAGCTGTGCGACACGTATCGGATGCTGTGGATCGCCGACGAAGTGATGGCCGGGTTCGCGCGCACGGGACGCTGGTTCGGCTTCCAGCACTGGAGGGCCACGCCCGACCTCGTGGTCTTCGCGAAGGGGGTGTCCGGCGGCTACGCGCCGCTCGGCGGCGTGGGCATCTCGCGCCGGGTGAGCGGGCCGCTCCTTCACGCCCGCGGCGCGGTGACGGCCGGCCACACGTACTCGAACAACCCGATCGGAGCGGCCGCCGGCGTCGCCTCGATCGAGGTCATGCGGAGGGATCGACTCGTGGAAGCGGCCGCGGAGCACGGCGCCACGCTCGGCGAGGGCTTGCGCCGCATTCAGCGGGACAGCGCGTCGATCGTCGACGTGCGCGGCATCGGGCTGATGTGGGGAGTCGAGTTCGGCGATCCGGCGACCGGGAAGCCCTTCCCGACGGACGAGGGCTTCACCCCCTGCTTCGTCGACGCGTGCGCGGCGGAGGGCCTTCTCGTCTATCCGTCGCGTGGCGGCGTCGACGGGGTGTCGGGCGACGCTGTGCTGGTCTCGCCGCCCGTCGTCATCTCCAGCGATGAGATCGCCGAGCTGCTCGCGCGGTTCGAGCGCGGGCTGCGACGACTCGAGGCCGCGGGATGACGCGGCCACGACCACACCGACACCACACGGAGAATCGAGGAGCCACATGGAGCTAGCAGGCAAGGTCGCCGTCGTCACGGGCGGGGCCCGCGGGCAGGGAGCCGCGCACTCGCGCCGGTTGGCGGCGTCCGGCGCCATCGTCTACTCGCTGGACCTGTTGGACGACGAAGGCGAAGCGCTCGCTGCCGCGGCGGCTGCGGAAGGACGCGACATCCGGTACCGCCACCATGACGTGACCAGTGAGGACGGCTGGCGGACGCTCGCCGACGAGCTCGCGCGCGAGCATGGGTCGGCGCAGATCTTGGTGAACAACGCCGGCATCGTGCACTCGGCCTCCATCGCCGACGAGAGCGTCGCGGGGTTCGAGGCGATTCTCCGCGTGAACGCCACCGGGGTGTTCCTCGGGATGAAGCACCTTTGGGCGCTGCTGGGCGCGCGCGGCGGCGCGATCGTCAACACCGCGTCCGTCTACGGCCAGGTGAGCGCTCCCGGGTACGTCGCGTACACGGCGAGCAAGGCGGCCGTGATCGGGATGACGAAGACGGCCGCGGCCGAGGGCGCGCCGCTGGGCATCCGTGTCAACGCGCTGGTCCCCGGCACCGTCCAAACGCCGCAGCTCGCCGACGAGGACTCCTCGTTCGTGCGGCAGTCGACACCGCTGGACCGAGGCGCCGAGCCGGAAGAACTCGCCGAAGCCGTGCTCTTCCTCGTGAGCGCGCGGTCGTCGTTCATCACCGGCGAAGAGCTCAGGGTGGACGGCGGCTTCAGCGCCGCCGGGTTCACGGTCGGGCGCAACTAGGCCCATCCGGGTCGGACATCGAAGGAGAAAAACGAAGGAAATGCCGAAGTACTGCATCATCGGGGCGGGCGCCGCCGGGCTCGCGGCGTTGAAGATCATGAGCGATCAAGGGTTCGACGTCGACTGTTTCGAGCGCACCGGACGCGTGGGGGGGCACTGGAACACGGACTACGACGCGCTCCACCTCATCACGTCGCGGAATCTGAGCGGATACGACGACTACCCGATGCCCGCGCACTGGCCGAACTTCCCTTCGCGCGACCAGCTGGTCGAGTACTACAACGCGTACGCCGACCGCTTCGGCCTTCGCGACCGCATCACCTTCAACGTGGAGGTCGCCGACGCGCGTCCGACGCACGCGGACAACGGAGCCGGCGGGTGGACCGTCACGCTGGCCGACGGCAGCGTCCATGCGTACGACGGCGTGCTCGTCGCGAACGGGCACTTGTGGGCTCCGAAGGTGCCCGGCTACCCGGGCGAGTACACCGGGAAGCAGTTGCACTCGGCCCAGTACACGAACACCGACGACATCGAAGGCGACCGCGTGCTCGTGGTCGGCACGGGCAACTCGGGCTGCGACCTCGCGGTGGACGCCGCGCAGCACCGGATCCGCACCTCTGTGTCGGTGCGCCAGGGGCACTACTACCAGCCCAAGACGTTCTTCGGGAAACCGCGCTCGGAGATCGCGTTCCTCGGCGAGCTGTCGCCGAGCGAGTTCGACCTCGCGACGCGTCTGCTGATGCGGGTCACGGTGGGCACCCCGGCCGAGTACGGACTGCCGATGCCTGAACGAGAGACCCTGGCCGAGAACGCCCCGATCGTCAACGACCTGATGCTGTACTGGATACAGCACGGGCGCATCGAGGTGCGGCCGGCCATCGAGCGCTTCGACGGCCTCGACGTCCACTTCAGTGACGGCACGGTCGAGGAGTACAGCACGGTGCTGTGGGCGACCGGGTTCAGCCCCCGCATCCCATTCCTCCCGCAGGGCCTCATCCGCGAGGCGGGCGACGTCCCGCTGCGCCAAGGCGGGGCCATTGTGCCGGCCGGCCTGGAGAAGCTCTACCTCGTCGGTCTCATCGCGCCGAGGGGCGCTCAAGCGCCGGTCTACCAGATCCAGACTCGCCTCATCACGCGCATGCTGCGCTTGCATGAGGAGGGCAAGCTCCCCCACGGCATCGGCCCGCTGCTCGCCCACCAAGAGCCGGACGACCGGATAGACATCGTGCGCACAGCCTGGCTCGACCAGATTGACGACACGGAACGGGCCGTGCGGGCAGTCGAGGAGGCGGCATGAGCGATTCAGCAGGACGGCAGGGCCACGGCGTCGCGGTCATCACGGGTTCCTCGCGCGGGCTCGCGCTCTCGTGTGCGTGGCGGTTCCTGGCCGAGGGCTGGACAGTCGTCGGCCTCGATGTGTCACCCGCTCCCGCGGAGCTGGCCGACCACGCTCGGTTCCAGGGGCACGAGGTGGATGTCACCGATCCCGAGGCCGTGGCGGCGGTATTCCGGAGCATCGCGGAGTCGGCGCCCGCGCCGGCGGCTCTGGTGAACGCGGCCGGCATGTATCCGGCAACGCGCTTCGGGTCGGCCACTCTCGCGGACTTCCGACGGATCTTCGATCTGAACGTGTGGGGCACGGTCAACGTGTCGCAGGCGTTCTGCGAGATCGCGGCGGCCTCCGCGAGCATCGTGAACATCGCGTCGCGCGACGCCTACTCGCCCCCGCTGCACCAACACCTGTACTCCGCCTCCAAGGCGGCCGTCGTCAATCTCACGACAAGCGCCGCGAAGACGCTCCTCGATCGCGGCATCCGGGTGAACGCCGTGTCGCCGCCGAACATCGCGACGGAAGCGCTCCTCGCGGTCTACGGCGAGATGCCCCCCGATGCGGTCGAGCCGGAAGTGATCAGCGCGGTGGTCTGGGAGCTGGCCGCCGGCGAGAACCTGCTCGGGTTGAACGGCCACGTGCTCCGGATCCCCGGTCGCGGCGAGATCGACCACTAGGCCGCCGGATGAGGGAACGACTGCCGCGATTCCAGCCCGTGCAGCTCGCTCCGGCGCAGCGCGAGCTGTACGAGCAGATCACCGCCGGGCCGCGCGCGCAGGGGCCGCAGCACTTCGCGCTGACGGACGAGAACGGCGCCTTGCGCGGCCCGTTCAACGCGTTCCTGCTCGCTCCGCCGTTGGGGCAGGCGCTGCAAGAGCTCGGCGCGGGCATCCGGTACCGCACGGGCCTTACGGCGCGCGCTCGCGAAGCGGCGATACTGCTTGTCGCGGCACGTTGGGACAGCGCCTTCGAGCGCGAGGCGCACGAGGCCGTCGGCCGCGCGGCAGGGCTGACCGAGTCGGAGCTGGCCGCGCTCACGGGGGGCGACGTGCCGGACTTCGCGAACCGCGAAGAGGCTGCCTGCGCCCGCTTGACCATCGCGTTGTTGGACGGCGAGGTCGACGACGTGTTGTGGCGCGAAGAGGTGGAAGTGATCGGGCGGGAGCGGGTCTTCGAGCTCACGGTGCTGGTCGGCTACTACTCGATGGTCGCCCTGCAGCTTCGCGTCTTCCGGGTCTGACGGCTCGGCGCGTTTCGTCTCGCCTTCGGCTCGCGGGGCGACCGGCGGAGCTTCGGCTCGCGGGGCGGCCGGCGGGGCTTCGGCTCGCGGGGCGACCGGTAGGCCCTTCGACAAGCTCAGGGGCCGGACGGGGTCAGAGGCGAGCGACGGCCATGCGGAGCGTGTCGAGGCCGACACTGCCGAGGTCGAGCGCGCGCTTGTGGAACTCTTTGATGTCGAACGCGTCGCCCTTGCGCTCGCGGTACTCGTCGCGCACCTGCTCCCAAATGCGCTGGCCGATCTTGTACGAGGGCGCCTGGCCCGGCCAGCCGAGGTAGCGGTTGACCTCGAACCGCACGAACTCCTCGGGCATGTTCACGTTCCTGCGCATGAAATCGAGAGCGCAAGCGGCATCCCATACTCCCTCGCCGTCGAGGCGGGGCTTTTCCAGATGCACGCCGATGTCGAGCACGACGCGGGCGGCGCGCATGCGCTGTCCGTCGAGCATGCCGAGCCGGTCGGCGGGCGTGGGCAGATAGCCGAGCTCGTCCATAAGCCGCTCGGCGTACAGCGCCCAGCCCTCCAGGTGACCCGACACCCCCGACAGCAGGCGGCGCCACGTGTTCAGCTCGGCGCGGTTGTAGACGGCCTGCGCGATCTGCAGGTGATGCCCGGGCACGCCTTCGTGGTACACGGTGGTCAGCTCGCGCCATGTGTCGAACGAGTCGACGCCCTCCGGAACCGACCACCACATCCGGCCGGGACGAGAGAAGTCGTCGGTCGGGCCGGTGTAGTAGATGCCGCCCTCCTTCGTGGGGGCGATCATGCACTCGAGCGTGCGGATCGGGTCGGGGATGTCGAAGTGCGTCGCGCCGAGCTCTTCGATGGCGCGGTCGCTCGTGCGCTGCATCCACTCCTGCAGAGCCTGGGTGCCGTGCAGCTTGGTCGACGGGTCGGCCTCCAGGAACGCGACCGCCTCCTCGACCGACGCGCCGGGCGTGATCTCGCGGGCCACGGCCTCCTGCTCGGCGACCATGCGGGCCAGCTCGTCGATGCCCCACTCGTACGTCTCGTCGAGGTCGACGCGCGCGCCGAGGAAGCGCTGCGAGTGCAGCGCGTACAGCTCGCGCCCGACCGCGTCGTTCTCGGCGGCCACGGGCGCCAGCTCGTCGTGCAGGAACACCGCGAGCCGGTCGTAGGCGACCCGGGCGGCGCCCGACGCCGCCGAGAGATCTCGGGCGAGGGATGCCGGAAGCTGGCCCTCGCTCGGCGCCGCCTCGGCCGCCAGCTCGGCGAAGAACCCGGAGTCCTCGGTGTAGCGCGCGATCTGCGTCACGACTTCGGTCACCTGACGGCGCGCGGGAACCACACCCTGGGCAATGCCCTCGCGCAGGGTGGCGATGTAGCCGCGCACGGCATCGGGCAACGCGGCAAGCCGCTGGGCGATGACTGCCCAGTCGTCGGTCGTCTCGGTCGGCATGAGGTCGTACACCGCGCGCAGATCCTGCGCCGGCGACGCGATGACGTTGAGGTCGCGCAGATGCCACTTCGCGTCGTGCAACTGCAGACTGAGCTCGAGGTCGCGAGACAGCGCGTCCTTCGTGACGACATCGATGTCGTCCACGGGGTCGAGCGCCCGCAGCGCGGCGAGCGTCTCGCGAGTCTTCTGGGCGGCGTGGTCGTGGCCTTCCGGCGAGAAGTCGCCGTAGCGGTTGTTGCACTCGTTGCGGCCGATATAGGTGCCGGCGATCGGCGCGAGGTCGACGATCGTGTCGACCCACCCCTCGGCGAGCTGGTCGATCGCGGAGGGGGTGCGGGCGGGAACAGTCATGCGTTCGAGCCTAAACCGCGCCCCGTCTCATCAGTGGCCCGCCTCGTTCCAGTCGGCGCCGCGGCCGATCTGCACGTCGAGCGGCACCGACAGGTCGGCCGCGCCGGCCATCTCCACGCGAACGATGCGCTCCGCGGCATCCCACTCCCCCGGCGCAACCTCCACCACGAGCTCGTCGTGGATCTGCAGCAGGATGCGAGATGCCAGGCCGGCGGCCGCCAGCGCGCCGTGGATGCGGAAGAGCGCGATCTTCATGATGTCGGCCGCGCTCCCCTGGATCGGCGCGTTGAGCGCGGCGCGCTCGGCGTTCTCGCGCAGCACGCGGTTGGGGCTTGTGAGGTCGGGGAACGGCCGGCGCCGGCCGAAGATCGTCTCGGTGTAGCCGTCGATGCGCGCCTGCTCGACCGACGAGCGCAGATAGTCGCGCACGGCGCCGAATCGGGCGAAGTACTCCAGCATGAGCTGCTTCGCCTCGGCCTGTTCGATGCGCAGCTGCTTGGACAGCCCGAACGCGCTGAGCCCGTAGACGAGACCGTACGACATCGCCTTCACCTTGGTGCGCATGTTCGCGTCAACGTCCTCCGGGGCGACCCCGAAGACCCGTGACCCGACGAAGCGGTGCGTGTCCTCTCCGGAGTTGAACGCTTCGATCAGCCCGGGGTCTTCGGACAGGTGCGCCATGATGCGCATCTCGATCTGCGAGTAGTCGGCCGTCAGCAGCGACTCGTAGCCGGCCCCGACCTCGAAGGCGGAGCGGATGCGGCGGCTCTCTTCCGTGCGCACGGGGATGTTCTGCAGGTTCGGGTCGGTGCTGGACAGGCGGCCGGTCTGGCTGCCGGTCTGCAGGTAGGTGGTGTGGATGCGGCCGTCCGGCACGAGCGCGCCGCCGCCCCCGATCGCGCTGTCCAGCGACTCGATGATCTGACGCAGTTTCGTCGCCTCCCGGTGCTGGAGCAGCAGGTCGAGGAAGGGGTGCGGGTTGGTCTCTTGCAGATCGGCGAGCACCGCGGCATCCGTCGAGTAACCGGTCTTGGTCTTGCGGGTCTTCGGCAGCTGCAGGTCTTCGAACAGCACCTCCTGCAGCTGCTTCGGCGAGCCGAGGTTCACCTCGCGGCCGATCGCGGCGAAGGCCTCGTGCGCGATGGCGTCGGCGCGGGCGCCGAGCTCGGACGAAAACGCCGACAGCTTCTCGTGCGAGACCGCGACGCCGGCGATCTCCATGTCAGCCAGCGCTGACAGCGTCGGCAGCTCGATGTCGGTGAGCACCTTCTCGACGGCGGGCGGGAGCTCGGCACGCAGCGCCTCGGCCACGCGCAGCACGTACCACGACACCTGCCCCGCCGTGGCCCCCTCCGTCTCGGGCACGAGCTGGCTCGGGTCGGCCTCCGGCAGCTTCTCATCGAGGTAGCGGTCGACGAGGTCGGCGAGAGTCTTGTCGGGCAGGCTCGGGCGCAGCAGCCATCCGGCCAGCAGCGTGTCGAACGCCACTCCGGCGATCGCGATGCCCGCGCGGCGCAGCGCCTTCACTTGGGGCTTGGCGTCGTGCAGCACCTTGGGGGCTTCGGATGCCAGCCACTGGCCGAACGCCGAGGCAGCGGCATCCTGCCCCCACGAGAACTCGACCGCCTCGGCCTCGCTTGCAACGCCGACCCGCGTCGGCAGGCCGCCGGCGGTCTCGACCGTGAGCGCGAGCGGACCGTCGCCTGCCGTTCCCAGCCACGCGGTCAGCCCCTCCGCGTCCACCTCGCGGGCGGTCGGCGCAGTGGCCGCGGCGGGACGCGACGCCGCGTCGGCCTCGGCCGCGGTGGCGCCGGCCATCTCGAACACCCGAGGCAGGAGCGTGCGGAACTCGAGGCGCGCGAAGATGTCGCGCACGGCCTGCGCGTCGATCGGGCGCACCGCGAGGTCGGCCGGGCCCACCGGCAGCTCGACGTCGCGCAGCAGCCTGTTCAGCATGCGATTGCGGCGCACATCGTCAAGATGCTCGCGCAGGTTTCCGCCGACGACGCCGGTCACCTTGTCGGCGTTGTCGAGCAGGTTCTCCAGCGAGCCGAACTGCCCGAGCCACTTGACGGCGGTCTTCTCGCCCACCTTCGGAACGCCGGGCAGGTTGTCGCTGGTCTCGCCCACGAGGGCTGCGATGTCGGGGTACTGCTCGGGAGGAACGCCGTACTTGTCGATGACGGCTTGCCGGTCGTAGCGCTTGAGCTGCGACACGCCCTGCACACTCGGGTAGAGCAGCGTGACCTCGTCGGTCACCAGCTGGATGGTGTCGCGGTCGCCCGAGCACACCAGCACATCGAAGCCCTCGGCGGCGCCTCGGGTGGCGAGGGTGGCGAGGATGTCGTCGGCCTCGATGTTCTCCTGCTCGAGCACGGTGATGCTCATCGCGGCGAGGCAGTCTTTCAAGAGCGGAATCTGGCCCTGGAACGGGGCGGGGGTCTCGGAGCGGTTGGCTTTGTACTCGGCGTACACGTCGGTGCGAAACGAGTGCCGCGACGTGTCGAACGCGACCGCCAGGTGCGTCGGTCGCTCGGCCTTGACGAGGTTGACGAGCATCGCCAGGAAGCCGTAGACCCCGTTGGTGTGCTGGCCGTCTTTCGTCGAGAAGTTCTCGACCGGCAGCGCGTAGAAGGCGCGATACGCGAGCGAGTGCCCGTCGACGACCAGGAGGGTAGGCTTTCCGGAGTCCGTCACCCTGCAAGCCTAGCCAGGGGGTCGGACTCCCCCGCCCGTGGAAGGAGCCTGATGCCCGACTCCCCCGCCGATGGCACTTCGCCCGCGGACGGCGCTGTGGCCGCGGGCTTGGATGCCCTGCCGTGGGCGCACCGCCGCGGCGTCGGCGCATTGGCGGAGAAGATGGGCTTCGAGTGGATCGAGCTCTCCGACAAGCGCGCGGTCGGCCGGATGCCGGTGGAGGGGAACACGCAGCCGGTGGGGTTGTTCCACGGGGGCGCCTACGTCGTGCTGGGCGAGTCGCTCGGCTCGATGCACGCGAACTGGCTCGCCGGCCCGGGGCGACTGGCCGTCGGCGTCGACGTCAACGCGACGCACACCCGCTCCGCGGCATCCGGCTTCGTCACCGGCGTGTGCACGCCGCTGCATGTCGGCCGGTCGATGACGGTGCACGAGGTCGTGCTGACCGACGACGACGGCCGTCGCTGCTCCACGGTGCGGATCACCAACCGGCTGATCGCCGCGCCGAGCGCCGAGCGCTAGCCCGGTCAGGACTTCTTGGGGGCCAGCTGTTCGATGATGGCCTTGGCGACGTCCTGCATCGTGAGGCGGCGGTCCATCGACGCCTTCTGAATCCAGCGGAATGCCTCGGGCTCGGTCAGGCCCATCTTCTCGTTGAGCAGGCCCTTGGCGCGATCGACGAGCTTGCGCGTCTCGAAGCGCTCGACCATGTCGGCGACCTCGGCCTCGAGCGTGATGATCTGCTCGTACCGCGAGAGGGCGATCTCGATCGCGGGCAGCAGATCGTTCGGCGTGAACGGCTTCACGACGTAGGCGAGGGCGCCCGCCTCGCTCGCGCGCTCGACGAGCTCCTTCTGGCTGAACGCCGTCAGCAGCACCACAGGGGCGACGTGGTTCTTGCTGAGCCGCTCGGCCGCCGAGATGCCGTCGAGTTGGGGCATCTTGACATCCATGATCACGAGATCGGGCCGCAGCTCGGTGGCCAGCTGGACGGCCGTCTCGCCGTCGCCGGCCTCGCCCACGACGTCGAAGCCGTTGTCGCGCAGGATCTCGACGATGTCGAGGCGGATGAGCGACTCGTCCTCGGCGACGACGACGCGTCGTGGCACGGATGCCGCGGGCTGGGCGTTCTGATCCTGCTCGGTCACCGTCCTATCCTAGCCACTCGGCGCCGCGCCCCACGAGGAGCCCGCTGTGCGCACGCGTTACAGAAACCCGCAGTCGCGCGTGCGAGTCACGGGCGCATGTGCGGGTTTCTGTAGCGGGAGCCCCGAGACGAGGCGAAGGGATGCTGCGATAGGGTCGGATGGCGACACTGGCCGGTGTGGCGGAATGGCAGACGCGACCGACTCAAAATCGGTTGCCCGGAAGGGCGTGTGGGTTCGACTCCCACCACCGGCACGACCCGCAGAGCGACCGCGCTCAGCGCACGGCGGCTTCGGCCTGCGGCGCCTGGTCGTCGACGTGCAGCAAGCTCGATCGCGATGTCTCTGGAAGCCGCAGCGCGATGATCAAGACCAGTGAGACGACCGCGACGGTGAGCACGTAGATGCCCGGCGCGATGAGCAGCCCGGTCGTTGCGATCAGCCACGTCGACAGCAGCGGAGCGGTGCCTCCAAAGAGCGCGTAGGCGAGCGCCCAGCTGATCATCGTTCCGCTGAGCCGGTTGCGCGTGGGGAACAGCTCGACCACCGTGATGCCGAACGCGCCCCAGAACACGCCGAACACGATCGCGATGACGAGCTGTCCGGCCATGGCGGCGGCGGCCGTGCCGAGGCCCGCGAGCCAGAAGGCGGGCAGGTAGAGCACGATCGTCGCAATGATCGTGCTGTACAGGATGGGGCGCCGGCCGAACCGGTCAGAGAGCGCCCCGCCCACCCAGAAGAACACGAACGCGACCAGCAACGCGATGCCATTGGTGAGGAGCGCGGAATCGCTGTCGAGCCCCGCGCCGGTGGTGAGGTAGCTCACCATGTACCCGCTCAAGGTGTAGAACGCCAAGGCCGACAGCGCGGCGAGGGAGAGCACCAACGCCACCGGTCGCGCCGTGGAGGTCTTCGTCTGCTCCACGTTCTCCGCGGCGGCTTGGGCATGCGCGGCCTGCGCCGCCTCGAACACGGGGGACTCGTCCACGCGGTTGCGGATGTAGAAGCCGACGAGCGCCATCGGTCCGCCGATCAGGAAGGCGATGCGCCAGCCCCATCCCTCGTACGCCTCGGTGCCGAGCCCGTTCATCAACGCCAGCACGACAAGGGCGGCCACGACGGACGGCGACGTCGAGAAGCTGTACGTGAACGACACGTAAAGCCCGCGCCGGTTCGGGGGCGCGTGCTCCGCGACGAAGGCGTTGGACGCGGCGGTCTCGCCGGCGGCGGAGAAGCCCTGCACCATGCGGCACAGCACGAGCAGGATAGGCGCGAGGATGCCGACGTCCTGGTAGGTGGGCAGGATTCCAATGCCCATCGTTCCCGCCCCCATCAGGATGATCACGATCATCAGCAGGCGCCGACGGCCGATCTTGTCGCCGAGGAGGCCGAACACGATGCCGCCCAGCGGCCGCATCGCGAATCCCACGGCGTAGACGGCGAAGGTGGACAGCACGCCGGCCACCGGATCCTCGGAGGGGAAGAAGAGCTTCGCGATGATCGACGCGGAGTACGCGTAGATGACGAAGTCGTACCACTCGACGAACTGGCCGATGGCGGATGACGCGATGACGCGGCGCAAGGGGGAACTACTGGAAGCCATGACAGCACTATGGCCGTTACGCGCTCGTCATGCTTCTCGCGCGTAACATGCCGTCACACCTACTCGCGGTAGATGGGCGCCGCGCCGTTGAGCGCGTCGCCGACCTTGTGCACACGGATGTCGTTGGTCGAGCCGACGATCCCGGGAGGCGACCCGGAGATCACGACGACCCTGTCGCCGACCTCGGCGAGGTCGTTCGAGAGCAGGAAGTCGTCGACCTGGATGAACATGCGGTCGGTGTGCGGCACGCGGTCGACGAGGGTCGACTGCACGCCCCACGTGAGAGCCATCCGCCGGCGGATCTGCGGGGTCGTCGTGAACGAGAGCATCGGGATCTTCGGCCGCAGCCGCGACATCCTCCGCGCCGAGTCGCCCGACTCGGAGAAGATGCAGATGTACTTCGCCTCGACGAAGTCGGCCACCTCGTTGGCGGCGAGCGTGATGATCCCGCCCTGCGTGCGCGGGCGGGTGTTGACGGCGTGGATGCGGTCGAGCCCGTGGTCCTCGGTGGACTCGATGATGCGCGCCATGGTCTCCACCGTCACGACGGGGTAGTCGCCGACGCTCGTCTCTCCCGACAGCATGACCGCGTCGGCGCCGTCGAGCACGGCGTTGGCGACATCCGACGCCTCGGCGCGCGTGGGCACCGGAGCGTGCGTCATCGACTCCAGCATCTGGGTGGCGACGATGACGGGCTTGGCCATGCGGCGGCACAGCTCGACAGCCTGCTTCTGCACGATCGGCACGGCCTCCAGCGGAAGCTCGACCGCGAGGTCGCCGCGGGCCACCATGATGCCGTCGAAGGCGTCGATGATCTCCTCCAGCGCGTCGACGGCCTGCGGCTTCTCGATCTTGGCGATGACGGGGAGCTTGAGGCCCTCCTCGGCCATGATCACGTGCACGCGCTGCACGTCTTTCGCGTTGCGCACGAACGAGAGCGCGATGAGGTCGACTCCCGCGTGCAGCGCCCAGCGCAGGTCGTCCTCGTCCTTCTCGGACAGGGCGGGAACGTTCACGGCGACGCCGGGCAGGTTGATGCCCTTGTTGTTGGAGACCTGGCCTGCGACGATCACCTCGGTCGTCACGACCGGCCCGTCCACGGCGGTGACCCGCACGCGCACTTTGCCGTCGTCGATGAGGAGGTAGTCGCCGGGGTTCACATCCCCCGGCAGGCCCTTGAACGTCGTGGAGACGATCTCCTTGGTGCCCGGGATGTCGTCGGTCGTGATCTTGAAAATGTCACCGACGGCGAGGTCGTGGGGCCCGTCGGCGAACTTGCCGAGGCGGATCTTCGGGCCTTGCAGGTCGACGAGCGCGGCGACGGCGCGGCCGGAGTCCTCCGCCGCGCGGCGCACGTTGGCCAGGTTGGTCTCGTGCACCGAGTAGTCGCCGTGGCTCAGGTTCAGGCGTGCGACGTCGACGCCGGCGTCGACGATCGCGCGCACCGCCTCGTACGTCGAGGTGGCCGGTCCGAGCGTTGCGACGATCTTCGCGCGTCTCACGTGTGTGCTCCCAGGGGTGTGATGTCGGCGTCGCCAGCCTACGCGTGCTGGAGGCCGATCGCGATATCGGTCGGTCTTACTGGCGAGGGCAACGACGTGCGGCCCATGAGGTATTCGTCGACACCGGCGGCGGCGGCGCGTCCCTCGGCGATGGCCCACACGATGAGCGACTGGCCGCGGCCCGCGTCGCCGGCGACGAACACGCCGGGCACCGTGGTCTGGTAGTCGTCGGCGCGCTCGATGGTGCCGCGCGCGGTGAAGGTCGCGGCGAGCTGTCCGTCCAGGGTCTCGCGCTCGGGGCCGGTGAAGCCCATCGCGATGAGCACGAGATCGGCCGGGATGTCGCGCTCGGTGCCGGGATTGGGCACCCGCTTGCCGTCGACGAACGCGGTCTCGGCCACGCGCAGCGCGTGGACCTCGCCGACGTCATTGGCCAGGAACTCGACGGTGGATGCGAGGTAGGCGCGGTCGCCACCCTCCTCGTGCGCCGACTGCACTTCGAAGACGGTCGGCATCATGGGCCACGGCTGGTGCTCCGGGCGCGCCTCGGGAGGCCGACGCCCGATGGCGAGGTTGGTCACGCTCAGCGCGCCCTGGCGGTGCGCGGTGCCGATGCAGTCGGCTCCAGTGTCGCCACCGCCGATCACCACGACGTGCTTGCCCTCCGCCGTGAGCTGGTGCGGCACCGCCTCGCCTGCGACGGCGCGGTTGGACTCGACGAGGTACTCCATCGCGTAGTGCACGCCGGCAAGGCCCCGCCCCGGGATCGGCAGGTCGCGCGGCACCGTCGCGCCCGTGGCGATCACGACGGCGTCGTAGCGCGTGCGCAGGTCTGCCCACGTGATGTCCTTGCCGATCTCGACGCCGGCGCGGAAGCGGGTGCCCTCGTCCTGCATCTGGCGCAAGCGCAGCTCGAGGTGGCGCTTCTCCATCTTGAAATCGGGGATGCCGTAGCGCAGCAGGCCGCCGATGCGGTCGTCGCGCTCGAACACGGCGACCGTGTGGCCGGCCCGGGTGAGCTGCTGCGCCGCCGCGAGCCCGGCAGGCCCCGAGCCGACAACTGCGACGGTCTTGCCGGTGAGCCGCGCGGGCGGCTCGGGCTCGACCCAGCCGCGCGAGAACGCCTCGTCGATGATCGAGACCTCGACCTGCTTGATCGTCACGGCCGGCTGGTTGATGCCCAGCACGCACGCGCTCTCGCACGGGGCCGGGCACAGCCGGCCCGTGAACTCGGGGAAGTTGTTCGTCGCGTGCAGGCGTTCGATGGCGCTGCGGCCCTCGCCGCGCCATGTGAGGTCGTTCCACTCCGGGATGAGGTTGCCCAGCGGACAACCCTGGTGGCAGAACGGGATGCCGCAGTCCATGCAGCGCCCGGCCTGGCGGCGGAGCACGGCGGAGTCGCCGGGCTCGTACACCTCTTTCCAGTCCAGGATGCGCACCGGCACCGGCCGGCGCGCCGGCAGCTCGCGCTCGGTGACTTTCAGGAAGCCCTTGGGATCAGCCACCTGTCACCTCCAGGATGCGGTTCCACACGACGTCGCCGTCGGGGTCGAGCCCCTCGTCGACAGCTTCTTGGCGGGTCTGCAGCACGGCCGCGTAGTCCCGCGGCAGCACGCGCACGAACTCCGCGGAGGCCGAGTCGAAGTCGGCCAGGATGTCGGTTGCCAGCGGCGATCCGGTGCGCTCGACGTGCTCGGTCAGCAGGCTCCGCAGCACCTCGAGGTCGGCGCGATCGAGGTCGGACAGCAGGAGCTCGCCGCTGTCCAGCGCTTGCGCGTTGACGTTGGCTGCGGCAAGGCCGCGGACGTACGCGATGCCCCCCGACATCCCCGCCCCGAGGTTGCGGCCCGTCGGGCCGAGGATGATCGCCCGGCCGCCGGTCATGTACTCCAGCGCGTGGTCGCCGACGCCCTCGACGACCGCCGTCGCGCCCGAGTTGCGCACCAGGAACCGCTCGCCCACGACACCGGAGATGAAGATCGTGCCCGCCGTCGCACCGTAGCCGATCACGTTGCCGGCGATGACGTTCTCGTGCGGCACGATCGGCGAGTTGCGCGGCGGTCGGATCGCGATGTCGCCGCCGGACAGGCCCTTGCCGACGTAGTCGTTCGCGTCGCCCTCCAACCGCAGCGCGATGCCCGGCGGCAGGAACGCGCCGAGCGACTGGCCGGCGGTGCCGTGCAGCGTCACGTCGATCGTCTCGCGCGGCAGCCCTGGCCCGCCGTGGAGCGTCGTCACTTCGTGGCCCAGAAGCGTGCCGACCGCGCGCTCGGTGTTGCGGATGGGCAGTTCGATGACGACCGGCTCGCGGTCGACCAGCGCGTCTTGCGACATGCGGATGAGCCGCGTGTCGAAGTGCTCCTCGAGCTTGTGGTCCTGCGCGCGCAACCGGCGGCGCGGGACGTCGTCGGAGAGCTCGAGCCCGCGCAGAATCGGCGAGAGGTCGAGCCCGCTCGCCTTCCAATGCTCGATGGCGGCGTTGACATCGAGCAGGTCGGATCGGCCGATCGCTTCGTCGAGCGAGCGGAACCCGAGCGCGGCGAGGTGCTCGCGCACCTCCTCGGCGATGAACTCCATGAAGTTCACCACGAACTCGGGCTTGCCGGTGAAGCGCGAGCGCAGCACGGGGTTCTGCGTCGCGACGCCGACCGGGCACGTGTCGAGGTGGCACACGCGCATCATGACGCAGCCCGACACCACGAGCGGGGCGGTGGCGAACCCGAACTCCTCCGCGCCGAGCAGGGCGCCGATCACGACGTCGCGGCCGGTCTTGAGCTGGCCGTCGACCTGCACGACGACGCGGTCGCGCATGCCGTTGAGCATGAGCGTCTGCTGCGTTTCGGCCAGACCCAGCTCCCACGGCGTGCCGGCGTGCTTGAGCGAGTTGAGCGGGCTCGCGCCGGTGCCCCCGTCGTGGCCGGAGACCAGGATGACATCCGCCAGCGCTTTGGCGGTGCCCGCGGCCACCGCGCCGATGCCCGACTGGCTGACCAGCTTGACGTGCACGCGCGCCGCGGGGTTGGCGCGCTTGAGATCGAAGATCAGCTGCTTGAGGTCTTCGATCGAGTAGATGTCGTGGTGCGGGGGCGGCGAGATCAGCCCGACGCCGGCGGTGCCGCCGCGCGTGCGCGCGATCCACGGGTACACCTTGCCGGGCGGCAACTGCCCGCCCTCGCCGGGCTTGGCGCCCTGGGCGAGCTTGATCTGGATGTCGTCGGCCTGGGTCAAATACAGGCTCGTCACGCCGAACCGGCCGGAGGCGACCTGCTTGATCGCGCTGCGGCGCTCGGGGTCGAGGAGCCGCTCGGCATCCTCTCCCCCCTCGCCGGTGTTCGACTTGCCGCCGAGGCGGTTCATCGCGATCGCGAGGGTCTCGTGGGCCTCCTTCGAGATCGAGCCGTAGCTCATCGCTCCCGTCGAGAACCGCTTCACGATCTCGGACACCGGCTCGACCTCGTCCAGCGGCACCGGCGGGCGCTGGCCGGTGCGCAGCGAGAACATGCCGCGCAGCGTCTTCAGCTCGTGCGCCTGGTCGTCGACGAGCTTCGTGTACTCGCGGAAGATGTCGTACCGGCGCGTGCGTGTGGAGTGCTGCAGCCGGAACACGGTGTCGGGGTTGAACAGGTGCGGAGCGCCATCCCGCCGCCACTGGTACTCGCCGCCGGTCCACAGGCGCTCGTGCGCGCGCACCGCCTCGTCCTCGGGGTAGGCGTAGTCGTGGCGGACCTGATTCTCGCGCTGGACCTGCTCGATGCCGATGCCGCCGAGCTTGGACTCGGTGCCGGTGAAGTAGGCGTCGATGAACTCCTGGGAGAGGCCGATCGCCTCGAACACCTGCGCGCCGGTGTACGACGACACGGTGGAGATGCCCATCTTCGACATGATCTTCAGCACGCCCTTGCCGAGCGCGTAGATGACGTTCTTGACCGCCTTCTCGGGCGTGATCCCGGTGATGAAGCCGGAGCGCACGAGGTACTCCACGGTCTCCATCGCGAGGTACGGGTTGACCGCTCCCGCGCCGTAGCCGAGCAGCGTGGCCACGTGGTGCACTTCGCGCACGTCGCCGGCTTCGACCACGAGCCCGACCTTCATCCGGTTCTGTCGGCGGATGAGATGGTGGTGCACGGCCGAGACCATCAGCAACGACGGGATCGGCACGAGGTCTTTGTTGGAGTCGCGGTCGGACAGGATGATGAACTCCGCGCCGCTTTCGATGGCGGCGTCGGCCTCTGCGCACATCTCGTCGAGGCGTGCCTTCATCGTTCCTGGCCCGGCGTCGAAGTGGTAGAGCCCGCGGATGGCGACGGCCTTGCGGCCGGGCATCGTGCGCTCGATGTTCTGGATCTTCGCGAGCTCGTCGTTGTCGATCACCGGGAACCCGATGCTGATCTGGCGCGCGTGGTCGGGGCCCCAGCTGAGCAGGTTGCGCTCGGGCCCGATGCCGGTGCTGAGGCTCGTGACCACCTCTTCGCGGATGGAGTCCAGCGGCGGGTTCGTCACTTGGGCGAACTGCTGCGTGAAGTAGTCGAACAGTAGTCGGGGCCGGTCGCTGAGCACCGCGATCGGCGCGTCGCTGCCCATCGCGCCGAGCGGCTCCGCGCCGGTCTGCCCCATCGGGGTGAGGAGGATGCGGACCTCCTCCTCGGTGTAGCCGAACGTGCGCTGGCGGCGCATGATCGACGCGATCGGATGCACGATGTGCTCGCGCTCGGGCAGCTCCGACAGCTCGACTCGCTGTCGCAGCCACAGCTCCCACGGCTCGAGCGAGGCGAGCTCGGCCTTGATCTCGTCGTCCTCGATGATGCGGCGCTGGGCGGTGTCGACGAGGAACATGCGGCCGGGCCGCAGCCTTCCGCGCCGCTTGATGCGCTCGGGCTCGAAGTCGAGCACGCCGGTCTCGCTGCCGATGACGACGAGGCCGTCGGTGGTTTCGGTCCAGCGGCCGGGGCGCAGGCCGTTGCGGTCGAGCGTGGCCCCGACGAGCGTGCCGTCGGTGAAGATGAGGGCGGCCGGGCCGTCCCACGGCTCCATCTGCATCGAGTGGTAGTCGTAGAACGCCCGCAGCTTCGGGTCCATGCCGGCCTGCTTCTCGTACGCCTCAGGCACCATCATCGAGATCGCGTGCGGCAGACTGCGCCCGGTGAGCGTGAGCAGCTCGAGCACCTCGTCGAACGACGCGGAGTCGCTGGCGCCCTCGGTGCAGATCGGCAGGAGAGGCTGGATGTCGCCGAGCAGCTCCGACTCGAGCTGCGACTGGCGCGCCCGCATCCAGTTGCGGTTGGCGCCCACCGTGTTGATCTCGCCGTTGTGCGCGAGCATGCGCAGCGGCTGCGCGAGCGGCCACGACGGGAAGGTGTTGGTCGAATAGCGCGAGTGGACCACCGCGAGCTCGGACGCGAAGCGCTCGTCCGACAGGTCGGGGTAGAACGGCTCCAGCTGGAGCGTGGTCACCATGCCCTTGTAGCCGAGCGTGCGGCTGGACAACGACACGAAGTACGCCCCCAGCTCGTGGCCCGCGCGCTTGCGCAGCCGGTAGACGCGCCGGTCCAGGGCGATGCCCGATAGCTCCCCCGCCGCTTCGGCGACGAAGAGCTGCTCGAACGCGGGCTTGGCGGCCAGGGCGAGCTTTCCCAGGTGGCTCTCGTCGGTGGGGACCTCGCGCCATCCCAGCACCGTCAGGTTCTCGGATGCCGCGATGCGCTCGATTCCCGCCTTCTGCTCTGCGCGCGCGTCGGCCTCGAGCGGCAGGAACGACAGGCCGGCGGCGTACTCTCCGACGGCGGGCAGGTCGAAATCGACGACGGCGCGCAGGAACGCGTCGGGCATCTGGGTCAGGATGCCGGCGCCGTCGCCCGTGCCGGCGTCGGAGCCGATCGCGCCGCGGTGCTCGAGGTTGCGGAGGGCGGTGAGGGCGAGGTCGATGATGTCGTGCCCGGCCGTGCCGCGCAGGGTGGCGACCATCGCCAGGCCGCACGCGTCCTTCTCGAAGGCAGGGTTGTACATGCCCTGCTTCGCGGGGAACGCGCTGGGCGCGCCCTGACGGGTGCTCGATGCCATGGCTTTCGTCCTCACGTTCTGCTCAACTGGGACGACCTTGGCCCGGGGATCTTTGGCGTCGGCTCCGGGGAGCCCGATCACTGTTGCGCTTGTGGCGACGTCACCGACTTCGGGGTGTCGGCTTCGCCAGCGGGAGGCTCGCTCACGTCCACGAAGTCGTCGGTGTCTTGCGATTCTACAGCCCTCTCGGGGGTCCACTCCCGGCCGGGCACGTAGGGCGACGGCTCGAGGCCAAGGTGCCTGCGGCGCTGGACGAGCAGGATGGCAAGGCCGAGCACGACGCCGATGATCGCCGCCCACACGTTCGTGCGGAGACCGAGGATGATCTCGCTCGGGTCGATGCGGATCGACTCCCACACGATGCGCCCCGCGCTGTACCACACGAGGTAGAGGGCGAACAGGCGGCCCCACTGCAGCACGAAGCGCCGGCCGGCCCACAGCAGGACCACGACGCCGAGCGCGTTCCAGACGATCTCGTACAGGAACGTGGGGTGGAACAGCGTGCCGTCCGGCAGCCCGGGCGGGAAGGCGGCGTTGGTGGACGGGATCTCCAGACCCCACGGCAGATCGGTGGGCAGGCCGAACAGCTCTTGGTTGAACCAGTTGCCGAGCCGCCCGATCGCCTGGGCGAGCAGCATGCCGGGCGCGAGGGCGTCGGCGAACGCGCTGAAGCGGATGCCCGTCCATTTGCAGCCGAGCCACGCGCCGACCGCGCCGCCGATGAGCGCTCCGTAGATGGCGATGCCGCCCTCCCAGATCGCCCACACCGACCCGGTTTGGAACACGTTCCACGTGTTGGCTCCCGCGCCGAAGTAGAAGCCGGGGTGCGTGGCGACGTGGTAGATCCGCGCGCCGATGATGGCCAGCGGCACGGCGATGATGCAGATGTCGATGACGGCCCACGGCTCTGCGCCGCGCACCGTGAGGCGGCGGTTGGTCATCACGGCAGCGAGGACGATTCCGACGATGATGCAGAGCGCGTAGATCCGCAGCGGGAACGGGCCGATCTGGAAGTCGCTGATGGGCGGGCTCGGGATGCTCGTCAACACGCCGGCAAGGGAGAAAGTCACGACGGCGAGTCTACTGGCCGATGGAGCGCCATGATGGCGCATCCGCTCTCGCCCGGTTGCCGTCCTCTGCGCGCCGGCTTTTCGCGGGGCGCACGCCGAGACCCACCACGCACGCCGGGACCCACCACGCACGCCGGGACCCGCCACGCACGCCGGGACACACCGCGCGCGCCGGGACACACCGCGCGCGCCGGGACACACCGCGCGCGCCGGGACACACCGCGCGCCGAGACCCACGCAGTGTGCCGAGACCCACTTTGCGCGTCGAGACCCACTTCGCGCGCCGAAACCCCCCGCGCGCGCCGAGACCCTGGCCGTAGCAGCGGGTCTCGGCGCATGTGGTGGGTCTCGACGGGAAGGGAGAGTTTCCCGGCACTCGGGATTGCGCTGCGTTGGTGGGTTTCACCGTGTGACGTGGGTGTGGGCGCCTTGCGCGGCGCGGTCGGGCGCACCATGGCCGCACGGCCCGAGGTGGCCCCGCGTCAGCGGCGACCGGCCCGGGCGCCCGCGGCCAGGTCGCGCGCGAG
>NZ_JASGEC010000043.1:0-22945 GCF_047606685.1 Microbacterium sp.
CACGACTCGACCCGCGCCGCCGCGCTCTTTGACGGCCGCCGCGGGCGCTCCGCCCGCGGGGGCCCCGGGGAGGGGGGCGGTGGGTTGCGTGTGCGTGGCCGCCGCTTGGGGGCTTGGGGGCACGCCGAACGCATGGCCGTGCGCAGAGGCGGACGGCGCGGGCTGCCCGGCGTACTGGCCGTACGTCGGGCGGGGGGCAGCCGACGGGGGGGCGATCGGCTGCGGGGCAGAGTAAGGCTGGCCAGACGACGCGCCTTGCGCGTACGCCGGCGGCACGGGCGGGACCGGCGGCGTCTGCGCCGCGGCCGGCGAGCTCGGCGTGATCCCGGTCTCGTCGCGGTCGGTCGCGGGGGTGGTGCCGTCGGTGCGGTCGCCGTTGCTATCGGTCATTCTTGCTCCTTCTGCCAAGACTCTCCCAGCGTGCGATCCGATGCTGTGCGTTTCATATGCCGAGGTTGGGATGGCCCTATGGGGATACTCTGACCTGGTGCAGCACATCAGTGGCGCGTGGCGCCGAACCGCTCAGGGAGCAGGGCTCCTGTCGCCGGATGGGTCCGTGGCACCGACCATCTTCGCAGAGATGAGCGCTCTCGCGGCCCGCACCGACGCGATCAACCTCGGGCAGGGGTTCCCCGACGAGGACGGCCCCGACGACGTGTTGGAGGCGGCGCGCGAGGCCATCGCGAACGGCGTGAACCAGTACCCCCCGGGCCGTGGCATGCCGGTGCTGCTGGACGCGATCGCCGAGCACCAGCGGCGCTTCCACGGGCTGGCCCCCGACCCCGAGCGCGAGGTCCTGGTCACGGCCGGCGCCACCGAGGGCCTTGCGGCGACCCTGCTCGCCCTGGTCGACGGCCGCGACGACGAGGTCGTCGTGTTCGAGCCGTATTACGACTCGTACGCGGCGTGCGTGGCGCTGGCGGGGGCGACGCTCGTGACGGTGCCGCTGCGCTGGCCGGACTTCCAGCCCGACCTGGACGAGCTCGAGGCGGCCGTCACCGACCGCACGCGCGTCATCCTCGTGAACAACCCGCACAATCCGACCGGCGCGGTGTTCACTGGAGAGGTGCTCGCCAAGGTCGTCGAGCTTGCCCACGCGCACGACGCTGTGATCGTGGCCGACGAGGTGTACGAGCATCTGTCGTTCGTTCCGCACACGCCGGTGGCGACGCTGCCGGGCGCGCGCGAGCGGACAGTGTCGATCTCGTCGGCCGCGAAGACGTTCGCGACGACGGGCTGGAAGATCGGATGGCTGTCCGCCCCCGCCGACCTCGTGACCGCGATCCTGTCGGTGAAGCAGTTCTTGACGTACGTGAACGGCGCGCCTTTCCAGCCGGCGATCGCGGTCGGCCTGGGCCTTGCCGACTCCTACTTCACCGGCGTCGCCGACGACATGCGGGGCAAGGCGGAGCTGCTCGGCGACGGTTTGGCCGCGGCGGGGTTCGCGGTCTCAAAGCCGTCCGGCTCGTACTTCACGGTCGTGGATGCCGCTCCGCTCGGCGCGACCGACGCCCACGAGTTCTGCCGAATGCTTCCCGAGCGGGCGGGCGTCGTCGCCATCCCGCTCACCGCGTTCGCGACGCCAGGGCGGCGCGCCGAGTACGGCACGCTCGTGCGGTTCGCGGCGTGCAAGCGGCGCGACGTGATCGAGGAGGCGGCGTCGCGCCTGGGCGCCCTCGGTGGCTGATCCTGCCGAACGGCCGGTGGCTCAATCCCCGGGCTCGACGCGGTAGCGGCGCAGCCGCAGTGCCGGGTTGACGCGGCGGACGCGCTCCACGGCGTCCTTGTCCAGCCAGGCGATTGCGACATCCGTCCCCGTGCCGACCGTCGCGACCTCGACGCCCTGCGGGTCCACGACCGCCGAGTTGCCGACGCCGAGCGGCGGCGGATGGTCGGCTGCCGCCACGTAGACGGTGTTCTCGATGGCCCGCGCGTGCAGCAGAGTGCGCCAGTGGTGCTCTTTGAGCGGGCCGCGCACCCACTCGGCCGGCACGAGCACGACGTCGGCGCCGGCGTCGACGACAGTGCGCGCGAGCTCGGGGAAGCGCACGTCGTAGCAGGTCATGAGGCCGAATGTGAGCGATCCGACCGTGAATGTCTGCGGCTCGTCGAGCGCGCCCGGCTCGATCCAGTCCGACTCCCGCTGCCCGAACGCGTCGTAGAGGTGCTGCTTGCGGTACACGGCGACGACGCCCGTCCCGTCGACGGCCACGACCGTGTTGCGCACGCGGCGGCCGTCGCCGCGCTCCAGGAGCCCCGCGACGACGTGGATGCCGTGGTCGCGGGCGAGCTCGACGAGCGCCGCGACGAAGGGCCCGTCGAGGTCTTGCGCGTTGACGGCGAGCGTGTCGTCCATCGGATCGACGAAGTAGCTCGAGTACTCCGGGAACACCACCAGTAGCGCTCCCCTGTCCACGGCCCGCTGCGCGAGACGGCGCAGCTCGCGCAGGTTCGCGTCCGTGTCGGCGCCGGGGGCGAACTGGGCGACGGCGACGGCGACCGAGGAGTCAGTCATGGCAATTCCCTTCCTCGGCGGGTGGTGCGGATGATCGCGGGCACGATGAGCCACGCTCCTGCAGCACGCCGATCCACTCGCGGCCGACGGCCACCGCGTGCGGGTCTTCGTCGGGGGCCATGCTCACATCCTCGCCCGCGGCACTCGCACGGGCAACTCGATCGGAACGAAGAAGGCGCCCCTTGCGGGACGCCTTCTCCATTTGTTGCGGGGACAGGATTTGAACCTGCGACCTCTGGGTTATGAGCCCAGCGAGCTACCGAGCTGCTCCACCCCGCGGCACGAGGATCAAGCCTAGCACGGGTTCCGCGCGTCGGCGCGCCCCGGGCGCCGCATCCCCTCCGAAACCCGCTGCCTCCGCCGAAACCCACTCTCGCCGCCGAAACCCGCGCGCCACAGGTGGGTCTCAGCGCCACAGGTGGGTCTCAGCGCCGCAGGCGGGTCTCAGCGCGGCAGGTGGGTTTCGCGGGAGCCGAGGCGCAGCGCGGCCCGGGCTCTCAGCCGGTCTGCTGCTCCTCCAGCTCGAGGAGCTCCTGGACAGCGTCGGTGAGGCGCTTGTCGGCCTCGCCGTACTTCGTCCAGTCGCCGGCCTCGAGCGCCGTCTGGCGGTCAAGGAGCGCCTGGCGCGCGGTCTCCAGCGCCTGCTGGTACTCCGCTGTCGGGTCGGTCGGCGACTCCGTCTCGCCCGGCGTCGGCTCCGGCGTGGAGGTGCTCTCGTCGTCGGGAAGGTTGACGCCCGAGTCGCCGCCGAACAGTTCGTCCAGAGCCTGGTCGAGCGTGTCCTCGAACGCGACACGGCTGCCGAACGACACCAGGATCTTCTGCAGCACCGGCAGCTGCGTGCCACCGGAGGACTGCACGAACACCGGTTGGACGTACAGCAGGCCGCCGCCGACCGGCAGCGTCAGCAGGTTGCCGTTGAGCACGCGCGACTGGTTCTGGTTCAGCAGGTTGCTGAACGATGACACAGAAGGGTTCGCGTCGAACGTGTTCTGCACCTGGCCGGGGCCGGGAACCGTCGTCTCGGCGTCGATCACCAGCATCCTGAGCGTGCCGTAGTCGGCCTTCTTCTTGCCGTCCTCCGAGCCCGCGTCCGAGTCGACGGCGAGATAGCCCATCAGCACGTTGCGCGCGCCGGCGCCGGTCGCCTGCGGGATGAACGTCGTGAACATCGAGAACGTCGGCGACTCCTGGCCCGGCATCTTCATCGTCAGGTAGTACGGCGGCTGCAGCCGGTTCTTGTCCTGCGGGTCGTTGGGCGTGGCCCAGCGGTTGTCGCTGCTGTAGAACGACGCCGCGTCGGTGACGTGGTACTTGCCAAGCATCGCCCGCTGCACCTTGAACAGGTCGGTCGGGTACCGCACATGGCTCATCAGCTCGCCGGACATCGCGCTGATGGGCTTGAGCGAGGACGGGTACACCTTCTGCCACGCCTTGAGCACCGGGTCGGTCGGATCCCACGCGTACAGCGTGACCTTGCCGGAGTACGCGTCGACGGTCGCCTTGACCGAGTTGCGGATGTAGTTGATGTTGTCGATCGCGAAGCGCGGCTGGGTGGTGTTGGCGTCGGTCGTCGCCGCATCCAGGCTCACCGTCGTCGAGTACGGATAGGTGGCCGCCGTCGTGTAGCCGTCGACGATCCACACGATCCGCCCGTCCACGACGCTCGGGTACGGGTCGTTGTCGAGCTCGAGGTAGGGCGCCGCCTTCTTGACGCGCACCAGCGGGTGCCGGTCGTAGAGGATCTGCGAGTGGTCATTGACGTAGTCGGAGAAGATGATCTGCTCGGACTGGAACTTCAGCGCGTACACGAGCTTGTTGAAGATGTTGCCGATGCTCGGGCCGCCGTCGCCGGTGAAGGTGTACTTGGTGTTGGTGGCGCCGTCGGTGCCGCGCGGATAGTCGAGCTCGACCGGCGCCCCGTCGCTCGGGGCGCCGACGATCGAATAGGTCGGCGAGTACTCGCCGAAGTACACGCGCGGCTCGAACTCCATGTCGGTCAGCGCGCCGGTGGCGGGGATGCCGCGCTCGAGGAACACCGGGTTGCCGTCGGCGGTGCGCTCGTTGCCCTTGGCAGCGACCAGGCCATAGCCGTGCGTGTAGACGACCGTCGTGTTCTGCCACGTCGCCGACGTGCCGAGCTCAGTGAGATTGAGCTCGCGCACCGACACGACGGCGTCTTGCGTGCCGTCCTCGAGCTCGTAGCGGTCCACGTCCAGCGGCGTCTGGAACTGGTAGTACGAGCGGTACTGCTCGAGCTGCTTGACGGTGGGCGTGATGATCGCCGGGTCCATGATGCGGATGGATGCCGTCGTCTCGGCGTCCTGCCGCAGCTGGCCGGACTCGGCATCCGTCTCCGCCGTGAACTCCGTCTTCTCCAGGCCCTCGATGCCGTACGCGGCTTTGGTCGCGTCGATGTTGCGCTGGAAGTACTCGCTTTCCAGGCTCAGCTGGTTGGGCCGCACCTGGACGGTCGTGACGATCCACGGGTAGGCGACCTGCACCACGATCGCCGAGACGATCAGCAGGGCGGTGGCGATGATCGGGTAGCGCCAGCGCCCGACGAAGGCGGTGACGAAGAAGAGGATGGCGACCAGCACCGCCGCGATCGCGAGGATCGTCTGGCCGGGGATGACGGCGTTCACACCCGTGTATCCGGGCCCGGTGATCATGTCGCCCTGCTCGACGAGCGTCTTGTAGCGGTCGAGCCAGATGCTCGCGGCCTGCACGAGCAGGTACAGCCCCGCGATCACGGCGAGCTGGATGCGCGCCGCCTTGGAGATGCGCAGCTCGCGCTGGCCGGCCCGCACCGACCCGTAAAGGTACGCGACGACCGCGGTCACCAAGAGGCAGATCAGCAGCGTCGCCGAGACGAAGCCGAGCAGGGCGCTGTAGAAGGGCATGCCGAACAGGTAGAAGCCGGTGTCCATGCCGAACTGCGGGTCGGTCGTGTCGGTGGCCACGCCGTTGAGCCACAGCCACGTCACCTCCCACTGGGCGGAGGCGGCGAAGCCGGCGAAGAAGCCGAAGAAGATCGGGATGCCCCACATCGACAGACGGCGCAGCGGCTCGATGACCTCCTGGTAGCGGTCGAGCTGCGAGCTCAGCCGCGCGTACACGGGCCGCAGCCGGTAGGCGAGCTGGATGGCGAGCCACACCGGCACCGCCATGCCCACGAAGCCGATCGCGAACATCACCACGCGCGCGATCCACTGGGTGGTCAAGACGTTCTGATAGCCCAGCTGCGTGAACCACAGCCAGTCGGCGTACAGGTTCGAGAAAGCGAAGAAGCCCGCGACGAGAACGGCCAGCACGGCGAGCGTGATGGCGATGGCGCGGCGGGATCGACGGGGTGTGGCCTGGTTCGGCGCAGAGGTCGTGGTCACCCGTCCATCCTAGGCAGGCTGTTCTGGACGAAGGCCCACAGCCAGCGCCTACGGGTCGAGGTCGGCCGCGGTGCACGTCGGCAGCGCGTCGAGGTCGCCGCCGTCGGCGATCGCCTGCACCGCGGCGAGCGCGTCGTCGAGGTCGTCCACCGCGAACACCCGCAGGCCGTCCGGCACGTGGCCCTGCACTTCGTTGCAGTTCGTGCGCGGCGAGAGGAAGAAGTCGGCTCCCGCGTTCTTCGCGCCGTAGAGCTTTTGCCGGATGCCGCCGATCGCCCCGACGACTCCGTCCGCGGTGATCGTGCCGGTGCCGGCGATGTCCTCGCCGCCGTTGAGCTCGCCGGGGGTGAGCGTGTCGATGATCCCGAGTGCGAACATCATGCCCGCGCTCGGGCCGCCCACGTTGTCGAGCTGGATGGTGACGTCGATGGGGAAGTCGAAGTCGGTGGTGAGCGTGACGCCGATGATCCACACCTTCTCGCCGTCGGCCTCGGCCTGCTTCGGGGTCACGGTCACGTCCCGCCGCGTCCCGTCGCGCTCGATCGTGATCGGCACCGGCTGGCCGTCGAGCTCGTTGATGGCCTCGCGCAGTTCGTCTGCGCTGGCGACCTTCTCGCCATCCGCCTCCACCACGGTGTCGCCGGGCTCCAAGACGCCGGCGGCCGCGGCATCCTCCAGCACGTCGTACACCTCGATGTGGCTGTTCACGTCGTAGTCGAGCTTTTGCAGCGCGGCCGCCGTCGCCTCCTTCTGCGAGTCGACCATCATCGCCGCGCTCTCCTCGTCGCGCTGCTCGGTGGTCTGCCCCGCCGGGAAAACGGCCTCCAACGGCATCACGGCGCGGGCGGGGTCGAACCACGCCAGGGCGAGCTCGAACCACGAGGGCGTGCGCTCGCGGTTGCCCACGATCTGCACCGTGAGCAGGTCGAGCGAGCCCGCCGTCGGGAACGTCTCGGCGCCCTCGACCGAGATGAGCGGCGTCGTCTCGCCGTCGGGGCCCGCCGTCTCGCCGAGCGTGTCGTAGACCGGGCCGGGCTGCTGGATGACGAACGACGTCGGCAGGAATGTCATCGCCAGCAGAGCGGCGAGCGCGAGCACGAGCGCCCACATGCCGCCGACCATGCCGCGGGGCGCGCGGCGCCGACGACGCGCGGGCACGATCTCGACTGGCTCGTCGAACAGCGCCACAGCTCCGCCTTCCGGTTCGTTCGCGACCGGCGTAAGCAGGCCCGAGAGTGCGAGGACTCGTGCGACTAGCGTAGGACGCAACCGGCTGAAAGGCGGCTGAAGTGGCTGATGACGACGACCGCAGCCCCGAGGACGAGTTCCAAGAGCTGATGCGGCAGCTATTCGGCGCGTCGGGGGCGAACCTCGACCCCGAGCAGCTCTCGCGCCTGTCGGGGCTACCGATCGACCCCGCGATGATGTCGACGGTCATGCAGCACCTGCAGAGCGCCTTCGCGAACGCGGGCGACGGCGGGATCTCGTGGGATGTCGCGCAGCGCCAGGCGCTGCACATCGCCAACCAGTCGAGCCTGGGCGTGACCGACGGGCAGAGGTCCGACCTCGGCCAGGCGTTCCAGCTGGCCTCCCTGTGGGTGAGCGAGGCGACGGCGATCTCCGAGCTGTCCGAGCCGCCGCGGGCGATGACCCGCGGCCAGTGGGTGGAGGCGACCCTGCCGGTGTGGCAAGAGCTCGCCGAGCCGGTCGCCACGAGCATCGCCGACGCGCTGACGCGCACGCTCAGCGAGCAGGCGCCCGAGGAGCTGCAGGGCGTGGTGGCGGGCGCGGGCCGGCTCATGCGCGGCATCGGCGGCACATTGTTCGCCACCCAGCTCGGGCACGTCGTGGGCCGGCTGTCGACCGAGGTCGTCAGCGGCGGCGAGGTCGGCATCCCGGTGATGCCCGCCGGCGCCGCCGCGATCCTCCCCCAGAACTTCGCCGACTTCGCGACCGGCCTCGAGGTCGAGCAAGACCAGTTGGCGCTCTACCTGGCGGCACGCGAGCTCGCGCACGCGCGCCTGTTCCGGCACGCGAAATGGCTGCGCCTGCACGTCATCTCGCAAGTGACCGACTTCGCGCGGGGAATCGACGTCGACACCGAGGCGCTCGAGGAGCTGGCGTCGCGCTTCGACCCGAACGAGCCGGAGGAGCTGCGCGCGGCCCTGGAAAGCGGCGCGCTGCTGCCCACGCGCACAGACGCCCAGAACGCGGCGCTCGCGCGCCTGGAGAACCTGCTCGCGACGATCGAGGGCTGGGTGGACGTCGTGACGGCGGATGCCACCGGCCGCCTGCCGCACGCGGACCGCATCGCCGAGGCGGCCCGTCGCCGGCGCGCCGTCGGCGGGCCGGCGGAGCAGGCGCTGGGCTCGCTCGTCGGACTCGAGCTGCGGCCGCGACGGCTGCGCGAGGCCGCGGCGATGTGGCGCGCGGTGACCGACGCGGTCGGGGTCGACGCCCGCGACGCGCTGTGGGACTACCCCGACTTCATGCCCTCGTCCGAGGACATCGACGACCCCGCCGCGCTCATCGCCCGGCTCGAGGCTCGCGCGCGCGGCGAGGAGCCCGCGCGCGACGCGTTCGACGACGCGCTGGAGGCGCTGCTGTCGGGCGAGGCCGGCGGCGCCGAAGACGGGGACAGCCCTTCGGAGGACCCGCGCCCGGTCTGACCCCGGCCACAGCCCGCCGATGCGCGCGCTCTGTTCCTGCACAAGCCCACGAAGGCGGCTCCTGGCCGGGCATGCCTGTGGATAACCCCCGCGGTGTCTGACCGGCTTGCGAGAATCGGCGCATGACCCGATTGCGCCTCGACCCTGCCGCTCCTCCGCTCTGGCGCGACGCGCGCACGCTCCAGTTCGGCGTCGACCCCGTCACGATCGTCGAGGACCCGCCGCCGTGGCAGCAGCTCCTCGTCGACGAGCTGGAGCGCGGCATCCATCTGCACGCCGCCGAAGTGCTCGCCACCGCGGCGGGCGCGACCGTCGCCGAGGTGCGCGGCTTCCTCGCGCTGCTGCGCCCGGTCATCCGGACGCTGCCGGATGCCGCGCCGCTGCGCGTCGTCATGGAGGCCGAGCCGGGCGATCCGGCGACCGACGACGTGCGCGAGGCGCTCGCGGCGACCGGCATCGACGTCGACCTCGTCGACGGGCGCGACCGCACGCCCCGCATCGAAGACCGCTCGCTCACGCGCGTGCTGGTCGCCCACCACGTGGTCTCGCCCGACCGGGCGCGGGCCGCGATGCAGGACGACGCTCCGCACCTGCCGATCGTGTTCACCGCCGCCGGCGCCGAGATCGGCCCGCTCGTCGTGGGCGGCCAGACCGCGTGCCTGGCGTGCGTCGAGGCGCACCGGCGTGACAACGATCCGGCCTGGCCGATGCTGTTCGTGCAGCTTCTCGGGCGGGCGCCCGCCCACGTGAGCCGCGTGCTGGCGTTCGAGGCGGGCCACCTGGCCGCCCGCCTCATTCGGGGCGAGGGCCCGAAGCCCGGTGCGCCCGTGCGTGGGACGACGGCGCGGCGCGAGCACTCCGTTGCGCTCCGCTCCGACTCGATCCGCCGGGAGTGGCGCAGCCACGCGCCTCATCCAGAGTGCGCGTGCCAATTTCCGCAAGGAATCGCGACGGCGACCGCGGCGAGCGACCTCGACCCCGCGACCACGAGAGTGAGAGAGTTCGCCCGGCCCGCGTGATCCCGACGTAGGCGAGCCGCCGCTCCTCGTCGACCTGCTCGAGCGTCGTCGCGTACGAGATGGGAAGGAGCCCCTCCGACAGCCCGGCAATGTGCACGTGCGGCCACTCCAGCCCCTTGGCGGCGTGCAGGGTCGACAGCGTCACGGTGCCCAGAGCCGGCTCGTGCTGGTCTTTCGCCCGTGCCACGAGCGTGTCGGTGAACGCCCGCAGCGTCGCGCCCTGCCCCGCCGACTCCGCCAAGCGCATGAGCGCGGCGCGGGCCTCCCACGCGTCGCGCAGCGCGCCGCCGGCGGGAGGAGCCTGGTCGGTGTGGCCGAGCGAGCGCAGCACGTCGCGCACGGTGTCGATGAACGTCGTCTCGATCGGGGCGACGGACGCGGCACGCAGCGCCATGATCGCTTGGCGCACCTCCGGCAGGTCGAAGAAGCGCTTGCCGCCGAGGACGGTCGCGGCGACCCCGCGATCTGCCAGCGCCTGCAGCAGGAGGCCGGACTGCGCGTGCGCGCGGTACAGCACGGCGATCTCGCGCGCGTCGACGCCCGACGCGAGCTGGGCGGCGACGGCGCTCGCGACCCCCGCCGCCTCCGCCTCGTCGTCGTCGTGGTCGGTGACGACGGGCCGGGGCGACAGTGCCTCACCCCGCGCGGCGACAAGCTGCAGTGCGCCCGCGCGGTCGCGCATGAGCGCGTTCGCGACCGCGAGGATCGCGGCATCCGATCGATAGTTCGCCTCCAGGCGCACGACGCGCCCGTCGGGATGGCGGGAGGCGAAGCCGAGCAGGAACCGCGCGTCGGCGCCGGCGAACGAGTAGATGGTCTGGCTCGCATCGCCGACGACGCACAGGTCGCCGCGGTCGCCCAGCCACAGCTCGAGCAGCCGCTGCTGCAGCGGCGAGACGTCCTGGTACTCATCGACGGTGAAATGGCGGTACTGCTCGTGCACCTGGTTCGCTACCCGCGGCTCCGCCTCGAGCATGCCGGCGCACGCGAGCAGCACGTCCTCGAAGTCGAGCTGGCGCCGCTCGTCCTTCAGCTTCTCGTACGCCCGATGCAGGCCGACGACCGCGTCGAGGGGGAGGTTGCCGATGGCCGCCGGGCGGTCGCGGGCGTAGTCGTCGATCGAGCGCATCGTGACCTTGCGCCATTCGATGCCGCTGGCGACGTCGCGCAGGGTCGCCGTGTCGGCGCGGATGCCGAGCCCGTCGGCGGCGTGCGCGAGCAAGCGCACCTTGTTGTCGATGAGCGAAGGGGCCGAGTCTCCCGCGAGCGTGGGCCAGAAGTACGACAGCTGGGCAAGCGCGGCGGAGTGGAACGTGCGGGCCGCGACTGCGGGCACGCCCAGCGCGCGCAGCCGGCCGCGCAGCTCGCCGGCCGCCTTGGCCGTGAAGGCGACGGCCATCACGCGGCTCGGCGAGTACGCCCCGGTGTCCACGCCGTGCGCGATGCGGTGTGTGATGACGCGCGTCTTGCCGGTGCCCGCGCCGGCCAGCACGCACACGGGGCCGCGCAGCGTCGTGGCCGCCTCGCGCTGGCGCTCGTCGAGGCCGGCCAGCGGATCGGCCGTCATTCGCGTTCCTCTGCCCACTCGCGGATCAGCGCGTGCGCGATCGACGCGCTGCCGGGCAACGTGACGTCGGAGCCGCCGGCGAACGCGACGCGGATCTCGGCGCGCTCGAACCAGCGCACCTGCACGATCTCCTCGCCGTCGGCGCGTGCGTCGCGGTCGGCGACGGCGCGCGCGCGGAAGCCGAGCATGAGCGAGCGCGGGTACGGCCACGCTTGCGACCCGCGGTACGACGACGAGGCGACGCGGATGCCGGACTCCTCCTCGACCTCGCGGGCCACGGCGGCCTCGAGCGACTCGCCGGCCTCGACGAACCCGGCGAAGCACGAGTAGCGGTCTTGGCCCCACAGCGCGTTCGACCCGAGCAGCAGCCGCTCGCCGTCCTCGCTCTCGACCGCGACGATCACCGCGGGGTCGGTGCGCGGGAAGTGCTCGCGCCCGCACGCCGTGCAGCGGCGCGACCACCCGGCCGTCTCCACCTCGGCCAGCGCCCCGCACGCGGGGCAGTGCGGGGCCTCGATCAGCCAGCGCGCCAGCGACAGCGCCTCGACGAACACGCCGGCGTCGGCGTCGTCGAGGTCGCCCCCCACTTCGCGCAGGCCGGCCCAGCCACCCGGCGCCGCGACCGGGTCGGGCGCGCCGGCGGCGAACGCGGCGCACAGCACGGGGCCGGCGCCATCCCTCCCCAGAAACGCCCACACCGCGCCGTCGGGGATTTCGGAGACCGCCGCGAACTGCAACGCCGTCGCGTCGCGCGACGGGTCGGCCAAGGGCGCCTCGTCGCCGCGCACGACGAGCACGCGCGCTGCGGGGTCGGCGCGCGCGTCGTCGAGGAGGCCAGCACGGAGGCGCTCCCCCGCGGCGCGGTCGATCAGCGCGCGAGCGAGCGGGGGCGGCTGCGCGGACATCGACTACCTCTCTCGCGGGCGTGGCGCGGGGGCGCTCGCGCGGGCCACACCTACCCTGGGGGCATGACACGCTCACCCCTCACTCTAGCCGCGGCCGCGTCGGCGGCCCTGCCCCGGGTCGGCGTGGTCGCGGCCGGCCCGTTCACGACGAACAGCGCCGGACGCTACGACTCCGCGGTGCTCGTGCTCGACGACGAGCGCGACGCGGTGATCCGGGTTCCCGTCGACGAGGAGGCCGCCCGAGATCTCGCCGCCGAGGCGCTCGCGCTGCGTGCCCTCACGCCCGGCGTGCGCGAGCTGCTCGGGGTGCGGGCGCCGCGCGTGCTCGGCGACGCGCGGCTGCGCGATGCCCACGCCGTGGTCACCGATCTGCTGCCCGGCTACCAGGTCGAGGCGGCGCACGTGCCCGGCGGGCCCGGCGCAGCCGTCTCGATCGGCCAGGCGCTGGCATCCGTGCACGCGCTCCCGGCGACCGTGGCCCGCTCGGAGGGGCTGCCCGTGCGCACGCCGGAGGAGTTGCGCGCCGACACGGCCGCCCTCCTCGACCGCGCCGACGCGATCGACCGCGTGCCGCGCACGCTCATGGCCCGCTGGCGCGGGGCCGTGGCCTCCGACGACGTGTGGCGGTTCGAGCCGACCGTTGTCCTCGGCGGCGCGGGCGCGACATCCTTCGTCTTCCAAGACACCGAGGCGGGCCCGACGGTGACCGGCATCCTCGACTGGCACGGGCTGTCGGTCGGCGACCCGGCGGTGGACCTGGGATGGCTGGCCTCGGCGCCCGACGCGGCGGACGACGTGTTCGACGCGTACCACCGGGCCGCCCACCGCTCCCCCGACGCCCTGCTGCGCTCGCGGTCGCGGCTGCACGCCGAGCTGGAGTTCGCGCGGTGGCTCGTGCACGGCGCCGAGCTGCGCGACGCCAGCATCGTCGACGACGCCGTCGCGCTGCTCGAGTCGTTGGCCGACACCGTGCACGACGACGACCTCGTGCCGCACGCGTTGGGCGAGCCCCTCGACGACGCGCTCGCGATCCTCGACCTCGAGCCGCCGGCCGCCTCCGACGTCGACACATCGATGCACACCGACGCGTACGACCCCGAGGAGCTCGCGCAGTACGTGGCCGACGAGAGCGGGCAGGATGCCGCCGAGGCACCGGCCGACGAGGGCGAGACCGGCCCGATCGACCTGGTGGCGTGGGCCGAGGAGCGCGCCGAGCGCGACGATGCCGACCCGCTGGTCGCCGCCGAGGAGGCCGAGCGCGCGTCGCGCGAGGCGCTGCGCCGCTGGGCGGCATCCGAGTAGTCGGAGCCCGCGCCTCCGACCCCTGACCTTATCGAGGGGCCCGACGGACTGCGCCAAATCTCCTGATCTCGCGTAGTCAGGCCGATCCGTCGCGCGGTGTCCTGACTCCGCGAAATCGCCTGATCTGGCGAACGCGGATGGCGCAGCTCGGCGCGTTTCGTCTCGCCTTCGGCTCGCGGGGCGGCCGGGGAGCGCGGGCGCCCTTCGACAAGCTCAGTGGCCGGGGGTCAGGGGCCGGCGGGCGGCCGGACTAACCGCGGAGGGTGAAGTTGTCGCCGACGTAGAACAGGGCGACGTCGATGTCGGCCAGCGGCACGCCGTGCTTGGCGTGGTACGCCTCGCGGTACAGGTCGAGCTGCAGCATCCGCTCCTTGCGCTCCGCGGCGGTGCGCGGCGGCTTGCCCGTCTTCCAGTCCACGATCTCGATGCGCTCGCCCCGCCGGTAGACGGCGTCGAGCTTGCAGACCACGATGTGCTCGCGGCCGTCCGGGCCGATGCGCGTGAAGTCGATCTCGGTCTCGACCTCGATGGGCTGAAGGCCCGCCCATTCCGACCGCAAGAACGCCTGCTTGAGCTCGGCGAGCCGCGCCGAGTCGTGAGCCGACGCCGAGGAGGCGTCATCCTCGCCTGCTTCCCAGAGCCCGTCGTCGATCGACCCGCCGCGACCGCTCAGCCCCGACCGCTCCTCAACCCACGCGTGGAACAGCGTGCCGATCCGCGTCGCCGGATAGGGGCGCTCGGGCATCGGCCGCGCCAGATCGGCGGCCGCCGCCGCGTAGTCGGCGACGAAGTCCTTGTAGCGGGATGCCGGGATCCTCGCCGGCGCGACCGCGGTCGCAGGCGCGCTGCGCTCGGCGCGCTCGCGCAGCAGCAGCGCGAGGTCGGCCTCGGGCTCCGCGGGCTCGGTCGCGTCTACAAGCGCCGCGGCGGCGGCCACCGCCTCGCGCCTCGCGCCGAGCGGATCGATGGGCCACTGCAGCATCCTCCGCTCCCCCGTGTACGGGTCGTCGCCCGCTTCGTGCGCGGGAAGCTGCACGCCCAGCTCTTCGGCGATCGCGTCCAGGAACGCCGACCGCCGCCGCGGCCTCTTCGTGCCCGCCCAGCTCGAGCCGGTCAGCAGCAGGTGGTCACGGGCACGGGTCACGGCGACGTAGGCGAGCCGCGTCTCCTCCTCGCGCTGCCGCGCCTTGTTCGCCTCGACGAACGCGCCTAACGCGTCTCGCAGGTCTTGCTGCGTGGGCACCTGGTCGCGCGACCACGCCAGCCGCGGCAGCCACGCCGCGTCGCCGCGGAACTCGTACGGCAGCACGCCGAACGACAGCCATCCCCTCGTGTCCTTCGCCTTCGTGGGCAGCTCGTCCTCGACGAGGCGGACGACGGCCACCGCGTCCCACTCCAAGCCCTTGGAGCCATGGATCGTGAGCAGCTGCACCACATCGTCTTCCGGCGGCTCGGTGCGCGGCGCGAACTCGTCCAGCCGCTCCGCGTGGTCGAGCCACGCCAGCAGGCTCGGCAGCGAGCCCGCCTCGTCGGTGGCGAGGAACGCGTGCAGCTCGTCGGTGAAAGCGCGCAGCTGCGCCGACGCGGTGCGCGCGGGGCCGCGGCTCTCGTTCGCGGCCAGCTCGATATCCAGGCGCAGCTCGAGCTCGATGAGTCGCACGAGATCGGGGATGGGCAGGCTCGACGCGCGGCGCAGCCCGTCGAACACGGCCGCCGCCTCGCGCAGCCGCTCGCGCGCCTGGGGGGTGAACGCCGCCAGCCAGCCGTGGTCGAGAGGATGCCGCAGCACGAAGTCGAGCGCGTCGATCAGCGACCCCTGCTCGTCGCCCGACGACTGGCGGACGCGCTCGGCGACCTCGGGGGCGAGCGGCTGCAGCGCGCTGTCGTGCCTCGCGATGCGCCGGGCGAGCTGGCTGAGCACGCGCAGGTCGGCGAGCCCGATCGCCCAGCGCGGGCCGGCGAGCAGGCGAATGAGCGCCGACCCCGCGGTCGGATCGCTGATGACCCGCAGAGCCGCGACGACGTCCACGACTTCCGGGGTGGACAGCAGCCCGCCCAGGCCCAGAATGCGATGCGGGATGCCGCGGGCGCCCAGCGCGTCGCCGAACCGGACCATGTGCTTCTTGCTGCGAAACAGCACAGCCCCGCTCGTGCCGCGGCCGGAGGCGCGGCGGCGCCCGCGCACGCGCTCGAACCACGCCGCTACCCGGTCGGCCTCGGCGTCGATGTCGGCGTCGAAGGCGAGCTCGACATGGCCGGCCGGCGCGTTCGGGCGCGGCCGCAGCTCGCGCACGGGCACGGGCGCAGTGACCGCGAGCGGGCGCAGCACCGCGTTGGCGGCATCCAGCACACGACGGCTGTTGCGCCAACTGGTGAGCAGCGAGTAGGCGCCCGGCTCGCCCGCGGGCCCTGCGAACGCCCGGGCGAACCCGCCCAGGTTGCCGGCGCTCGCGCCGCGCCAGCCGTAGATCGCCTGGTGCGGGTCGCCGACGGCCATGACGGCCGTGCCCCGGAAAAGCTCCGCGAGCAGGCCGGTCTGCACGACCGAGGTGTCCTGGTACTCGTCGAGCAGCACGACACGGAACCGCTCGCGCAGCTCGGCGACGACGGCGGGATGGCTGCGCGCCACCTCGAGCGCGCCCGCCACCTGGTCGGCGTAGTCGAGCACGCCCAGCCGACGCTTTCGCGCGTCGTACTCGCGCGCGAGGCCGACGAGCACGCCCAGCCCGCCGACCTTCTCGGCGGCCTTCGCCACGTCGGCGTACACCGACGTGCCCTTGCGCGTCGACGGTCGCTCGAGCACGTCGGCGAAGCCGTCGGCGAACGCCGCCAGCGCGTCGAGGTCGACGAGGTTGTCCACTCCGTCGCGGGCGATGCGCAGTGCGCCGTCGATGATGCTCCGCGGCGCCTCGTCGCGAGTTTCGAGCCGCTCGTCGTCGGAGTCGAGCACGACGCGCCGCATGAGCAGCCACGCCGCCGATTCACTCAGCACGGCCGCCTCGGCATCCCGTCCGATCCGCACGGCGTGCTCGCGCACGACCGCGTCGGCGAAGCTGTTGTACGTCGACACCGTGGGCCGGTGCAGCAGCGCGTCGGCGTCCGGCGCCCGGTCGGCCGACTGCCCGTGCGCGCGCGCCAGGTCGTCCATCGCCTGCGCGCGGGCGGCGGTGCCGCCCCCGGCCTGCTCGAGGTCGAAGAACACGTCCAACCGCCCGGCGGCGTGGAGCTCGGGCAGGGCGGGGATGAGCCCCCGGCGTTCGAACTCCGCCAAGCGGGCCAGCCGCTGCTGCACGCGCTCGGCGAGCTCTCCCGCGGCCTTGCGGGTGAAGGTCAGGCCGAGCACCTCGTCGCGGCGCACCGTGCCGTTCGCGACCAGCCACACAACGCGCGCCGCCATCGTCTCGGTCTTCCCGCTGCCGGCGCCGGCGACCACGAGCGCGGGTTCAAGGGGCGATTCGATGACGGCGGTCTGCTCGGCGGTGGGCGGGAACTGCCCGAGCGCCGCCGCGACGACAGCGGCCGACAGCGCCGTCATGACGCGCTCACGGCCTTCACCGTGTGGATGCGGCACAGCCCGTGCGAGTAGTCGTCTCGGCAGTGCTCCTCGTAGGGAGCCGCGAATGCGGCGCCGCGCATGACCGACACTGCGGCGCGCACGCGGCCTACGAACGCGGCGCGCGTGTCGTCGTCGAACGGCGGCTGGCACGGGGTGGCGTACGGCTTCGAGGAGCCGGTGCTCAACACCAGCAGCTTGGCGCCGCCGGAGGGAAGGCCGGCGGCCTGCCCGATCGCGCCCGACTCGAACGCGAGCTGGTACGCGGCGAGCTGCGGATTGTCGGCGACCTTGGCATCGGAGGTCGGCTCGCTCTTGCCGGTCTTGAGATCGACGATCACCACCGACCCCTCGGGCGTGAGCTCGACGCGGTCGATGTAGCCGCTGAGCACGACGCCGTGGTCGAACGCCTCGCCGTCGTCGAGCGGGATCGCCACCTCGAAGTGCGGCTCGGCGCCGATGAGCCGCCCGCCCTCGTCCTCGAAGCGCCGCAAGTACAGGTCGAGTCGGCGCACCAGGTCGCGCGCCCTCGCCCACTCCGCGCGGGCGCGCCAGGCCGACTCGAACTCGAGCTCGCCCCACCGGGCCTCGACCACGCGCCACAGCGCCTCCTCACCCGGCCCGGTGGCGTGCTCGAGCGCGGAGTGGATGATCGTGCCGAGCCCCGTCGCCGCGCCCCCGGCGTCGCCGCCGAGGTCGCCGATGGCCCAGTTCAGCTCGCACTCCTCCAGAGCGTGCAGCCGCGACGGCGAGACGCGCACGTCTTCGCGGCTGAGGTCGCGCAGCGGCGCGTCGGTGGTCGGCTCGCGCATCCCGTACCACTGCGCGACGGCGGCGCCGGGCACGCCCGCCTCGGCGAGCAGGGCGAGCTGGCCCGGAGCGACCGCGCGCTCGCGCGGGAGCGCCGCGGGGTCAGTCAAGGCGCGCCGGTGCCGTGCCACGAGCCCGCGCAGCGACAGCGGATGCTCCATCGCCCGCGTCGCCTGTTCAGCCTCGCCGAGCAGTTCGAACAGCACGCTCGGGCCGCTGTCGTCGTCGTCGACGGCGGTCACCACGAGGCGGCTCCGCGCTCGCGACACGGCGCGCACGAACAACCGCAGCTCGTCGTGCATCGCCCCGCGGCGACGATCCAGGATGCCGAGGGCCGCCGCCCCGCGGTCGGCGATCGGGGCGGCGGCGCTCGCGAGCCGCCACGTCTCCAGCAGGCTTCCGCGCAGCCGCGTGTTCGGCCACACGCCGTCCTGCACCCCGGCCACGACGACGGTGTCGAACTCCAGGCCGATCGCCGCGGCGGGTGTCAGCACGCGCACGGCGGCGGCGCGCTCGGGCGCGCCCAGGCGGTCTTCCGCGACATCCGAATCGCGGATGCCGCGGACGAACACCATCGCGTCGCCGGGCACGAGCTCTTCCCCGCGGCGCTCGACGAATCGCTTCGCCGCCTGGAACAGCGCGACGACGGCATCCAGGTCGCGCCCCGCCTGGTCGGCGAGCGGTCCCGTTCCACGTGCCGCCTCGCCCCACGCGCGCTCCAGCCCGGCGCGCTCCCACACCAGCCACAGCAGCTCATGCACGGTCGCGCCGCGCTCCCACTGGTCGCGGAGCTTCTCGATCGTCTCGGACACGCGCGCCGCGCGCCGCGCCTCGCGCGAGTCGACTTTCAGGAACTCGGCGCGATGCGCCAACGCCGAGGCCAGCAGTTCGCGCCCGGACCGCGGCGCGGACGGGGCTGCGGCGAGCTCCTCGTGCCGCAGGCTCGAGCGCAGCCGGCGCAGCGCGATCGGGTCCAGTCCGCCGGCGCTTCCGCCCAGCACGCCCGACACCAGCTCGGGGGACCACTGCGCGGGGTCGGACAACGCCAGCTCGATGAACAGCAGCAGGTCGCGCACCGGGGCGAGCGTGCCGAGCGGCCGCCCCGGGCCCGCCGCGCGAGTGGGCACATCGCGGGCGGCGAGCTCCGCCTCCAACGCGACGACCTGCCGAGTGTCGTGCGCGATGACCGCGCACTCCGACCACGCCACGCCGTCGTGCACGTGCCGCTCCCGCAGGAGCCTCGCAATCGCGTCGTACTCCTCCGACGGCGAGCGCGTCACCAGGGCGCGCACGGTTCCGTCTGGCGCGACGGCCCGCGGCGCGGCGCGGTGGGCGACCACGCCGACCGCGCCGATGCGCTGCGTCACGTCGCGCGCCAGGGCCGTCTGCGCTGCGGTGCCGCGATGCTGACCCGTGAGCGGGTGGATGCCGCCGAGCGAGCGCGCCAGTCGGGCGAAGTTCTCGGGGGTGGCGCCGCGGAACGCTCCCGAGCCGATGTCGGGGTCGCCCGCGGCGAGCACCGCGACGCCGCGCGCGGCGCACGCCTCGAGCAGCTCGATCCCGCCGAGCGTCAGCTCTTGCGCGTCGTCGACGAGCACGGCGCGCAGGCCCGAGAAGGGCCCGAGGCCGGCCGCGTCGGAGCGAACGAGCCCGAGCGCTTCGCGCACGAGGCCCGCCGAGTCGCGGTGCGCTCCGCGCAGGCCGGCCCGCACACCGTGGTACTCGCGCTGGAACGAGGCGAGGGCGCGCCACGCGTTGACCTCGTGCTCGTCGGCCAGCGCGCGCAGCCGATCGGGCTCGATGCCGAGTGTTGTGCACTCGGCGAGGAACGCGCGCAGCTCGTCGCGGAACCCCTTCGTGGAGCGGATGTCTGCGGGCAGCCAGTCAGGCCAGCGCCCCAGGCCCTGCTGCTCGTCGAGCCGATCTCCCTCCAGCAGGTCGTGCAGAATCTGGTCCTCGTCGCCGCCGGTGAGCAGTTGGGGCGGCTCGTTGCCGGCGCGCACTTCGGCGGCGCGCACGAGCTGGAACGCGAACGAGGCGACCGAGCGGGCGAGCGGGCCCGACGTGGCACGGCCGACCGCGAGCGCGAGGCGGTCGCGCAGCGCCGTCGCCGTCTGGCGCGTCGGCGTGAGCACGAGGAGCGCGTCGGGGTCGAGGCCGGCATCGACCAGTCGGCGCGCGCGCTCGACGACGAGCTCTGTCTTGCCCGATCCGGGCGCGCCGACGATCACGCCGGACGCGGTCGGCGCGAGCGCGAGGACGGCGCTCTGTCCGGCATCCCACTCCACGCGCACCCCTCCCGATGTCCCCGGACAAACTATCGAAGTGCTCCGACACTCCCCGTCGCCGCGCGTTCTGATCCTCACCGAGATCAGAGCGTGAACCCCGGCGGCGCTCACGCTTTGATCACGACGGAGATCAGAGCGTGAGTGGGGACAGACAACAAGCGCGACGCCGAGGGTGTTCGCCATCGGCGAGTGCCGCGCGAACCCCGGCGGCCCACGCGTGTCGTAGAGTTTGAAGCGCCTGCACGCCAGCCAGAAGGGGACATCCGTGGAGATCCGCATCGGCATCGCCAACACCGGCCGCGAACTCAGCTTCGACACCAACGAGAGCGCAGAGGCCGTGAAAAAGGCGATCGCCACGGCCCTGGACTCGGCGGCCACGCACGTCGTGCTCGCCGACAGCAAGGGCAACTCGTACATCGTGCCCACGTCGGGCCTGGCCTACGTCGAGATCGGCAGCGAGGAATCGCGCCGCGTGGGCTTCGTCGCCTGACATGCTCATCCTGCTGGCGCTGATCTTCGGGGCCGTCGTCGGCCTCGTCGTCCACTTCACGCTCCCGCACCGCGACACGCGCGGCAGCGCGGTCGGCGCGACTCTGGGCGCCGTCGTCGGCGGCGGCGTGTGGCTCGCCTTCACGTGGCTGGGCATGGAGCAGACCGGCTGGATCTGGCTCGCGTCGCTCGCCGCGCCGATCGCCGTCGTGTGGCTGTCGGTCGCTGTGCTCTCGCGGGCGCGGCTCGCCCACGACCGTCGCGAGCGCGAGCGCCTCAAGATCGCCTGAGCTCAGGCAGCGAGGCCCATCGCGTCCATCCGCCGCGCATGGGCTCCCATCAGGTCGGTGAACACCGGCTCCACCTTCTTCTCGCCTGCCGCGCCGAGCCGGCCGCCACGCAGCGCCGACCGTGCGACCAGCAGCGTGTCGCCCACCAGCCGCCGACCCCACATCGCGAGCAGCGACCGCCACTCCGGATCGCTCGCGATCATCGCGACCAGGAGGTCGACGATCGCCTGGCGGTCGTCGTCGGCGTGCAGGATGCGCGCCACACGCCGGCCGGTGTCGCCATAGCTGGCGGCGAGCGCGTAGTAGAAGTCGTCGAGCATGCCCGCCGTGATGTGCACCGACAGCATCGTCTCCTGCGGCCGCACACCGTGCGTCGCCCGCCGGAACGCGTCGAGCTCCTCGCGAAACGGCAGCATCACGGCGGTCGGGTCGCCACCGCGCTCGCGGATGAGCGCGACGAGCCCCTCGTGCTTGTCCAGCGCGGCGCCGGCGGCGCGGGACAGCGCCGCCTTCTCCGCCAGCTCGGGAGTGGATGCGATCAGCTCGCTGAGGGTCTCGAAGTAGCCCAGTTGCAGGTACGCCGCCTGCCCGAGGAACGTGTCGACGTCGGGCGCCAGCTCCTCGAAATCGACCCGATGCGCGTCGCCGAGATCGCCCCGCGCCCGCAACTGCAGGGTCGCGCCCTCCGGGCGGCGCTGCCAGAACCACCTGACCACGGCATCAGCCTAGACCGACACGCTAGGCTGGTACGGCCCCGGCACAGGATCGGGACCCCGCGCCCGTGGATGAGTAGACGGCGTGGACCGCTTAAGCCCCACGAGGCCCGAACCGGGTCCGCGGGCGTCACAAGGCAGGATCTCACTGCCGGACGGGCTGCAACAGCTATGACCTCGTTCGCCGACCTCGGCGTCGACCAAGACATCGTCGACACCCTCGCATCGCGCGGCATCGTGGACGCCTTCCCCATCCAAGAGCAGACGATCCCCCTCGGTCTTCCCGGGCAGGACATCATCGGCCAGGCCAAGACCGGCACCGGCAAGACGTTCGGCTTCGGCATCCCCGTCGTGCAGCGACTGGGCCTCGACCCGGCGCCGGGCGTGAAAGCCCTCGTCGTCGTGCCGACGCGCGAGCTCGCGGTGCAGGTCTACGAGGACATCGACATGCTGACCGAGAACCGGCCGACCAGCGTCGTCGCGATTTACGGCGGCAAGGCGTACGAGGGGCAGATCGAGCAGCTCAGGGCCGGCGCCCAGATCGTCGTCGGCACGCCCGGGCGGCTCATCGACCTGTCGAACCAGCGCCTGCTCGACCTCTCGAACGCGACCGAGGTCGTGCTCGACGAGGCCGACAAGATGCTCGACCTCGGGTTCCTGCCCGACATCGAGAAGATCTTCTCGAAGGTGCCTGCGGTGCGCCACACGCAGCTGTTCTCGGCGACGATGCCCGGCCCGATCGTGGCGCTGGCGCGGCGCTTCATGTCGAACCCGATCCACATCCGGGCGACAGACCCCGACGAGGGGCTCACGCAGGCGAACATCCGCCACCTCGTGTACCGCGCGCACTCCCTCGACAAGGACGAGGTCGTCTCGCGCATCCTGCAGGCCGAGGGGCGCGGCAAGACCGTCATCTTCACGCGCACCAAGCGCGCCGCGCAAAAGCTCGTCGACGAGCTGAGCGACCGCGGTTTCAACGCCGCGGCCGTGCACGGCGACATGAGCCAGGAGTCGCGGGAGCGCTCGATGGCGGCGTTCAAGTCGGGCAAGCGCGACGTGCTGATCGCGACGGATGTCGCCGCGCGCGGCATCGACGTCGACGACGTCACGCACGTGATCAACCACACGATCCCCGACGACGAGAAGGCGTACCTGCACCGGGTCGGCCGCACGGGCCGCGCGGGCAAGACCGGCATCGCCGTGACGTTCGTGGACTGGGACGACCTGCACAAGTGGGCGCTCATCAACCGGGCGCTCGAGTTCGGCCAGCCCGAGCCGGTGGAGACGTACTCGTCGAGCCCGCACCTGTACGAGGACCTCGACATCCCCGCCGGCACGAAGGGGCGCATCGCGACGGCTCCGAAGTCGCAGCCGCACCGCGCGCAGCCCGCCCGTGCCGCCGACGCCGCGGCCGAGGGCGCGGGCGCGGGCGCCACCCG
>NZ_JASGEC010000044.1:0-7553 GCF_047606685.1 Microbacterium sp.
CGCGGCACGGCACGCGGCGCACAGCGGCCGGCCGGGCGCGGCGCAGCCCGCGCAGTCGACCGGGAAGGCCAGCGCGAGGGCGTCGGCGAGCGCCTCGCGCGCCGACAGCAGAGCGGATGCCACGACCCCAGCCTGGCGGGCCGGCCGCCGCGGGCGGCGCGATTGTGCACAACCCGACCGCGCGCCCGGCTGTGCAGAACCGCCCGCCCGGTCGCCAATCGCACGGTCAGGCATCGAGCATGTCAGGGACGATGCGGGCATCTCGTCTCGGTGGCCACACCTTCCCTGACACGCAGCCAGGGCATGTCGGGGAAACGAAGGGTGGCAGCCGTGCTGAGCCGCATCGTCCCTGACATGCGCGGCGGGGGCCGGGTTCGCGAAGGGCGGGGGCGGGAGTGCGGGACTAGCGAGGAGAGCCCTGCTGCGTCGCCAGCACGATGATGCCGTCCGCCGTCGCCCGCCAGCGCGTCCCCGCCTTCGTGAACATCGTGCCCTCGTCGTCGCGCATCCGGATGGATGTCGTGCTTCCCGCGATCGCTGTCACCCGCACGCCGGTCGGGCCGCTGGCCGTCGTGGTCAGGCCGCCGACGGGCTGCGTCAGCACCGACGACGAGGCGCCGCCGCCCGCGACCACACCGACCGTCGTGTCGTCCAGCCACGTGACGGCGATGCCCGCGCTGGGCAGCGCGGCCAGTCGCCTCCACTGCGCAAGGCGCACGGGCGCGGAGCCGTCGCGAACCACCCCGGCAACCCACGCCTCGCTGCGGCCGCCGATGTCGACCAGCGCGACCATGCGCGTGCCGTCGCGCGACACCTGCATGCTCCTGATGCGCGACGCGCCACTCCACGCATCGGCAACCGATACCGCCGACCCGTCGGCGGCGAACGCGGTCACCGCGGCGGGGTTGTCCGCGGGCACCGTCCACACGTAGCCGAACGAGTCGATCACCGGGGCCACCAGGCCGTCGCGCGCGTCGAGCTGCTGATACCCCTGCTCTGCCGACATCCGCCCCACCGCGCCCGTCGGCACCTGCAGCGCGGCGACGTCGCGGTCGGGGCTGAGCGCGATGGCGGTGGGCTGCACTCCCGCGTCGCGCAGCGCCTCGGTGATGCCGGGGATGGGCTGCACCTCGTCGCCGGAGAGGAAACCGAAGCCCTCCGCGGTGAGCACGGCGGGGCGCGCGTCGACCCGCGTCGAGCGCACCGCCGCCGCCGAGACATCCACCTCGACCGTGCCGACCATCATGCGCGCGTCGCTCACGCTCGCCGACGCGAGAGTCGCCGCCACCTGCGCCTTCATACGCGACAGCTGGTCTGCGGGCAGATCGAGCACGCCGGAGTCGAGGTCGATGCGGGCCACCCCGTCGGTGACGGTGACGGCTCCGGGCGCGCGCAAATCGTCCGGGAACGCGGTCACGACAGAATCGGCGAGCCACGGGCTGGGCGCCCCGGTGATGAGCTCCCGCACGATGCGCGAGAGCGTGTTGTTGCGCATCGCGAACCAACGCACGTCCGGCACCAGGTACTGCCACGACGGGTCGAAGTACACCAGCGAATAGGCGCGGAACACGCGCGGAAACAGATCGCGGTCGATCACGATGCCGTCGCCGAGGGAGCTGATCCGCCACTCGCCGTCGGCGCGCTGCTCGAGCTCGAACTCCAGCGACGACGTGCCGGCGTCGGTCTCGTCGTAGCTGCCGGTCTCGTCGACGTCGGCGACGGGGCTCACCGACAGAACGAAGGAGCGATCGGATGTCTGCGTCAGCTGCCGGTCGGCGAAGTCGTCGATCGTCACTCCGGCGTCGGGCTTCCACGTTTCCCGCGCTGCCTCAGTGAGGAACTCCTGCGCGATCTCCCAGTTGCCGGCGGGGCTGGTGCCGGCCGCGATGAAGCCGTCCACGATCTGCTCGGGCGTGGCGCCTTGCTGCGGCAGCGCCGGGCGGAACGCCAGGTCGACCCATTCCGCCGCCTCCTCCGGCGCGAGTCCCGCCTGGACGGCGCCGGTCGTGGGCATCGCCGCGCACCCCGACAGCACGAGCGCGACGATCGCCGCGACCGCCGCCCCGAGAGCCTTCCTCATCGCGCCTCCTCTCCTCCTGGGCCCAGCACGTCGATGGGCTGGGTGTGGCCGAGGGCGTCCAGCGCCGCCGCAGAGTCGGGCTCCAGCGGCACGGGCGAACCCGCGCCCAGGCGCCCGTCGCGCCGCGGGAGGGTGAGCACGAAGTTCGTGCCGCGGCCTAGCTCGGACCACACCGCGAGGGTGCCACCGTGCAGCCGCGCGTCGCCCAGCGCGATCGACAGACCGAGACCCGTGCCGCCGATCGTGCGCTTGCGCGACGGGTCGGCGCGCCAGAACCGGTCGAACACGCGCTCGACGTCGTCGGGCGCCATCCCGAGCCCGTAGTCGCGGACGCCGAGCGCGACAGCTTGCTGGTCGCTGTCGACGGTGACCACGATCGGCCGGCCCTCGCCGTGCTCGATCGCGTTGCCGAGCAGATTGCGCACGATGCGGCGCACGCGGCGCGGGTCCATGTCGACGGGGCTGTACCCGCCGGGGGCGACGAGCCGCACGTCGCTGCCGCGCTGCTCGGCCAGCTGCGCCATCGACTCGATGACGTCCTCGGCGAGGTGGGCGAGGCTGGTCGGCTCCAGCTCCAGCTGCACCGATCCCGCGTCGTACCGGCTGATCTCCAGCAGGTCGTCCAGCAGCGTCTCGAACCGCTGCACCTGCGTGTGCAGCAGCTCGGCGGCGCGGGCGGTCGACGGGTCGAAGTCGTCACGGCGGTCGTTGACCATGTCGGCTCCGAGCCGGATGGTGGTCAGCGGAGTGCGCAGCTCGTGCGAGACATCCGAGACGAACCGCTGCTGCACCTGCGACAGCTCCGCGAGCCGCTTGATCTGTGCCTCGATGCTGTCGCCCATCGCGTTGAACGACCGGCCCAGCGTGGCCAGCTCGTCCTCTCCGCGCACCTCCAGCCGCACGTGCAGATCGCCCGCCGCCAGCCGTGCGCTCGTGTCGGCCGCCTCGGCGATCGGCTTGGCGACCGAGCGGACGACGAACCACGCGATGACGCCGATGAGCACCAGCAGCGCGACCCCGGCGATCCACAGCGTGCGCTGCACGAACTGGAGCGTCTCGTTGGTCGTGTCCAGGTCGTAGGCGAGGTAGATCTCGAACGTGCCGACGTCGGGAGTGGACAGCTGCTGGCCGACCGCGATGCCGGGCGAGCTCGGGCGGTCCGGCCACGAGAGCGCCACCGACTGCCACCACTGCGAGCCGGGCATCGAGCGCACGCTCTCGCGCAGACTGTCAGAGAGGATGCTCTGGTCGAACCCGGGCGAGGAAACGTCGGTCGACACCGCGGACGGCGTGGCGTCGACGCGCAGCAGCGCCCACATGTCGCTGGCCGACTGCCGGGCGATCTCCTCGCCGACCGTGTTCAGCAGCTGTTGGGTCGTGAACAGGTCGCCCTGCACGTCGGCGGAGTCGAAGATCTGCTGCGCCGACTGGGTGGCGCGCAGCGCGCTGCTGAGAACTTGGTCTTTGCGCGAGTCGAAGAGGTCGTTCTGGATGACAATCGACATCCACACCCCCGCGACGAGGATCGCGAGCATCGTCAGCGCGAGCGTGACGATGATCGTGCGGAACCGCAGCGAGCGCTGCCAGAGCCCGGTCAGCTGCTGGGGCCACTCGCGCCAGTCGCGCCAATCGGCTGCCGCGGCGGTCGTCGCGCTGGGCGCGGGCATGGCCGGTCAGATCGCGGCGCCGGCGCGGTAGCCGACACCGCGCACCGTCGTGACGATCTTGGGGTTGTCGGGGTCGGGCTCGACCTTGGCGCGCAGCCTCTGCACGTGCACGTTCACGAGCCGGGTGTCGGCCTTGTAGTGGTACCCCCACACCTGCTCGAGCAGCATCTCGCGGGAGAACACCTGCTGCGGCTTGCTCGCCAACGCCACGAGCAGCTCGAACTCCAGCGGCGTCAGCGCGATCGGGTCGTCGCCTCGCCGCACCTCGTGCGCGGCGACATCCACCGTCAGGTCTCCGATGCGCAGCACGTCCGAGCGGTCCTGCGCCGCCGGCCGCAGCCGCGTGCGGATGCGCGCGACGAGCTCCTTGGGGTTGAAGGGCTTGACAATGTAGTCGTCGGCGCCGGACTCGAGCCCCTTCACGACGTCGGACGTGTCGGTACGGGCGGTGAGCATGATGATCGGGATGCCGGACTCGGCACGCACGCGGGTGCAGATCTCGATGCCGTCCATTCCGGGAAGCATGAGGTCGAGCAGGATGAGGTCAGGCCGCTCCGACCGCCACGCCTCGACCGCGCGCGCCCCGTCGGCGCAGAACACGGTGTCGAAGCCCTCCGTGCGCAACACGATGCCGATCATCTCGGCCAGCGCAGTGTCGTCATCGACTACCAGGATGCGGGAAGTCATCGGGTGATTTTCGCCCTTCACGTTGGTATGCACAGAGTAGTGGACGACGCTGAGCCGACGCAGGACGACAGCCCGACACCCGCATGTGAAACGATGAATCAGCGGCCTTCGGCCTGCGAGCGGTGTCGACAAACGGCGTGGAGGGAGCAAGGTGAGCGCACAATCCGGCTGGAGACCGGCATCCCGTCCCGGGATCGTGCCCCTCCACCCGCTCGGCTTCGGCACGATTCTCGGCCGGTCGTTCACGGCACTGCGCCAGAACCCGAAGGTCCTGCTCGGGTTCGCGCTGTGCGTGCAGACCGTCGCGTACCTGATCCTGCTCGTCGCCGTCGGCGGCGTCGCGATCTGGGCGTTCTCGCGGCTGGACACCCTGATTGCCGGCAGCGACGAGTACAACGCCGTGATGGCCGGCGCCATCGCGCTCACGTCGGTCACCGCCGTCGTGTTCGGCCTGCTGCTGACGGCGCTCACCGTCGCCGTGCAGGGCGTCGTGATCGCCGACGTGTCGGGGGCCGTGGTGGCCGAAAAGCGCACGCTGCGCCAGCTGTGGACCCGGGTGAAGCCGGCGGTCTGGCGGCTGCTGGGCTACACGCTCCTGGTCACGCTCGCTGTCCTCGTCGTGCTCGGCCCCGTCACGCTCGCCCTGGTCGCGCTGGGGGTGCTGGGCGGCGGAGCGCTCGCTCTGGCGATCGTGCTCGGCGTCGTGCTGTTCATCGCGTTGATCCCGCTGTCGCTGTGGCTGACCGTGAAACTGCTGCTCGTGCCCGCCGTCCTCGTGCTCGAACACGCCACCATCCGCGGGGCGGTCGCCCGCTCGTGGACGCTGGTGCGCGGCCGGTTCTGGTCGACGCTGGGCATCATCGTCATCATCTCGCTCGCGATCGGCGTCGCGGCCCAGCTGGTCAGCGTGCCGTTCTCGATCCTGACCGCGATGCTCGGTGTCGTCATCGACCCGAACGGGGCCGACGCCCCCTCCGCGGTGATCGCCGCGATCATCACGACCGTCCTGGCGCAGGCGGTCACCCTGCTGGTGGAAGCGATGGGCATCGTCATCCAGGCCACCGCGACCTGCCTCGTCTACGTCGACTGCCGCATGCGCCACGAGGGGCTCGATCTCGACCTGCTCGCGTACGTGGAGAAGCGGGATGCCGGCGGGCGCGACCTGACCGACCCGTACACGCCGCACCCCGATCGCCCGCACCCGCCGCGCCCGCAGTACGCGCCGGCGCCTGGCGGATATCCGATGCCCGGCTACCCGCAGCCGGCCCCGTACCCGCAGCCGGGGCGCCCGCCGTACGCCGGGTACCCGCAGCCGGTCGCACAGCCCGCGCCGCCGCAACAGCCTTCGCCGCCGCAACAGCCCGGCGCGGCCTCGCCGCGCCCGCCGGCGACGCAGACCCCGCCGCCGCCCCCGTCGACCCAGTGGGCCGCGCCGGGCGGGGGGAACGGACAAGAGCAGCCGTGATCCCGAGCCGCTGGACTGCCGGCATCCCAGTCGTCCCCGACCCCGACGAGGCGCGCCGCTGGGCGGAGCAAGAGCTCGCCAAGCCCGAGTACGCGCAGGCCCAGCCGACCTGGTTCGACCTCGCCGCCCGCGAGGTCGGCGAGTTCATCGACCACCTGCTGCACCCGAGCGTGTCGGGCGGCTGGTCGGGGCTGCCGGCGGTGATCGCGATCGTGGTCGTGGTGGTCCTCGTGGTGGCCGCGATCCTGATCTGGGGCCGCCCGCGCGCGGCACACCGTTCGCGAGCGGCCGTGGCCGAGCTGTTCGGCGACGACGAGCGCTCGGCAGCACAGCTGCGGCGCGATGCCGCCGCGCGCGCGGCCGAGCAAGACTGGCAAGAGGCGATCGTGCTGCGCTTCCGCGCCCTCGCCCGCGGCCTCAGCGAGCGCGGCGTCGTCGATCCGGTGCCGGGCGCGACGGTGCACGCCTTCGCACGGGAGGCCGCGCGCGCCTTCCCTGCCGAGGGCCCGCGCGTGGAGCACGCGGCGACCGCGTTCGACGACGTGCGGTACTTGCGCCAGCCGGGCACCCCCGCGCTCTACGCTCTCGTTGCCGGCGTCGACGACGCCCTGGCCGCCGCGCGGCCGGCCGCCATGCCCGACCTCGCGGAGCTCACGCGATGACGGCCCCCGTGACGGCCGAGCGCGCGCCCCGCAGCCGCCGGCGCAGCGCGTGGGCGTGGACCGCCATCGGCGCCGTGCTGGTCGCCACCGGCGCCGTCGGCGCGATGCTCGCCGCGTCGGCCGAGTGGGCGCAGAAACAGCTCTTCGACCCCGACGGCGCGGGCCCCGACGGGGCGCGCGCGCTCGTCCAGCTGCTGCGCCAGCAGGGCGTCGAGGTGGAGGTGGCGCGCAGCCTCGACAGCGCCGAGCGCGCCCTCGGCGCCGACACGACTCTCGTGCTGCGCTCGAGCGCCGTCTTCTCCGACGACGCCGTGCTCGACCTCGTCGGCCGCGCGGGCGATGTCGTCCTCATCGACCCGTCGAGCCGCGACATCCGGCTCCTGTTCGACGGGGGAACGCGGGTTGGGATCGCGCCTGCCGCCCTCGTCGCTCCCGATTGCGCACAACCCGACGCCGCGCGTGCCGGCTCGGTCGTCCCGGGCGCGCTGTTCGCCTCAGAGGGCGCGAGCGTGGTCGGCTGCTATCCCGTGGACGACGGGTTCGGGCTCCTCGTGTCCGACCGCACGCCGACCGCGCGCGTCGCCGCCCTCGACGCGCGCGGCATCCTCACGAACGAGCATCTGGCCGCCGACGGCAACGCGGCGCTCGCCCTCGGGCTGGCCGGCCGCAACGCGAAGCTCGTGTGGTACATGCCATCGCCGCTGGACAGCGACCTCGGCGCATCGGCGCCGTCGCTTGCCGACCTCACCCCGCCGTGGGTCACGCCCGCGCTCGTGATGCTGTTGTGCGGGGCCGTCGTCGCCGGCGTGTGGCGCGGGCGGCGCTTCGGCCCGCTCGTCGCCGAGAAGCTCCCCGTCACCGTCCGCGCGTCCGAGACCATGCAGGGCCGGGCCCGGCTGTACGCGCGCTCGCGCGACGCGGCGCACGCGCTCGACGCCCTGCGGCTGGGCGCGGTGGACCGCATCGCGCGCCTGCTGGGGCTGGGCCCCTCC
>NZ_JASGEC010000045.1:0-4331 GCF_047606685.1 Microbacterium sp.
CTGGGCATCGACCACCAGCGCGTCGGGGTGGCCTCTGGCCTGGTCAACACCTCCCGTCAAGTCGGCGGTGCGATCGGCCTGGCCGTTCTGGTCACCATCGCGGCGTCGGTCGCCCGGGCCGGCGGCAGCGGCACGCCCGTCGGTGTGATCGACGGCTACCGGGTCGCATTCCTTGTCGCCGCCGCCGTCAGTGTGGCCGCTGCGATCGTCGCCGCGTTCCTGCCCCGCGCGCCGAAGTCCGCCCAGGCGGGCCCGACACCGCCGGTCCGCATAGCTGCGACCAAGTAGTTCAGCTGCCGGTTTTTGCCCGGTGCTGGGTCTTGCTGACCGGGCAAGGCTGTCGGAGGATCAGCCGGGTGCGGCGTGGCCGTGGCGCCAGTAGCCGGTGAAGGTGATGGTGGACTTGCCCAGGTGCCGGTCGGTGACGAGGTGACGGCGGACGCCTGTGGCGAGCGCGAGGGTTCCCGGTTTGAGCGTCGGGTTGTCACGAGGCAGCCAGTGGATGATGGTGCGCTCGGGGCAGTCGATGTCGGGTCGAATGTCGGCTTCGGTGGGGACTTCGAGGAAGACCTCGGCGGACAGTTCCGGGGTGGCTTGTTCGAGGATCGCGAGCACGGCGGGTAGTGCACTCTCGTCGGCGACGAGGAGCTGCTGATGTGCGCCGGGTCCTGGCTGGTAGGTGTAACCCTCGTCAAAGATGCCCACCGGATCGCCCGGAGCGGTGTTCGTCGCCCTCCACGTCGAGTTCGCAGGTCTCGGGGCGGATGGCTCGGACGGTGTACATGCGGACCCAGGGCCGCCGGGACGCCGGTTGCATGATCAGTTGCGCCGTCCACGCCTCGTTGGCGACCGTCGGCATGCTCAGGCGTTGCTGCCCGGGTCGGCAGAAGAACATGCGGAACCCTTGATCGGGGCCTGCGGGCCGGAACCGGTCGAGCCCGGCACTGGCGAGCGTCACGCGGACGAAGCTTGGGCTCAGGCGCTCGGTGGCCACGACCTCGAGGGTGATCATGGTTCGTTCTCGCGGGCGGCGGACGCTGGGAAGCAGGGGCATGTCAGTCGGACTCCCGCGCATCTGCTGTCGTCGCGCGACGGGCCGCGGTGCCCCGACGTGCCCGCGTCGCGCCCGTCGCCTGCCGCTGTCGTAGCCCGTCGAGGAACAGGCCGAGGCCGAACTCGAAGCGATCGTCCGGGTCGGCCAGGATGGCACCGACGAGGGCCGAGGTGATCTCGTCGGGAGGGCGGGTGTTCGACAGCGCCGCCTGTGACTTCTCGCGCTGTTGCACGGCGGTGAGTTCGGCCATGCCTTGTTCTTCGATGACGTGGCCCAGGACGAAGCTGAAGATCGCGAAGCCTGCCCAGGCCGCGTCGTTCAGCCCGAGACCACGCTCATGGGCTGCCTGCACCCAGGCGTGGCTGATCGAAACGGTGTTCTGCTCGGTGACGTAGGAGCCAGCCACGACCCGCGCGCCATCCCGACGGGACAACAGGGCGCGCCGGAGCCTTCAGGCGAACTCGGCCATCGTCTGATCCCAGGCGCCGCCCGCTGACGGCGCACCCACGCCGGCTATCAGTTCGTCGGCCATCGCCTCCAGCAGCGCCTGCTTGCTGGGGAAATGCCAGTACAGGCTGCCGGCCTGCAGACCGAGATGCGCGGCAAGCTTGCGCGTCGTCAACGCCTCCAGACCATCGGCATCCAGCAACTCCAGACCGCCGGCCACGACATCACCGCGCCGCACCTGAACCATCGACGCACCCTCCTCACGGACGAACACTGAAACCCTAACAATGCTTGACTCTAACATCGATCAAGTCAAGCGTTGTGAGAGTGTGGCCGGCGTGGGGCGGAGCCCGAAGTGTTAGATCGTCGCGCAGGGACTGACCCCGGGGGCCGACCCGCCGCTGTCTATGCCTGTGGGCTGGCGGCGTACGGCATCCAGGCGGGGTCGCGCAGGGCTGGGCAGTGTTCCGGGGTGGGGTTGTTGGCGAGGTGGATGATGCGGTCCAGGGCGTCGCGGGCGGCGACGAGGTCGTCCATGGCCGCGGTGATGCGATCACGCTCCGCCGCGAGCACCGCGAAGGTCTCGGGGGTGCCATCCCCGGCGTGGATGCTGGGCATAAGGTGCAGGATGGTGCGACTGGACAGTCCCGCGGTGAACAGTCGCTGGATCAGCCGCACCCATTCGGCGGCTGATTCCGGGTATGTCCGTTGCCCGCTGGGTGTGCGCTCTGGGGTGAGCAGGCCCTGCTCCTCGTAATACCGCAACGCCCGGGTGCTGACTCCCGTCTGGCGCGCGAGTTCACCGATCCGCATCCCGCCCCTCCGGCTTCGTGACGTGACTCTGGCGCGATGATTTGCCTTTGACGTCAACGTGAGGTTTTAGCGTAGCGGATGCCGGCCGACAAGCGGCCGCGCAGACCCGCCACGCCTCGTGCAGAAACGGAGCATTCATGAATCCCACAGGCCAGACGGCCCTCGTTACCGGGGCCAACCGGGGCATCGGCCGCCAGTTCGTCCTCGAACTGCTCGACCGGGGCGCGGCCAAGGTCTACGCGACCGCCCGCCACCCCGACGCGATCGACGTCGACGACCCGCGGGTGATCCGGTTACGGCTGGACCTGCTCGACCCTGACTCCGTGGCGGCCGCCGCGGCGGCCGCGCAGGATGTGACCGTGCTGGTCAACAACGCCGGAATCTCTACAGGTGCCGGCCTGGTCACCGGCGACCTCGCCGAGGTGAGCCGTGCGCTGGACACCCATTTCTGGGGCACGCTCGGCGTGATCCGCGCGTTCGCACCGGTCCTCGGCGCGAACGGGGGCGGCGCGATCGTGAACGTCCTGTCCGCGCTGTCGTGGTTCGTCGCCCCGGGCGCGGGCGCCTACTCCGTGGCCAAAGCCGCCGAGTGGAGCATGACCAACGCGGTGCGTCTCGAGCTCGCCGCGCAGCACACCGTCGTCCAGGGCGTGCTCCTCGGCTCCGCCGACACCGATATGTCCGCCGGATACGACGGACCCAAGATCGACCCGCGCGACGTGCCACGCCGATCCCTCGACGCTCTCGCCGAGGGAAAGATCGAGGTCGTCGTCGATGACTGGACCGCGATGGTCAAAGCATCCCTCGCCGGCGACCCCGCACCCTTCTACGCCCAGATCACCGCCATGCTCGGTGCCTGACCACAAACGCCGGGTTCCGCGACCGCCAAGGATGTCTCGAGCAGGTCGGCGGTTCGAGAGGCTCAAGGCTGACGCGGCGGAAGCGAGCAACGACACCGATCGCTTCCTTGAGATCCGCGAACAGCATTGTCCCGGTGAGAAGCATCCTCAACCTGTCTCGCTGCGGCCGCCAGGATCGGAACCTGACGAACGACACCGCGAGGTGAGCGAGCGGTTGCCGCCCTTGCTCCGGCATGGGTTCGCGGCTGGGCTTACGGCCGCAGGCCGCCGAGCAGCACCTCGACATACCGTTCGCGATCCTTGCCCAAGGGAACCGGCCCGGCGGTTGCTGCTGCGCTGAAACCGCAGAGGAGTCGCCGCAGGTCGTCGACGTCGATCTCTGCGCGCAGCGCTCCGCTCTCGCGAGCTCGTCGCAGGAGGATGTCGACATCGGCGAACAGCTCGCCGGCGACCGCCGCCGCATCGGCGCAGGTGAAGGTTCCTCCCGCGAGCAGGGCGGTCAGCGCCGTGTCGTCACACAGGTGCTCATACGCCGTGGTGACCATCGCGCGGAATGCGCGTTCCGGGTCATTCGCGGCGATGGCGTGTTTGACCGCGTCGAGCAGGCGGTCGAGCGCGTCCATCGCCAGTGCCTCGACAAGGGATTCTTGGCTCGGAAAGTGCCGGTACGCGGTGCCGATGCCCACACCGGCCTCCGCGGCGATGGAGTTGAGCGGGAGCTGCCCGGTCTGCGCATGGTGGCGCCGGGCGACCTTCAGCAGCCTCGCACGGTTGCGAGCGGCATCGGCGCGCAGCCCGGTCGGACGAGCGAGGGTCTCAGGCATGCCCCCAGCCTATATGGATTCGGATGCTTCATCCGAATCGTGCTACTGTCTAATCGGATGACTTATCCATTCAGGCGGGAGAGAACACGGTGCAGGACTTCGAGTGGCAGACCAGTGACCTGTCGGACCAGAGCGGGCGCGTCTTCGTCGTCACCGGCGCAAGCAGCGGGGTCGGGCTGGCAGTCGCCAAGGCTCTGCTGGCGGCGAACGGCACGGTGATCGCGGGCGTACGGGACCCAGCCAAGATGACCGCACTCCTCCCGCAACCCGGGCTGGTCGAGAACGAGAGTCGACTGATGGTGCGTGCTGTCGACGTCGCCGACCTGCGCTCGA
>NZ_JASGEC010000046.1:0-18086 GCF_047606685.1 Microbacterium sp.
CGACGAGCTCGCCGCCGGGCCCGTCGCCGTCGCGGGGCTCGTCGCAGCCGACGCGCTGCGCGTCGCGGCGTGGCGGCCGCGCTGGGCGAACGAGGTGGACGAGCGCGCCCTTCCGCACGAGGCCGACTGGCTGCGCACCGCGGTCCATCTGAGCAAGGGATGCTACCGCGGGCAGGAGACCGTGGCGAAGGTGCACAACCTCGGCCACCCGCCGCGGCGGCTGGCGCTGCTGCACCTCGACGGCTCGGACAGCCTCCTCCCGTGCGCGGGGGCGGCCGTCCGCCACGGCGAGACGCGCGTCGGCCACGTGACGTCGGCGGCCCTGCACCACGAGGAGGGGCCGATCGCCCTCGCCCTGCTCAAGCGCTCGACGCCGGCATGCGCCGCGCTCGCCGTCGACACCGACGACGGGCCGGTCGCCGCCGCGCAGGAGGCGATCGTCCCGGCCGACGCCGGGGCCACCGCATCCGTCCCGCGCATGCCGCGGCTGTCGCGGCGCGCGCCGGCCACGCCCGCTGGCTAAGCTGAGCGCATGACCGCCCCCCGCACCCTGATTCTCCTCCGCCACGGCCAGAGCGAGTGGAACAAGTCCAACCAGTTCACCGGCTGGGTCGACGTGCGCCTCACCGACCAGGGCAAGGCCGAGGCCGCCCGCGGCGGCGAGCTGATGAGAGAGGCGGGCCTGCTGCCGGACATCGTGCACACGTCGTTGCAGAGCCGCGCGATCCAGACGGCCAACCTCGCCCTCGACGCCGCCGACCGGCTGTGGATCCCGGTGAAGCGCTCGTGGCGGCTCAACGAGCGCCACTACGGCGCGCTGCAGGGCAAGGACAAGGCGCAGACCCTCGCCGAGTACGGCCAGGAGCAGTTCATGCTGTGGCGCCGCTCGTTCGACGTGCCGCCGCCGCCCATCGCCGATGACGACCCGTACAGCCAGACAGGCGACGCGCGCTACGCGCACATCGACGGCGACGTGCCGCGCACCGAGTCGCTCAAGCTCGTGATCGACCGCATGCTGCCCTACTGGGAGAGCGACATCGTGACCGACCTGCGCGACGGCAAGACGGTGCTCGTCGCCGCGCACGGCAACTCGCTGCGCGCGCTCGTGAAGCACCTCGACCGCATCAGCGACGCCGACATCGCCGAGCTCAACATCCCCACCGGCATTCCGCTGGTCTACCGGCTCGGCGACGACATGATGCCGCTCGGGCCGGGAGAGTACCTCGACCCGGAGGCGGCCGCTGCCGGCGCCGCCGCGGTGGCCAGCCAGGGCAAGGGCTGAGCCCGCTCAGTCTTGCGAGCGGACGCCCTCGATGATCACCTGGATCGTGTCGGTGTCGGTCTCCCACTCGCCGGTGGCGAGGTAGACGACCTTCTTCGCGACCGAGACGGCGTGGTCGCCGAAGCGCTCGTGGTAGCGGCTGGCGAGAGTCGCGTCCACGGTGGCGGCCGCCTCGCCTCGCCAGCTGTCGCTGAGCACCTTCTCGAACACGCTCGTGTGCAGCTCGTCCAGGAGGTCGTCGTCGTTGCGGATGTCCTCGGCGATCCGCAGGTTCTCGGTGCGGAGCAGATCGGTGAGCCGCTGCGCCACCTCGACGTCGAGCTCGCCCATCCGCTTGAACGTGCCCTTCAGGCCCTTGGGGATCGCCCGCTCGGGGAAGCGCATGCGCGTGAGCTGCGCGATGTGCTCGGCGATGTCGCCCATCCGCTCGAGGGAAGCGCTCATCCGCAGCGCCGCCACGACGATGCGCAGGTCGCGGGCCACCGGCTGCTGGCGAGCCAGGATCTCGATCGTGAGCTCGTCGAGCTCGACCGCCTTCTCGTCGATGATGTGGTCGTCGTCGATCACCTCTTCGGCCAGCGCGACATCGCTCGTGCTGAACGCGCGAGTGGCCTTGTCGATCGCGGCGGACACGAGCTCGGCGATCTCGACGAGTCGCCCCTGCACGTCCTCCAGCGACTGGTGGAACAGTTCGCGCATGTTGAATCCTCCTGTGGACGGGCAGTCGCCCGCTGTGCGGCCGTGGCGATCATCCCCGGCGAAGGTTAACGATCGGCGCCACGCACATGAACAGTAACGGGATGCCGGGCCGACAGGGGCGCAACGGCGCCGCTGAAGCGGCGCCGTTGCATACGCTGGGTGCCATGGACCCGGTGCAGTTCGCGCTGCTGGCGCTGCTGGTCGGCATCGCGATCGGCGTGGCCGTGTCGGTGGTGGTCGCCCTGGCGCTTCGCGCGCGCGAGCGCGCTCGCGACGTGGACGACGTCGCGTTGCCCGAGGGCATCTCGGCCGTGCTCGCAGCGCTCGACGAGCCGGCGGCCGTGGTCGACGGCTCGTTCACGGTGGCTGCGGCATCCCTGCCCGCCGCGGCGCTCGGCATGAAGGCCGGCCACGTGCTCGACAGCGCCGACCTGCGCGGGCTCGTCCGCCAGGCCCGCTCCACCGGCGTCCCGGCGGTGACCACCCTGCGCCTGGTGCGGGCAGGACTGCCCGGCGACCAGAGGCTGGTCACCGCGCGGGCGAGCGCCCTCGGCCCGCGGTTCTCGCTCGTTGTCGCGCGCGACATCACCGAGCACGAGCGGCTCGAGCAGATGCGCCACGACTTCGTGGCCAACACGAGCCACGAGCTGAAGACCCCGGTCGGAGCCGTGAGCCTGCTCTCCGAGGCGATCGAGTCGGCCGCCGACGACCCTGAGCAGGTGCGTGTGTTCGCGACCAGGCTGCAGGCCGAGGCGGCCCGGCTCGCGCGGCTCACCGCCCGCATCCTGAACCTCTCCCGGCTGCAGGTCGCCGAGGAGCTGTCCGTCCTGTCGGACGTGTCGATCGACGAGGTCGTGGCCTCTGCCGTCGACACCCACGCCGTCCAGGCCGAGTCCGCCCGAGTCGAGCTGCGACGCGGCGGCGAGCGCGGGCTCCACGTCCGCGGCGACGCCCAGGTGCTGGCCGAGGCGGTCGGCAACCTGATCGCGAACGCCATCGTCTACTCGCCGGCGGGATCGCACGTGGGCATCGCCGCCAAGCGCGTCGACGACGTGGTCGAGATCGCCGTGGCCGACCAGGGCATCGGCATCTCCGAGGAAGACCAGCGGCGGGTGTTCGAGCGCTTCTACCGCGCCGACCAGGCGCGCTCGCGCCGCACGGGCGGCTCGGGGCTCGGCCTGTCGATCGTCAAGCACGCGGTGCAGCGCCACGGCGGCGAGGTGCGGCTGTGGTCGCGGGCAGGCCGTGGCTCCACCTTCACGATCCGGCTGCCTGCCGCCGACCCCGCGCCCGCCGAGCCTCGCGCCCGCAAGAAGAAGGCGGCTGCCGCCCAGGCCCGCAAGAAGGCCAAGAAGGCGGCTGCCGCCGCGAACGGAGAACACCGATGACTCGCGTTCTGCTCGTCGAGGACGAGCCCGACCTTGCCGACCCCCTCGCCTACCTGCTGCGCCGGGAGGGCTACGACGTCGAGATCGCCGAGGACGGCCCGAGCGCGATCGCGGCGTTCCACGACCGCGGCGCCGACATCGTGCTCCTCGATCTCATGCTGCCGGGCGTCGCCGGAACCGAGGTGTGCCGGCAGATCCGCGCCGTGTCGCAGACGCCGATCATCATGCTCACCGCGAAGGACTCCGAGGTCGACATCGTCGTCGGACTCGAGCTGGGCGCCGACGACTACGTCACCAAGCCCTACTCCTCGCGCGAGCTGCTGGCCCGTATGCGCGCCGTGCTGCGCCGCCGCGTCGAGCCCGAGATCGACCTCGACGAGCGTGTGCTGACCGGTGGGCGGGTGACCCTCGACCTCGACCGGCACACCGTGCAGGTCGACGGCGACGAGATCAAGATGCCGCTGAAGGAGTTCGAGCTGCTCGAAGTGCTCATGCGCAACGCCGGCCGCGTGCTCACCCGCGGGCAGCTCATCGACCGGGTGTGGGGCAGCGACTACTTCGGCGACACGAAGACGCTCGACGTGCACGTCAAGCGCATCCGCTCCCGCATCGAGAAGACGCCGAAAGAGCCTGTGATGCTGGTGACCGTGCGAGGTCTGGGCTACCGCTTCGAGGCGTGAGCGTCAGGGGGTCGCGACGCCGTCGGCCGGCACCGCCGGCTGCGGCACGAGGTCGGCGTAGTACGGCAGTGTTCCGTCCAGGATCGGGACGTCGGTTTTGACCCCGTTCTCGTCGCCGGACTGGAAGTAGATCGGCACGTCGGAGCCTGGAACCCCCTCGAAGTTCGCCAACGGCAGCGGCGGCGTCCCCTCTGCGCCCAGGCTCACCACCGAGTTCGCCGGCACGTGCACCGTCGCGGGCGTGCGCGCATCGCCGACCTCGAGGTTGAGCGTCAGCGAGCCGTCGGTCGGGTTGACGATGGCGGCGACGAGGTTGCCGGCAGTGCCCTCCTCGTTGGCGATGACGACGGCGTTGCGCACCTCCAGTGGGGCAGAGCCGTCCACGTTCACGCCGTCCGCGGGGGAGTAGTGGACAGTCGTCGCCTGTGGCGAGATCATGGCGCAGCCGGTGGCTCCGAGGATGACGGCGGCGCCCAGGGCGAGGGACGCGATGAGGCGCGATTTCACGGATCCTCCAGGAGTGCGGACGAGCTTTGCTTGCATTGTAGCGGGGTCGCGCCTCGCTTCGTGGAACCGGATGCAGGGGTGCGCGAGCGAACCTTAGCGTATGCCTGCTGTGGTATCCTTATGAGGTTGCCGAAAGGACAAGACTGCATGCTTTTCGAGGTTGGCGAGACCGTCGTTTACCCGCACCACGGGGCCGCGACGATCATCGAGGTCAAAGAACGCGTCATCAAGGGCGAGTCGAAGAAGTACTTGAAGCTCAACGTGACGCAGGGCGACCTCATCATCGAGGTCCCCGCGGACAACGTCGATCTGGTCGGTGTTCGCGACGTGATCGGCAAGGAGGGCCTCGAGCGCGTCTTCGAGGTGCTGCGCGCTCCGTTCACCGAAGAGCCCACGAACTGGTCCCGCCGCTACAAGGCGAACCTTGAGAAGCTCGCTTCGGGCGACGTGATCAAGGTGAGCGAGGTCGTGCGCGACCTGTGGCGCCGCGACCAGGACCGCGGCCTGTCGGCCGGCGAGAAGCGGATGCTGGCGAAGGCCCGCCAGATCCTCATCTCCGAGCTCGCGCTCGCGGAGAAGACCGACGAGGAGCAGGCGAGCGTCGTCCTCGACGAGGTCCTCGCGTCCTGACCCGCGAGTAGTCTCGTCGCGTGAGCATCACGCCTGTTCCGCGCGTCGCGATCATCGTCGTGGCCGCGGGGTCCGGCGCCCGCTTGGGCGCGGGGTCGCCGAAGGCGTTCGTCGGCATCGACGAGCACACCGTGCTGCGCCACGCCCTGCGCGGCGTGTTCCAGGCGGCGCCCGCGCAGGTCGTCGTCGTCGCGCCGGAGGGGCGCGAGGGGGAAGCCGAGACCGAGGCCGTCGAGGCGGCGGGCAGCCGGCGCGACCTGGTGTCGGTCGTGGCGGGCGGAGCGACCCGGCAGGCGTCGGTCGCCGCGGGCCTTGCGGCCGTGTGGCCGGATGTCGAGACCGTGCTCGTGCACGATGCGGCCCGTGCCCTGGCCCCGGGCGCCGTGTTCGACCGCGTCGTGGCAGCGGTGGACGAGACCGGGTGGGGTGTCGTGCCCGTGCTGCCGGTCGTGGACACGATCAAGCGCGTCGACGGCTCGCGCGTGGCCGCGGGGGTCGACCGCGACACGCTCGCCGCGGCGCAGACGCCGCAAGGCTTCCCGCGCGCGGCGCTGGTCGCCGCGTACGCGGCAGCGAGGGCCGAGCACACAGACGACGCCGCCCTCTTCGCCGCCGCGGGCCACCCGGTCGACGTGGTCGACGGCGACAGCCGCGCGTTCAAGATCACCACGCCCGCCGACCTCGAGCGCGCCAGAGGGCTGGTCGCGCCCAACGCCGCCCCGGCATCCGCCGGGATCGACCGCCGACCGCGCGCTCCCCGCGTCGGGGTGGGCACCGACGTGCACGCCTTCGCCGGCGAAGGCGTGCTGTGGCTCGCGGGGCTGCCGTGGCCGGGCGAGCCCGCGCTCGCCGGCCACTCCGACGGCGACGCCGTGGCGCACGCGATCGTCGACGCGCTGCTCTCGGCGGCAGGCCTCGGCGACATCGGCACACACTTCGGCACCGACCATCCCGAGTACGCGGGCGCGCACGCCGACGTGTTCCTGGTCCGCACGCGCGAGCTGCTCGGCGCCGCCGGCTGGGCGGTCGGCAACGTGTCGGTGCAGGTGCAGGCGAACCGGCCGCGGTTTTCCGCGCGCCGCGCCGATGCCGAGGCGGCGTTGTCGGCGGCTCTGGGCGGCGCGCCGGTCTCGGTGTCGGCCACCACCACCGACGGGCTCGGCTTCACGGGGGCCGGCGACGGCGTCGCGGCCTTCGCGGTCGCCCTCGTGCTGCCGGCCTGACGCCCGCGACCCCGCGGGTAGGCTGGTGCGGTGACACCGGCAGGCAGGGGCGTTCGGCTCTACGACACGAAGGCGCGCGCGCTGCGCGACTTCGTGCCCGCCGACCCCGGCAACGTGACGGTTTACGTGTGCGGGCCGACGGTGCAGTCCGGCCCCGGCATCCACCACTTGCGCTCGGCGCTGGCCTTCGACATCCTGCGCCGTTGGCTCGAGCACCGGTTCGGCCGGGTCACGCTGGTGCGCAACGTCACCGACATCGACGACAAGGTGCTGCGCAACGCCACCGCGCGCGAGCCGTGGTGGGCGCTCGCCTACCGCATGGAGCGCGAGTTCACCTCGGCATATTCCGCCATCGGCATCCTTCCCCCGACCTACGAGCCCCGCGCCACCGGATCGATCCCGCAGATGCAGGAGCTCATCGCCACCCTCGTCGACGCGGGCCACGCGTATGCCGTCGATGGCAGCGTGTACTTCGACGTGCGCTCGTGGCCCGAGTACGGCGCGCTGACCAACCAGGCCCCCGACGCTATGGAGCCATCGGGCGACACGGAGCCGGGCAAGCGCGATCCGCTCGATTTCGCGTTGTGGAAGGCGGCCAAGGCGGACGAGCCGGAAGACGCCGCGTGGGAGTCGCCGTGGGGCCCGGGCCGGCCGGGGTGGCACATCGAGTGCTCCGCGATGAGCCGCCGCTACCTGGGCGCCGAGTTCGACATCCACGGCGGCGGGCTCGACCTCCGCTTCCCGCACCACGAGAACGAGCTCGCCCAGTCCGCAGCAGCGGGCGACGGGTTCGCGCGCTACTGGGTGCACAACGGGCTGGTCACCGTCGGCGACCAGAAGATGTCGAAGTCGCTCGGCAACTTCGTGCTCGCCCACGACGTGCTGGCCGAGCGTGATCCGCTCGTGGTCCGCTACGCCCTCGCCGCGGCGCACTACCGGTCGAGCCTGGCCATCACCGGCGCCTCCTACGACGAGGCCGAGGCGGCGTTGGACCGCATCCGCTCCTTCCAGCAGCGCGCCGCTCGTGCGCTTTCCGGACGTGGGGCGGTCGGGCCGGCGCTCTCGCGGCCGGGCGCGGGCTTCACGGCGGTCGCCGCCCGCATGCCGGTCGCGTTCGCGGCGGCGATGGATGACGACCTCGGCGTGCCGCAGGCGCTCGCGGTGCTGCACGAGCGCGTCCGCGCCGGCAACGCCGCGCTGGACGAGGGGAGCCTCGAGCCGGCCGCGCAGGCTCTCGCCGAGGTGGGCGCGATGACCGACATCCTCGGCATCACCCCGACGCGGCACGCGGCCGACGCCTCGGCCGAGGCAAACGCTCTCGATGCCCTCGTGCAGACGATGATCGCGCAGCGCGCCGAGGCGCGCGCCGCGAAAGACTGGGCGAGCGCCGACCGCATCCGCGACGCGATCGCGGCGGCCGGCATCGCCCTGGAAGACACCGCGGACGCAACCCACTGGGAGATCAGCGATGGCTAAGCAAGGACGCCCGGGCGCGAGCCGTGGCAAGAAGAAGGGCCCCACGAAGGGCACAGGCGGCCACGGCCGCAAGTCGCTCGAGGGCAAAGGTCCGACGCCGAAGGCGGAAGACCGCAGCTGGCACGTCGCCGGCAAGCGCAAGGCGGCGCAGGAGCGCTATGCCGCGGCGGGCGGCACGGGGCGGCCGGGGCAGCGCTCGTCGTCCGGGCGGGCGCCGAGGGCGAAGGCGGGCGACGAGACCGAGACGGTCACCGGCCGCAACTCCGTGCTGGAGGCGCTGCGCGCCCGCATCCCCGCCACCGCGCTGTACATCGCGCAACGGGTCGAGATGGACGACCGCGTCAAAGAGACGCTGGCGCTCGCAAGCCGTCGCGAGATCCCGGTGCTCGAGGTGACCCGGCCAGAGCTTGACCGCATGGCCGGGTTCGACGGGGTGCACCAGGGCGTGGCGCTCAAGGTGCCGCCGTACGAGTACGCGCACCCGCAGGACCTGCTCGAGGCGGCGGTGGATGCCGGCAAGACGCCGCTGCTGGTCGCTCTCGACGGCATCACCGACCCGCGCAACCTGGGGGCGATCATCCGCTCCACGGCGGCCTTCGGCGGACAGGGCGTGATCGTGCCGCAGCGCCGTTCGGCCGGCGTCACCTCGGCGGCGTGGAAGACGAGCGCCGGAGCTGCCGCGCGCGTGCCCGTCGCGGTCGCCGCCAACCTCACCGCGACGCTCAAAGACTTCAAGAAGCAGGGCGTTTTCGTCCTGGGGCTCGACGGGGGAGGGGATGTCTCGCTGCCCGCGCTCGGGCTGGCAGACCGTGCCCTGGTCATCGTCGTGGGCTCGGAGGGCAAAGGCCTGTCGCGGCTGGTGACCGAGACGTGCGACCAGATCGTGTCGATCCCGATCGAGGCGGCGACGGAGTCGCTCAACGCCGGGATCGCGGCATCCGTCGCCCTCTACCAGGTCGCCACTGCGCGCGCGGGCTCGTCGCCGCGCACGGCATGAGCGGCGTTCTGGCCAAGACTGACTGAACGGTCGCTCGTTCGTCGCGCCTGGTACTCTGACCTATGTTCTTATGCATTGCTCATAAATGAGCTATGCACAATGAAGTGCGACGGGGGTCGGCGGCGTGGCAGGCGAGGTGCGAGACGAGTCGGTGGAGGCGCCCGAGCAGGAAGCCGATGACGTCATTGCGGGGCGGGCGCTTCGCCCTCGCCGCGGAGCGCGAGCGCACATCTGGGCTGCGGCTCTCGTCGCGGTGGCGTTGGCGTCGATCTTCCTCCTTGCCCCGTTTGCCTCAAGCCCGGCGACGCTTGGTGGTGTTCGAGACTCACTCGAATCGCAGCAGTCAACGGTGAGCGGGCTCGCGGCCGGATCGACGGCGCTGTCTGCCGCGCTGAGCCTTGTGCCGGACGACATGCTGACGCCGGTCGCCGACCAGCTCGCGGATGTCAGCGGGTGGTTCGTGGTGATCATCGCCGCGATCATCCTCCAGAAGATCCTTGTCACCGTCTCGGGGGGCATCGCCTTCACGGTGATCGTTCCGCTGGCCTGCGTCCTGGGCATCGTGGCCGTGTACTCCCGGCGAGCCGCCCTTCGCTCTCTTGCGATCAAGCTCGCGGCGTTCGGCGCGGTGCTCGTTCTCGCCGTGCCAGGGTCGATCGCCGTCAGCGACGCGCTCACCAGCACCTACGCGGACGCGGCGGCCGCCGCGAGCGCGGCTGACGAGGCCGCCGACAGCGCCGCCGAGGCTGCCCAGGATGCAGAAGCCGACAAAACCGTCAAGCCTGAGGCGGACGACGGTGACGGCGGTCTGCTCGACTCGATCGGCAACTGGCTCGAGGACGCGGTGGGCAATGTGGGCAGTGCCGTGGAGGGAGCGCTCAACTCCGTCAACGAGATCAAAGACGAAGCCGTGGAGGCCCTGAACTTCTACATGGAGCAGTTCGCGCTCCTGATCGTGACCACTTGTGTCATGCCGATTCTGGTCATGCTCCTGTTCTCGTGGGTGATCAAGATGCTCTTCTCGATCGACATCCGCGTCGGCCAGGCGGGGCGTGCCGTGCAAGCGCGCGCAGCGGGCGCCGTGCGACGAGTGGGGCGCGCTGCCGGCCGTAGTTGACCGCCGCTGAACTCACGGGTTTGTCACTCAGGAGCATCGCGGAGGGCGCGACAGACGCGGGAATGGATGCGGTGCCACGATGCTTGCAGTGAGAGACTCGTCTTCAGTCGAAAGGACACGCACATGGCACGCATCGCCGTCATCGGAGGAACCGGCTACGCCGGCGGAAACATCGTCGCGGAGGCCGCGGCTCGAGGTCACGACGTCGTGTCCGTGTCGCGCAAGCTGCCCGACTCGCCAGTCGACGGTGTCGACTACGTGCAAGGCTCGGCGCTCGAGCTCGACGGCATCGCTGACGCGCTTGCGGGAGCCGACGTCGTCGTCTCGGCGATCTCGCCGCGCGGCGACATGGCCGACCGCGCGATCGACGCGCTCAGCGGCCTGGCCGCCCGCCTGTCCGGCACGCGCACGCGGCTCGGCGTCGTGGGCGGTGCCATGGGAAGCCTCAGCGCGCCCGGCGGCCCGCGGCTGTGGGACCTCGGGGTGCCCGAGGAGTACCGGCACGAGGCAGGCGTGGGCGTGGCGGCGCTCGACCTGCTGCAGGCATCCGACGACGGGCTGGACTGGTTCCTCGTGCACCCGCCGAAGGACTTCGGCGACTGGCTTCCCGGCGAGCGCACGGGCGCCTACCGGGATGGCGGCGATGTCGTCGTCGAGGACGCCGAGGGGAACTCGACGATCTCCGGCGCCGACTTCGCCGTCGCCGTCGTCGACGAGATCGAGCACCCGAAGCACCGTCGGGAGCGCTTCACCGTCGGGTACTGACGGCCCGGCGCGTCACACCAGATCGCGCCAGTCGACGTCTTCCTCGTCGTCCTCGTCGTCCACGGCCGGACCGCTCGCGGTGAGGGCCGGCAGGCTCATCGTGTCGGTCGGCGGGCCCATGATCGTCGCCTCGTCGCGGCGGTGGCGCAGCACGTCGTTGATGTACGAGGTGAGCACTTCTGCCAGCGGCACCGAGCTGTCGCGCGCCTGCGCCATGTACCAGCGGTGCTCGAGCACCTGGTGGAACACCTCGGCGGGCTCGAGCTTGGCGCGCAGGTCGAACGGAACCGCCTTGACGACCGGCTCGAACACCCGCGTCAGCCACTCGTGCGCCACCATCTCCTCGTCATCGCCGATCCGCGAGCTGCGTGCGCGGAACTCGTCGAGGTCGTTGAGCAGGCGCCGCGCCTGGTTCTCCTCGACGTCGAGCCCGGTGAGCCGCAGCAGTCGACGCTGGTGGTGGCCCGCGTCGACGACCTTCGGAGTGATCGTCACGCGCGTTCCGTCGGGCTCTGCCACGATCGACATCTCGTCGATGTCGAAGCCGGTGTCGTTGAGGCGCCGCACTCGCTCGGTGATCCGCCACGACTCGCTCGTGGCGAACGTCTCCTGATCGGTGAGCACCGCCCACAGCGACCGGTACGACGACACGATCCCGTCGGCGATCGCCACGGCATCCACTCCGCCCTCGAGCCGCCCGCCGGCCTCGAGGTCCATGATCTCGCCGGCGATGTTGGTGCGCGCGACCTCGAGGTCGTGCTCGCGCTGCCCGCGGGTCAGTCCCGTCTCGTGCAGCTCGCCGGTCTCAGCGTCGACGAGGTAGGCGGCGAACGCGCCGGCGTCGCGCCGGAACAGCGTGTTCGACAGCGACACATCGCCCCAGAAGAACCCGACGTTGTGCAGGCGCACCAGCAGGGCCGCCAGCGCGTCGACGAGCCGCGTCGCGGTGTGCGGGCGCAGAGTGTGCGTGAACAGCGCCCGGTAGGGGAGGGAGAACCTCAAGTGCGCGGTGACCAGCGCCGCGGGAAGCGGCTCGCCGGCGGCATCCGTTCTCCCCGCGATCACCGCGACGCGCTCGACGCAGGGCGCGTCGAGCCGGTGCAGGTTGCCGAGCATCTCGTATTCGCGCCGCGCCATCTCCGATGTTGTCTCCTTGACGGCGACCACGCGTCCGGACAGATTGGCGAAGCGCACGAGGTGGCGCGAGATGCCCTTGGGCAGCCACACGATGTCTTTGCTCGGCCAGTCCGCGAGCCCCGTCGACCACGGCAGAGTCAACAGGCCGGGGTCGACCGAGCTCGCGGTGATGCTCAAAGAACGGGGCATGGATTCTCCGGTGTGGGCAGGATGGATGCCGCACGCGCCGCGGCGCGGGCCCCCGGTGAGGAGACTCCGCGCCGCGGGGTGTCGTTCGTCAGACGTCCGACGTGATCTCCTTCTTGGTGAGCCGCTCGCCCGACTCGAGGTCGAACACGTGCACGTGGCCGGGCACCGGAGCGAGGACGACCTTGTCGCCAGCGTTCGGGTGGCTGCGGCCGTCGACGCGCGCGACGATGTCGGTGCGCTTGCCGTTGATCTCGGTGTGGCCGTAGAGGTAGCCGTCCGCGCCGAGCTCCTCGACGAGGTCGACCTCGACCGTGAGGCCCCTTCCGTCGGCGGGGGCGACCGTGATGTCCTCAGGGCGCACGCCGATCGTGACCTCCGAGCCGTGCGCGCGGCCCAGCGTGTCGGCCTCCACCGGCACGACGAGGTCTCCGAAGCTGACCCCGCCCTCGGCGAGGTCGACCGGGAACAGGTTCATCGCCGGCGAGCCGATGAAGCCGGCCACGAACACGTTGTTCGGCGACCCGTACAGTTCGCGCGGCGTGCCGACCTGCTGCAGGATGCCGTCCTTGAGCACCGCGATGCGGTCGCCCATCGTGAGGGCCTCGGTCTGGTCGTGCGTGACGTAGACGGTGGTGACACCGAGCTTGCGCTGCAGCGCCGCGATCTGCGTGCGCGTCTGCACGCGCAGCTTCGCGTCGAGGTTGGACAGCGGCTCGTCCATGAGGAACACCTGGGGCGAGCGCACGATGGCGCGGCCCATGGCCACGCGCTGGCGCTGGCCGCCGGAGAGCGCCTTCGGCTTGCGGGTGAGGTACTGCTCGAGGTCGAGCAGCTTCGCCGCCTCCTGCACGCGCGTGGCGCGCTCGTCCTTCGGCACGCCGGCGATCTTCAGGGCGAAGCCCATGTTCTCGGCCACCGTCATGTGCGGGTAGAGCGCGTAGTTCTGGAACACCATCGCGATGTCGCGGTCTTTGGGCGGGACGTCGGTGACGTCGCGGTCGCCGATCAGGATGCGGCCAGAGTTGACCTCTTCGAGGCCGGCCAGCATGCGCAAGGTGGTGGACTTGCCACAACCCGAGGGGCCGACGAGAACGAGGAACTCTCCGTCCGCGATCTCGAGGTTGAACTTGTCGACCGAGGGGCGAGTCGCCCCGGGGTAGACGCGAGTCGCGTTATCGAATGTGACAGACGCCATTGCCTTGATCTCCTTCACCGGCAGGTACGTGCCGGACGATCCGTAGTGAGGATTGCGCGGGGGCCTCCCGCCGCGCCCACCGTCGGGCGCTAGCCCAGTATGACAGAAGCCGGCCTCGCGCGGCACGTGGGTTTTTCCCAGACTCCGTGGCTAGCATCTGAGGGTTGCCGCCGCCCGAAGGCGGTTTCCCCGGGCAAAGCCCGGCAGAGGGGATGTCAAGAGGATTCATGTCGAGCGAGACTCCGAGCGCTCAGGCCCCTCGCGATCGACGCGAGGCCGTGCGCGAGAAGGCGCAGCAGGTGCAGGCACGGCAGTCGACGGCGCGGGCGGTGCGCCGCGTCTCGCTCGCCGTCGTGGTGGTCGCGGTCGTCGTCGCGGCGACGGTGACCGTCACGTGGATGGTGTCCTCCTCGACGTCCGATGCGCACCTGAGCCCCGCGAACATGATCGACGGCGGCATCCGCGTCGACGCCGTTGGCAAACTGGGCGTTCCGGGCGAGGCCGGCACGCTTCCCGACCCGACGGCGGACTCTTCGTCGACGAAGGATGCGGACCCCAGCGCCACCCCGACGCCCGAGCAGTCCGACGCGCCCGCGGGCGAAGCCGACGAGCGCGCGGTCGACATCAGCGTCTACGTCGACTATCTGTCGCCCGGCTCCAAGCAGTTCCAGCTCGCGAACTCGGCGCAGCTGGCCGACTGGGTCGCGCAGGGAGCGGCGACGCTCACCTACCACCCCGTGGCGGTGCTGACCCCGAAGTCGAACGGCACCAAGTACTCGCTGCGCTCGGCCGCAGCCGCCGCGTGCGTCGCAACGCACGCGCCGGACTCGTTCTATCTGTTCAACCAGGCCCTGCTGCAGCAGCAGCCCGACATCGACAGCGATGGACTGTCCGACGACGACCTTGCTTACATGGCGATCGCGTCGGGCGCCGACGACCCGAAGCCGGTGCGGGAGTGCATTGAGAACCAGAGCTTCGCGTCGTGGGTGCAGGACGAGACCGAGCGCGCGCTGGCCGGCCCGCTGCCGGGCAGCGACGACGCGAAGCTCACCGGCGCGCCTCTCGTGCTGGTCAACGGAGAGCCCTACGTCGGCGCGCTGGATGACCCGAAGGAGTTCGCGCAGTTCGTGCTGACGCTGTCGAGCAACTCGTACTACACGGACGAACCGGCGTCTCCGACCCCCGCGCCCACGACCTCCGCGACGCCGAGCCCAACGCCGACCAAGTAGTCGCGGGTCGCTGAACCCCGCGGCGCTCCTCGCCCGCGCTGGTTCAGTTGCCGCGTTCTGCGAGCTCGGACGCAGATCGCGGCAACTCGGCGCGGTGCCCGGGTCAGTAGACTGAGTGGTCTGCCGACTTGGCGCAATTGGTAGCGCACCCGACTTGTAATCGGGCGGTTGCGGGTTCGAGTCCCGCAGTCGGCTCAACATGAGTGTCGACCGCGCCAGGAGGCTCCCACCGTGGGCGGCGCTGTGCGTGGCCGGCTTCATCGGGTGCCTGCTCGCGGTGCAGTCGCGGATCAACGGACAGCTCGGCATCCGCCTCGACGACGGGCTCGTCGCCGCCCTCGTCTCGTTCGGGTCGGGATTGGCCATCCTCCTCGTGCTGTCGGCCGCACTTCCCGCCGGCCGCCGCGGGGTCGGCCGGCTCGTGCGCGGAGTGCGCGGACGAACGATCCCGTGGTGGATGCTGTGCGTCGGCGCGGCGGGCGCGCTCACCGTCGCGGCGCAAGGCCTCGTCGTGGGAATCATCGGCGTCTCACTGTTCACCGTCGGCCTCGTCGCCGGCCAGACGGTGTCGGGGCTGCTCCTGGACCGCGCCGGCTTCGGCCCCGGCGGCGCCATCGCCGTGACGCTGCCCCGTGTCGTGAGCGGGGCACTCGCGCTGGCGGCCGCGGTCGTCTCCTTCGTCGGCGGGGGAGTGGCGTCGGCGCCGCTGTGGATGCTCGCCCTGCCGTTCGTCGCCGGCGCCGCGGTCGGGTGGCAGCAGGCGGCGACCGGCCGGCTGCGCCAGCGGGTGGGCGCCGCGCTCACCGCGACCCTGGTGAACTTCGCGGTCGGTACCGCCATCCTCGCCGCCACCGCGGGTGCCAGCGTCGCGACGAACGGGCCGCCGCTGCCGTTCCCGCCGGAGCCGTGGCTCTACGTCGGCGGCGCGCTCGGCGTCGCCTTCGTCTTCCTCGCCGCGACGCTGGTCGTCCACACCGGCGTGCTGCTGCTCGCCCTCGGCGCGATCGCCGGCCAGCTCATCGCGTCGGTCGTCCTCGACGCCCTCTGGCCGGCCGCGTCCAGCCCGGGGCTCGTGTTCGAGCTCGTCGTCGTCGCCGTCGCGCTGTCGTCGGTGGCCGTCGCGCTCGCGCCGTCGCGCCGCCGCCGAGACGACAGCGTCACATCTCGGGGCTGAACTCCAGCGAGATCGAGTTCATGCAGTACCGGTCGCCGGTGGGGGTGCCGAACCCGTCGGGGAACACGTGCCCGAGATGGGAGCCGCACGCGGCGCAGCGCACCTCGGTGCGCGCCATGCCGTGCGTGTTGTCCTCCCGCAGCTCGACCGCGTCCGGCCGGATCGACTCGTAAAAGCTCGGCCACCCGCAGTGCGAGTCGAACTTCGTGCCGCTCTTGAACAGCTCGGCGCCGCACGCCGCGCACGTGTACAGGCCCGCGCGGTGCTCGTCGAGCAGCTCGCCCGTCCACGGCCGCTCGGTGCCGGCTTCGCGCAACACCGCGAATTGCTCGGGCGTCAACTGCTCGCGCCACTGCTCGTCGCTCTTGTTCACCGCGTAGTCCATGGGTCCTCCATCCGCCTCCATTCAACATGACCTTCGCGCCGCGTGTTCCCGGTGTGGCGCGGTCGGCAGCCGCCATCCCCGCGTTAGCGTTCTCCCGTGCCCCTCTCTGAACGCGATCGCGCGATCCTCGCCTTCGAGTCCGAGTGGCGTCGCCACGCGGGCGCGAAGGAGGAGGCGATCCGAGCCGATCTCGGGCTGTCGCCCGCGCGCTACTATCAGCTGCTGGGCCGGCTCATCGACACCGTCGAGGCGCTCGAGCACGACCCGATGCTCGTGAAGCGGCTGCGCCGCGTGCGCGACGCGCGCGAGGCGGCCCGCATCGCCCGCGCCTCAGGCGCCGCCCGGTGACGACACCGCGCGGGCGCGGCTGAGCGTACCCGCAGGCGCCTGCGGGTAACATCGTGGGGTGCCGAACGAGTCCTTCCCGCGCGATCGCTTCGATGACGTGCCAGAACGGCGCGGACGGATCGGCGCACACCGCGCGGAGAACCCGAGGATGCGAGGCGGCGTGGTGTTCTTGTGGGCCGCGGCAGCGACGATCGTGCTCGTCGCCGCCGGCGTGTTCGGCACTCTCGTGGCATCCGGCCGCATCGACTTGTCGCCGCCGGCGGCGAGCGCGACCGCCACGCCCGAGCCGGAAGTGACCGCCACCGTGGACACGAGCTACGAGGTTCTGGTCTTGAACGCGACTCCCGTCGAGGGCTTGGCGGGGCAGCTGACCGACGACATCGTCGCCGCGGGCTGGAAGTCGAGCAAGGTGCTGGCGAGCGGGGCGAGCTCGCAGGACTTCCGCACCACGACCGTCTTCTATCCGGCGGCCGAGGACGAGGCTGCGGCACTCGGACTCGCCGAGGTGATCGGCGGCGCTGCCGTGCAGGAGGCCGACGACTACGTGCAGGACTCGAAGAAGCAGCTCACCGTCGTGATCGGGCTCGACCGCGTCTCGACCCCGACGCCCACAGCCACTCAATAGCCTTCCGCCCGCCGTGTTTCAGGCGTGTGAACAGTGCGATGCGGGCGTGTCAAAAGTCGCCGAAACGGCGTTTTCGGCCGCGTGGACGCGCCTAGCATTGCGGTGTTCGCAACAAGGAGACTGGCATGACGCAGGGCACCGTGAAGTGGTTCAACGCCGAGAAGGGGTACGGGTTCATCACCGTCGCCGACGGCGATGACGTCTTCGTCCACTACTCGAACATCGACATGTCGGGCTTCCGCGTGCTCGAAGAGGGCCAGGCCGTCGAGTTCTCCGTCGGCTCGGGCCAGAAGGGCCCGCAAGCCGAGTCCGTGCGCATCGTCGCCTGAAGCGCGCTCCCCCTCTCCTTCCCTCGAGGAAGGGATGCCTCCCGCCGCGGCTTGCACTCGGCATGCCCGAGTGCCAGAATGGGTTAGCACTCCGTATTGGCGAGTGCTAAGTACAGCAAGCCAACGTCCGGGAGGGACGACAAACACATGGCAAAGATCATCGCTTTCGACGAGGACGCCCGCCGCGGCCTCGAGCGCGGCCTGAACACGCTGGCCGACGCCGTGAAGGTGACGCTCGGCCCCCGCGGTCGCAACGTCGTGCTCGAGAAGAAGTGGGGCGCCCCCACGATCACGAACGACGGCGTGTCGATCGCCAAGGAGATCGAGCTCGACGACCCGTACGAGAAGATCGGCGCTGAGCTGGTCAAGGAGGTCGCGAAGAAGACCGACGACGTCGCGGGAGACGGCACCACCACGGCGACCGTTCTCGCCCAGGCTCTCGTGCGCGAGGGCCTGCGCAACGTCGCGGCCGGCGCCGACCCGATCAGCCTGAAGAAGGGCATCGAGAAGGCCACCGCGGCGCTGACCAGCCAGCTGCTGGCCGACGCCAAGGAGGTCGAGTCCAAGGAGGAGATCGCCGCAACGGCATCCATCTCCGCGGCCGACACCGAGATCGGCGAGCTCATCGCCGAGGCGATCGACAAGGTCGGCAAGGAGGGCGTCGTCACCGTCGAGGAGTCGCAGACCTTCGGCACCGAGCTCGAGCTCACC
>NZ_JASGEC010000047.1:0-18586 GCF_047606685.1 Microbacterium sp.
CGCCGCGCAGCGGCGCGTCCGACACCTGCGCCGCGCGCAGCGGCACGGGTCGCGGCGAGCGCTCGACCGCGTCGGCGGCAGCGCGCAGCACGCGCGGATCGGCTCCCCACGTGCCGCCGACCACGACGACCTCGGGGTCGGCCATGGCGACGACCGCCGCCACGACGCCGGCGATGGCGGCGGCGAGCGCGCGCAGGCCGGATGCCTTGTCGGCGGTGCGCGCCACGGCGTCGGCGTCGATCGCGCGGGAGCCGGCCCGGTGCAGGCCGAGCTCGGCGAACACCTCCGTGAACAGGGTGGCGCGACCGCTCGGCCCGACCGTCAGCACGTGCGCGATCTCGCCGGCGAGGCCGGCATGCCCGCGGCGGACGTCGCCGTCGGCGACAACCGCGCAGCCCAGGCCCTCGCCGAGGTAGAGGTATGCGAAGTCGGCCGGCGGGCGCGAGGCATCCCCTCTTGCTGCGTCGCGCTCGGCGCAGGCGGCCCAGTTGACGTCGTTGTCGACCACGACCGGCCCCTCCACCAGCCCGTCGAGCACGGCGGCCGGGTCGAGGTCGCCCACGAGGAACGGCGTGTCGGGCAGCTCCCGCAGGCGGCCGGAGCGCCGGTCGACGGGGTCGGCGGCGCTCGCCACCCCGGCGCGCACCGGCCCCCGGGCCGCGTCGACCGCTTCGGTTGCGGCGGAGCGCAGCGCGGCGGCCACCTCGGCGGGCACGGCGGGCCGGTCGACCGCGCGCACGCTGCGCGCGAGAGTCGTGCCGCGCGCGTCGACGAGTTCGGCGACGATGCCGAGCGGGGCGATGTCGAGCACGAGCGCGCAACCCGCGTCCGGCGCCAGCCCGTAGTACGTGCCGACGCGCCCGCGGCCGGTCGTGCGCTCGCCGGTGTCGTGCACGAGCCCGGCGGCGAGCAGGCGCCGCACGCTCTCCGACGCGGTGGGCTTGGAGATTCCCGCCGCCGTGGCCACTTCGGCCCGCGTCAACCGGGGAGCGCCCATCAGTGCGCGCAGCACGAGCTCGTCGGTGACCGAGCGCAGGTAGTCCAGCGACGGCTTGGTTTCCACGCGACGATTCTAGTCAGGAGTCTTGCCTAAATCCGCGACATCCCCTATCTTTCTCGTAAGCAGTCCTAAATAACCACGGGAGCCCACATGAGCACGGACACCGCAGTCCGCACCGACCTGCCCGCCCTTCCGCACTGGGAGGCCACCCCCGACGACCTGCGCGCTGCCACGCGCGAGATCAAGCGCGCGCTCCGCGAGCGCATCGAGGCGTCCGGGCGCACCGTCGACGAGGTGTTCGCGGTCATGGAGAAGCGCGTCGCCGCCCAGGTCGACGAGATCGTGGCGGCCCTTGAGCGCGGCGAGAACGTGTGGCCGGTTGTGGAGTACGCCGACATCGCCGCCGGCACGGTGCCGGCCGAGACTGTCGATCTCATCCGCCGGCGGGGATGCCTCGTGGTGCGCGGCCACTTCGAGCGCGACCAGGCGCTGCAGTGGGACCAGGACATCGTCGACTACGTGGAAAGCAACCGGTTCTTCGAGAACTACCGCGGCCCCGGCGACGACTTTTTCGGCAGCGTCGGCTCCAAGCCCGAGATCTACCCGATCTACTGGTCGCCTGCGCAGATGAAGGCGCGCCAGAGCGAGCGCACCGCTGCGGTGCAGTCGTTCCTCAACTCGATGTGGAAGCACACCAGCGAAGGCGTGCAGTGGTTCGACCCCGACCGCGACGCGCTATACCCCGACCGCATCCGCCGTCGCCCCGAGGGTGCGAACTCGGGCGGGCTCGGTCCGCACCTGGACCCGGGGACCCTCGACCTGTGGATGACGGAGGCATACCAGAACACGTTCCGGCACCTGTTCGACGGCACCGTCGAGGAGTACGACCCGTGGGATGCCGCTTACCGCACGGCCGGCCCGCAGTACCCCGGCTCGACGATGTGCTCGGCGTTTCGCACGTTCCAGGGCTGGACCGCGTTGTCGGACATGGCGCACGACCAGGGCGTGCTGCACACCGTGCCGATCGCCGACGCCATGGGCTACCTCATGCTGCGCCCGCTGCTGTCGGACGTGCCGGAGGACGACATGTGCGGCGTCACGGTGAACCAGGTGTTCCCAGCAAACGACACGTGGCATCCGCTGCTGGTGAAGGCGCTCGCCGGCATCCCGGACGTGCAGGCGGGCGACTCGGTGTGGTGGCACGGCGACATGATCCACGCGGTCGCTCCCGTGGAGAACCAGGTGGGCTGGGGCAACGTCATGTACATCCCGGCCGCGCCGTGGTGCCCGCGCAACGAGCAGTACTCGGCGTCGGTGCGCGAGGCGTTCCTGACCGGGTCGAGCCCGTCGGACTTCCCCGCCGAGCACTACGAGCGCGAGTGGCCGAACCGCTTCAGCGAGACCGAGCTGAACGAGACGGGCCGCCGCGGCCTCGGCTTCGAGGACTGAGGCCACGGCGCGGGCGCGTAGCATCCGTCCGCGCCGATCCGACCGGTGGACGCGATGTCGGAGGCATGAGGGATGCTTGGCGTCATGACAACACCGATCGTCTCTGAGGCCGAAGCACTCGTTCATGCGCTGGCAGGGGAGTTGACGGCGGCGCGGCAGGGCGAGTGTCTCCCGTGCTACCTCGACCGCGTCCTGCGCGATGCGCCGTGCGATGGATCGCTGCGTCTGACGTGCGCGTATCGAGACGCCAGGGCGCCGCGCGCCACGAAGCTCGAGCGTCGGCTGCGCGATCACGGCGGGCAGTGCGACTGCGAGGTGCTCATGAACGTTTACTGGTCGAAGTCCGACCAGGTGATGCCGTGCACCGGCGTCGGCCGCGGGTCGACGCAGCCCTGCGAGCTGTGGTCGCTCCATCGGAGGGGTGACCCCTGGTTCTGATGTGGAGGGGGAGCCGCGAGCTCGCAGAGGTGCGACTCTGCACGCAGTTGCGCATGCGATAATTGCATGCATGGTTGCCCTGCAGATTCGTGGAGTTCCGGAGTCGATCCGCGACGACCTGTCCCGTGCCGCTCGGCAACGGGGGCTCTCGCTGCAGGCATATCTGCTCGAGCTGGTGGAAGGCGAGGCTCGGCGGGCGCGGCGGGCCTCTTGGCTCGACGAGGCTCGTTCGCGGAGCGTGATCGACTCTCCGCCCGGCGCGCCGAGCATGGCCGATCTGATTCGGCGTGATCGGGACCGGGATGCGGGCCACGCATGACGATTGTCGTCGACGCGTCGGCGATGGCCGAGCTTCTCGTCGGCTCCGCAATCGGGATGTCGGTGGTCGACGCCCTCGCCGAGGACTCTGAGTGGGCGGTGCCGGAGCACTTCCGCCTGGAAGTCGTGAGCGCGCTGCGGGGGCGGATGCTGGGCGGCTGGCTTGATGAGGAGTCCTTCCGCGATCACCTCGACCAGGTTGCTCGCGCAGAGCTCGACGTCGTGCCGACGGGGCCGCTGCTGCCGCGGATCGGCGAGCTCGCGCCGAACGCGACGCCGTACGACGCCGCCTACCTTGCGCTCGCCGAGCAGCTGGATGCCGCGGTCGTGACGACGGATTCGAAACTCGCGAGCATCCCCGGCATTCGTTGCGACGTGCGCACGTTGACGGCAGGGCCGGTCAGCGGGGGAGGCGTTCGCTGACCACGCGGGCCGTCGCGGCCGGGTCGGGGCGGTGCATCACCGACTCTGCGACGACGACGAGCTCGGACCCTTCGAGGTCTCGGGCGAGCCGTTCGGCCGCCGCGCTGAGGATCGGGAAGGTCCGCGCCCCCTTCAGGATCGTCACCGGCTGCCGCACGGAGAGCATCTCGGGAGGGGGCGTGGACACCCGGCGGCTGAGCTGCGCGTCGTAGACCGTCGACTGCGCGAGCGGCGCGAGGGCGGCGAGCTGACCCGCCGCGCGCATTCCCTCGACCACGGTGCGCGGAAGGCGTACCCCGTCGAGCTGGAAGGCGGCGACAGCGTCTTCGAGCTGCCCGTCGTCGACGAGGCGCTGCAGCTGTTCGGGGAAGTCGTCAGCGGGCTCGTCGAAACCGAACTGGAACGAAGGCTCGGAGAGGAAGAGCGCACGGATCGGCACGCCGAGCGACGCGGCGAACAGGGCGAGCACGGCGCCGGACGAGTGGCCCAGCACTGCCGCGTCGTCGCCGCCGACGGCGTCGATCACCGCCGCGAGGTCTTCCGCCTCCTGCTCCGGCGTCGACCCGCGCGCGTCGCCGCTCGCGCCCCGTCCGCGGCGGTCGTACGTCACGGCACGCAAGCCCGCTTCGGCGAGGGCGGCGGCGAGCGGGGCGGCATCCGTCGCCGTCGACAGTGCGCCGTTCACGACGACGACGGTCGGCCCGTCGCCGGTCTGCTCGTAGGCGATGAGGGTTCCGTCGGCAGAGGTCGTTGTGCTCATGCCCCCAGCCAAGCACCGAGGTCCGACACCGGGCCTCGGGCGATAGCCGGGGCCCACGGCCGGCTGCCAGCAATGTCGGAGGATCGCGCCATTGTCGGAGCCTTTCGCGCCGATCCTCCGACATCCGCGCGATTCTCCGACGTTCCGCGGGCTACCCCAACAGCTCCCGCGCTCGGTCGCGCAGCTCCGCCGGGTAGGCGTCGATTACCCGCGCCACGTCGGCGCGACCCGGCAGGCTCGCGCCGGCGCCGGGCGAGCAGACGGCCGCGGCGCCGCAGGCGTTGGCGAAGAGCCCTGCGGCCTCGAGGCTCGCGCCGGCGTGCAGCGCGAACAGCAGCCCGGCGCAGAACGAGTCGCCGGCGCCGGTGCTGTCCACGGCGTCCACCCGCGGAGCGGGAAGCGTGACGCGTTGCGCTCCGGCCACCAGCAGCACGCCCTGATCGCCGCGCTTGACCGCCACGAGCCCTGGCCCGAGCGCGGCGATCTCCCGCGCGGCGTCCTCCCCGCCCGTCCCCGTCAGCAGCTGCGCGTCGTCCGACCCGATCGCGACGACGTCCACGAGCGGGAGGAACGCCCGCAGCTGGTCGGGAGCCGACCGAACCAGATCGACCGGCACGTCCAGCGACACGCGCACACCTCGCTCCCGCGCGCTCTCCGCGGCGACCCGAGCTGCGGAACGCTGCGGCTCGGCGAGCAGCGCATAGCCCGAGACGTGCAGCATCCCGGCGCCGCGCAGATCGCGAGGCACCGCGGCGTCGGTCAGCAGCGCGCTCGCACCCCGGTACGCGTACATCGTGCGCTCGCCGTCGGCGGTCACTGCCACGATGTTGACAGACGTGCCGTCGGCGGCCGTGCGCCGCACGAGCGACGTGTCCACACCGGCCTCCGCGAGCCCGGCAGCGGCCAGGGCGCCCCACTCGTCGTCGCCGACGCAGCACACCAGCGCGCACGAGGCGCCCAACCGGCTCAGCACGACGGCGGTGTTGGCCGCGGAGCCGCCGAAGCCGACGCGCTGGCGCGTCGCCACGCTTTCGCCGCCCGGTGGCGGCAGCGCGGGCACGTCGAGGACGAGATCGACGTTGAGGTCGCCCAGCAAGAGCACGTCGACGTCGTCCGGCATCCGCGGGCTACTCTCCCAGCGCCTGCGCGAAGTCGGCGATGAGGTCGTCGATCTTCTCGATGCCCGCCGACACGCGGATCATTCCCTGCGTGATGCCCATCGTCTGGCGCTCCTCGTCGGGGATATCGAGGAAGGCCATCGTCGCCGGAAGCTGCGTCACCGTGCGCACTCCGCCCAGGCTCGCCGCGAACGACGCCAGCTTGAGCCGCTTGCACACCGTCGCGGCCTCCTCCTCGCTGCCCACGCTGAACGACAGCATGCCGCCGGGCAGGTCCAGCTGCGCCTGCGCCAGCTCGTGCTGCGGGTGCGACTCGTGCCCGGGGTAGTACACGCGCCGCACCTTCGGGTGCGCCGCCAGCCACTCCACGAGGCGCTGCGCGTTCTCGGTCATCCGCTCGACCCGCAGCGGGAGGGTCTGGATGCCGCGCAGCAGCAGCCACGCGTTGAACGGCGACAGAGCACCGCCGAGCTTGGTCAGGGTGTTCCAGCGGATCTGCTCCAGCCAGTCTGCGGGCAGGATCTGCGAGTTGATGCTGATCACGCCGCCGACTGCGTCGTTGTGGCCGCCGATGAACTTCGTGGCGCTCTCCAGCACGATGTCGACGCCGTGCTCGTGCGGACGGCACACGACCGGGCTCGCGAACGTGTTGTCGCACATGACCACGATGCCGTGCTCGTGGGCGAGGTCGGCGAGCTGGCGCAGCGGCGCGACCTTCATCGTGGGGTTCGCGATGGTCTCCACGTAGATCGCCTTGGTCTCGTCGCGGAGCGCGGCGCGGACGGAGTCCACGTCGGTCGAGTCCACGAACGTGACGCTGATCCCGAAGTCCTGGATGCGGTGGTCGAAGAACTCGTGGGTGGAGCTGTAGGTGGTGAGGTCGACCACGATGTGGTCTCCGGTGCGCAGCAGGCCCAGCACGGCGTGCGAGATCGCGGCCATGCCGGAGGCGACGGACAGGGCGCTGGTGGCGCCCTCGATGTCTGCCATCTGGTCGTCGAGCTTGTACTCGTTCGGGTTGCCGCACCGGCTGTAGATGTTCACCTCGCGGCGCGCCCCGTCGACGATGCGGTCGTAGGTGTCGTCGGCGTACTGGTAGTTCGCCGACATGAAGATCGGATAGCTGATCGAGAGCGTCCCCTCCTCCGGCGTGTAGTAGACGGCACGACTGGCGAGACTCAGCTCAGGGTTGACCACTGTGGTCCTTTCGTGTGTTTCTCGGGGAGCGGCGTCACTGCTTGACGGCGCCGCTGGTCAGTCCGCCGATCACGTATCGCTGGAACACCAGGTAGACGACGAACGATCCGAGAGCGGCGAGGAGGATGGCAGCGAGCAGCACAGGATAGTTCGTGGTGCGCTCGCCGACGAAGTCGGTCAAGCCCAGCGGCAGCGTCTTGCGCTCCGGGCTGTTGAGGATGACGAGCGGGAAGAGGAAGTCGTTCCACACCCAGATGACGTTCACGATGCCGGTGGTGAACATCGCTGGCTTCGCGATCGGCGCCATCACGCGCGCGAACGTCGCGAACTCGCCCGCGCCGTCGATGCGCGCCGCCTCGACCAGGTCGCGCGGCACGGCGGCGAAGAAGCCGCGCATGATGAGCACCGAGATGGGGAGGTTGAACGCGACCGTGGGCAGGATGACGCCGAAGTACGAGTCGAGCAGGCCCATCTCGCGGATGATGGCCACCAGCGGCACGAGCGCGATGTACGCCGGGATCGCCATCGCGATGAGCATGACGATCTCGACGACGGGCATCCAGCGCGTGCGGTAGATCGCGAACGCGTAGCCGGCGGCGGTCGCGATGGCGACCGTGATCACCACCGACGCCAGCGTCACGATGAGCGAGTTCAGCGCGTAAAGGGCGAGCGATCCGTCGGCGAGAGCCTCGGCGTAGTTGTCCCACATCAGTCCGGACGGCAACGACCAGACCGACTCTTGGAACTCCTTGTTCGTCTTGAACGAGCTGTAGATCATCCAGACGAACGGGAAGAGCACGATCACCAGGTGCACGAGCAGGAAGACGAGCACCGCGATCGTGCCCGCGTTCCAGACGGTGCGCGGGATCGGGGCGCGCTCGCGCTCGCGCCGCCGGGCGCGGGGCTTGTCTGGCGCCTCGACAGTCTCCGTGAGCGTCATCACGCCACCGCCTTCTGCTGTCGGGGCCGCGACGCGGTGAGCACGAACACGCCCACCACCGCGGTGATCACGAGCTGCGCGATGCCGATCGCCGAAGCGTAGCCGGCCTCGAAGTTGCCGAAGCCGACCTTGAACAGGTATGTCGAGACGACATCCGTTGCGTTGTTCGGCCCGCCGCGGGTCATCACGAAGACGAGCGAGAAGGTCTTGAACGAGGTCACCACGGCCAAGAGCACCGTCGCTTGCACGTTGGAGAAGATCATCGGCACGCTGATGCCGAAGAACGTGCGGAAGTGGCCGGCGCCGTCGAGCGCGGCCGCCTCGTAGACGGACTCGTCGACGTCTTGGAAAGCAGCGACGAAGAGCAGGATGTACAGGCCGAGGTAGGTCAGGTTCATGACCACGAGCACCGCCGGCATCGCGAGGTTGCGGTCGCCCAGCCAGCCCTGCTCCAGGGAGCCGAGCCCGATCAGGTCGAGGAAGCCGTTCAGCAGGCCGAAGTAGGGGTTGTAGACGAACTGCCACAACAGGCCAATGCAGATCTCGCTGATGACGACCGGGATGACGTAGAGGAACATCGCGGTGCGCTTGAACCGCGGCACGACCCGCACCAGCCAGTACGCGATGACCATGCCCAGCCCGACCTGGAACACGATCGCCGCCACGGCGATGAGCGCGTTGTTCTTCAGCGACGACCAGAACACCTCGTCGGCGAAGAGCCGGGTGAAGTTGTCGAAGCCGATCCACTCGCGGGGCGAGAAGCCGTCCCACTTGAAGAACGACAGCATGCCCGCGTTGGCGAGCGGGTAGGCGACGAACACGAGGAGGAACCCGAGCGCCGGCACGAGGAACAGCACGGCGGCGAGTCCCTCCCGCCGCCGCGTGGCGTGCAGCGTCTTGCGCGGGGCAGGCGGGATGGCCGAGGCCCCCGCGGCGGGGGCCTCGGCCATCCGAGTGGATGTCGGCATCTCTACTTGCCTGCTCGAACCGCTTCGTCGATGGCCTTCGCGGCTTCGTCCGCCGTGACGGATCCCTCGATCACGCCCTGCAGGGTGGAGTAGTAGACGGTGGTCGCCTTCGGCGGCATCGTCGTGTCGTAGAAGGGGTCGAGGTGCTCTGCCGGCTCGATCACGTCCTGCACGACGCCCGCGAGCACGGGGCCCGCGATGTCGGGCGTGGTCGCTTCCTTGAGCGTCACCATGGTCTTGCGCAGCTCCACGTACTTCTTCATGACCTCTTCGCTGGTCATGTAGCGGAGGAAGTCGATCGCGAGCTCGTTGTCCGACGCCTTCTCCGACATCGCGAACGACGCGGCGACGCCGGCGAGGACGTCGGTCGGGTCGCCCTTGCCGTCGGCCATCGTCGGGAACGGGAAGTAGCCGAGATCGAACTCGTCGGGGGCATCCGTCGACATCCCGATCTGCCATGTGCCGTTGAGCACCATCGCCGCTTGCGAGTTCAGGAACAGCAGGTTCGCCTCCTGGTCGGACATGCCGTTCGCGCCGGTGGGCAGGAACTTGCGGTCGGCGAGGGTGGCCAGTGCTTCGGCGGCATCGGCCGCGTTGGAACCGAAGCTCGCGTCGTCGTCGCCGTTCGCGAACGCCGTGACGATGCCGCTGCCCTCGACGCGCATCATCGGGTACTGGTACCAGAATGTGGCGGGCCAGCCATCCTTGTTGCCCAGCGCCACCGGCACGATGTCGTCCTTCGCGATCGTGTCGCACAGCGCGAGGAACTCGTCCCACGTCGTGGGAACCTGCCATCCCTTGCTCTCGAACAGCTTGGTGTTGTACCAGATCACGGCCGCGTCGATGTCGATCGGCACGGCGTAGGTCGAGCCGTCGAAGGTCACCGACTCAAGGGACGCCGGGATGAAGCTGTCGCCCCAGCCGTCCTTGGCCAGCTCGTCGTCGAGATTGGCGACCTGGCCGCTCTCCACGAAGGCGTCGAGGTAGCCGCCGGGGAGCGTGTAGAACACGTCCGGGACGTCGCCGGTCGACATCGCCGTCTGCAGTTTGGTCTTGTAGGACGACTGCTCGGCGGCGACGATCCGCAGGTCGGCGTCGGGGTGCTCGGCTTGGAACCCCTCCAGAGCCCAGTCGATGAACTCGACCTTGTCGTCCTGGCCTGCGTACGCGTGCCAGATGGTGAGGCTGTTATCGTCGCCGCCGCTGCTGGACGTGGATCCGCCGGAGCCCACGCAGCCGGTGAGTCCGACGAGGACCGCGGCTGCGACAGCGACTGAGAGGGACTTGCGGAGCTTGGGGACCATGGGAACTCCTGACTGACGACACCGCCTGCTGAAAGTGGTAACACTTTACAGCGGATAGTTAGAGTGTGGTAGCACCACTTTTGGAGGGCGGGACGATGCCATCCGCGGACAAGCCGGGAGCACTTGCCCGATTGCGCGCCGCCCTGCCGGGCCTGTCGGGCACGGAGAGGCGGGTCGCCGACTGGATTCTCGCCCAGCCGGAGCCGCTGCTGGAGGCCTCGATGCTCGACGTCGCACGGGCGTGCGAGGTGAGCGACACCACGGTGTTGCGGATGTGCCGCAACAGCGACTTCGCCGGGTTCACCGACCTCAAGCTCGCGCTCGCCCGCGACCTTGCCACCCCGATGCAGCTGATCCACGACGACATCACCGACGAGGACGACCCGCCGACGATCGCGAACAAGGTGTTCACGCGGGCGATGCGCTCGCTGCAAGACACCGTCGAGGTCATCGACCCGGCGGTGTTCTCCGCCGCGTTCGAGCTGTTCGACTCCGCGCGCACGGTGCTCGTCGGCGGAGTGGGCACGTCCGGCGTCGTCGGGCAGGCGTTCTACCAGCGATGCCGCCGCCTCGGCATCGGCTGCGACGCCCCGCAGGACTCGCAAGTGCAGAACATCAACGCCGCTCTGCTCGGTCCGGGCGACCTCGTCGTGGCGATCTCGTTCTCCGGCGAGACCCGCACGATCGTGGCGATGGCCCAACGCGCCCGCACGGCGGGGGCGGCCGTCATCGCCGTCACCGGGAATCGCGAGTCGCACTTGGCGAAGGCGGCCGACGTCGTGCTGCAGAGCGTGTCGCACGAGACGCGGAACGAGCCGGTCGCGGCCCGCTTGTGCCAGCTCTCGCTGCTGGACGCGCTGTGCGTGGCCTACAGCCACCGCCATCTCGACGACGCGCTGGTGCGCGAGCAGCGCGCCGGCCAGGCGATCGTGGAAAGCTCCTACTGATTCGAAGGGACGCCCATGAAGTTCCAGATCTACACCGCTCAGTCCGCCGCCGAGGCGGTGGCGCTCGCCGGGCTCGGCGTCGACCACGTCGGGCTCACGCCCACGACGATCGGCCTTCCGGGCCAGGTCAGCGAGGCCGTGGCCTCCGAGGCGGTGGAGGCCCTGCGCGGGCGCGCCCGCTCGGTGGCGCTGTCAGTGGAGACATCCCTGGACGAGATCGTGCGGATGGCGCTTGTCGTCCAGCCCGACATCCTCCACCTGTGCGGCGAGGTCGGGGCGGTCGACGCCGACGCGGTGCGGGCGCTGCGCCGCCGGCTTCCCGGCGAGATGGAGATCATGCAGGCGATCGCGGTCGGCGCGGACCGGGATGTCGCGATGGCGCGGGAGTACGCGGCGGTCGCCGACTTCCTGATCCTGGACTCGTACACCACCGACGTGGCCGGCGTCGGCGCCGCCGGCATCACGCACGACTGGTCGCGCAGCGCGCGCATCGTCGCCGACGTCGACGTGCCGGTCGTTCTGGCGGGCGGGCTGTCCGCCGAGAATGTGGCCGCGGCGATCGAGGCGGTCGGCCCGTGGGCCGTCGACTCGCTCACGCACACCAACCGCCCCCTGGGCCGCGGCCGGTTCGAGAAGGACCTCGACGCTGTCGCGGCCTTCGTCGAGGCAGGACGCGCGTTCTCATGACGTCCACAGCCGAGGAGATGGACACAACAGAGGATGCCGGGAGCACATGTGCTCCTCGCGAGTGCCCATCTCCTCGTGAGTGAACCGCGGGTCACTCAGCGGTGGCGGTACGACTGGCCGGCCTGGCCGAACACCTGCATCCGCTCGGCGACCATGCGCTGCATCGCGACGCGGCCGCGTGAACCGTAGAGCGCGGGGTCCACGCCGATGCCGTCTTCGTCGAGGTGCGCGCGCACTTCGGCGCTGTAGGCCATGTGCGAGTCCATGCCCTGGTTGATCTTGCGGATGCCGAGCTTCGTCGACCGCGCCTTCTCGTCCTCCGGAACGCCCCACGACTCCGGCAGCTTGCCCCCGTGCGCGTTGATCTTCTCGCGCAGGTCGGCGGGCAGCGACGACGAGCCGTGCATGACGAGGTGGGTGTTCGGGATGCGGGCGGCGATCTCCTCGATGAGGTCCATGCGCAGCACTGTGCCGTCGGGCGGGCTGGTGAACTTGTACGCCCCGTGCGACGTGCCGATCGCCACAGCCAGGGCGTCCACGCCCGTCGCCTCGACGAACCGCTCCGCCTCGTCGGGGTCGGCCAGCACGATCTCTTTGCTGCTTGCGCCGCCGTCCTCCGAGCCGCCGATCGTGCCGAGCTCGCCCTCGACCGAGACGCCGCGCGCGTGCGCGTGCTCGACGACGCGAGCCGTCACCGCCACGTTCTCCTCGAACGTCGCGGGGGTCACGTGGTCGGGCTTCATGCTGCCGTCGATCATCACGCTCGTGAACCCCGCGGCGATCGCGCGGGCGCAGTCGTCGAAGCTCGCGCCGTGGTCGAGGTGCAGCACGACCGGCACATCGGGGTAGTGCGCGATGAGGTTGACGAGCGCCTCCCAGTACAGCTCGTCGCGCCCGTGCACAGACGACCCCGCGATCGTCTGCACGATCACGGGGGAGTCGGTCTCGGCGGCCGCCTCGAGCACGGCCTCGGCTTGCGCGAGGTCGGTGACGTTGAAGGCGCCAACGCCGTAGCCGCCCTCGCGGGCGGCGTCGAGTGCAGCGGTGAGTGTGATGAGAGCCAAGGGCTCGTCCTCCGTTCATTCCAACCGCCGGCGACGACGGGCGTCAACATCTGACAACGGTAGACAGAATATGCAGTCGGTGTTAGTTTGTCCATCGATAGACAGAAATGCGCACTGGATCGTCGAAGGAGACGGAACTCGGATGAGAGACGAATTGCTGCTGGGCATCGACCTCGGCACATCGTCGATCAAGGCGAACGCGATCGACCGGCACGGCCGGTCGATCGGCCTGGGCGTGGCCCCAACGCCGTTCGCCGGGAACACCCACGGCGTCGAGATGACCACCGATGCCCTGTTCGCGGCCATTCGGGCCGCCGTCACCGAACTGGGGGTGCTGACATCCCGCATCGCCGCGGTGGGCGTGGCCAGCATGGGCGAGACCGGCACGACGATCCGCGCCGACGGGCCGAGCGACCTGCCCTTGGTCGCGTGGCACGACGAGCGCGGCACTGAGATCGTCGACGAGCTCGTCGGTCGTTTCGGCTCCGAGGCGATCCGGCGCAGGACCGGCCGCGCGCCGCGCAACGTCACGAGCATCGCCAAGCTCGGCTGGCTGCTGCGCAACGGGCACACGCCGGGCGGCACGTGGACCGGTGTTGCCGGGCTCACCGTGTGGAAGCTCACCGGCGCGCTCGCCCAAGAGCAGTCGCTCGCCGCCACCAGCGGCGCGTTCGACCCCGTCACGGGGGAGTACGACCGCGAAATCCTCGCTTTCCTCGGCCTCGACTCGCTCGTGTGGGCGCCGGCCCGCATCGCGGGCACGCCGCTCGGGCGCATCTCGGCTGCCGGCGCCGCGTGGAGCGGCCTCCCGGTCGGCGTGCCCGTCACGATCGCCGGCCACGACCACCCGGTCGGCGTCATCGGCTCGGGCGGCGACCGCACCGAGGCGATCGACTCGATGGGCACCGGCGAGCCGCTCGTGGTCTCGTGGGACGCGCGGACTGCCGCGGGATCCCACCCCGGCTGGCCGGGCCAGCTCGGCGACCTCACGATCACGTCGTGGCCGGGCACGGCCGAGCACATGCTGCTGTGGGAGAACCTGCGCCCGGGCCTGGCCATGCGCAACCTGCAGCGGGCGCTGCGTGTCTCGCGCGACGACATCGAGTTCTCCGCCATCCGCGTCGACGCCGAGCCGCTCGACCTGGCCACGCTGGTCGGGATGCAGGACGGCGCCATCCCGCCGTCGTTGCTGGATCGCCCCGCCGAGGAGGCGTGGGCGGCCACGCTCGAGGGCTACGCGGCGGCGTCCGCCGACGCCGAGGGGCGGCTGCGCGAGCTGTCCGGCGTCACCGGGACGACATTGCTCATCGGCGGCGGCCTGCGCAGCCGGCGCTGGGTGGAGGCCAAGCAGCGGCACGCCCAGCATCCGCTGGCCATGGCGGCCGAACGCGAGGCGGTTTCGCGCGGCGCCGGACTGCTCGCCGGCGTGGCGGCGGGATGGTGGGCGCCCGAGCAGTACCCGCCGGCCGACACCGTGCCCCTCACCTCCGAGCGCTCGTCATGACCGGCGAGACGCGTCCTGGGCTCCGCCCGCCCGCCCGCCTGGTCGACATCGCCCGGCACGCGGGTGTGTCGACCAAGACCGTCTCGCGCGTGCTGAAAGACGAGGCGTACGTCGCTCCCGCGATGCGCGAACGGGTGATGGCCGCCGTCACCGAGCTCGCGTACGTGGGGGATGCCGCGGCCACCGGCCTGCGCACCAAGCGCTCCGGGTTCATCGGCCTCGTGATCCCGGACGTCCGAAACGCCTATTTCGCCCTGTTGACCCGCGCGATCGAGGAGCGGCTGTCGCCGGCGTCGCCGACCTTGCTGCTCGGCGACTCCGACGAGGAGGCCGCGCAGGAGGAGCGCTACTTGCGCACGTTTCGCCAGCAGCGCGTGGACGGGCTCATTGTGCTGCCGAGCGGCGCGCCGAGCCTGCCCGACGCCGTCTCCGAGATCCCGACGGTCATCGTCGACCGCACGGTGCCATCGGTGCGCAAGACGGCCGACCACGTGCTCGCCGGCAACCGCCGCGCCGCCGAGCGCCTCGTCGGGCACCTCGTCAAGCACCACGGACTGACGCAGGTCGCGCTCGTGGCGGGCAACACGGCGGTGTCGAACGTGCGCGACCGGCAGGCCGGCTACGCTCGCGTCGTCAACAGCGCGGGGCTGCAGGCACATGTGACCGCCGGCCACTCCACGCCCGACGACGCCGCTGCCGGGGCGCTCGAGCTGTTCCGCGCGCTCACCCCGCCGTTCGGCGTGTTCGCCACGAACAACCGAATGTTCTGGGGCGCGATGGCCGCTATCGCCCGCCTTGGCCTGCACGTGCCGCACGATGTGCTGGTCACGACGATCGACTCTGTGGGCGAGGCCGTGGTGACCGGACTGAAGCCGACGCAGGGCGTGATCCCGGTGCAGGCGGTCGCCGCCAAGGCGATGCGGCTGCTGGCCGAGCGCACACAGGATCCGACCCTCCCCCCGCGCACCGAGAGCGTCGACATCGACATCGAGTTCGGCACGACGTGCGGTTGCATCCCGCTCACCAGCCCGCTGTTGATGGGGCCGGTGGCCGATCCATGAGACTCCCGTCCGCGACAGACGGGCACAAAACCGGGCTGACCGCAGCAGAGCCGGAAGCAAACTGCAGCCAGCCCGGAATGTCGCACCAGCAAGATCCTGAAATCACACCCTCGAAGGAGAGAACAATGAGAACCAATCGGATGCGGTCCGCGGGAGCGGCCGCCGCGACGGCGACAATCCTAGCCGTCGCCCTCACCGGCTGCTCTGGTGGCGAGTCGCCCGCGAACACCAACAGCGAGTCGACGTCGGCCGCGGGCGGCAAGATCGCCTTCGTCATCAAGCCGCTGGACAACACGTACTTCGGGGCGATGGCCGAAGGCGCGCAGGCGGCCGCCGACGAGGCGGGCGTCGAGTTGATGGTGGTTGCGGCCGAGAACGTGACGGATGACTCGGGCCAAGCGTCCAAGCTCAACGCCCTCGTCACCGCGGGCTACGACTGCTATGTCGTCAACCCGACCAGCCAGACCAACCTCATCACGGGCCTCGTGCCGGTGTCGCAGGCGGGCACGCCCATCGTCAACCTTGACCTGCCGATCGACCTCGACGCGGCAGCCGACGCCGGCGTCGACGTGACGACCTACGTCGGCACGAACAACGAGACGGCCGGCGCAGCCGGCGGCGAGGCGATGATGGACCTCGTCGACGAGGGCGGCCAGGTGGCGCTCATCGGCGGGCTGGTGGCAGACCCGGGCAACATCGCGCGCCTCGCGGGCTTCGAGAAGGCCGTCGAGGGCAAACTCGAGATCACCCAGACCGTCGCGGCCGACTTCGACAAGGCGAAGGCCAAGAGCGCGGCCGCCACGATCCTGCTCGCCAATCCCGACATCAAGGGCTTCTTCACACCGTCCGGTGACATGGCGATGGGCATTCAGCAGGCGGTGGAAGAGGCGGGCCAGACCGGCAAGGTCGCCGTTGTCGGCATCGACGGCACGAAAGAGCAGCTCGCCGACATCGTTGCGGGTGGCCAGCCGGCCGCGATCGAGCAGTTCCCGTACCTGATGGGCGTGCAGTCGGTGCAGGCGTGCGTCGCGGCGATGGGCGGGGCCGAGATCCCGAGCAATGTGGAGACCCCTGTGCTCATCGTGAACTCCGAGAACGCGCAGGCCGCGCTCGACGCCTTCCCGGCGCCGCCGGAGGGCTTCGACGTGCCCAACCCGTTCGAGTGACAAGACGGGGATCCTCGCCGATGGCCACTGACACCCCCACGCGCGGCCGCGCTGTGTGGCAAGCGCTGAACTCCGAAGAGACGTGGATGAAGCTCGCGGCTCCGGTCGCGCTCGTCCTGCTCGCGGTCGTGTTCGGATCGCTCAATCCACGATTCCTGTCGTGGCCGAGCATCACGAGCATGCTGGCCGACTCCACGATCCCGATCGTGCTCGCGCTCGGGGCGACGTTCGCCGTCTCGCTCGCCGGCATCGACCTGTCGCTGGCGGCGACGGTCGCCCTCGGCAGCGTCACGATGGCAACGGCGTACCAGAGCGGGATGCCGCTGGTCGTCTGCTGCGGGATCGCGCTGCTGACCGGCCTCGCGATCGGCACGATCAACGGCTCGTTCATCGGGTGGGTGAGGATCCCCGACTTCATCGTCACGCTGGGCACGCTCAGCGTCGTCATGGGCCTCAGCCTCGTGATCTCGCAGGGCAAGCCCGTGCAGATCCCGGAGCGGAGCCTGACGGCGCTGAGCACGCTCAGCCTCGGCGGCATCCGTCTCAACTTCCTGATCGCCATCGCTCTCGCGATCGTCCTGCACGTCGTGCTGTTCCACACCAGGTTCGGCACGCACCTGCTCGCCGTCGGCGACAACGCCGACGCGGCCAAGGCGATGGGCCTCAAGGTCGCGCGGGTCAAGCTCGCCGGCTACATGATCTGCGGCGCGATGGCGGGCGTCGGCGCGATCATGCTGACGTCGTACATCGGGTCGAGCCAGCCGGCGACCAACACCGACTACCTGCTGAAGGCGATCGCCGCGGTCGTCCTCGGCGGGGTGAGCCTGTTCGGCGGGCGGGCCACGATCTACGGGCCCGTCATCGGAGCTATCCTGCTCACCTTCCTGCAGTCCGGCCTCACCCTGCTCGGGGTGAGCGCCTTCTACTCGCCGCTGGTGATCGGCATCGTCGTCATCGCCGCGGCAACGCTCATGAGGGGGCGGAAATGAGCCAGACCACCGACAAGATCGTCGTCGAAGACATCCGCAAGTCGTTCGGCAGCGTCGAGGCGCTCCGCGGCGCGTCGTTGTCGATCAAGGCGGGGGAGATCACCGCGATCGTTGGCGACAACGGCGCCGGCAAGTCCACGCTCGTCAAGTGCCTGACCGGCCTGTACTCGCCCGACAGCGGGCGGATCCTCATCGACGGGCAGCCGGTGCACTTCTCGTCGCCGCGCGACGCGCGCGAGAAGGGCGTCGAGACCGTCTACCAGGACCTCGCCCTGTCCGACCAGCTCAGCGTGTGGCAGAACATGTACATGGACCGCGAGCTGGTGCGCGGCATCCCGGGCTTCACGCTGCTGCGCCGCAAGGAGATGCGCGAGCGCGCGGGGGAGCTCATCGCCGACCTCGCCGTCAACGTGCCGGGCGTGCGCCGCAGCGTGAAGCGGCTGTCGGGCGGGCAGCGCCAGGCGGTCGCGATCGCGCGGGGCGTGATGTGGGCGAAGAACATGATCATCCTCGACGAGCCGACCGCGGCGCTCGGCCTCAACGAGACCGCGCAAGTCGAGGCGCTCATCCGCCGCGTGGTCGAGGGTGGCATGACGGTGCTCGTGGTCTCGCACAACTTCGAGCAGGTCAAGCGCCTGTCGCAGCAGGTGTGGGTGATGCGTGCCGGCCGCGTGGTCGGCGGCACGCGCACGGCGGATGTCACGGGCGAGCAGCTGGTCGGCATGGTCACCGGGGCGGTGCGGACAGTCGAGTGACACGGGGGGATGCGACGCTCCCTTCCACCATTGCCCCACCATCGCGCGCGCGAAGGTGGCGCGTCGTGCCGCATCGAGCCGTTGCATCCGGCCACGTGCGCCACTTCGGCGCGAGCGGGCGATCTGAAGGTGGCGTGTTGCGTCGCATCGAGGGAAGGGATGCGGCGCACAGCGCCACGTTCGCGTGGGCGTGACGCGCGGCGCGCGGCGGGAGGGAGGGTGGGAAAGGGCGGAGGATGCGGGATTCGAACCCGCGAGGGGTTTCATCCCCAACACGCTTTCCAAGCGTGCGCCATAGGCCACTAGGCGAATCCTCCTGGGCCCCGCAGGGCCGCCGACCATCCTACCGTGTCACCGGCGCGCGACTTCGACCGCGTACACCGACCCGGGCCTGACGACGAGCGACCGTGGCGCGACGGCCGCCAGCACGCGCCGCGAGGGCGGCGCGGCGGCGGCCATCCCGCCGCGCACAGCCAGCACGGCGTCGCCGAGGTCGGC
>NZ_JASGEC010000048.1:0-45472 GCF_047606685.1 Microbacterium sp.
CCCCGCGGGCGGAGCGCCCGCGGCGGCCGTCAAAGAGCGCGGCGGCGCGGGTCGAGTCGTGGGGCTCGTCCTGGCCGCCGCGCTCGTCGGCGGCGCCGCGGGGCTCGGCGGATCATACGCGGGCAGCCAGCTATGGCCCGCGCCGACCTCCACCGCCGCCGGGACGCCGTCTGTCGTGACGGTCAACAACCCCGACAGCGTCAACGCGACGACGGCGATCGCCGCCAAGGTCGTGCCGAGCGTGGTGACGATCGAGGCATCCGCGGGCAACACCGGCGGCACCGGGTCGGGCGTCGTGCTCAGCGCGGACGGCTACGTGCTCACCAACACGCACGTCGTCACGCTCGACGGAGCCACCGGCGACGCCACGCTGCGGGTGACCACCTCCGACGGCCACGTGTACGACGCCGAAGTCGTCGGCACCGACCCGGTCTACGACCTCGCGGTGATCAAGCTCGAGGGGGCCACGGATCTCACCCCCATGGAGTTCGCCGACTCCGCCGAGCTCAACGTCGGCGACCAGACCGTCGCCGTCGGCGCCCCGCTGGGGCTGTCCAACAGCGTCACCACCGGCATCGTCAGCGCGCTCAACCGCTCCATCGAGATCGCGTCGTCGGCCGCGCCCGATTCCAGCGACTCGGACGACTCGGACGACTCGGGCAACGGCGAGGACAGCCAGAACGGCGAGGGCCCGTTCTTCTTCGACTTCGGCCAGGGCGAGCAGCAGCAGCAGACCTCCGGCGAGTCGATCAAGATCGCCGTCATCCAGACCGACGCGGCGATCAACCCCGGCAACTCGGGCGGTGCGCTCGTGGACGGCGACGGCAAGCTCATCGGCGTCAACGTGGCCATCGCCTCCGCCGGGGAGACCTCCAGCCAGGCCGGCAACATCGGGGTGGGCTTTGCCATCCCGTCGAACATCGCCCAGCGCATCGCCGACGACATCATCGCCAACGGCTCGGCCACGCACGGCCTGCTCGGCGCCAGTGTGCAGTCCGCCGCGTCCGTCGAGGGCGCCACCACCACCGGCGCGTACATCGCCGAGGTCGTGTCCGGAGGCGCCGCCGAGGCGGCCGGCCTGCGCGAGGGCGATGTCGTCACCGAGTTCAACGGGGTGCCGATCACCGACTCGGTCGACCTCACCGCGCAGGTCCGCGCGGCGGCGGCCGGGAGCACGGCGACCCTCTCGTACACGCGCGACGGCGAGGCGCACACGGCCAAGGTCACCCTCGGCGAGCTGGAGTAGGCGCCAGGGAGCGGACGCCGCCCCGCGGTAGGCTCGCGGGGTGGCGTCCTTCTCGTTCGGCGCGGGCAACGCGCACAAGCTCGCCCGCATCCCGCTCTACGCCGTCGGCCGCCTCGTGACGCTTGTCGTCCCGCGCCGGCGGGGCTCGTGGGTGTTCGGCTGCGGCGCGGGCATCGGCGACGGGGCGCTCGTGCTGTGGCAGGCGGCTGCCAACGCCGACGCCGTCTGGCTGACCGGCTCAGACCGGGAGGAGTCGGATGCCGCGGCCCGCGGCATCCGGACCGTCCCCAAGCAGTCGCTCCGCGGCTTCTGGCGGACCGCCCGGGCGCAGGTCGTCGTCGTCACGCACGGCTTCGGCGATGTGAACCGGTACGCGGTCAGCGGCGCGTTCGTCGTGCAGCTGTGGCACGGCATCCCGCTCAAGCGCATCGGGCTCGACTCACCCGAGACCGTGCGCCCGCCCGCGGCGCTGAGGCGGGTTCCCGGCATGCGGCAGCTGATCGCCGCCCTGTTCCGCGGCGCCGCGCGCGGCATCCGCGTGCTCCCCGCCGCGTCGCATCTCGTGCGCGGGCGGCTGGAGTCCGCGTTCGCGCTGCCGGACGCGCGGGTTCCGGTCACCGGGGAGCCACGTGTCGACGTGCTCTCCCGCGGTGGCGCGGCCCAGCGCCGGGCCGACGCCCGCGCCCTCGTCGAGGCGTGCGTCGGGCGGCTCGACGAGCCGACGCGACTGGTGCTCTACGCGCCGACGTGGCGCGACGGCGCGCCCGACCCCGCCGTTCCCACCGCGGCGCAGTGGCAGGGCATCGTGGCGACGATGGAGCGCGAGGACGCGGTGCTGCTGGTGCGCTCGCATCCGCTCGGGGCGGGGGAGTACCGCTCGCCGCAGCAGACTGACAGGGTGCGGATGCTGGGCAGCGACCTCCTCGTCGACATCACCCCCGCGCTGCCGGCCGTGGACGTGCTCGTCACCGACTACTCGTCGATCGCGTTCGACGCGGCGCTCGTGCCGCTCCCGGTGGTCTACCTGGCTCCCGACGCCGACGAGTACGCGCGCACGCGCGGCTTCTACGGCCGGTACGCGGATGTCGCGGGGGCGGACTGGGCGTCGGACTGGGATGGCGCGACCGCCCAGGTGGCGTCTGTGCTCGCCGACCCGGCCGACCGTTCGGCGCGGCTGGAGCGCTCCCGAGCGCTGAGCGAGCGCGTGCACGCGTTCCGCGACGGCGGCAACACCGAGCGGGTCCTCCGCGCGATTCTGGTAGGAGTCTCATGACGGCGCGATTCCTCACCGAGCCGGCGCCCGCGCTCGAGCTGCGCGGCGAAGGTCCACGGCCCGAGCGCGTCGCGCTCGTGGGCGCCCGGGCAACGGTCGAGGCGTCCTCGATCACCGGGCGGGGCGTCACGTGGCGCGCCGTGCTCCCGCTCTTCGCGGCGCGGTGGGGAGGGCCCGAGCTGCCGCTGCCGACCGGCGAGTACACGCTGGAGGGGGTCGAGCCGCCGGCGCACGGCATCGCGCTGACGCAGCTGTCGACGCTGCGCGCGTCGCTCGACGGCGCGACAGTGCGCGTCGGGCCGCCGATCGACCCCGCGTACGACTCCGGCGAGGCGCAAGACGCCCTCGAGCGGCGCTACGCGACCCGGCCCGGCGGGCTCGAGGACGCGGTGTTCTTCGAGAGCTTCTACGGCCGCAACGCCAGCTGCAACCCGCTTGCGATCGACCGCGAGCTGGCACGGCTTCGCCCCGATGTGACGAGGTACTGGAGCGTCGTGGACCTGTCGGTGCGGGTGCCCGATGGCGCGGTGCCCGTCGTGGACGGCAGCCCGGAGTGGTGGCGGGCGCGTGGCTCGGCGCGCCTCATCGTCGTGAACGACTGGCTGCGCCGGCGCTTCGCGCGCCGGCCCGGCCAGCACGTGCTGCAGACGTGGCACGGCACGCCGCTGAAGCGGCTCGCTCTGCACCGCCCGGGTTTCGCCCCGCGCCGCGCGCTCGCGGTGGCCAAAGAGTCGCGGCGGTGGAACGCGCTGCTGGCCCAGAACCCGTACGGCGCCCGCATCCTGCGCAAGGCGTACGCCTTCCTCTCCCGCCCGGTGTGGGTCGAAGGGTACCCGCGCAACGACGTGCTCGTGACGGGCGACGGCTCGGCGACCCGCGCGGCGCTCGGCATCGCTCCGGGCGAGCGCGTGCTGCTGTACGCGCCGACGTGGCGCGACGACCGCGACGAGATGGTCGACTTCCTCGACCTCGCCGCCCTCGCCGTCGCAGCGGACGCCGTCGTGCTGGTGCGCGGCCACTCGCGCACGATCCTGCCGGGCAAGGACGCCCGCGGGCCGCGCGTCATCGACGTCACGGCCTACCCCGATGTGTCACAACTCCTCCTCGCCGCCGACGAGCTGATCACCGACTACTCGTCGGTCATGTTCGACTTCAGCGTCACGGGCAAGCCGATGCACTTCCTGGTGCCTGATCTGGAGCACTTTCGCGGAGAGCTGCGCGGGTTCTACTTCGACCTGCCCGCCGTCGCGCCGGGATCCGTCGTGCGCACGCAGGAGGAGTTGGAGCACGCCCTCGCCGCAGACCCGGCGCAGTTCGCCGAGAAGTACGCCGCGTGGCGCGCCCGGTTCAACGCCCGCGACGATGGCCGCGCGGCCGCGCGGGTCGTGGCGCGCGTGCTCGACCAGCTGTTCTGACTGTCACGGCAGCGGCGTGTTGCGGTCGCCGAGGCGCGACGTGTCGACGGTGTCGTGCGCTCCGCCGACAAGCCCGCCGATGAAGCCCACCCCCCACGACACGTGCATCGTGGGAAGGATGGCGGCGCTCCACAGGCGGTCGCGCCACGAGTGCCCGCGTGCCGCCTCGACGAGCACGACCACCGCGTAGGCGGCGAGCGGGACGTACACGACGGACGCGGCGGCCGCGAGCCATCCGCTCACCGCCCCGGTCAGCTGCAGCACGCCGACCACCGCGCCCGCCGCGGTGACCACCACGAGCGCGGGCGGAGCGAAAAACCGCGCGGCGTTGCGGCGCCCGTAGCGGCGCACCAGCTCGCCGCGCCAGCGCCCGGTGGCGAAGAACTGCCGGGCCAGCCGCGACCAGCTCTCGCGCGGCCAGTAGGTGACGGCCAGGCTCGGGTCGAACCAGACCCGGTAGCCGGCCTGCCGGATCCGCAGGTTCAGCTCCCAGTCCTCGCCGCGCCGGATCGTCTCGTCGAAGCCGCCGACCTCGTCGAACACGGCGCGCCGGATCACGCCGAGGTAGGCCGACTCGGCCTCGCCCTCGTGCGCGCCGCCGTGGTACGACGCGCCGCCGAGGCCGACGGGGGAGTTGTAGGCGCGGGCCACCGCGCGCTGGAAGGGCGTGCGGCCCTCGGCGCGCATGACGCCGCCGACGTTCGCGGCGCGCGTGCGCGCGAGGGTGGCCAGCGCGCGGCGGGTGTAGTCGGCAGACAGCTCGGAGTGCGCGTCGACCCGCACGATCGTGGGCAGGGTGGACGCGCGGATCGCGAGGTTCAGGCCGATCGGGATGTCGGCGGCCGGGTTGTCGACCAGCACGATGCGCGGGTCGGCCGCGGCGAGCTCTCGCGCGAGCTCTGTCGTGCCGTCCGTGGACGGGCCGAGCGCCAGCACGAGCTCCGCCGGCTCGTCCAGATCTTGCGCGAGCACGGTCTCCACCGCGCGCCGCAGGTACGCCGCTTCGTTCAGCACCGGCATCACGAACGACACGCCCGAGCCGTCGGGGACGGCCGGCGCGTCGGTGCGGCCGGCTTCGGGGACGTGCATCAGTCGATCATCCCACGCGGCGCTCGCCGCTCAGCGCGCGGCAAGGCGGTGGACCGCGGCGAGCGGGATCGCGGCCCAGTCCGGTCGATTGCGCAGCTCGTACACGGTTTCGTACACGGCTTTGTCGAGCTCGAGCGCGACCAGCAGCGTGTGGTGGGCGGCGAGGTCGAGCCCGGATGCGGCGGCGTAGCCGTCGAGGAAGGCGTGTCGGGCGGCGAGCGCCCATCGCGTCGCCGCCTCGTGCCCGACCGCGCCGGCGGCGTAGTCGAACGAGCGGAGCATCCCCGCGACATCCCGCAGCGCGAGGTCGGGGCGCACACGCTCTGCCATCGGACGCAGCGGCTCGCCTTCGAAATCCAGCAGCACCCAGCCGCGGCCCGGCGCGTGCACGACCTGGCCGAGGTGGTAGTCGCCGTGGACGCGTTGCAGAGGCGGCCAGTCCTCGCCTGCCGCGCGCGCGTAGGCGGATTCGATCGCGCCGCGCCACTGGTCGAGGCGCGGCGCGGCCGAGACCGCGAGCGCGAGCCGGCGGCGCCAACTGTCGACGACGCCGGCACGGTCGGCCTCCGACGCGGGACGAGTGTCGAACAGGGTCGCCAGCGTCGTGTGCACGTCGGCGGTCGCCCGGCCCAGTTCGCGGGCGAGCGCGCTGAAGTCCTCGTCGTGCTCGGCGGCGCGCAGCGCGACCCGCCACGCGTCCTCGACCCCGTCGAGGAACTCCTGCGCGAAAGCGAGCGACCCGGTCTGGGGATGGCCGTTCGTGCCGGGCCACGTTCCCGTCACGTGTCCGACCGCGCGGGGCACGCGGGTCGAGCGGCCCTCGGCCAAAGCGGTCTGCAGTTCGATGTCGGGATTCAGGCCGGGGTGCAGTTGCCGGTACAGCTTGCAGATGACCGGCGCGCCAGACTCCGCGTGGTAGATGATCGACGTGTTCGACTGCTCGCCGGAGAGCACGCGTGCGCGCGCGTTGCGGGGTGCGCCCTGCGTCGAGGAGGACGGGATGCCGCGCAGCGCGCCGGCGGCGTGCGCGCCCCCTTCGGTTGCCAGGCCGAGCAGCGCGGCCGCGTACGCGGCGTGGTGCGGTCCGTCCACGAGGACCGTGCCGTTCTCGGCGGGGCCGATCTCGTGCGGACCGGATGCCGAGCTGTGGCACGACACGACCGGCGCCTGGTAGAGCGTGGGCGGCTCGGTCGCGTCGTCGGCGAGCACGAGCACGCGCACGCGCGCCGCCGGGTCGGGGCACGGCAGCGCCCACTCCGCGACGAGCCGGAGCTTGGGCGCCCGGCCTTTTCCCGCGTACCAGCGCTGGCGCGGCATCCAGTCCGTCAGGAGGTCGAGCGTGCGGTCCACCGTTCGAGCCGCGCCTGTCAGTCGCCGTCCGCCGCGCCGGCGACGTCGATCTCCACCGGAATCGCGATCGAGGCGATCCGCGCGCCGGTGGCGATGCCCAGAGCGTCGACGGCGGGCGCGGCATCCTCGAGCCTCTCGGCCTGGGTCTGAGGACGGGCGGGCTCCGACGGGAGCCCCGCCCACTCGGTCGGCTCCTCCGGACGCTCGGTGAACAGTCCCATGCGTCCATTCTCGCGCGGTTCCGGCCCGGTCGAGTGCTGCGCCGTGTGTCGTGCGGTTCGACGGCATCCTCATCGCCGATGTGCTCGGACCTACGAGGTGTTCGGGTCGAGCAACGAGGCGGTCATCCGCAATGGCGCGCAGGCGCCGGGGGCGCGAGTCGCTGCCGCACATCCGGGCGAGGGCCGCCGAGCGCGCGGCGCTGGCCGAGGCTCGGCCCGACGCGTTCTGAGTCATCCGGCGCTGAGCGCCGGGATGCCGCTTGCCGGCGACTCCGCGTCGTCGAGCTGCCAGCTCGAGAACACCCACTCGGGGAGCTTCCCGCTGGCGAACAGGGCGTGGAGTGCCTGGGCCATCCCGTGCTCGGGCTCGATGGCGCGCGCCATCGAGATGTGCCGGTTGGCGACGCTGCCCTGGCCGAGCGCCCAGTGCAGCCACGCGAGTATGCACAGCGGTCCGGGGCGGTCCAGCGGGTCGACATGGGCAATCGCGTGCCGCAGCACGGCGATTCCCGCCTGCACGCGCTCGACGTCGGGCCGGGTCGCGCTCTCGCCCATCACGAGGGCGCTGGTGCGGTCGACCGGCTTGCCCTTGCGCACGTCGCGCGCGACGAGCTCGTCCACCGTGAGGCCCGACGTGAGCTGACGCCGACGGAAGCGGGCGTTCATCTTCTGTGCGGTGAGCCCGGCCTTCCTCCCGAAGGCGAACTGGACCATCATCTGGTCGCGAATCGCGGGGACGGCCGACAACACGACCAGCCGAGCCAGCGCAGCCACCGGCACGTCGTCCGGAGGCGTGGCGATCACCTGCTCGACGAGGTCGATCCCGTCGGGAAGCGGCGCGTCGACGTACAGGCCGAGGCCCGTGCGCTCCTGGCCGAAGTCGCCGAGGTCGACGACGGCCTGGGTGAGCCGGGCCGCCAGCGCGGGCAGCGCCGAGGGAAGCGTGGCGGGCGCTTCGAAGTCCTCCACCTCTGCGCCCTCTCGGACCTCCCGCGCTTTCGCCGCGAGCGGGCTCTCGTCGATCTGGGACAGCGGATTGCCCGTCGGCGGGACGTCCGGGTCGTGCCAGCTGCCCCAGCCGTCGGCCGCGACGCACAGCGCGTCCAGCGAGTGGAAGCCGGCGCTCTCCACCGCGGCGTCCAGCTGCCGCCACAGCGACTCCCACGCGATGCCCGCGACAGCGAAGGGCTGGTCGACGTAGACGACCAAGATGACGCCGTCGCACCGCGGCATCCTGCTGAGCGTGCCCACCACGACAGCGGCGAGCCGCTCGTGGCTCGCCGTGTCGTCGTGTGCGGGCAGGTCGAGGCGCATGGCGCCTCGCGTGCGATTCCCCTCGAAGGGGACCACGAGCAGCGAGTCGTGCGCCGTGTACCCGGCGAGGGTGGGCAGCGAGGCGAGGAAGTCGGCCGCGTTCGACGACTTCAGGATCGTGGGAGTGTCGGTCATGCGCTCCATCGTGAGCGGAGCGCGGCCCGCGTGGCGGAGTGGGGTCGAGTCTGTGGAGAACCGGACGGCCGATTCCCGCTTGTGCAGGAACAGACGCCGCGGAATCTCGCGAAGCGGCATATAAACCCACTCACATACACTCACTGGTTGGATGAGGGTTGCCAGGACGCTAGATGTATGAAGGAACCGCGGTCGGCAGCGTCCGCACGAATCGGTGCTCTCGTCCGCGAGCTGCGCGCTCAGACGGTCACGTCGCGCAAGTCGTTGGCCGAGCGCGCCGACATGGATGTCAGCCACCTCGCCCGCATCGAGTCGGGCCAGGGCAACCCGACGGTGCACACGCTCATCCAGCTCGCGACGGCGCTCGAGGTGCGGCCCGAGGTGTTCGTGAAGGGGCTCACGGCCGCCGACCTGCCGGAGAGCGTCAAGCCGTACTCCGAGGCCGACTTCCGCCGCGAGCTGTGCCAGCGCCAGCGCCCCGACGCGTCCTGACCCCGCGAACTCGACCCGACAGTCGGCACTTAGGCGCCATTCGCGCTCGCCCCGTGCCAGCCCTGCGTCATCCCGTAGCGGCTGTACGCGGCCTACAACAGGCTCGCAGAGGCGATCGGGGCGGCCTTGTGGATTGCCGCCAGCGCTTTCGCGAGCCGCTTCGCGCCGAAGCGGCCTGGCACGACCGGCAACCGGGGGCACTAGATTGTCGGGATGAGCGTGGAGCACGTCAGGGCCCTGATTGCCGAAGCCGGTACCGACCTGGGCAGCGCGGGGGTGCGCGACCTGCTGCTCAGCATCGCCGACACCGTCGGGGCGCCACCGCGAGCCGTCACCGGTCCCGGACCGGATCTGACCTGGCAGCTGGGTGAGCGCGGCCTCACCATCAGGGTCTCGAACTTCCGCAACAAACTGAGACTGTGGCTCGACGAGTTCGACTGGCAGGAGACCGACGACGAGCGATATCGCGCTTTCCAGTACGCGATGTCGATCGACGAACTGCCCTACCTGTGGAGTGTGCCGGTCGCCGGTGGCTCGGCATGGGGTCCAGGCAATCCGGTGGCGGCCAACTGGTCGGACTTCTTCGCCTGCTTCGACGCCTGCATGAACAAGCTGCCGCGCGAACTGCAGTTCATCCCGCAGGCATGGCTGCCGCGCGGACCCGTGGTTTCTTCGCGGTGGAACATCGAGGGGCGGGAATTCGTCAGCGTGCAGATCTCCCTCTCGGCTGAGGGAGTGGACCTGTACGCCCACCGTCCGGACGGAACGGAGCTCGACGTGCACGTGCCGGCCGATCGCCTGGGCCGCGACGACGTGGACATACCGGCGATCCTGGCCGCGCTGACGGCTACCGGCGAATACCGTGAGCTGGAGTTCTTCGAGAACGAGATCGCCGTCGAAGGCGTCTACCCGTGCGGAGTCGTAGCCGGCTCCTCCGAGTACGGCCCCGCGGATCTCGGCCCGGGCGAGAAGCCCCCTGCGACCCAGACCTTCGATGAGGTCCGGGCGCTGCTGGCCCGGACCGGTGGCGAGCCGTCGGAACCCGCTGCCTCGGAACCGGCTGTCCCGGCACCGAGTGCTCCCGAATCGGCTGCTCCCGAACCGGTCGTTCCCGCATCGGCGCCGGCTTTTGCTCCGCCGGCTGCCGAGCCCGTCGCAACCCCGCCCGTCGCAACTCCGTCCTCCGCTCCGGCCCCGCCGACCGAGTCGGCCCGCAAGCCGTTCTGGCGTCGCCGCCCCAAGGAGTCCCCGGTCGCGTACGTCGCCACCCTGCCAGCGGCGCACGCGGTGGAACTTGGCGCGCAACTGGTGGTGAACAACCACGACAGCCCGGCGGTGCTCGCCGCCTGGGGCGTCCAGTTGGACGATCGTGGTCGCGGTGCGCTGCAGCTGGGCCTGGTGCACTGCGTGCCGACAAGCGGCGGCTACAAGGCGGTGGTGGACCTGATGCCCCAGGGGCGCGAGATCAACGACCCGACGGGCGCGGCGGCGTACGGCCGAGAGCTGGCGGCCGGGTTCTCGGCGCGCTTCGGGGTCCCGAGTGCTATCGCCGGGATCGACTCGAACGGCGCCCGGGCGTGGAAGGTTGGGGCGGCTGGGCTTGCTGTCGTGACCACCCCAAAGCGGGTGGCGCTTGCGACGGTGGCGGACGGCGACTGGCTATTGTCGTCCCTTCCGTGATGCCGGTGAGAAGCCGCCTTCATGACCTTGTCGGCTCACCGGTGGGCCACGGGCAGACGATTCATCCGACCGGCCCGTGACCGGCCTGCGGGAGGCGCTGCTCGTCGGCGACCGCGGCGGGGGCGCCGGGCGCGACAGAGGTGTTCGTGAAGGGGCTCACGGCCGCCGACCTGCCGGAGAGCGTCAAGCCGTACTCCGAGGCCGACTTCCGCCGCGAGCTGCGCCAGCGCCAGCGCCCCGACGCGTCCTGACCCCGCGAACTCGATCCCACCGTCGGCACTAGAGGACGAACCGCCACACGTACTCTTTGCCGTCGTCGGGGCGGAACCACGCGATCGTGACGACCACGTCGTCGGGGTCGGCGGAGCACAGGCACAGCTCGGCCGTCTCACCCGACAGCATCTGCCCCCGCGACTCGGTGACCGGCGGCGACGCGCGCGTGTGCACGAACACGCGGACGAAGTCGAGCGTGCGATCGCCTGCGTTGACGACGACGGGATGCGTGTCGAGCACCCGCTCGACGACCCACGGCACGCGGTACGCGGTCATCCGGCGGATCGGGTGCTCGGGCGGGTTCAGTGGTGTCAACATGCCGACGACGGTAGGTCCGGCCTCCGACCCGCGACGCTGGCGAGCGCGCCCTCGACGGCGCTGCTGTGGACAACGCCCGCCGAAGCGGCGCTGTGCAGGATCAGCCCGCGGTCGTCACCGCAGTGAGCACGGCGTACGCGACCTGCCGCCCCGCGACATCGCCGTGGTCGGAGACGAACTTGTCGCCGTCGAGCGACGACACCCTTCCGCTTTCGAACGCGTAGGCGCCGCCGACATCCCGCATCGCCACCGCCGGCAGCGCCGCGGGCGTTTTCAGCGCGCCGTTGCGGCCGATGCCGCCGTACTTGTCGTTCGCGTCGCCGAGCCCCACCCCGATCTGCCGCGCGAGGCGCGACGCGATCGGGTACGCGATGCCGACCGCCTTGTCGTTCTTCGTGAAGGTGACGATGATCGGCCCTGCGACCTTTCCCGGCACCTTCCAGAAGGCGCCGTTCGCGCCCGCGCCGTCCCAGCCCTGCGCCATCCCGTAGTGGCTGTACGCCGCCTGCAACAGGCTCACCGAGGCGATCGGGGCGGATGTCGCGAGCGCCGCCGCGGTGACCGCCCGACCGCCGAACGAGTGCCCCACGAGGTGCAGCCGCGCGTCCGGGGCCGCCTTGTGGACCGCCTCCAGCGTCTTCGCGAGGCCCTTCGCGCCAACCGTTCCCGCGCGCTCCTTCATCGTGTAGTAGGTCGTGAGGTTCGCGACCTTGCGCGCCGCGTCCAGCACCCCGTCGATCAGGAATCCCGCCCCGCCGCCGTCGCCGTCGCCCGCCGCGCCGCCGAGGTCGCCGACGGCGGCCGCGCCGCCCTCCTCGGCTTCCGTCCTGGTCAGCCCCTCGCCGCCGCCTGCTGCCTGGAAGACCGTCTCCGCGTCGGCGGTTCTCAGCGCCTCGGGCGCCGAGTCCGGGTCGTCGTCGTCGACGGCGCCGGCCGGAAGCCCCTCCCGCAGCAGCTCCACGAACCTGGCGCGCGCCTGCGCTGACTCCTCGAGGCGCGGGACGAGTGCCGCGAGCTTGGCACGGCGCGCCGGGTCTTCGATCTGCTCGTCGAGCTGGGCCCGCAGGGCGTCGGCCTCGCTGCCGACCCCCGCGCCACCGCCGTCGCCCTCCGGCGGGGCCCACAGGATCGACGGCCACAGCACGCCGACGACCACGAACCGCCGCCCGGAGGCCCGCTTCACCGCCCCGCGCACCGCGACGAGCGATGCCGCCATCCGCTCGTACAGGTCTCGCGCGCTGTCGAACGTGTTGTTCCACCCGTGGGCCAGCACCAGCACGTCGGTCGCCTGCTCGGAGGCGGCGAGCTTTCCGGCATCCGCCGCTTGCGCTGCGCGCACGATCGCGCCCTTCTTGTCGAACTCGACCTCCGCGTACGGGAACTGCATGTCAGGCTCCTTTGCTCACACCGATTGGATGGCGCGCATCGCGTCCACGAGGCCCGCCCCTTGGAACACGCGCTCGCGGCCGAGGTCGCTCGCCGACTCTTTGAGGATTCGCTTCACGTCGTCGGGCCGGCCGATGAACTCCCGGTGCACGGACAGGAAGGCAGCCGCCACTCCCGACACGTGCGGGGCCGACATCGAGGTGCCCGAGTCCTCCACGTACCCGACATCCGGCGTCTTGTGCCCGCCGCCGCTCGGCAGCGCTGCCTTCGCCTTGGCCAGCAGCTCGCCGGCGCCGGCGCTGACGACGCGCTCGCCCGGCGCGACGAGGTCGGGCTTCATCCGCCCGTCGCCGGTGGGCCCCTTGGACGAAAAGTACGAGACACCGGTCGTGTACGGCTTGACCGACGTCGAGCCGACCGTGATGGCGCGCGCCGCGTTCCCCGGGTCGTTGATGGTCATGCCGAACCCGAGCCGCATCTCGCGTCGCGCGGAGTCGAGCGCGGCTCCGTAGCCGGTGTTGCCCGCGGAGGCGACGACGCACACGCCGTCGGAGACGAGGCGGTCGACCTCGCGGCACACCGGCGAGCTGCCGGTGGCGAACCACGACGGATCGAACGGGTAGCCAAGAGACAGGTTCACGCCGTGCACGTTGATCTCGCGCCCGTCCCGGTTGAGCTCCTGGATGTACTCGAGCGCCGCCAGCAGCGCGGCCAGGTCGCCGGTGCGGTCGTCGCGGAGCACTTTGATCGGCAGGATCTTGGTGCGCGGCGCCATCCCCGAGATCTGCGGCAGCTCGACGCGCTGCACGCCCGTGTCGCCGTCGGCGGTGCGGTACCACGTGGCCGCCCAGATCTTCTTGCGGGCGGTGGCGACCTGTCCGCCGGCGATGATGCCCGCGACGTGCGTGCCGTGCCCGTTCGGATCGCGCAGCGCGTCCGCGTCGGTCGACCCGGCGACGAAGCTCCGCGGCGACAGGTTGTCCGCCAGCTTGAGCGTGTCGTATGTCGCGAAGTGGGGGTGGGATGCCTCAACGCCCGTGTCGAGCACCGCCCACACGATGCCGTCGCCGGAGGCGTCGAACGAGCGCACCGCCGCGTCCGCCTTGACAGTGGTGACGCTGCGGTGGATCGTCGCCGCCACCTCGAAGTTGGGCCAGATCCGGTAGACGAGTCGGCGCGGCGCGGCCTCGGCCTCCTGGCGGCCCACACGCACGCGCCCGCCCTTGGCGTCGAGCTGCACGAGTGCCAGGATCTCGGCGGAGGTGAGCGAGGCCGTCACGTACGACCCGACCGGCCATGTCGTGGCCGCCGGGCTGACCTCGTGGACGAGCGAGATCAGGTCGGCGATCGCGGAGCCGATCGCGGTGCCGTTGTCGGCGCGGACGTCGATGACGATCCCGACCTGCTGGTCCGGCGCGGCGACGGCCAAGCGCTCCGCCAGAGGCCGCGTGATCACCGAGTCGGTGACCAGCGACACAGTCAGCGGCACTCCCGGCAGCGGGAACGCTCCCGCCCTCCCGTCGGCGTCGGAGGCGGGCGCGAGCGGCGCCGCGTTTGCCTGCGAGGCGCGGAACTCGCACGGCAACTCGGGGCGTCCGCTGTCCGGCGTGGCCATGCTCTCCACCTTCCGCTCATCGGCGACCGTGGCGCGCTGGCAGCACGGTCTCCGGGGTCTCACCGAGCAAGAGCCGCGTGTGCGCGCCTTGATACGCCGGCGCCGACCGGCCGTGTCATCGAAAGCGCGGGTTGGGGGCCGGCGAGGGCGCAGCATCCCTGACACGCGCCGCAGCCGTGTCAGGGAACCTGCGGCTGCTCGCAGTCGGAGCCCGCGATTTCCCTGACATCCTCCGACGAGGGGGCCTTGTCGGGCGTGCGCCCGCGGGTGAGGGCGCGCTTGCCGGCATCCGCTGCGCGCTTGCCCGCGCCCGTGACCGCCGATCCCGCCCGCCCGGCCGTTTCCGCGATGGCGCCTCCCGCCCGGCGCAGCTTGCTCGCCGCGAGCTCTTCCATCGGCCGTGCGCCCGGCTTCGGCTCGAGTTCTTCCGGCAGGCGCGTCGGCGCGATGCCGAACGCGTGGCGGGCCGTGGTGACCACGCGCCGCGCGAGGATGTGGTTGCCCGTGCCGCCGATCACCGCGCCGATGCCGAACGGCAACGCCTTGCCGACCCACGAGGCGCCGGCCTTCGCGGCGAACTGCCTGATGAACGCCGACTTCAAACGGTCCACGAGCGGCCCGACCGCGGCGCGGGGCAGCGTCTTCGTGATGAGTTCGCCCCAGTACGCGGGCCGGCCGGCCGAGCGCCCGGCGGCTTGCCCTGCGAGCTGGGCGAGCAGGTCGGTGCCCTCCTTGCCGAGCATGAGGGTCAGCACGAGCGCGCGAGCGCGGTCGGGGTTGTCCACCGGGATGCCGTGGACCTCGGCGATCGACTGCGCGAACAGGGCGGTCGACTCGAGGAAGCCGACCGTCTCGGCGCCCGACAGGGCCAGCGTGATGCCGGTCGTGACGCCGGGGACGACCGCGGTCGCGCCCACCGCGGCGCCGCCCGTGGTGACGGCGGCGAGGTAGCGGCGCTCGAGCATCCGCACGATCTCGGTGGGAGTCGCGTCGGGATGGCGGAGGCGGATGCTGCGCAAGTGCGCGACGACGACGGGGCGCTGGATCGCCATGACCCGGTCAAGCGCGCGGATCGTGGCGGGATGCTCGGGCGATCCAGCCGGCGGCAGGCCGCCCTCCCACGGCGCGTCCGCGGGGAGCGAGTGGATCTTGTGGGCCTTCGCTGCCATCGGAACAACACTACGGCCGATGGCTGGGCGCCCGTGGGAGAGTAGACGGGTGAAGTCACAGTGGGGCGTGGGAATCGCCGAAGCGGTCGCCCCGCTGGTGCTTGCCCTGGATGTCGGATCGACCGCGAGCCGCGGCGGGCTGTATGACGCGCACGGGCGGCCCGTCGGGAAGCGGGCCAAGCTGCCGCACTCGTTCACCTCGCGCGCCGACGGCACGTCCGAGATCGACGCCGACCGGGTGGTCGCGGAGCTGGCCGCGATCATCGATCGGCTCGTCACGAGGGCTCACGGCGTTCCGATCGCCGGCGTCGCGCTGGACACCTTCGCCTCGTCGATGGTCGTCGTTGGCAGGGATGGCGCGCCGCTCACGCCGTGCATGACGTACGCCGACTCCCGCCCGCATGCGCACGTCGACCAGCTGCGTGCGGAGATCGCCGAGCGCGAGCTGCACCAGCGCACCGGGACGCGCGCGCACGCCAGCTACTGGCCCGCGCGCCTGCGGTGGCTGCGCGCCGAGCACGCCGACGTGCTCGAGCGGGCCGCCCACGTCCTCTCCCTTGGCGACTACGCGCTGCGTGCCCTCACCGGCGCCCTCGGCACCGGCACGGCGAGTGCCGCGTGGACGGGAATGGCCGATGTGCGCACAGCCGACTGGTCGGACGAGATGCTGGCCATCGCGGGGATCGACCGCGCGCAGGTCGCCCCGATCCACCACCTCGACCAGCCGCTGCGCCTGGACTCTGCCGGCGCCGCGGCGGTCGCGAAGCGGTGGCCGCAGCTCGCGGGCGCCCGCTGGTTCGCCGCAGTCGCCGACGGTCTGTCGGCCAACGTGGGGCTCGGGGCCGGCGACTCCCGCACGATCGGCGGCACCGCCGCGACCTCCGGGGCGCTTCGCGTGCTCGTGCGCGACCTGCCCGACGAGTTGCCCGGCGGGCTGTGGTGCTACCGCGTCTCGCACGACCGCGCGCTCGTCGGCGGCGCGCTCAACGACGTCGGCCGGGCGATCGGCTGGGCGAGCGCCTCCCTCGCCGTCGAGGACGGCGACGCGGCGCTCGCGCGCAACCCCGACCCGGCCACCCCGCTCGTGCTGCCGTTTTTCACGGGGGAGCGCTCGACCGGGTGGGCGGCGAACGCCCGCGCGGTGTTCGCCGGGGTCGACGCGGCATCCGACCCGGCGACGCTCTACCGAGCCGTCGTCGAGGGCATCGCGATCTCGTACGGGCGCATCCTGGTCCAACTGCGCGGGCTTGCGCCGGACGCGGCGGCGCTGCACCTGGGCGGGTCGGTGACGGCGGAGCATCCCGGCGCCGTGCAGGTCGTGGCAGACGCGCTCGGCATCCCGATCACGCCGGTCGTGATCAAGCGCTCCACGTTGCGGGGCACCGCCCTGCTGGCGCTGGAGACGATCGCGCCGGATGTCGACAGGATCGGCCCGCAGCACGCTCCCGCCCGGGAGCCGCGCGCCGAGCGCGCGGAGTACTACCGGGAGCGGTCAGCCCGCTTCGAGCGGGTCTACGACGCGCTGTTCTCGTAGGCGCGGGGCTCAGACGAAGAGGTTGGCCCGCTCGAGGTCTTCGGCGAAGTCGACCTCGACGGCGTACAGGTCTGAGATGTCCAACGGCTGCAGCCGCACGCCGTCGGCGATCGCGAGCTCGAGGCCGCGCTCGAAGTAATCCTGGTCGTCAACGCGCTGCAGTCCGCGCATGAACGCGCGCTTGTCGGCGCTGGAGATGTAGTTGATGCCCACGGCCTCGCCGATGCCGCCCTTGACGGTCTTGGACAGCTGGTCGATCCAGCCTTCCGCGGTGACGGTGTACTTGACCTCCTCGTCGCTGACCTTCGAGGTGTTCACGGTGACGAACGACTGCTCGCGCTCGATCAGCGGCATGGCCCGGCCCAGCACGCGCGGGTCGAAGACGACATCGCCGTTCATCCACAGCACACCGCTGCGGCCTGTCGTGGCGAGGGCGCGCAGCAGGCTCTTGGACGTGTTGGTCTGGTCGTAGCGGTGGTTGTAGACGTAGTGGACGTCGGGGAAGGCCTCCACGATCGTCTCGGCGCGGTAGCCGACGACCGTCGTGATGCGGGCGGCGGAGCCGAACGCGACGCGGATGTTGTCGTGCTGCTGCTGCATGATGCTGCGGCCGTCGCTGAGCTCGGTGAGGGGCTTGGGGAGACTGCGACCGAGGCGCGAGCCCATGCCCGCGGCAAGGATGACGGTCTGAAGAGTCACTTCGAGCTCCTGGAGTGTTGGGGAGGGGTTCGCGGCCGAGTTCGCCGGATGGACACTCCGTCGTGCCCGGGCCATGCTAGCGAAGCCGCCTGGGCGTCCGCAGGGAGTGCGGGAGCCGTTGCCGTTTTGTGACCCTGAGAGTTGGCTGAGCCTGAGTCGTTGAGCGGCGCCTCCCCAGAAACCGCGAGTCGAGACGTTGTACCGTGTATCAGTGACCGTCTCCATGCCCGTTCCCCACGAGCCGGAAGACGCGGACGACGTCGTCGATCTCGAGTCTGCACGCGGACGGACGGGGTCGGTGACCCCGCTCCCGTCGATTCCGCACGACGACGTCGAGCCCCCGAGGCCGGCGGCGTCGAGTCCGGCGCGCAAGACGCCGGCGCGCAAGCCCGCGACCCCTCGAAAGCCCGCGACCCCGCGCAAGCCCGCTTCTACAACGAGCAAATCCACCGCGGCCAAGGCGGGATCGACCGCCAAGGCGGGTTCGACCGCGGCCAAGACGGGAACGACCCGCGCCCCCCGCAAGACAGCAGCGCAGAAGTCCGCCCCCACGACGGCGCAGAAGTCCGACTCCACGACGAAGCAGAAGCCCGCCGCCGCGCGGACGTCGACGGCTGCCCGCAAGCCGGCAACGCCTCGAAAGGCGCCCGCGAAGGCGCCCGCCGCGAAGGCGAAAGCAGCTCCCCCCGAAAAGACGGCGGCGTCCGCTGCCAGCCTCGCCGAACCGGCCGCGACCACGGTGGACGCGGCCGATCCGGGACCCCCGCCGCCGCTTCCGGCCGAGCTGCTGGGGGTGGACGGCGAGCTGATCGTCGTTCCGGCCAAGCCGCCGCTGCCTCCCGTCTCCGCCGAGCCTGAGGAGGCCGTCGAGCTCGAGGAGGCCGTCGAGCCTGAGCCGGCTGTCGAGCCCGAGCCGGTCGTCGCGCCTGAGCCGGCTGTCGAGCCCGAGCCCGAGCAGGCTGTCGAGCCCGAGCCCGAGCCCGAGCAGGCCGACGAGCCCGAGCCGGCAGAGGGCGAGACAGACGCCGCCGACGCGCCGGCTGCCGACCCGGTCGCGGAGGCGCCTGAGGAAGGCGCCGCCCCTGCCGCGAGCGTCGAGACCACCGAGCGTGTCGAGACCGCGGCGGACGCGGCACCCGAGGAATCCGTCGCCGACGCCGTGCCGGACGCTGACGACGAGGCGGGCACTGAGCCATCCGCGCTCGATTCGCTCGCCCTTGACGGACTGCTCGACGCCGACGGATCGGTCCCCGCGCTGTCGCTGCGGGGCGTGACCAAGATCTTCGGAGACACGCGCGCGGTCGACGGCATCGACCTCACCGTGCCCGCCGGCGCCTTCTACGGGATCGTCGGGCCGAACGGCGCCGGAAAGACCACGACGCTGTCGATGATCGCGGGGCTCCTTCGCCCGACGCGCGGCACGATCGCCGTGAACGGAGTGGACGCCGCGGCCGACCCGCTCGCGGCGAAGCGGGCGATGGGCGTCCTGCCCGACCGTCTGCGCACGTTCGACCGGCTCACCGGCCGCCAACTGCTCTACTACTACGGGATCCTGCGCGGGCTCGCCCCCGCCGTCGTCGAGAAGCGCACCGTCGACCTTGCGCGCGCGTTCGATTTGACCGATGCGCTGGGCCGCGTCGTCTCCGACTACTCCGCAGGCATGACCAAGAAGGTCATGCTCGCCGGCGCCCTCATCCACTCGCCGCGCATGCTCGTGCTCGACGAGCCGTTCGAGGCCGTCGACCCGGTGTCCAGCGCCGTCATCCTCGAGATCCTCGGGGCGTACGTCGCGGGCGGCGGCACGGTCGTGCTCTCCAGTCACGGCATGGAGCTCGTCGAGCGCGTGTGCAGCCGCGTCGCGGTGATCGTTGCCGGCCAGGTGCTCGCCGAGGGGACCGTCGACGAAGTGCGTGGCGAGCTCACGCTGGAACAGCGCTTCATCGAGCTCGCCGGCGGGCTCAGCGACGTGGAGGGCCTGGAGTGGTTGCACACGTTCTCCGGCTGAGAGCGGCACTGCTGATCGGCGCCCTGCGCGGTGATCGGCGGGCCGTGACGCGCATGGCCGTCGGCGTCGCGCTGCTGTTCGTGGCGACCGCCGCGGCGTGCTTGGCAGTGCTCTCGCTCAGCGCAACCCGCTGGGATGTCGCGCACGCGGTCGTCGTGCTCGGCGGCGCCGCTGTCGCGCTCGGGTTCGCGCTCGGGCCGCTCATCGCCGGCGTGGACGACCAGCTCGACCCGCGGCGCTTCGCCGTTTTCGGCCTCTCCGAACGCTCGCTGACGTGGACGCTCGTGATCGCGGGTCTGGTCAGCACGCCGATGCTCGCGTTGATCGCGATCGGGGTGTGCACGACGATGCTGTGGGCGGCGCACGGGGTGCACCCGGTGTTCGGCGCGGTCGGCGCGGTGCTCGTCGTGCTCACGTGCGAGCTGCTGGCCCGGGTGTGCATGGCGCTGACCGCGCTCTTCCTGCGTGAGCGCCGCTCGCGCGAGCTGTCTGGACTGTTCGTGCTGGCGGTCGCCGTCGTGGTGGTGCCGGTCGCGGTGTTCCTCGCATCGCTGGAGTGGCGCGGAGCGGTGCCCCCCCAGCTCTCCGAGGCGGTCGGCGTGCTCGGCTTCACGCCGCTCGGCGCGGCGTGGGCGCTTCCCGCCGCCATCGGCGCGGGCGCGCCGCTGGCGTGGGCCACGGCGGCAGTCGCGGTGGCCACCGTCGCCGCGCTGGCCTACGCGTGGCACGTGCTCGTGCGGCAGCTGTTGACCACGACCGAGCGCCCCGCGTCGGTCCGCGAGCGGTCCGGGCTCGGGTGGTTCGCCGTCGCCCCGGGCACCCCGGGCGGCGCGATCGCTGCCCGCAGCCTCGTGTACTGGCTTCGCGACCGGCGCTACCTGATGAACGCGGTCGTCATCCCGATCGCCGCCGCAATCGCGACCGTGCCCCCGCTGGTCGCTGGAGTGAGCCCGGCGGTCGTCGCGTTGCTGCCCGTGCCGATCATCGCGCTCTTTTTCGGATGGCTCCCGCACAACGATGTCGCCTACGACTCCACCGCGATCTGGATGCACATCGCGAGCGGCACGAGCGGTGTCGCCGACCGGGTGGGGCGCCTCGTGCCGGTGGTGCTGATCGCGCTGCCCCTGCTGGCGGTCGCGATCCCCGTCACCGTCGCGCTGCACGGCCGCTGGGCGATCCTTCCCGCTGTGACGGGCGTGGCGGCATCCCTCTTCCTCTGCGGGCTCGGGCTGTCCAGCGTGTCGTCCGTGCTCGCGCCGTACGCGGTGTCGCGCCCGGGCGACAGCCCGTTCCAGCAGCCGCAGCACCCGTCCAGCGGGGTCGCGGCGCAGGCGCTCGTGCTGCTGGGCGCGATCGCGCTCAGCGCTCCGTCCGCGTGGTGGGCCTGGCTCGCGCTGACCGACGATGTGCGCCACGGCGTCTCGGCGCTGTGGAGCGGCGTCGGCGTCGGCGTCGTGGTGCTGGTGGCGGGAGTCGCGGTCGGCTCGATGCTTTTCCGCCGCCGCGAGTCGCACCTCATGGAGTTCGCCGAAGCCGCCTGAGCGGGCTCGGGCGCGGCTACACTCTGTGGGTATGAGCACCCCGGCAGACGCCCCCGACGGCGGCGGGCTCGACCTCCTCGACCGCGAGCTCGAAGAGCTCATCAGGGAAGAGGGGCTCGAGCCGGGCGACCACGAGCGGTTCTCGCACTACGTGCGCAAGGAGAAGATCCTCGAATCGGCGCTCACGGGAAAGCCCGTGCGCGCTCTGTGCGGCAAGAAGTGGACGCCGGGCAGGGACCCCCAGAAGTTCCCGGTGTGCCCGACCTGCAAAGAGATCTACGAGTCTCTGCTGGGCTGACCACTGTCGGTGCGTTTCGTCTCGCCTGCGGCTCGCTCAACGACCAGTCGCCGGGGCGTCGACGTAGACCGTGGGGATCGCCGGGTCCGAGCGGCTGAGGGCGAGCGCGGGCGCCGGCAGCTCCTCGCGCACGCGCGCGTGGTGCTCGCGCGCCGCGACGACGCCCGCCGGCCCCTCGAATGCCGTGTCGATGTCTCCCGCCACGACCAGCGGCGCCTGCAACGGGCGAGAGCCGGGGTGGTCGGCGGCCGTGTGCACGGCCTCGAAGCCGTCAGACACCGCGATCAGCTCGCGGGTGGCGGTGCCGTGCTCGAGCGTGCGGAACGCTGCTTTGCGCCCGCCCTTGGAGACCTTGTCTGCGGATGCCTTCTCCACGCCGACCCACGAGCCGTCATGGTCTTTGCGGGCGACCAGCTTGTACACCATGCCCGCAGTGGGGGAGCCGGAGCCGGTGACCACCGACGTGCCGACGCCGTACGCGTCGACGGGCGAGGCGGCGAGCGCGGCGATGGCGAACTCGTCGAGGTCGCTGGTGACCGTGATGCGGGTGCTGGTCGCGCCGAGGGCGTCGAGCTGCGCGCGCACCTCGGCGACGACGACGGGGAGGTCTCCCGAGTCGATGCGGACGCCGCCGAGCCCCGTTCCGGCGACGCGGACGGCGGTCTCCACCCCGTGGCGGATGTCGTACGTGTCCACGAGCAGCGTGGTGTCGACCCCGAGCGCGTCGATCTGCGCGCGGAACGCGCCCTCCTCGCTGTCGTGCAGCAGCGTCCAGGCGTGCGCGGCGGTGCCCATCGTCGGAACGCCCCACGTGCGACCGGCCTCGAGATTGCTCGTCGCGTCGAAGCCCGTGATGAACGCGGCGCGCGCCGCGGCGACCGCGGATGCCTCGCCCGCGCGGCGCGACCCCATCTCGGCGAGCGGGCGATCGCCGGCGGCGATGCTCATCCGCGCGGCCGCCGTCGCGACCGCGGAGTCGTGGTTGAGCACGCTGAGGGCGAGGGTCTCGAGGATGACGGCTTCGGCGAAGGTCCCCTCCACGGTGAGGATCGGCGATCCCGGGAAGTACAGCTCGCCCTCGCGGTACCCGGTGATCGAGCCCGTGAACCGGTAGTCCTCGAGGAAGGCGACGGTGGCGGCATCCACCACTCGCTCGTCACGCAAGTACCGCAGCTCGTCCTCTTCGAACCGGAAGTCGCGGACCAGGCTCAACAGCCGCCCGGTGCCGGCGACCACCCCGAAGCGGCGGCCGCCGGGGAGGCGCCGCGCGAACAGCTCGAACACGCAGTGGCGTGCCGCCGTGCCGTCGCGCAACGCGGCGTCGAGCATCGTCAACTCGTAGCGGTCTGTGAGCAGAGCCGTGCTGCGATTCACCATGCGGGAAAGCCTATGGCGCTCTCGCGTAGGCTGGGGGATCGTGAACGGCGCTCCGATCGGCATCTTCGATTCGGGCGTCGGCGGACTCACCGTGGCGCGCGCGATCACCGACCAGCTGCCGCGCGAGTCGATCCTCTACGTCGGCGACACCGCCCACTCGCCGTACGGGCCCAAGCCGATCGCCGACGTGCGACGGTACTCGCTCGACGTGCTCGACACTCTGGTGGCAGAGGGCGTGAAGATGCTCGTGATCGCGTGCAACACGGCGTCGGCCGCGATGCTGCGCGACGCGCGCGAGCGCTACGACGTGCCCGTCGTCGAGGTGATCGGGCCCGCCGTGCGCACCGCGATGTCGACGACCCGCAACGGCCGCATCGGCGTGATCGGCACGGCCGGGACGATCGGGTCGGGCGTCTACCAGGACATGCTCGGAGTCAACGAGCAGCTCACGGTGCTGGCGGCGGCCTGCCCGCGCTTCGTGGACTTCGTCGAGTCGGGGGTCACCGACTCGCCCGAGCTGCTCGCCGCCGCCGAGGAGTACCTCGCCCCGCTGCGGCACGCGGGCGTCGACACGCTCGTGCTCGGGTGCACGCATTACCCGTTCCTCAAGGGCGCGATCAGCTACGTGATGGGGCCGGACGTCTCGCTCGTCTCCAGCGACACCGAGACCGCCAACGACGTGTACCGCCAGCTGGTCTCGCGCGGGCTGCTGGCGGGACCGGATGCCGCGCCCACCCGTGTCTACGAGGCCACCGGCGACTCCGCCGACGACTTCCTGCTGCTGGCGCACCGGCTCATGGGCCGCGAGGTGCGTGACGTCAAGCTCGTGCAGACGGGCGCCATCGACCTGCCGAAGGGAAACGCATGACAGACCCACAGCCCGCGGGCGGCGCCCGCGCCGACGGGCGAGCCGTCGACCAGCTCCGGCCCGTCGTGATCGAGCGCGGCTGGTCGAGCCAGGCCGAAGGGTCTGCGCTCATCTCGTTCGGCGGCACGAAGGTGCTGTGCACGGCGTCGTTCACAGGCGGCGTGCCGCGCTGGCTGGCCGGCAAGGGCAAAGGCTGGGTCACCGCGGAGTACGCGATGCTTCCGCGCGCGACCAACTCCCGCAACGACCGCGAGTCGGTGCGAGGCAAGATCGGCGGCCGCACCCACGAGATCTCCCGCCTCATCGGCCGCGCGCTGCGCGCCGTGGTCGACACCAAGGCGCTGGGCGAGAACACCATCGTCATCGACTGCGACGTGCTGCAGGCCGACGGCGGCACGCGCACCGCCGCGATCACCGGCGCGTACGTCGCGCTCGCCGACGCGATCGAGTGGGGCAGGCGGAAGAAGTTCATCGGGCAGAAGTCGAACGTGCTGTTCGACTCCGTCGCGGCGGTGTCGGTCGGCATCATCGACGGCGAGCCCATGCTCGATCTGGCGTATGTCGAGGACGTGCGGGCCGAGACCGACATGAATGTCGTCGTCACCGGGCGCGGGCTGTTCGTGGAGGTGCAGGGCACGGCCGAGGGCGCGCCGTTCGACAAGCGCGAGCTCGACGCACTGCTCGAGCTGGGGGTGGACGGATGCGCGCAGCTGCGCGACCTGCAGGCGGCGGCGCTTCGCGATGAGTGAGGCGGGGGCCCTTCGGCAGGCTCAGGGGCCGGGGCGGCGGCAGGTCGTGCTGGCGACGCACAATCCGCACAAGGTGGAGGAGTTTCGCGGCATCGTCGCCGCCGCCCGGCCCGACCTGGAGGTCGTCGGCTACGACGGACCGGAGCCCGTGGAGGATGGCGTGACGTTCGCCGAGAACGCGCTCATCAAGGCGCGCGCGGCAGCGGCGCACACGAGGCTGCCGGCGCTCGCCGACGACTCGGGCATCGCCGTCGACGTGCTGGGCGGATCGCCGGGCGTGTTCTCGGCCTACTGGGCCGGCCACGCCAAAGACGCGGCCGCGAACGTGGCGCTGCTGCTCGACCAGCTCTCCGACATCCACGATCCGCACCGCGTGGCGCAGTTCGTCTCCACGATCGCGCTGGTGGCGCCCGGCGGCGCCGAGCACGTCGTGGAGGGGCGCTGGCCGGGGCGGCTCGCGCACGCGCCGTCGGGCGCAGGCGGGTTCGGCTACGACCCGGTCTTCATTCCCGACGGGCAGGATCGCACCGTCGCCGAGTGGGCGCCCGAGGAGAAGAACGCGCACTCGCACCGCGCCCGTGCGTTTCGCGCGCTCGTTCCGCTCCTTGAGGCGCTGTAGTGAGAATCACGATCATTCTTGACTAGCCGCGAACGCGGCGGCGCAGGCGCTCGGGCGCATACCCTGGGCGTCATGCACGACCACGCGCCCGGCCGCATCGGCGCCCGCGGCGCGAGCAATCGGCGGCTGCTGGCGGCGTCGCTGGGCATCACGACGCTGGTCATGGTCGTGCAGCTCGTCGGCGCGGCGCTCACCGGCTCGCTCGCGCTGCTCGCCGACGCCGTGCACATGTTCACCGACGCGGCCGCGCTCGTCATCGCGCTCGTGGCGAGCGTCGTCGCCGCGCGCCCGGCGAACGACCGCAGGACCTTCGGATACCAGCGGGCCGAAGTCTTCGGCGCGCTGGTCAACGGCGTCATCCTCATCGTGCTCTCGATCGGCATCGCGGGGGAGGGCGTACGGCGCCTGCTGCACCCCGCCGAGGTCGAGGTCGCCGGCACGTTGATGCTCGTGGTCGCGGTGGTCGGTCTCGTGGCCAACGCCGTTGCGTTGTGGCTGCTCAGCGCCGCGCAGCGGCACAGCATCAACGTCCGCGGCGCATACCTCGAGGTGCTCGGCGACCTCATCGGCTCGGCGGCCGTGATCGTCGCGGCGGTCGTGATCGTGACGACGGGATGGCTCGCCGCCGACGCCGTGGCGTCCCTCCTCATCGCCGCGATGATCGTGCCTCGAGCGATCGGCCTGCTGCGGGAGGTCACCTCGGTGCTCGCCGAGTCGGCACCGCGCGGCGTGCAGGTGCGCGAGATCCGCGACCACCTTCTCGACGCGCCGGGCGTCGTCGACGTCCATGACGTGCACGTGTGGCAGCTCACCCGTGGCGCACCGGTGTTCACCGCGCACGTCGTCGTCGCGCAGGCGGTGCTGCAGGACGGCCGCGCGGGGCCGCTGCTCGCCGAGCTGCAGGGATGCCTCGCCGACCACTTCGACGTCGAGCATTCGACTTTCCAGCTTGAGCCCGCGGGCCACACCGAGCACGAGTCGCACGCGTAGTCACGCGTCGCCAGTCGCGCGTCGCCAGTCGAGCGTCGCTTGTCACGCGTGGTTGCCTCGTGGTGACGCTCACGTTCTGATCACCGGGGAGATCAGAGCGTGAGTCATCGGGGTGTTGAAGACTCACGCTGTGATCACGGGGGAGATCAGAGCGTGAGGAGGTGCCGGAAGAGCATCGGGCGGGGCGATGCGACGCGACGCGAAACGAACTAGTCCTCGCGCACGACGTCGGCGGCGGACTTGTCCGAGCGCAGCCCGCGCCAGCGGGCGTGGCGGATGGTGCCGCCCGGCGTCCAGTTCGAGAACTCGACTTCGCCGACGAGTTCCGGGCGCACCCAGAGGGCATCGGAGGCGTCCGCCGCGGGAACGTCGATGAACGGCGTCTCGTCCGAGCGCAATGGTTCGAGCGCCGCCGCCAGCCGGGCGAGCGTCGCGTCGCTGAAGCCGGATCCCACCCGTCCGCAGTAGTGCAGCCCCGCGGGGGTCTGCACTCCCATCAGCAGCGAGCCGATCGTGCCAGCGCGGACGCCCTTGCCGGGGCGGATGCCGCCGATGACCACCTCCTGCGCGTGCGTGATCTTCACCTTGAGCCACGACTCCGAGCGGATGCCGGGGCGGTACGGCGACGACGGGTCTTTCACGACGATCCCCTCCAGGCCGAAGCGGCGGCTCGCCGCGAGCGCGTCGTCCACGTCATCGAACACGGGCGGCGCCAGCACGGCGGCACCGGCCTTTGCGGCGAGGCGTTCGAGGTTGTCGCGCCGTCGGCGCAGAGGTGTTTCCGCGACGCCGTCGACGAGCGCGTCGAACAGGACATACCGGACCGGCGTGCGCTGCCGCTCGCGCTCGATCTCTCGGGGCTTGGTCAGATGCATGCGGTTCTGCAGCCTCGAGAAGCTCGGCGCCCCGCGGGCGTCGAGGGCGACGATCTCGCCGTCGAGGATCGCCGGGGTGTCGCCGAACCAAGCGTCGTCGACGACCTCCGGGTAGCGCGCCGTGATGTCGGCGCCGCTGCGGGCGTACAGTCTCAGGCTCGAGCCGTCCCAGACCCCGAGGGCGCGCACGCCGTCCCACTTGATCTCCGCGCACGGCTCGCCGCCGCCGCGCGCCCACCGCTTCGCCGCCTCGCGGGCGATGCCCGGTGTCGCGGTGGTGCAGAGCATGGGCTTCGGCGGTCGCCCACCCGGCCCCTGAGCGTCCCCACTCGGCCCCTGAGCCTTTCCACTCGGCCCCTGAGCCTTTCCACTCGGCCCCTGAGCCTGTCGAAGGGCGGGCGACGATCGTGCAGTCATTGGCCCTTCGACGAGCTCAGGGACCGGAGCGGGTGGCTCAGGGGCCGGGGCGGAGCGCCGAGGGTCGGCCTGATCCGAGGCGACGACCGGCTCGCCGTCGTGCTGCGGGTGGCCGGAGGCATCCATTTTCATGCGATGCAGCAGCCACGTCGACTTCTCGCCCTCCCCGTCGGTGCGGATGAGCGCGAGCCGCACCCGCCCGAGCGGGCCGCCGGGCCGCCCTTCCGCGGTGAAGACGACCTCGTCGTCGCGCCACTTCTCCAGGTCGTAGTGGCCGTCGTCCCAGATCGTGACGGTTCCGGCTCCGTACTGGCCGCGCGGGATGGCGCCCTCGAACGACCCGTACTCGAGCGGGTGGTCCTCGGTCATGATCGCAAGGCTGTTCTTCTGGGCTGTCGAGGGGATGCCGCGGGGCACGGCCCAGCTGACGAACACTCCGTCGTGCTCGAGGCGGAGGTCCCAGTGCAGGGCGGTGGCGTGGTGCTCCTGGATCACGAACCTCGGGCGGTCGCCGGCGTCGGAGACGGCGGCCAGGGGGTTGGCCGGCACGGGTTCGGGGGTGCGGCCCGCCGTGCGCTTGGAGATGTACGCGGCGAGGGGGCCGTCGTCCGCCGCTTCTGTCTCCTGAGCCTGTCGAAGGGCAAGCACCTCGTCGAACAGCAGCTGCCGCAGGCCGGGGTCGTCAAGCTCCTCCCACGTGCGCGGCGCCGCGACGGTGGGCTGCGCCCGACCGCGCAGCGAGTACGGCGCGATGGTCGTCTTCGAGGCACTGTTCTGGCTCCAGTCGATCAAGACCTTGCCGGGCCGCTCCGCCTTCTTCATGCTGCTGACCACGAGGTCGGGATGATCGGCCTCGATCGAGCGCGCGAGCTCGTGGGCGAGGGCGGATGCCGTCTCGCTCGTCTGGCCGGCGGGCAGGGCGGCGTAGAGGTGGATGCCTTTGCTGCCGCTGGTCACCGCCATCGGGTCCAAGCCCATTCCTCGCAGGATGTCGCGCGCCCACCGCGCGACCACGGCGCACTCGGCAAGCCCCGCACCGTCGCCCGGGTCGAGGTCGAGCACGATGCGGTCGGCCGTGCCGACGCCGCCGTCGGGGGCGAAACGCCACTGCGGCACGTGCAGCTCGAGGCTCGCCACTTGGGCGAGGTAGACGAGTGTCGGCACGTCGCCGACGAGCGGGTAGTCCTTGGATCCCGTCGAGTGCTGGATCGGCATCCGCCGCACCCACGACGGCGCGCCGCGCTCGAGGTCCTTCGCGAAGAACACCGTTCCCGGCTCGTCGTCCGTGCCGACGCCCTCGGGCCAGCGCTTGCGGGTGACCGGCCGGCCCACGACGTGCGGGATGAGCAGGGGAGCGATGCGCGTGTAGTAGTCGATCACCTCGCCTTTGGTCGTGCCCGTCTCGGGGTACATCACCTTGTCGAGGTTGGTCAGGCGCAGCCGGCGGCCGCCGATGCGCACCACGTGCTCGTCGCCCGCCATGGGCTCCATCCTGCCGCGTCCGGGCTGGCCGGTCATCCCCGGCTGGTGTTCACTGGAGGGATGAGGGCGATCTGGAAGGGCGCCTTGACCTTCGGGCTCGTGAACGTCCCGGTCAAGGTGTACTCGGCGACCGAGGACCACGACGTGCCGCTGCACCAGGTGCACGCGGCCGACGGCGGACGCATCCGGTACCAGCGCGTGTGCGAGGTCGACGGCGACGTGGTGGCGTACGCCGACATCGACAGGGCGTACGACGACGGGGAGCGCACCGTCATCCTCACGAAGGAGGACCTCGCGTCGCTGCCCGCCGAGCGCAGCCGCGAGATCGAGGTCGTCGAGTTCGTGCCGAGCGACCAGATCGATCCGCTCACGCTCGACCGCGCCTACTACCTCGAGCCGGACTCGGCCTCGCCCAAGGCGTACGTGCTGCTGCGCAAGACGCTCGAACAGACCGACCGCACCGCGATCGTGCGGTTCTCGCTGCGCCAGAAGACGCGGCTGGCGGCGTTGCGCGTGCGTGGCGACGTGCTCGTGCTGCAGACGCTGCTGTGGGCCGACGAGGTCAGGGATGCCGCGTTCTCATCGCTCGACGAGCCGGTGAAGATCTCCGCGAAGGAGTTGGAGTTGTCGGCGTCCCTCGTCGACGGCTTCTCGAAGGACTTCGAGCCGGAGGAGTTCTCCGACGAGTACCAGGACGAGCTGCGCACCCTCATCGAGGCGAAGCTCGACAAGGGCGACGCGATCGACACCGCCCAGACGTTCGGCGGTGTCGCCGAGCAGGCCGCCGGCGGCGAGGTCATCGATCTCATGGAGGCGCTCACCGCGAGCATCGAGCGCTCGCGCGCGGCGCGGAGGAGCTCCGGCGAAGACGGGAAGAAGGTCGCCGACGGGAAGGGCAAGAAGGCCCACGCCTCTTGACCCGGCCCCTGTGCCGCCCCTCGGCCTGTGTGCCGCCCCTCGGCCCCTGAGCCTGTCGAAGGGCCCCGACTCAGCCCCGCCCTAGTGTGTCTGCTCGGGTCCGCGCGGGAGCACCTCGGGGTCGAGGGCGAGCGCCTCGGCGGCATCCGTTCCCGGGGCCTTCCTCGCCTTCGCGCGCTCGCGGAGGTAGTGCCACAGCGTGACCACCGCGGTGCCGCCGACCGCGGCCAGCAGGATGAGGTCGATGTACTCGGTGACGAAATCGCGCACCCACGGGATGTACGCGATCACGTAGCCGATGAAGGTGAGCCCGATGCCCCAGATCACCGCGCCGATGAAGTTGTAGAGCGTGTAGCGGCGCCACGGCATGTGCCCGACGCCGGCGGCGACCGGTGCGAACGTGCGCACGATGGGGACGAAGCGGGCGAGGATGATGGTGAGCCCGCCGAACCGCTCGAAGAACGCGTTCGTGCGCTCGACGTTCTTTCGGCTGAACAGGCCGGACTCCTTGCGCTCGAACACGGCCGGGCCGCCCTTGTGCCCGATGAGGTAGCCGACCTCGCCGCCGAGGAACGCGGACAGCCCGATGAGCACGGACACGATCCAGATGTTGAGGCCGAAGACGTTGCTGGTGTGGGTCAGCAGGCCGGAGATGATCAAGAGCGTGTCGCCCGGCAGCAGGAAGCCGACGAGCAGCCCGGTCTCGGCGAAGATGATGAAGCAGACCACGAGCAGTGCCCACGGGCCGGCCGCGGCGATGATCGTCTCGGGGTCGAGCCAGGGGATGAGCGCCATTGGGGCGGGCCCGAGAGCGAGGATGTCGGCGAGCAAGGGAATGTCCGGTCGGTTGGTGCGGTCGGCGGAGGCGGATGCTGTGGCGTCGGCCTGTGCGGAAGGTGGGACTTGAACCCACACGCCCGAAGGCACAGGAACCTAAATCCTGCGTGTCTGCCAGTTTCACCACTCCCGCGCGTCGCACCAGTCTACCGATCGGGCTGGGCGCGGCCTGTGGACAACTTTCGACGCGGAGGGCGGATGCTTGTCAGGATGCTGCGGTGTCCCCGGTCACCGCATTGCACGCCTCTCCCTCGGCGATCGTCGCCGAGCGCGTGCGCGAGCGCCTGCGAGCCGAGCAGGCCGATCCGAGCCGCGAACCCGACCTCGCGGCTCGGATCGCTCGCGCCGAAGTGCGCCGCCACAACGACTACGCGCTCGCCCGCGGCCTCGCCGCCGTCGACGACGAGGCCGCGTGCGTGCGCGAGGTGCTGGCCGATGTCGCCGGCTACGGACCGCTGCAGGCGTACCTCGACGACCCCACGGTCGAGGAGCTGTGGATCAACGCGCCCGACAAGGTCTTCATCGCGCGCGACGGCGTCGCCGAGCACGTTCCGCTGCAGCTGACCGCCGCGGCCGTGCGCGACCTCGTGGAGCGCATGCTGCACTCGACGGGTCGCCGGGTTGATCTGAGCCAGCCGTTCGTCGACGCGTCGCTTCCCGATGGGTCCCGGCTGCACGTGATCATCCCCGAGATCGCCCGACGGCACTGGTCGGTGAACATCCGCAAGCACTTGCCGCAGTACCGCGACCTGGCCGCGTTGGCGGCGGCGGGGTCGCTCGCGCCGGCCGCCGAGGCGATCCTGCGCGACGCCATGGCGGCGGGGCGCAGCGTGCTGGTGTCGGGCGCGACCCATGCCGGGAAGACGACGCTTCTCGGCGCCCTCATCGCGGCGTGCCCGCCGACCCACCGCATCGTCACAGTGGAGGAGACCTTCGAGCTGGCCGTCGACGCTCCCGACCTCGTCGCGCTGCAGGGCCGCCAGCCGTCGCTGGAGGGGACCGGCGAGGTCACGCTCCGCCGCCTCGTGAAAGAGGCGCTGCGCATGCGCCCCGACCGGCTCGTGGTCGGCGAAGTGCGCGACGCCGAGGCGCTCGACCTGCTCCTGGCGCTGAACACCGGCGTGCCGGGGGCGGCCACGATCCACGCGAATTCCGCGCGCGAGGCGCTTGTCAAACTCGCGTCGCTGCCGCTGCTGGCCGGGCGCAACATCGACGCGGGCTTCGTGCTGCCGGCGGTGGCGGCATCCGTCCACCTCGTCGCGCACTGCGCGATGGACCGCACCGGCCGGCGGCGGGTGGTCGAGATCGTCGCGCCCACCGGCCGGGTCGTCGACGGCGCGATCGAGGCCCGCACGCTGCACCGGGCGCTCGACGGGGACGAGGCGCCATGACGATCGTGTGGGGCGCGGTGCTGGCGGCGGGAATCCTGCTCGTGCTGTCGCCGTGGCTGTGGCCGGCCCGGCCTGTGCCCGCCGCCCCCGCCTCGTTCGGGCCGCTGTCGCAGCTCATGGAGGACGCCGGCCTCGCGCACGTGCGCGCGCGGACCGTGCCGGCCGTCGCCGTCGTGCTGGGAGCGGTCGCCGCCGCCGTGGCCTTCCTCGCCACGGGCATCGTCGCGCTCGCCGCGGTGGCCGCTGTGGCGGGCTTGGCCGCTCCTGTCGCGTGGCTGCGTGCGCGGAGGCTGAGCCTGCGGCGCTCGCGGCGCGCTCTGTGGCCGGACGTGTGCGACCTGCTCATCGCGTCGGTGCGCGCCGGGATGTCGCTGCCCGACGCCGTGGCGGGCCTGGCCGCCTCCGCACCCCCGCCGCTGCGCCCCGCGTTCGCGGCGTTCGCGCGCGACCTCGCGGCGTCCGGGCACTTCGACTCGAGCGCCGAGCGTCTGAAGGCGGCGCTCGCCGACCCCGTCGCCGACCGCATCGTGGAGACGTTGCGGATGGCTCGCCAGGTCGGGGGCACGGAGTTGACGCCCGTGCTGCGCGCCCTCGCCGCGTCGGTTCGCGCCGACGCGGCCCTGCGGGCCGAGGTCGAGGCTCGCCAGTCGTGGATCCGCGGCGCCGCCGTGCTCGGCGCCGTCGCGCCGTGGGTGATCCTGGCGCTGCTCGCGATGCGGCCCGAGGGAGCGCGCGCCTACACGAGCCCCGAGGGCGTCGTGCTCGTGCTGGCGGGCGCGGTGGTGTCGTTCATCGCCTTCCGCATCATGCTGCGGATCGGCCGGCTCCCCGAGCCGCGGCGGTGGTTCGGATGACGGGCGTGCTGGCCCCCGGCGCGCTGGCCGACGTCGCGGTCGCGATCGTGCTCGGCGCCGCGTTCGGGCTCGGGGCGTGCTGCCTGCTGGCGGCCACGCCGCGGTGGGGCGCGGCATCCCTCTCCCGACGCATCGCGCCGTACGTGCGCGACATCGGCGACCCGCGCGGGGCGACGCCGTGGAGTCCTGCGGTCGGGTTCGGCGGCGTGTGGGCGGGTGCCCGGGCCCGGTTCGGCCGTCTGCTCGGGGGCGCGGACGGCGTGGATCGGCGGCTCCGGCAGGCGGGGTGGGCGATGGATGTCGGCGCGTTCCGCGGCCGGCAGCTGGCGTGGGCGATCGGCGGGCTCGCCGCCGGCGGAGTGCTCGTCGTCGCGCTCACGCTCGCCGGGCGGTTCTCGCCGGCCGCCGCGCTTGTGCCGCCCGTGCTCGCGGCGGTCGGGCTCGCGTTGTGCGTCGTGCGGCTGACCTGGGCCGCGCGCGCCCGGGCGCGGCGCATCGAGGAGGAGCTTCCGACGGTGCTCGAGTTCCTCGCGCTGTGCCTGGCGGCAGGGGAGGGGCTGCTCGACAGCCTGCGCCGCGTGGGCGCGGTGGGCGTGGGCGATCTCACGAGCGAGGTGCGCGGCGCGGTGGTCGCCGTCGGGACGGGATCGTCGCTGTCGGAGGCGCTGACGTCGATGTCGCAGCGGCTGCGGGTGACCGCCCTCTCGCGCGCGGTCGACCATCTCGTGGCGGCGATCGACCGCGGCGCCCCGCTCGCGCACGTGCTGCAGGCACAGGCGTCGGACGCGCGCGAGGACGCCAAGCGCGGGCTCATCGAGCAGGCCGGGCGCAAAGAGATCTTGATGCTGCTGCCCCTCGTTTTCTTGCTTCTGCCGCTGTCGGTCGTGTTCGCGGTATTCCCGGGGATCTTCATGCTGCGGCTGGGCATCGGCTGACGGGAACGATGTGACGAAGGGAAATCCAATGGAACGGATGCTGCACGCGCTCCGCGCGGAACTGAGGGAGCTGGAAGAGAACGAGGTGGGCGATGTGCCCGGCTGGGTCTTGGTCACCTTGATGACCGCCGGCTTGGTCGTCGTGATCTGGGCTCTGGCCGGCCCGGCGCTGTCCGACCTATTCCAGCAGGCGATCTCCCGCGTCTCCGGGCTGTGAGGCCGTGGGCGTCGTGCGGCGGGTGGCCGGAGGCATCCGTCGTCGACTCGATGGTCTCGCAGCCGACGAGCGCGGCAGCAGTCCGGTCGAGTTCGTGCTCGTGGGCGCGCTGTTGACGGTGCTGACCCTCGGGGTGCTGCAGCTCGGGCTGGCGGTGTACGTGCGCAACGTCGTGCACGACGCGGCGGTCGAGGGCGCGTACCACGCGGCGCTCGCCGACACGTCGCTGGCCGAGGGCGCCGAGCGCGCCGCGCGCGTGATCGCCCGCGCCGTAGGGGAGGAGTACGCGGGCGACGTGACCGCGCGCGAGACCACGCGCCTCGGCCACGCCGCGGTCGAGGTCACCGTCACCACGACGCTGCCGCTGGTCGGGCTGCTCGGCGCCCCCGACGCCCTGGAGGTGACCGCGCATGCGCCGGTCGAGTCGCTGGGCTGAGCCGTGGCGGCGGGCGCGCGCCGCCGCGTCGGACGACACGGGCTCGGCAGCGCTGGAGTTCATCGCGGTGGGCGTGCTCATGCTCGTGCCGCTCGTCTACCTCGTGATCGCGCTGGGGGCGATCCAGGGGCAGTCCCTCGGCGCCGAGGCCGGGGCGAGACACGTCGCGCGGGCGGTCGCGACGGCGGCGGACGAGGATGCCGCGACCGAGCGGGCCGACGCCGTGCTGCGCTCCGTCGTCGCCGAGTACGGCATCGACCCGAAGCGGGTGCGCGTGTCGTTCACGTGCCGCCCGGCCGGAGGAGAGTGCCCTGCCGCCGGCGCGACGCTCGTGGTGACGGTGTCGACCGAGGTGGCGCTGCCGCTGGTGCCGCCCGTGCTCGGGCTCGACCGGGTCGCGCGGGTGCCGGTCGAGGCATCGGCGGCGCAGAAGGTCTCGCGGTTCTGGGGGAGCGGATGACGCGGCGGATGCGGGAGCGGCTGGCGCGGGCCGGCGCGGGCGACGAGGGCAGCGTGCTGCTGCTCACGCTCGGCTACGCGCTGCTCGCGATCGCCGCCGTGCTCGTGTGCGCGAGCGCGACAGACCTGTACCTCGCGCAGAAGCGCCTCGACGCGCTCGCCGACGCCGCGGCGCTCGCCGGCGCGGACGGGTTCTCGCTCGAGCTGGACGGCGACGACGTGCTCGCCGAGTTGAAGGACCGCACGGTGCGCGAGCAGGCGGCGGCGATCGTGGATGCCACCGGCGACGGCGCGGCGCTCGTGTCGGCGTCGACGCCCGACGGCGTCTCGGCGCGGGTGACGGTGCGGGCCTCGTGGCATCCGCCCGTCCTGTCGCTGTTCGTTCCCGACGGGGTGGCGCTGGAGTCCACGGCGACCAGCCGCACGGCCCTGCGGTAGTTGCATGCCGAGTGTGTTGACCGGGGCGCACAACGCCGCCGCGAGCTGACGGCCGACCGGTGATCGTCGTCGATGCCTCCGCCGTGGTCGACGTGCTGACAGACCCGGTGGGTGCCGACGCACTGTTCGAGACGCTCGTCGACGAGGTGTTGCACGCACCCACACTGCTTGGCTATCAGGTTGTCAACGCTGTGCGCCGTCTGACCTTGGGCGGACGACTCTCGGTGTCACGGGCCGAGGCCGCGTTGGTCGACTTCGGCGACCTGCCGGTCACGCGCTGGGAGTCGTGACGGCCTTCGCCGACGCGTGCTCCACCTGCGCGACAGGCTCTCCGCGTACGACGCCTCCAACGTGGCGCTCGCCGAAGCATTGGGCTGCCCGCTCGTCACGCGGGACGCCCGCGCGGCGCACGTGGTGGTGTCGGTCGTCGTGCGGTGAGCTGCCCTCACCGCTGGCGCGGCACGAAGCGCGGTACCCAGCGGACGAATGCCGCAGCTCCCAGCAGGCCGACGACGCCCATCGCGCCGGTGGCGATCGCGAGCGACGAGAGCGCCGCGACGCCCGAGACCAGCAGCGGCGCGAGGGCTCCGCCGGCATCCGTCAACGTCCGCCACGAGCCGAGGAACGGCGCGGGGTCCGCCTTGGGGGCCACGTCGGCGCCCAGCGTGAGCAGGATGCCTGACGACAGCCCGTTGCCGACGCCGAGCACCGCGCCGAACATGCCGAACCACATCGCCGCCTCGACAGCGTCGTGGGTGAGGGCGAGCGCGATGAAGCCCGCTCCCATCAGCAGCATCGCCGGGAGCGCCGCCCACAGGCGGCCGAACCGGTCCATCACCTGGCCGCTGGCGTAGAACAGCGCGAAGTCGATCGCGCCCGAGACGCCGACGACGAGCGCGATCGTCTGGGCGTCGAGTCCGATCGACACGCCCCACAGCGGCAGCACGACCTGCCGGGCCGACCGCACGGCAGACAGGGATGCCGCGGCGAGCCCGAGCCTGGACAGCACCCCGCGGAACCGCCACATCGTGCGGAAGACGCCGGCGCGCGGTGTGTCGGCTGCTCGCGCGGCGGTCGGGATGGCGCCGGTGACCGGCTCGCCGGTGTCTTCCACGGAGGTGTCGGCGCGCGCCGCGGCATCCGTCGGCGGCCGTGTGATCGGAATCTGCCTCTCGGGGTCGGGCCCGAGCAGCACGAGCAGCACGGTGGCGGCCAGGCACGCGCCGAAGAACCACATCGCCGCAGACTCTTCGCCCAACAGCGAGAGCAGCCCCGCGGCGATGAACGGGCCGAGGAACATGCCGAGGCGAAACGTGCCGCCCAGCAGCGACAGCGCCCGCGCGCGGAACTCCAGCGGCACGCGGGTTGTCATGAACGAGTGCCGCGCGAGGCCGAACGCGGCCGCGCAGAAGCCGATCAGCAGGATGGATGCCGCGAACACGCCGAGCGCAGGCGCGAAGACGAGGCCGGCGACCCCGAGCAGGGCGACGCAGCCCGCGATCGTCATGGTGAGGCGCTCGCCGATGCGCGCCACCGCCCAGCCGGCGGGCAGGTTGCCGCACAGCTGGCCGACCACGAGCGCCGACGCCACGAGCGCGGCCATCGGCACGTCGGCTCCGAGGCGGGCCGCGATCACCGGGATCAGCGGGATGACGGCGCCCTCGCCGAGCGCGAACAGCAGCGTCGGGCCGTAGACCATCGGCGCGAAGCGCAGGAGCATGGCGCGCATGCCGGGGTCGGGTGGGGCCACCATTCCAGGCTAGGTGTTCGGGTGGGCAGGCGTCGCAATTCAGTCCGGCTGCACGCGCGGCCGCGCGCAAACCGCGGAATCACGGGACCTCGCCCGGTGAACCTGGGCGCGCAGGCTGAGTTGTGACGCGGGGCGGGGCCGCGCCGGGCCGCGATACGCTGGGGTGCCATGCTCGAGCTCGATCTGTCCGCCGATATCGGCGCCCTGCGTTCCACGTTCGCCGACATCCAGGCGGTGGTCGACGTGCCTGCGCTGAAGGCCGAGATCGCCCGCCTCAGCGAGGCGGCCGGCGCGCCCGACTTGTGGGACGACCCCGAGAGCGCGCAGAAGGTGACGAGCGCGCTGAGCCATCGGCAGGCCGAGCTCACGCGTCTGAACGCAATCGAGCAGCGGCTCGACGACCTCGAGGTGCTGGTCGAGCTGGCCAACGAGATGGATGACGAGGACTCCGCCGCCGAGGCGCGCACCGAGCTCGCAGACCTCGAGCATGTGATCGGCCAGCTGGAGGTGCAGACGCTCCTCGACGGCGAGTACGACGATCGGGCGGCGGTCGTGACGATCCGCTCGGGCGCAGGTGGCGACGACGCGACCGACTTCGCCGAGATGCTGCTGCGCATGTATCTGCGGTGGGCTGAGCGGCACGGCTACCCGACGAAAGTCATGGACACGTCGTACGCGGAGGGCGCGGGCATCAAGTCGGCGACGTTCGAGATCGACGCGCCTTACGCGTACGGCACGCTGTCGGTCGAGGCGGGCACGCATCGGCTCGCGCGCATCAGCCCGTTCGGCTCGGCCGACAAGCGGCAGACGTCGTTCGCCGCGGTCGAGGTGATTCCCGTCATGGAGGAGGCCGTCGAGGTCGACGTGCCGGAGGGCGACATCCGGGTCGACGTCTTCCGCTCCTCGGGGCCGGGCGGCCAGTCGGTGAACACGACGGACTCCGCCGTGCGGATCACGCACATCCCGACCGGCATCGTCGTGTCGATGCAGAACGAGAAGAGCCAGATCCAGAACCGCGCGGCGGCGATGCGCGTGTTGCAGACGCGGCTGTTGCTGCTCAAGCGCGAGGAGGAGGCGGCCAAGAAGAAGGAGCTCGCCGGTGTCATCACCGCGAGCTGGGGCGACCAGATGCGGTCGTACTTCCTCTACGGCCAGCAGCTGGTGAAGGACCTGCGCACGGGGTACGAGGTGGGCAATCCGGCCGTGGTGTTCGACGGAGACCTCGACGGGCTGATCGCGGCCGGCATCCGTTGGCGCAAGCGCAAGGACGACGACTAGTCTCCGGTCCCTGGGCCAGTACGACTAGTCTCCGGTCCCTGGGCCAGTACGACTAGTCTCCGGTCCCTGAGCTTGTCGAAGGGCCATCTGATGCCGCGAGCGCGGGTTCCGCTACTCGACGGCGAAGGTCTTCGTGTCGAGCGGCGTGTCGTCGAAGCTGATGAGCTCCGTCACCTCGACGGTGACTTCCTGCGTGCCGTCGAGGACGAACGCCTCCTGGACCTTGATGGTCTTTCCTGGCTTGATGTCCTTCATCCAGTTGCCCATGTACTTCGTGTCGTCCAAAAGGATCGCGGTCTCCAGTTCGATCCCGTCCTGGAACGCCTTCGCCATCGTCGATGTGCCGAAGCTCCGTGCCTCGTCGCTGTTGTTCGTGAAGGTGAAGGTCACAACGAGCGCCTTCTTCCCCTCGTAGTCCTTCACCTGCTTCGCGCCGTCGATCGTGACGACGTAGTCCGCGGCGGGCTCCTCGACGGGATCCGCTGACTCGGCCGGCTCCGAGGCGGCGGGCGACGACTCCGTGCTCGTGTTGCTGTTCGCGTTGAACGCCTCGCTCGCGGCGTTGGCGACCAGGGCGAAGAACACCACGAAGCCCACAATGGTGCCAACGACGGCGACGATCAGCGCGGTGATGGCGGGCCACTTGCTCCCTTTGAGGAAGAACGCGACGATCGCGAGCACGAATGCGATCGGCAGCAGGATCCAGCCGACGATGAGTGCGCCGGGAATGCACGCGAAGATGAAGCCGATGGCGGCGACGATGAGTGCGACGATGCCGAGCACGTGCGGTTTCGCCTTCGCTGCCGGCGGCGCCGGCGGCGCGGGGGCCACGGGCTGCGGCGCGGGTGGGGGACTGGACATGTGGGGATTCCTTTCGGCGGTTTGCACAACAGCGACGTCCGCAGAGCGGTCGTGCGCGAGGACGGGCCGCAGGCTCGCCGGGGCACCGGCAGCACGTGTGAGGCCACGCCAGGAGAGCCCGGTGGAACGCCCGCTGGGCCCCCGCCGGATGGCGGTGACCGCCTTCCCCCGCGGGAAAGCATATAGGAAATGCGCTTATAAGCGTTTGTCGTGCACCTCGCATCCCGTCCTCGCAAACGGCGGACGCGAACGGCGGGCGGATGTTTCGGTCGAGAGTGTCGCTCGGATGGTTCCCACGCGCCGCGCCTAGGCTGGCACAGCCATGATCCGGTTCGAGAGCGTCACCAAGCGATACCGCGGCACCGCGCGGCCCGCTTTGAGCAGCGTCGACTTCGAGGTGCAGCGCGGCGAGTTCGTGTTCCTCGTCGGCGCGTCCGGGTCGGGCAAGTCGTCGTGCCTGCGGCTCATCCTGCGCGAAGAGGTGCCGAGCCAGGGCCGCGTCGTCGTGCTCGGGCGCGACCTGCGCACGCTGTCGAACCGCAAGGTGCCGTACTTCCGCCGCCACATCGGCGCGGTGTTCCAGGACTTCCGACTGCTGCCCACCAAGACGGTGTTCCAGAACGTCGCGTTCACGTTGCAGGTGATCGGCTCGTCACGCGGATTCGTGCAGCAGGCCGTGCCCGAGACGCTCGCGCTCGTCGGCCTCGACGGCAAGGAGAAGCGGCTGCCCCACGAGCTGTCAGGCGGCGAGCAGCAGCGCGTCGCGATTGCCCGCGCGCTGGTGAACCGCCCTCAAGTGCTGCTCGCCGACGAGCCGACCGGAAACCTCGACCCCGCGACATCCGCCGACATCATGGAGCTGCTCGCCCGCATCAACGCCGGCGGCACCACGATCCTCATGGCGACCCACGAGGCCGGGTTCGTCGATCGCATGCAGCGGCGCGTGATCGAGCTGCGCGAGGGCGAGCTCGTGCGCGACGAGCGGCGCGGCGGGTACGGCGACACCTCGAGCGTCCAGCGTCTCGCGCCCGAGCGCGACCGTAGCGCCGAGGCCGAAGCGGCGCTGACAGCCGCGCTGACCGGCCGCATCGATGTGCCCGCCGGACCTGCTGAGCCCGTCGCGCCCGCCGCGCGCCCCGCTGTGGCCGAGCGGTCCGCACCGCAAGAAAAGCGTGAGTCCGCTGAAAAGGGCGCGAATTCTGCGGTTTCGGCCCAGGACCCGCGGGCGGACGAGAAGAGGGATGCCGCGGAGAGCCCGCAGCCGGCGACCCGGCCGGTGGCTCTCCCGATTCCCGATATCGACCTCGAGGAGCTCGGCGTCGCCGATCGTCTGGGGCTCGGCCGCGGCGAACGCGACGACGAAGTGGGGCCGACGACATGAGGTTCGGCCTGGTCTGGGCAGAGGCGTTCTCCGGGTTGCGGCGCAACGCGTCGATGGTCATCTCCGTGGTGCTCGTCACTTTTGTTTCGCTCACGTTCGTGGGCGCGGCGATCCTCATGCAGATGCAGATCGGCACGATGCGCGCGTTCTGGCAGGACCGCGCGCAGGTGCAGATCTACATGTGCGCGACCGAGTCCACGGAGCGGACTTGCACGAGCGGCGCCGCCACCGAGGAGCAGATCCAGCAGGTGCACGACAAGCTCGACAGCCCTGCGTTGCGTCCGCTGATCAAAGAGGTGCGGTACCAGACCTCCGAGGAGGCGTACCAGGAACTCGTTGACATCCTGGGCGAGGACGAAGCCAGCTTCCTCACTCCCGAGCAGGTGAACGCGACGTTCTGGGTGCGGCTGGTGGATCCGAGTGAGTCGGATGCCATCGTGGAGGCGTTCTCCGGGTCGGAGGGCATCGAGGAGGTCAAGGATCAGCTGCAGTTGCTCGACCCGCTGTTCTCGGCGTTGACGGTCGCCACGTACATCGCGGTGGGCATCGCGGCGCTGATGCTCATCGCGGCGGTGCTGTTGATCGCCACGACGATCCGGCTGTCGGCGTTCGCGCGAAGGCGCGAGATCAGCATCATGCGGCTCGTTGGGGCGTCGAACCGGTTCATCCAGACGCCGTTCATCCTGGAGGGCGTGTTCGCCGCGCTCATCGGGGCCGTGTTGGCCAGTGCCGCCGTGCTCGCAGGCGTGCGGTTCGGAGTCGAGGGGTATCTGCGTTCGCGGGTGTCGTTCGTGACGACCTGGGTGGGTTTGGCGGATGCGGCGATCGTCGTGCCGATCCTGCTCGGGATCGGATGCGTGTTGGCGGCGCTGTCCGCGGGCTTCGCGATCAGGCGTTGGCTGCGCGCCTGACCGGTCTGCACTCCACGCACCTCGCCGGCGCGGTTGGAGGCTCGGTTGAGTTGCCGCGAAACGCGCGCGTTGCAGCAGAACGCGGCAACTGAATCGGAGGGTCGCGCTGCGGGCGCCGCCCTGAGTCTGGCGAAGGGTAGACTGACAGGCTGCTGTCGCCAGGCTGGGCCGCGGCATCCATTCCCTCGACGGAAGGCTGAGGGCGAACGAGGAGTCGAGCATGCCGAGGGAGCGCGGGGAGAAGGTCATCGCGACCAATCGTCGCGCGCGCCACGAGTACGCCATCGAGAAGACGTACGAGGCGGGTCTGGTGCTCACCGGCACCGAGGTGAAGTCGTTGCGGATGGGCCGGGCGAACCTCAACGACGGCTACGCGTACATCGACGGCGGCGAGGCGTACTTGGATGCCGTGCACATCCCGGAGTACTCGCAGGGGCACTGGACGAACCACTCCGCCAAACGGGTGCGCAAGCTGTTGCTGCACAAGGACGAGATCATCAAGCTCTCGCACGCCATCTCGGCCGGCGGATACACGCTCGTGCCGTTGAAGCTCTACTTCCTCGACGGGCGCGCCAAGGTCGAGATCGCGGTGGCCAAGGGCAAGCGCGACTTCGAGAAGCGCCAGGCGATCCGTGAGCGCGAGGACAAGCGCGAGGCCGAGCGCGCGATGCGCACGCGCAACCGCCTCGGCGAGTAAGGCGAGGCCGGGCGACCCGTCAGGCGGCCCGCCACCCTCGGCGCTGGTCGGGCGGCGGGTCCCACGCCCACCGCGAGCCCGACCTCGACCGCAACGCGATCGGATCCCCCTCGCCCGGCGGCGGATGCAGCATGAACGCGCCCTTGCCCTCGCGCGTGATGCGCCAGCCGCGGTTGTGCAGCAGCATGTGGTGATATCGACACAGCAGAATGCCCCGGTCGATGTCGGTGCGCCCCAGATGCTCCCACCAGTGATCGCAGTGATGGGCTTCGCAATACGACGCGGGCACGTCGCATCCCGGCCACATGCACCCGCCGTCGCGCACCGCCAGGGCGACCTTCTGCTTCGGCGTGAACAGCCGCGCCTCGCGCCCCACGTCCAGCGGATTCCCGCACGAGTCGACCGAGACCTCTTGCGATCCGATCGCGCACAGCTGCTGCTCGACGAACGCGCCGGCGACGGGCTCGCCGCCGTCTTCAAGGTGTCCGGTCGCGAGCAGCCGCCCGAACGCGTCACGGGCGCCGGCGGCATCCTTCACCACGACAACGCGCACACCCGGTTGGCGGGCGCCGAATACGTCCTTTGCCTCGGCGAGCGAGCCGGCGCGCAACACGCCCAGGAGCAGGTCGTACGCAAGCTGGTCGTTGGTGCGCGTGTCGGCGACCAGCTCGTCGGCGGCCCGCCGCTCGTCGGGGTCGACGAACCGCGGACCGCCCCGCCGCGGCCGCAGCGCGGAGGCGAGCAGCGAGTTCGTCCACGCCGCCCCGCCGTCTTCGAACACGATCCGCCCGTGCGAGACGCCGTCGGCGTCTTTCCACACGCGGAACACGCGATTGTCGAACCGCCGCGCGTACCGCTCGTTCGCGCCCTCGGGGTCGAGCAGGTCGCGCGCCAGGCGCGCCCGCGTCGCCAGCTCTTCCACCGGCACCCGCGCGGCGTCTGCCACGAGCTGCTCGGCGGCGAGCGTCCACACCTCGGCGATGGTCGCCGCATCCACTCCGTCGCGCTCGGGCGGCTCGCCGAGCCCGCGCCGGATCGCGTCGTGCTGCGCCGCCGTCAACCCGCCGTCGAGCAGCGCCTGCCCGATCGGCTCGTGCCACGCCCGCACCTCGGCGCCCGCGTCGCCCTCCACCGGGGTCAGTTGCCCGCGAGCAGAGCCGAGCGCCCCGTCGAGCAGCGCCTCGCCGAGCCGCACGTCGCGTGAGGCATCCCCTTTCGTGCCGCCGGAGATCGACTGCACGAGCGACACGGGCGACCGGTGCCCCCGCACCGCGGACAGCCCGCCGTGCCCCTGATCGCGCCGCGAACGCCGCGAGGCGACGCCGGCCGCGAGCGCACGCAGCCGCTCGGCCTCGTTGGCAAGTTCGGACGCGGCGTGCAGCACGTCGACCACGGCGTCGTCGGGCAGCGCGTTCACCGCCGCCGGCAGCGCCGACGGCTCGACATCCAGCGCGTCGAACGCCTCGACGGCCGCCACGTGCGCCCGGAGAGTTCGAAAGAATGCCATATATCCATTGTGACACCCGTCACCGACATCCGAACAAAAATACCACAAGCTGTGGATAACTCACCGACCGGCGGCGGAACCCGACCGATCCGTGAACGCGAGCTTCGGCACGAACAGCAGCAGCACAGCCGCCACGAGCGCCGTCACGCCGCACACCACCCACACCGTCACGTATCCCGAGAACGACCCCGCCGTGCCGCCCGTGGCGCCGTGCAGCAGCGCGATGCCGAACACGCACGACGCGATCGCGCCCCCGACGGTCTTCACCGAGTTCGTGAGCCCGGTCGCCACACCGGTCTGAGTGGGCGGCGCGGCCGACGCCGCCGCGGCCGGCAGAGCCGCGACGAGCGCGCCCGACCCGACCCCGACGACGACCATGTTCACGATCGCGTGCGCGTACGCCGAGTGCAGCGGCAGGAACAGCAGGAATCCGACGCCCACGAGCGTCGCCGCCCCGATCAACGCCACCCGCGGCGTCGCCCGGCGCGACACGGGCGCGTACGCCAGCGCGCCGGCGATCATCGCGATGAGGTAGATGCCGATGATGAGGGATGTCGCGAACCCCGTCGTGCCGAGCCCGTACCCGTGCACCTCGGGGTCGGTGCGGGCGAACGTCGACAGCGGCGCTTGCGCCCCGAGCACGCTCACCCCGAACAGCCCCGTGGTGAGGAAGACCGGCCCGAGCGCGAGGGAGCGGAACATCCGCACGTCGATGACGGGGTCGTCGTGCCGCAGCTCCCACAGCACGAACGGGATGGCAAGCAGCACGCCCAGAGCGACGACCGCCCACGCCCCGGCATCCATCGGCCCGTTCAGCCGCAGCAGGCTGAGCCCGCCCGTGAACGCGACGAGCGCGAGCGAGATGAGCACGAGCCCGTTCGTGTCGAGCCGGCCGCCGGCGTGGTCGGGCGACTCTTCCACGCCGAACAGGATGACGAAGAAGCACACGACGATCAGCAGCGCCGGGATGAGCAGCACGACCGTGAGCGGAAGGATGTCGACGAGCGCGCCGCCGGTGAGGGCTCCGGCGATTGCTCCGCCTTCGAGCGCGGCGACGAGGAAGCCGGCGGCGCGGGCAGTGATCGTGGCGCTGCCTTCCATATGCTGCGACCGCGACCAGATGAGCGCGATCTCCAGCGGCAGCCACACGACGTAGAAGCCCATGAGCGTCCACGCGACGAGGAACACCAGGAACGAGTCGGTGAACGGCAGTGCGAGCGCGGCGGCGGCGGTCAGGGCGGTGGAGACCAGCAGCATCCGCTTGTGTCCTGCCATGTCGCCGAGCTTCGCGAACGCGGGCACGACGAGGGCCGACAGCATGAGCTGTGTGCCCTCGAGCCAGTTGACGTCGGCGTCGGGGATGCGCAGATGGCGCGCGATGTCGGTGAGCATCGGCGTGTAGTAGCCCTGCAGCACGCCGCTGGTGAACTCGACGAACGCGAGGAAGCCGACGATTCCGGCGAGCGCCCCGATCGACACCCGCCTGCTCACGTCAGCCCCTCGATCAGCGCCCGGTGGAACCGCTCGCCCGCCTCGAGCGACGCCAGCTCGACGCGCTCGTCGACCCCGTGGATCGACGCCCGCTGCGCCGCCGACATCCGCAGCGGCGCAAACCGGTACACGGCGGGCGAGAACCGGTGGAAGTGCCGCGAGTCGCTGGCCTGCATCATGAGGTACGGCACGGTCACGGCGGCCGGATAGGCGTCCTGCACGGCAGCGGCGACCAGTGCGAACTGCGCGGCATCGACCGGCGACTCCGGCGACGGGTCGTGCCCCTCCACGACCGCCACCTCGACCTTCGGGTCGGCGATGCGCCGCCGCACCCGTTGCACGACACTGGCGATCGTCTCGCCGGGAACGATCCGCAGGTTCACCGTCGCGCTCGCCTGCGACGGCAGCACGTTGAAGGCGGTCCCGCCCGACTGCATCGTCGCGGCGACGGTCGTGCGCACGAGCGCGGCGGTCTCGCCGCCGAGCGCCGCGAACAGGCGCGCGGCGAGCGGGGGAGTGGATGCCAGGAGCCGATACAGCAGCCGTGGCCCGCCGTGCGCGCGTTCGGCGAAGCGCGCGAGCATCGCCGACACGGCCTTCGGCGTGCGCGGCCGGAACGTCGACGGGCCGAGCCGGTCGACGGCCCGCGCGACGCGGCGCACCGCCGTCACCCGCGGCGGG
>NZ_JASGEC010000049.1:0-74125 GCF_047606685.1 Microbacterium sp.
CCTCGGCGGCTGAGCCGCGCGGCGGCCCCGCCCGCCGGCCGGCCTGCCCCGCCGGCCCCGCCTGCCCCACCACTCGCCGCGAAACCCACCACTCGCCGCGAGACCCACTATCCGCGCCGAAACCCAGGCCGCTGCAGTGGGTCTCGCCAGCGGCTGCGGGTCTCGCGCGCAGACAACGGCCTCGCCGGCGGCAGCGGGTCTCTCGCGCAACCGCGAGCCTCGCCGGCACAGCGGGCTTCATCCCACCGAAACCCACCACTCGCCGCAACACCCACCATCCGCGCCGAAACCTAGGCCGCTGCAGTGGGTCTCGCGCGCAACAGTGGGTCTCGCGCGCAACCGCGAGCCCCGACGGCAGCAGCGGGCCTCGCCGGCACAGCGGGTCGCGTCAGCGGCGGACCGCGCCGGACGCGTCGCCGAGATCACGCCGCGACAGTCTCGCCCACCTCGGCGCCGATACCCGCAGCCCAGTCGCGCGCGGCGCCAGCGGCGTCGATGGGGCCGCCCGCGTCGTGCCGTCCGTATTCGCCGACGCGCTCGGCGCCGCACGCCGCGAGCGCCTCGTCGATCAGCTCACTGCCCCGCGAGTACGTCTTGGTGTAGCTGCGGTCTCCCATGCCGAACACGGCATATCTCAGGCCGGCCAGGTCGGGCAGCCCCTCGACGAGCGCTCGGTGGAAAGGCCGCGCCGCGGTGGGAACCTCGCCATCGCCGTACGTCGAGCACACCACGAGGTGCAGACGCGAGCGGTCGAGCTGTGCAGGGTCGGCCTCGGCCATGTCGACGACCTCGGTGTCGCCGCCGACCACGCGGCACAGCTCGTCTGCCACGAGCTCGGCGCCGCCCGACTCGCTGCCGAACAGCACCGTGACCGGCACGCTCCACCCCGAGCCCGCCTCCGCGCCGCCCTCGACGTCGGGCAGCGCGAGCCGAAGGTCGCGCGCGGCCTCCAGCATCTCGGCGACCGTGCGCAGCTTCGCCCGCGACCTGCCGGGCGCCGCGGCAAGTCGCTCGCGCACGTCGATGCGCCGCCAGCCGTCGAAGTCGACGGCGCCCGGCACCGGGTCGACGCCCGGCAGCCCGGTGGGCACGGCCCCCGACGAGATGTCGTCGGCGATCGCCCGCACGAGGCTCAGCGCGTCGGCGCGCTGGTCGGGGATCGTGCCCCGCGGGCCACGGCGCAGCCAGCCCGCCACGTACAGGCCGGGCTCGACACGTCCGTCCGAGTGGGCGCCGGGCTCGACCGGTGCCGTGTCGTCGGCGGCGAAGCCGACGGCCGTCACGACGCTGTCCGCCCTCAGCGCGACCTCGCCGTCGGGCCCGTCGAAGACGACGGCCGAGACGGCGCCGTTGCCCTCCACGCGCGCCGGCGACAGGCCGAACCACCACTCCAGGACCACGCGCTCGGCGCCGCCGGGGTCCGCGGCGGCCAGCGCGCGCACCGCGTCGACTCGGGCGTCCTTGCCGTCGGGCACGTCGACGCGGTCGAGGCCGTGCACCACGTGCCGCACGCCGCCGAGCCCGGCGAGCTCGCGCACCATCACGGGGTCGAACTTGGCCGCGGCCGGCCCGCTGCGCCCGACGAGGTGGATGCGGCGCACGCCGCCGCACAACGCGGCACGGGCCCCGTCGTCGATGTCGGAGCCGTCGAGCTCGGCCTCGTCGCGGCACAGGAGCCGCGCGACATCCATCGCCACGTTGCCGTGGCCGATCACGACGACCTCCTCGCCCAGCGCGGGAACGGCCGCCGACGACGGATGCGAGTTCAACGCGCGCGTGACCACTCCCGCGCCGACAACTCCCGGCAGGCTGTCGCCCGGAACCCCGAGCGGCCGGTCGGCGTGCAGCCCCGTCGCCAGCACGACGGCGTCGAACGTGGAGCGCAGCTCGTGCAGGGTGAAGTCGTCGCCGACGCGGGTGTTGCCGTGGAACCGCACGCCCTCGTGCAGGAACAGCCGGTCGAACTGGCGCGCCACCGACTTGGCGCCCTGGTGGTCGGCGGCGACGCCGTACCGCACGAGGCCGTACGGGGTGGGCAGTTGGTCGAACACGTCGAGCTCGGCCGCGGGGAAGGCGCGCCGCAACGCTTGCGCCGCGAAGCATCCCGCCGGCCCCGACCCGACGACCGCCACGCGCGGCGCCGGTCCCGCGCCGACAGCGCCGACGGCCGGTGCCGCGGCCACGCCGCTCCACCGCACGGGCAGCCGCGTCATTCCGCGGAACACCCAGCCGCGGATCTCGGCAGGGCGCTCCGGCACGACATCCAAGCCCTGCAGCCTGCCGAACAGCAAAGGCAGCGCGACATCGGCGACCTCAGCGCGCGCGACCCACGTGCCCAGGCACACGTGCACTCCCTTGCCGAACGCGAGGTGCGGCTTGGCCTCGCGCCGGATGTCGAAGGCCGCGGGGTCTGTCCACACGCGCTCATCGCGGTTCGCCGACAGGATGCAGATGCCCAGCCGCGCCTTCGCGGGCAGCTCGACGCCGGCGAGCACCGTGTCGCGCGTCACTTGCCGCGAGTAGAGCCCGATGGGCGCCACCCAGCGGATCGCCTCGTCGAAGACGGTGTGCCACAGCGCGGGGTCGGCCTCTGCCGCCGCGCGCTGCTCGGGATGGGTCAGCAGCGCCCACGCCGCGACGCCGATCGCGTCGCGCGGCTCGTTGAGGCCCCCTCCGATCGTCATTTTGACGTTCGCGCGGATGCGCTCGACGGGCATCCGGTAGTCGGGGATGCTCAGCAGCGACGAGATGAGGGAGTTGTCGGGATGCCGGGCGTGCCAGCCAAGCATCTCGTCGAGCGCGGCGTCGACCTCGTCGAACGACCGCTCCCCCTTCGCCCACACCTCCGGGTCGTCGGCGTAGTTGCCCGTGGCGTCGATCATCGTCTGCGACCAGCGCTGCAGGTCCTCCTGCGTGGCGTTGTGCAGGCCGATGATCTCGCGCAGGCTTTCGGCGGCGTACGGCGCGGCGAAGTCCCACACCAGGTCGGCGCCCGGGCCCTTCTCCACGAGCTCGTCGAGGTAGCGCTCGGCGTTGCGCTGGAACATCGAGGTCCAGATGCGCTTGACCGCACCCGGCCGCAGCGCCGGCTGCCACGCTTTGCGCTCGACGTAGTGCTCGGGGTCGTCGCGCCGCAGCATCGAGTGCCCCATCGCGCGGATCTGCAGCGACCCCTCCTCGTTCGCCGAGTACGTCTCCTGGTCAAGCTCCGTCTCGTGCACCGCCGCGTAGGAGGTGACGAGGTACCTGCCGACGTGCGGCGCCCAGTGCACCCCGCCCTCGGCGCGCAGCCGCTCGTAGATCGGGAACGGGTCGCGGTACAGCTCGGGGATCGTCACCCAGTCGGCGACGGGCGCGGGGGTGCGCGGCATCCCTCAGACCTTGGACAGCCCGCGGATCGGAGACGCCGCCTGCTCCTCCTCGTGGTCGGGCCCGAGCGGTATGCCCGTGCGGTCCCTCAACAGCAGCGTCGCGATGAGGCCGAGCACGACAACCGTCGACAGGTAGATCTGCACGGACACGGTCGTGCCCGTGGCCTGCACGAGCCCCTGCGCGATGGTGGGCGCGAACGCGCCGCCGAAGATGGCGCCGATCGCGTACGAGATCGACACCCCCGAGAAGCGAATGGACGCCGGGAACAGCTCCGAGTAGAGCGCGGCCTGCGGACCGTACGTGAGGCCCAGCCCCACAGTGAGCAGCGCGAGCCCCAGGAAGAGCAGCCCGATGTCGCCGGTGTTGACGAGCGGGAACAGCGCCGCGATGCCGATCAGCAACGCGACCCACCCGACGATGTACGTGGTGCGCCGGCCGATCTTGTCGCAAATCCAACCACCCAGCCACGTGAAGACGAGCCAGGTCACAGCCGATCCGGTGACGGCGAGCAGAACTTGCTCGCGCGGCAGCGCCAGCGGGCCGTCGGGGTTGGTCGCGTACCCGGTGATGAAGCCGCCCGTCGTCATGTACCCGACCGCGTTGTTTCCGGCGAAGATGAGCGCGGCCAGGATGACGAGCAGCGTGAAGTGGCGGAACAGCTTGCCGACCGGGTTCTTGGTGGCCTCGGCGCGCTCGGCGATCTCGGTGAACACCGGGCTCTCCTCGACCCGCCGGCGAATGTAGTAGCCGACGAGGATCAGCGCGAAGCTGAACAGGAAGGGGATGCGCCAACCCCACGACAGGAAGAACTCCTCACCGGGCAGGGCGACCAGGGCCATGATCCCCGACGCCAACAGCATCCCCAGCGGCACGCCGATCTGGGGCGAGGATCCGAACAGGCCGCGCTTGGTCTTCGGCGCGTGCTCGACGGCCATCAGCACCGCGCCGCCCCACTCGCCGCCCGCAGACACACCCTGCAGGATGCGCAGCAGGATCAGCAGGATCGGCGCCATCGCCCCGATCGTGGCGAAGGTGGGCAGCACGCCGACGAGCGTGGTCGCGGCGCCCATCAGGATCAGGGTCCACATGAGCACGACGCGGCGGCCGTGCTTGTCGCCGAAGTGGCCGGCGAGAAAAGCCCCGAGCGGTCGGAACAAGAAGCTGATGCCGATCGTGGCGTAGGAGAGGATCTGCCCCACCCCCTCGCCGGCCGGCTCGAAGAACAGCGCCGCGAACACGAGCGCGGCCGCCTGCGCGTAGATGAAGAAGTCGTACCACTCGACGGTGGTGCCGACCACGGTGGCGAACACGACGCGTCGCCGGTCGGTTTCGGTGGCGATCATGCCCGTCGGTGTGAGGCTCGAATCTTCTGGTGTGCTCATCACGACTCCTTTGTCGATCGGCCACGCGGCCGTGATCCGACAAGTCGGCGAGAACACACTTGCCGGGAACGTGACCGATCATATACGATCGCGAGGACAGCGCAAGGGCGAGGGAGCTCAATGACCAGCACGGATGCCGCAGACCCCCGCTTCTCCGGGCTTCCCGGCCGGCCCGGCAAGATCATCGCGATCCACCTCAGCTACCTCTCCCGCGCGGAGCAGCGCGGCCGCCGCCCCGCCCACCTGTCGTACTTCTTCAAGGCGTCGAGCTCGGTCGCCGCGACCGGCAGCACGATCGTCCGCCCCCCCGGCACCGAGCTGCTCGCTTTCGAAGGCGAGATCGCTCTCGTCATCGCAACGCCCGCCAAGCGCGTGTCGATCGACGACGCGTGGCGCCATGTCGGCTGGGTGACCGCGTCGAACGACTTCGGGCTCTACGACCTGCGCGCGAACGACCGCGGCTCCAACGTCCGCTCCAAGGGCGGCGACGGGTTCACCCCGATCGGCCCGCGCCTCATCGACGCGGCGGGCCTCGACCCGGCCGGGATCCGCGTGCGCACGTGGGTCAATGGCGAGGTGGCGCAAGACGACACGACCGCCGGCCTCATCTTCTCGCTCGCGCAGATGGTCGCCGACCTCTCGCAGCACTTCACGCTCGAGCCCGGCGACGTCATCCTCACCGGCACGCCCGCCGGCTCGTCGGTTGTCGTCCCGGGGGATGTCGTCGAGGTCGAAGTCGACGTCCCCGCCACCGGGGCGAGCTCCGGCCGCCTCGTGACGACCGTGGTGCAGGGCGACGACGGCCCGTTCGACGCGTCGCTCGGCTCCCTTCCCGCCGTCGACGACAAGCAGCGCGAGGAGGCGTGGGGCTCGCGCGAGGCCGCCGGCCTGCCGCCCGAGTCACCCGAATCAGGAGATTTCGCCGAGTCAGGACAATCCAGCGCAAATCAGCCTGACCCCGCCGAATCCCCTGATTCGGGAAAGCCCGCCGACGCCGCCAAGGGCCCCGCCCTCTCCCCCGAGCTGCGTCTCAAGCTCGAGCAGGTGCCGGTCGCGGGCCTGTCCGCCCAGCTGCGCAAGCGCGGGCTGGACAACGTCTCGATCGACGGCGTGCGGCCGCTGCACCCCGACAAGAAGATCGTCGGCGTCGCCAAGACGCTGCGCTTCGTGCCCAACCGCGAAGACCTCTTCAAGAGCCACGGGGGCGGCTTCAACGCGCAAAAGCGCGCGTTCGACGCGATCCGCGAGGGCGAAGTCATCGTGATCGAGGCACGCGGCGAGTCCGGGTCCGGCACGCTCGGCGACATCCTCGCCATCCGCGCGCACGCCCTCGGCGCCGCCGGCATCGTCACCGACGGCGGCGTCCGCGACGCCGACGCCGTGACCGCGGTGGGCATCCCCGTCTACACCGCGGGGCCGCACCCGGCCGTGCTCGGCCGCAAGCACGTGCCGTGGGACGTCGATCTGACGATCGCGTGCGGCGGGGCCACGGTCCAGCCGGGCGATGTCATCGTCGCCGACGCCGACGGGGTCATCGTCATCCCTCCCGCTCTTGCCGAGGAGGTCGCCGACGACGCCCTCGCGCAAGAGGAGGAGGATGCCTGGATCGCCGAGCGCGTGGCGGAGGGACACCCGGTCGACGGGCTGTTCCCGATGAACGCCCAGTGGCGGGCGCGCTACGACGAGGCGCTGGGACACGCCCGAGGATCGGAGGGATGAGCCTCGTGGCCGTCGCCGACGACCAGGCCAGCAAATCGCAGCGCGCGTACGAGTGGGTGCGCGAGCGCATCTCGCGCCACGAGTACGTCCCCGGCTACCGTCTCGTGCTCGGCCCAATCGCCGACGAGCTGGGCATGAGCGTCGTGCCGGTGCGCGAGGCCATCCGCCTGCTCGAAGCGGAAGGACTGGTCACCTTCGAGCGCAACGTCGGCGCCCGGGTGGCCGTCGTCGACGAGGGCGAGTACGTCTACACGATGCAGACCCTGGGCGTGGTGGAAGGGACGGCCACCGCGCTGTCGTCGGCGCTCCTGACCGACGACGACATCGCGCACGCGGCCGACGTCAACGAGCGGATGCGGCGGATGCTCGACGACTTCGACGCCCACGCGTTCACCGAGCTCAACCGGCAGTTCCACTTCGCGCTGTTCGAGAGCTGCTCGAACCCGCACATTCTCGAGCTCGTGCACCGCGGCTGGTCGCGGTTGTCGGGCCTGCGCGACTCGACCTTCTCGTTCGTGCCCGACCGCGCCCACCACTCGGTCACCGAGCACGCCGCGATCCTCGACCTCATCCGCTCCGGCGCCGACCCGCTCGACATCGAGCTGGCGGCCCGCAACCACCGCTGGCGCACGATGGAGTCCTTCATCGACGCGCGCCATCCCGCCCCCCACCGCTGAAGGAGACACCATGACCGACACCGCCGAGAGCCACGTGCCCGCTGACCTGCCCGCCCGCATCCAGCACTACATCGACGGCCAGTTCGTCGACTCGCAGGACGGCGACACGTTCGACGTGCTCAACCCCGTCACCAACGAGACCTACCTGCAGGCCGCCGCGGGCAAGAAGGCCGACATCGAGGCCGCCGTCGCCGCCGCCAAGCGCGCGTTCGACGAGGGCCCGTGGCCGCGGATGCTGCCGCGCGAGCGCTCGCGCGTGCTGCACAAGATCGCCGACATCGTCGAGTCGCGCGACGCCCGCCTCGCCGAGCTCGAGTCGTTCGACTCGGGCCTGCCGATCACGCAGGCACTCGGGCAGGCCCGGCGCGCCGCCGAAAACTTCCGCTTCTTCGCCGACCTGATCGTCGCGCAGGCCGACGACGCCTTCAAGGTGCCCGGCCGCCAGATGAACTACGTCAACCGCAAGCCGATCGGCGTCGCCGGCCTGATCACGCCGTGGAACACGCCGTTCATGCTCGAGTCGTGGAAGCTCGGGCCGGCACTGGCCACCGGCAACACGGTCGTGCTCAAGCCGGCCGAGTTCACGCCGCTGTCGGCGTCGTTGTGGGCGGGGATCTTCGAGGAGGCGGGTCTCCCGCAGGGCGTGTTCAACCTCGTGAACGGACTGGGAGAGGATGCCGGCGACGCGCTCGTGAAGCATCCCGACGTGCCGCTGATCTCGTTCACCGGCGAGAGCCGCACCGGCCAGATCATCTTCGGCAACGCGGCGCCGTTCCTGAAGGGCCTGTCGATGGAGCTTGGCGGCAAGAGCCCGGCGGTCGTGTTCGACGACGCCGACCTCGACGCCGCGATCGACGCGACGATCTTCGGAGTGTTCTCGCTCAACGGCGAGCGCTGCACCGCCGGCTCGCGCATCATCGTGCAGCGCGGCGTCTACGAGGAGTTCGTCGAGCGGTACGCCGCGCAGGCCAAGCGCGTCAGGGTCGGCTACCCGCACGACCCCGCCACCGAGGTCGGCGCGCTCGTGCACCCCGAGCACTACGACAAGGTGATGAGCTACGTCGAGATCGGCAAGGGCGAGGGGCGCCTCGTCGCCGGCGGCGGCCGCCCCGAAGGCTTCGACACCGGCAACTTCGTCGCCCCGACGGTGTTCGCCGACGTCTCGCCCGACGCGCGCATCTTCCAGGAGGAGATCTTCGGCCCGGTCGTGGCGATCACGCCATTCGACACGGACGAGGAGGGCCTCGCGCTCGCGAACAACACGCGGTACGGCCTGGCCGCCTACATCTGGACCAACGACCTCAAGCGCGCCCACAACTTCGCGCAGAACGTCGAGGCCGGAATGGTGTGGCTGAACTCGAACAACGTGCGCGACCTGCGCACGCCGTTCGGCGGCGTGAAGGCCTCCGGCCTCGGCCATGAGGGCGGCTACCGATCGATCGACTTCTACACCGACCAGCAGTCGGTGCACATCACCCTCGGCAAGGTGCACAACCCCACCTTCGGCAAGAACTGAAACCAGACTCGAGAGCAAGGACGCTGACATGACCGACAAGCACGAAAAGACCCTCACCTCCTCCGGGTTCTACGTCTCGCAGGAGGCCCCGATCGTCTCGGACAACCCGCTGCCCGTCCCGGCCTCCCCGCCGCCGGACGTGCTGCGCTGCGCGTACATGGAGCTGGTGGTCACCGACCTCGCGGCATCCCGCGTCTTCTACGTTGACGTGCTGGGCCTGCACGTCACCGAAGAGGACGACGAGGCGATCTACCTGCGCTCGACCGAGGAGTTCATCCACCACAACCTGGTGCTGCGCAAGGGCCCGCTCGCGGCCGTGGCCGCCTTCTCGTTCCGGGTGCGCACGCCCGAAGACCTCGACAAGGCGGTGGCGTTCTACTCCGAGCTCGGCTGCGACGTGCGCCGCAACGCCGACGGCTTCGTCAAGGGCATCGGCGACTCGGTGCGGGTCACCGACCCGCTCGGGTTCCCGTACGAGTTCTTCTTCGCCACCGAGCACGTCGAGCGACTGTCGTGGCGCTACGACCTGTACAGCCCGGGCGAGCTCGTGCGCCTCGACCACTTCAACCAGGTGACCCCCGACGTCCCGCGCGCGGTCGGCTACATGCAGAGCCTCGGCTTCCGGGTCACCGAAGACATCCAGGACGACGAGGGCACGGTCTACGCGGCGTGGATGCGGCGCAAGCCCACCGTGCACGACACCGCCATGACCGGCGGCGACGGCCCGCGCATGCACCACGTGTGCTTCGCGACGCACGAGAAGCACAACATCCTCGCGATCTGCGACAAGCTCGGGTCTCTCCGCCGTTCCGACGCGATCGAGCGCGGGCCCGGCCGACACGGCGTGTCGAACGCGTTCTACCTGTACTTGCGCGACCCCGACGGCCACCGCGTCGAGGTGTACACGCAGGACTACTACACCGGCGACCCCGACAACCCGGTCGTCACGTGGGACGTGCACGACAACCAGCGCCGCGACTGGTGGGGCAACCCGGTCGTGCCGTCGTGGTACACCGACGCGTCGCTCGTGCTCGACCTCGACGGCAACCCGCAGCCGGTCGTCGCGCGCACCGACTCGTCGGAGATGGCCGTGACCATCGGCGCCGACGGCTTCTCGTACACGCGCGCCGAGGGCGAGGACGAGCTTCCGGAGTGGAAGCAGGGCGAGTACAAGCTCGGCAACCAGCTGTGACCGGCGGGAAGCTCTCCCCCGAGACGATCGCGGCGATCGCCGACGAGCTGGCCGAAGCCGACCGCGACCGCGCCGTGATCCCGCGCATCACGGCGCGGTACCCGCAGGCCACGGTCGAGGACTCGTACGCGATCCAGGGCGTGTGGCGCGACAAGAACCTCGCCGCGGGGCGCCGGCTTGTGGGCCGCAAGATCGGGCTCACATCGAAGGCCATGCAGCAGGCGACCGGCATCAGCGAGCCCGACTACGGCGTGATGTTCGACGACACGGTGTGGGAGAACGGGTCGGCCATCCCGTTCGACGACTTCTCCAACGTGCGCATCGAGGTCGAGCTCGCTTTCGTCCTGAAAGACCCGCTGGAGGGCCCGGACTGCTCGCTGTTCGACGTGCTGCGCGCGACCGAGTATGTGACGCCGGCGCTCGAGGTGCTCAACTCGCACATCGAGATGGAGGGCCGCACGATCGTCGACACCATCTCGGACAACGCGGCCTACGGCGGGATGGTGCTCGGCGGCATCCCCACCAAGCCCGACGCCGTCGACCTGCGCTGGGTGTCGGCCTTGCTCTACCGCAACGAGACGATCGAGGAGACGGGGGTCGCCGCCGGCGTGCTCAACCACCCCGCGACCGGCGTCGCGTGGCTCGCGCGCAAGTTCCACCAGCACGGCTCGCGCCTCGAGGCGGGCGAGATCATCCTCGCCGGCTCCTTCACCCGGCCGATGTGGGTGAGCCGCGGCGACAGCGTGCTGTGCGACTACGGACCGATGGGAACGATCACATGCCGCTTCGTCTAGCCCCGACCTTCGGCGACGCGCTGCGCGCGACCGGGCCCTCCAGCGGCGCCAACGGGCGCGCGCTGATCGGCATGTGGGTGAGCACGGGCAACGCGCTGTCCGCCGAGATCTGCGCCGGATCGGGGCTGGACTGGCTGCTGGTCGACATGGAGCACGGGCCCAACACGCTGACGACGGTGCTCGCCCAGCTGCAGGCCGTCGCGGCATACGGCGTGCCGGCGGTCGTGCGCGTGCCCTTCGGCGACCCGGTCGTCATCAAGCAGGTGCTCGACCTCGGCGCGCAGAACCTGCTCGTGCCGATGGTCTCGTCCGAAGACGAGGCCCGCGCCGCCGTCGCGGCGACGCGGTATCCACCCGAAGGCGTGCGCGGCGTGGGGTCGGCGCTCGCGCGCAGCGCCCGCTGGGCGCGAGTGCCCGGCTACGTGCAGAACGCGTCGAGCCACGTGTCGCTGGTCGTGCAGGTGGAGTCCGCGCCGGCCGTCGAGGCGGCATCCGCCATCGCGACGGTGGACGGCGTGGACGGCGTGCTTGTCGGACCGGCCGACCTGGCGGCATCCATGGGCTTTCCCGGCGAGCAGACGCATCCCGAGGTGGTCGCCGCCGTGCGCCGCGTGTTCGACGACGTCCACCGCGCCGGCAAAGCGGTCGGCGTGAACGCGTTCGACCCGGCGGCCGCCGACGCGTACATCGCCGGCGGCGCCGACTTCGTGTCGGTGGGAGCGGATGTCACGCTCCTCGCCCGCGGCTCGGAGGCCCTGGCCGCGCGGTTCATCCCGACGCAGGGCCCGTCGGTCACCGACACGTACTGAACGCGGCAGGCGCTACGCGACCGGCTGCTCCACCGGCGCGTTGTCGCGGTGCAGGACGCGCGCGAAGGAGAGGTACATGACGATCGCCAGCACGCCGATGAGGCCGAGGATGAGCATGACGGCCGCGAACGGCGCCCCGGCGGGCGAGGCCAAGCCGCTCATGAAGCCCAGGTTCTGCCCGATCAGGTTGAGCGTGTAGGCGATGCCGATCGGGATGGCCATGTTGATCGTCAAGTTGTAGAAGCCGATCGCGACGCCGGTCTTCTCCGGCGCGATGCTCTTGACCGCGGTGGACAGCAGTGGCGCGTACATGAGCGCGAACCCGGAGGGGAACAGCGCCATCGACAGGATGTAGACGGCCACCGGAGCGTCGACGAAGAAAGCGGGCACCAGCAGCGCGACGGTGATGAGCACGAGCGCCAGCACGATGGCCCGGTGCGAGTCGAGGAACCTCGCGATCGCCCCGGTGAACACGCCGACCAGCACGGCACAGATGTACCCGGGGATGAGCAACAGCGACGACTCCGCCCCGCTCATGCCGTGGGTCGCCTCCATGAGCACCGGGAAGGTCACCACGTAGCCGAGCTGCACCGAGTACATGACGAACACGACCAGCAGCACGAGGGTGTACTGCTTGTTGGCGAAGAAGGCCGGAGAGATGAGCGCCTTGGGGTTGCGCGCGACGTGCCAGACGAACAGCCCCAGGGCGATGACGACGGCCACGAGGTAGAGCCACTGGAACGCTTGCAGGAACATGATGATCCCGCCCGCGACGACGGCCACGAGAAAGAGCCCGAACACGTCCAGGCTCGACGACCTCGTCTGCTCAGGGGGCACCGTCTTGAGCACGACCGGCAGGGCCAGCAGGGGCAGGAGCGCCGCGAGGAACAGCACCGGCCACGACACGTACGTCGCGATGAACCCGCCGCCGACCACGCCCAGCAGCAGCGAGAGCTGGAACGCCGCTGTGCTGAAGCCGAGGTACGCCTTCTGCTGCGCGCCCGCGAAGTGCTTGGTCACCCAGATGACGTAGAGCGTCTCGGCGGCGGCCAGGCCCGCGGTCTGGACGATGCGGCCGGTCAGCACCAGCCCCCACGACCCCTGGAACGCGAACCCGACGATCGATCCGATGCAGATGAGGATGATCGCCAGCACCGTGAGCCGGCGGATGCTCACCGCGTCCGCCAGCGCGGCGTACACGACCGCCCCGATGCCGATGAGGATGCCGGGGATGGTCGCCTGCAGCCCCGCGGCGTTGAGGCTGAGATCCAGCGATGTCGCGATCGCGCCCGTGACGTACTTGAACGCGTTGTCGATCACGAGCGAGAAGACGAAGACGGCAAGCAGGATCGGCACCGCCCGCCTGGCCAAGGACGGTGAGATCTCGGCGGGCGCGTTGCCCGTGTCGGTTGCGCTCATACCAGCTCCAATGCGATTTCCATCATCCCCGTGAAGGCGCTCTGGCGCTCCTCGGGCGTTGTGGCGGCGTGGGTGATGAGCTGGTCGCTCACCGTGAAGATCGCGAGGGCGTCGACACCGGCCGCCGCCGCGTTGACAAACAAGCCGGCGGACTCCATCTCGACGGCGAGGACGCCCATCCGCCGCCAGCGGTCGTTCACCTCGCTGTCGGCATTGTAGAAGATGTCGGACGAAAGCACGTTGCCCACGTGCGCGCGCAGCCCGCGCTGGTCGGCGGCGCGCTTGGCCTTCTCCAGCAGCCGATACGACGACAGCGGCGCGAACGTGCCCGGCAGGTCGAACTGGCGCACGTACGCGGAGTCGGTCGAGGCGCCCTGAGCGATCACGATGTCGTAGAGCTCCATCCCCTCCTGCAGGGCCCCGCAGCTGCCGATGCGGACGAGATTCTTGACCCCGAAGTCGTGGATGAGCTCGTGGGTGTACAGCGAGATCGACGGGATGCCCATCCCGGTGCCCATCACCGAGACCGGCCGGCCGCGGTACGTGCCGGTGAACCCGAGCATGTTGCGCACCTCGTTGAAGCAGCGCGCGTCGTCGAGGAACGTCTCGGCGATGAACTTCGCGCGCAGCGGATCGCCGGGAAGCAGGATCGTCTCGGCGATCTCGACGCCCTTCGGGTCGATGTGCGGCGTGCTGCTCCTGCCCGCGGGTCGCACCGGCGGCCCGTCGGTCGGCGTGCTCACATCCACCTCCGCGTCGATTCCTCGGCGACAGGAGCCTGGATGACCCCTCGTGGTGTGAACAGTACGGCCGCCCGCGCGACGGCGTCAAGCGCGCCCCGCCGTGGGCGTGCGAGCCGCCCGCCCGGTTGCTCGCTCAGTTGCCGCGTTCTGCGCAGCGCACCCGCGGTTCGCGGCAACCGAGTGTCGGACGGGATGGCTCAGCCGCGCCATCCCGCCTTCACGAGCTCGGCGCGCACTCGCGCCACCGCCGCGCCAGGGCGCTCGTACAGGTGCTCACGGGTGATGCGGACCACGCGCCATCCCGCAGCCGCGTATTTCTCGTACCTCTCGATGTCGCGGTTCCACTGCCGCGCGCTGGTGCGGTGGTGGTCTCCCTCGTACTCGACCACGACGCGGAACTGCGGGTAGACCAGCTCGCTATGGCCGAGCTTGCGCCCGGCGGCGTTGAGGATGTCGACATCCAGCTCCGGCTCGGGCAGCCCGGCTGCCACCAGCTCGAGCCGCAGGTGCGACTCGGGCCGCGACGAGGCGCCGACGCGCACCAGCTGGAGGGCGTTCCTGAGCTTGCCCGCGCCGATGCGGCGGATCGAGGCCGTCGCCTGCTCGAGCTCGGCGATCGTCGCCAGCGCCGCCTCGGGCGGCAGCCGGCGCCCGAACGCGTCGCGCGGCACGTTGACCAGCGCATCTCCTGCCGCAACGAGGTCTCGCACCGACAGCAGCTGCCCCAACTGAGCCCACGTCGACGCCGGGCCGGCCACGCGCCATCCTCCCTGCTCCATGACCTCGACGCCGTCCGGCGAGAGCTGGTGGCCGTGGACTCCGGCGCCCCGCGGCGCGCGATGCGGCCGGAAGACGCCCACATGGACGTCGGTGTCGGCGAGCACGGGAAGCGGGATGCGCCAGCGACGCGCCGCGGAGGCGTGGGAGAGGAACGCGTGCGCCGGCATGCGTGGGCGGAACAGCTCGATTCGCCTCAGCGCGTCGCGCTCTTCGAGGTCGACGACGTCGTCGCGCCCAGCGCGCGGCGGCGGCGCGGGACGCGCGCGCACACCCCAGAACGGCGCGTCGAGGTCGCGAGCGCGCAAGCGCGAGTCGGTGACTCCGAGTCGCTTGGCGTCATGGACGGCGAACGCGGCGCCCAGGGCGGTCGGCAGTGGTCGCGGGGATCTCATCCGCCCAGAGTGGATGCTCACGCGGCCGCTGTGACGGGCTCCGGCCCGAACTGTGCACAACTCCGTGGCCGGATCGCCCTGTGCAGGAACAGCCGCCGCGCGAATCCGCGCCCCACCCTTTGACCTCTTCGACCCGAGCCGCAACACCAGGGCGCGTTCAGTTGCCGCAAATCGCGGTGCACACCGCAGAACGCGGCAACCGAAGAGCGAACAGGATGCCGCGCGCCCGGCCATGCCCGTTGAGTTGCCGCGAAGCGCGGCACGCGTTGCAGAACGTGGCAACTGAAACGCGCAGGGTCCAGCGCGGCTCAGGAGCTGATGCAGCGTAATGCACCGTAAGGACAGAAAAATAGGCGGATCGCCTATCGACAGACGCACGAGCCTTCGCTTTGCTGGACTCAACCCGTTCGAAGCGCCACCCCCCGTTCGAAGAAGGAAAGCCCATGGCAGAAGCATCCACCCACGAGGATTTCGCCCTCTCTCGCGTCCCCACTGACGCACGCCGGCACTGGTTCGGAATCGCCGTCCAGCGATTCGGGCAGGTGTCCGCGCTCTCACAGTTCCTGCTCGGCGCGACGCTGGGATACTCGCTCGGATTCTGGGACGCCGCGCTCGCGTTCCTCCTGGGCTCGATCATCCTCGAGGCGATCATGTGCGTCGTCGGCGTCATCGGCCAGCGCGAGGGCCTGCAGACATCCCTGCTCGCGCGTTGGACCGGATTCGGCGAGATCGGATCGTCGCTGGTCGGGCTCGCCATCGCCATGAGCCTCATCGGCTGGTTCGGCATCCAGAGCGCGATCTCCGCCGAGTCGCTCGAGTCGCTCATGCCCGGCTTCATGCCGGTATGGGTGTGGTCGCTCGTCTTCGGCCTGCTCGTGACGCTCATCGTCGTGTTCGGGTTCGTCGGCATGCAGGTGCTCGCCAACCTCACGGTGCCGCTGTTTCTCATCCTGGTCGGCTGGGGCATCGTCTCCGAGCTGAGCAAGCACTCGATCGTCGACCTCATGAACTCGCCGCCGCCGGGCGAGCCCATCTCAGTCTTCGCGGGCACGGCGATCGTCGCCGGCGGACTCATCGTCGGCGCGATCATCACCGCCGACATGACGCGCTTCAACCGCTCCGGCGCGGATGTCGTCAAGCAGACCGTGGTGGGCGTGACCCTGGGCGAGTTCGTCATCGGCATGTCGGGCGTGCTGCTCGCGCACGCCGCCGCCAGCGGCAACATCGTCGCGATCATCACGACCTCGGTCGGCTGGGTCGGCTTGCTGATCATCGTGTCGGGAACGCTGAAGATCAACGACTGGAACCTGTACTCCTCCACGCTCGGCCTCGTGAACTTCGTCTCCACGACGTTCAACCGCGCGCTCTCGCGCGTGTGGACCACGATCGTCGTCGGCGTTCTCGGCTCGGTGCTGGCCGCTGTCGGCATCCTCAGCGCGTTCGTGCCCTTCCTCGTCGTGCTCTCGGCCGCCTTCCCGCCCATCGCCGGCATCATGGTCGCCGAGTACTTCTTCGTGCGGAAGTTCCGCCCCCAGCTCGACGCGACACGCGATCGCGACGTGCTGCCGGCCTACGCGCCGCGGATCGTCCCGGCCACCCTCGTGATCTGGCTGATCTCGTCGCTCGTGGGCTATTTCTTCACGTGGGGCATCCCGTCGATCACCGCAGTCATCCTGTCGATGGTCCTGTACACGATCGCCGGGAAGCTCGGCTGGGTGCGCGGCGTCGGCGAAGTGCCCACCGACAACGACGTCCCTGTCGCGGGCGGCGAGGCGCCGGCCGTGGAAGACCACAAATAGCGCGCAGGGAGAAGCGAAATGCACATCGGCATCGACGTCGGCGGAACGAACACCGACGCTGTGCTCATGGACGGCCAGACCGTGCTCGCCACGGTCAAGCAGTCCACGAGCCCGGACGTCACGAGCGGCATCATCGCCGCGATCGAGGCGCTGCGAACGTCGCACGGCTTCACCGGCGGCGATGTCTCGGCCGTCATGATCGGCACGACGCACTTCATCAACGCCCTCGTGCAGGCCGATCGGCTCGCGCCGACCGCGGCCCTGCGGCTCGGACTGCCGGCGACCCGCGCGCTGCCGCCGCTCGTGGACTGGCCCGCCGATCTGCGCGCGGCGATCGGCGGGCAGGCCTACCTCGCCCACGGCGGCTACGAGTTCGACGGCCGGCCGATCTCGCCGATCGACCACGACGAGCTCAAGCGCCACGCCGAGGACATGGCGGGCAAGGGCATCCGCTCCGTCGCGATCTCGAGCGTGTTCAGCCCGGTGAACCACGACCTCGAGGTCGAGGCCGCCGAGGTCGTGGGCAGCGTGCTCGGGCCGGATGTCGCCATCTCGCTGAGCCACGAGATCGGCCGCATCGGCCTGCTCGAGCGCGAGAACGCCACGATCATCAACGCGGCGCTGCGCGAGCTCGCGGTGGAGATCGTCGACGGGCTCGCGGCGGCGGTGCGGGCGCACGGCATTGAGGCGCCGATCTACTTGAGCCAGAACGACGGCACGCTCATGGACGACGAGTACGTGCGCCGCTACCCGGTCGCGACCTTCGCGTCGGGCCCGACGAACTCGATGCGCGGAGCGGCGGCCACGAGCGGATTGGCCGACTGCGCGGTCGTGGATGTCGGGGGCACGACCGCCGATATCGGCCTGCTCGCAGGCGGCTTCCCGCGCCAAACGGCGAACGAGGTCAAGGTCGCCGGCATCCGCACGAACTTCCGCATGCCCGACGTGCTCTCGATCGGCATCGGCGGCGGCAGCCACGTCGACATGGAGACCGCCGAGGTCGGCCCGCTCTCGGTCGGCTACCGGCTGACGCAAGACGCCCTCGTCTTCGGCGGCGGCCAGCTCACCGCGACCGACATCGCGGTCGCCGCCGGCCGGGCGACGATCGGCGACGCCGACCGGGTCAAGCACCTCGACCGCGCGATGGTCGACCGCGTGCTCGACCGCATCGCCGAGCGGGTGGCCGAGGCGATCGACCGCATGCGCACGTCGCCCGAGCCCATCCCGGTGGTCGCGGTGGGCGGCGGGTCGGTGCTGCTGCCCGACGAGCTTCCGCTCTTCGGCGCCGTGCACCGACCGGGCAACTTCGCCGTCGCGAACGCCATCGGCGCGTCGATCGCCCAGGTCGGCGGCGAGGTCGACAAGGTCGTGGCCGTCGCTCCCGGCGCCCGCGAGGCGACGCTCGACGCGGTGCGCCAGGAGGCGGTCGACAAGGCGATCGCCGCCGGCGCCGCGCCTTCCAGCGTGCAGATCATCGACTTCGACGAGGTTCCCATCCCGTACCTGCCCGGCAATGCGACGCGCATCCGGGCGAAAGCCGTGGGCGACCTCGACCTGGGGGCGCCATGAGCTGGCAGATCGACCAGGCCGACATCGGCGACCTCGCCCGCGGCGCGGCGGTGCTCGGCACCGGCGGCGGGGGCGATCCGTACATCGGCACGCTGCTGGCCATCCAAGCGCTGCGCGCGAGCGGGCCGGTCACGATCACGACCCTCGACGAGGTGCCGGACGACGCGGCGATCGCTGCGGTGGCGATGATGGGCGCGCCGACCGTGATGGTGGAGAAGGTGCCCAGCCTGGACGAGGTCGTCGCACCGCTGCGCGCGATCGAATCGGTGCTGGGGCGCCCCGTCACCCACGTGCTGTGCGCGGAGGCGGGCGGCGTCAACTCGACGATTCCGATCGCCGCAGCCGCGATGCTCGGCCTGCCACTGATCGACGCCGACGGCATGGGCCGCGCGTTCCCCGAGCTGCAGATGGTGATCCCCACGCTCTACGGCATCTCCGCGTCGCCGTTCGGCTTCGCCGACGACAAAGGCAATCGCGGCGTGCTCGAGACCGTCGACAACCACTGGACCGAGCGCATCGCGCGGGTCGCGGCGGTCGAGATGGGCTGCTCGATCATGATCTCGGGCTTCTCGATGAGCGGAGCGCAGGCCAAGGAGTCGCTGGTCGGCGGCTCGCTGTCGCTGTGCCTGGAGATCGGGCGCGGCATCTCTGCGGCGCGGGACGCGAAGGACGACCCGGTCGACCGGGCGGTGGCGATCCTCGGCGGGCGCGAGCTGTTCGAGGGCAAGGTCGTCGATGTGCAGCGCGCGACGACGACCGGCTTCGCGCGCGGCCGCGCCGTCATCGAGGGCGTGGGCTCCCTTGAGCTGCTGTTCCAGAACGAGCACCTCGTCGCGAAGCTCGACGGCGAGGTGCTGGTCACCACGCCCGACCTCATCATGGCCCTCGACGCCGAGCGCGGCGAGCCGATCACGACGGAGGGCCTGCGCTACGGGCAGCGCGTGCGCGTCATCGCCGCGCCGAGCGACCCGCGCTGGCACTCGGCGGCGGGCCTGGCGCTCGCGGGGCCGGGCTACTTCGGCTACGACACTCCCAGCATCCGCTTCGACGGCACCCTCGACGACGGCGTTGCGCGCCAGGCCGCCGGGGAGGGGTAGGGCATGCCCTGGAAGCTGGCCTCGGCCGATCTCGAGGATCTGGCACGGGGGGCGACGCTGCTGGGCACGGGGGGCGGCGGCGACCCGTACATCGGCCGGATGCTCGTCGAACGCGTGCTCGGCGACGGCGCGATCACGGTGCTCGACCCCGACGAGATCGACGACGACCTGTTCGTGATCCCGACGGCGCAGATGGGCGCCCCGACGGTCATGGTCGAGAAGATCCCGGCGGGCACCGAGCCCACGCAGAGCCTCCGCATCCTGGAGGAGCACGTGGGCCGCACGGCACAGGCCACGATGCCGATCGAGTGCGGCGGCATCAACTCGATGATCCCGCTCGTGGTGGCCGCCGAGACGGGGCTGCCCGTCGTCGACGCCGACGGCATGGGCCGCGCGTTCCCCGAGCTGTCGATGGAGACCTTCGCCGTGTACGGCGTGAACGGCTCACCGCTCGCTCTGGCCGGCGAGCGCGGCGAGCGCGTCATCATCGACACCGGCGACGACAATCGCCAGATGGAGTGGCTCGCTCGCGCGATCACGATCCGACTGGGCGGTGTCGCGCACATCGCCGAGTACGCGATGTCGGGCGCCGACGTCAAGCGCACCGCCGTGCCGCGCACGCTGTCGATGGGCCTGAGCCTCGGCCGCGCGATCCGCGAGGCGCGCCAGGCGAAGCGATCGCCCTTCGCCGCGATCTCCGACGCGTTGTCGACGACGCTCTACTCCGAGGTGCGCGAGCTGTTCGTCGGCAAGGTGGTCGACGTGGAGCGGCGCACGACGGAGGGCTTCGCCAAGGGCGTCGCGCGCGTTGCGTCCGGCAGCTCCGAGCTGGAGATCAGGTTCCAGAACGAGAACCTCATCGCGCTGCGTGACGGCGCGATGGTCGCGATCGTGCCCGACCTCATCTGCGTGCTCGACGCCGAGACCGCCGAGCCGATCACGACGGAGGGCCTGCGCTACGGGCAGCGCGTGCGCGTCATCGGCATCTCGACGCCGGAGATGATGCGCACCCCCGGCGCGCTCGCCGCGTTCGGCCCGGCCGCGTTCGGCCTCGCCGAGCAGTTCCGCCCGATCGAGTCGCTCGTGGACACCCTCGTCACCTGACCCCGCGCCCCTTCCGCGCACGCATTAGTCCGCCTCCGTCACACCGTGGACTGCGCGGCGTTTTGCCACGGTTCGGCGGAGACGAAGCAGCGGCCGGGGTGGGCAGGGAACGGAGGCGGGGATGCCGCGCCCCGGCGCGTAGGGTGAGCACATGGCCTGGACCCTCGAGCGCGACGACCTCGACGCGCTCGAGCTCGGGCTCGCGCTCCTCGGCGGCGGAGGCGGCGGCGAGACCGAGGTGTTCGGGCGCCTGCTGCGCGCGAACACCGAGCTGCCGATCGAGCTCGTCGACGTCGGCGAGCTCGATCCCGGCCTCTCCTGCCTGGCGGTGGGGATCGTCGGCTCCACCATCCTGCTCGGCGAGCGCCTGCCCGCCGACGACGCGGCCGACGCGGCGATCGAAGCCGTCGAGCGCTGGCTCGGCGCCCCGGCCGCCGCGATGTGCGGCGTGGAGCACGCCGGGCTCAACGGCCTCATAGTTCCGGCGTTCGCGGGCGCTCGGCACGCCGTCGACGCCGACCTGATGGGCCGCGCGCTCCCCCGCATCGACCAGTTCTCGCTCTACCTCGACGACGTGCCCGACCTCGTGCTCGCGCTCGCCACGGGCTCCGGAGGCGTCGCGATGCTGGACGGCGCGCGCCCCGCGGACGCGGAAGTCGTCGTTCGGCAGGCCATCCTGAGCGCCGGCGGGTGGGCGGTGCTCGTGGTCGGGGGGTTCCGCGTGGGCGACCTCGCCGTCCACGGCCTGGGCGGCACCCTCGCCCGGGCGCTCCGCCTCGGCCGCGCCCTCGAGCGCCACGGTCCGCGCCCCGCGGCCGTCGAGGGCGAGGGCCGCTGGCTCGGCACGGCGCGCATCGTGGCCATCGACGTGCATCCGGCCGCCGCCGCGATCGTCGATGTGCAGCTGCGCGGACCGGACGGCGACGTCGTGCGGCTGGTCGGCGCGTCCGAGTTCAACGCGTGCTTCTGGAACGGCGCCCGCGTGGCCGGCGGCGCTGACATCGTCGCGGTGATCGACGTGTGGCGCGGCCGGCCCCTGCAACTGCCCGCGCTGCGTGTCGGGCAGGTCGTCGCCCTCGTCGCCATCGACGCTCATCCGTGGTGGCGCGCGGCGGCGCACCGCGTCGAGCGGGCCGGCCTGGACGCGCTCGAGGCGGTCGCGCCGTGAGCGAGCTCTCGCTCGACGGCATCCTCGCCCACCCCGACGCAGCGGACGTCGACGTGCTCGAGCGCGGCGCGACGGTGTGGCGCGACGTCCAAGTCGAGCTCGACGAGAGCGGGCTGCGCGCATCGTCGTCGGGGTTCGCGCTCTTGCTCGCACCCGAGCCGACGACGCCGTGGGCCGTCGACGCGCTCATCCGCCGCGTCTCCGATCTCGGAGTCACCGGGCTCGCCTTTCCCGCCACGGCGCCCATCGGCGACAGCAATCGCGCGCTGGCAGCGCGCCTCGGCATGACCTTGCTGCGCTCGACCAGGCCCACGCGCCTCGCGGCCGCCCTGTGGCAGCTTGTCGAGGGAAGGGATGCCGTCGCGCTCGGCCTCGTCCGCCGGGTCGCCCTGTCGATCGGCTACCAGGCGGAGACGATCTCAGACCTGCTCCGCCACTTGGCCGCCAATCTCGGCCACGGAGTCGCCCTCGTCGACCGCGACGGCGTGCTCGCCAGCGGCGGCCCCCTCCCTGGCCCTGGGCTGCTGTCACTGATCGACTCGACGAAGGAGTGGATCGACCTCGCGAGCGGTCCAGAGGGCTCGGTGGCGTCTGTCGCCGTCCACAGCCCGACGCGGCCCGGCGTCCGGCTCGTGGTCCACGGCGGCCCGATGAGCGACACGCAACTGCGTGCGCTGGGAGTGGCGGTGGAGGTCGCGATGCCCGCCGTCGCCGCGCGCATCCTCATCGACCAGGTCAACGAAATCGGCGACGCGTCTCGTTCGTCGTCGCTGCTCGGCGACTTCCTCGAACAGCCCGTCATGACGGCCGAGCTCGAGCAGCGCATGCTCGAGCTCGGGTGGCGGGCGACGGGATGGCACGCCGCCTTCCGCCTCACCGGTCGCACGTATGTCGACCCGCTCGACATCCTGCGCGCCGTCAACTCCGAGCTTCCCGCCCTGAGCGGCGACGCGTCGGCAACCGTGCGCGGCGCCGGCGTCACGGGATGGCTGACGTTCGCCGAGCAGCCGACGCCGGCGGAGTTGCAGCGCGTCGTGGGGCGCGTGCGCCACCTTCACAACACCGTTCGCGCCCACCTGCCGATCGCGACCGGCGTGGGCACGCTCGCCAGCGGCGCCGCCGGCCTCGCGCGGTCGATCGGCGAAGCGCACGACGCCGCGCAGCTCGCGCTCGGTCGGGAAGAGTCCGACTGGTTCGTGCAGATCGACCGGTTCGGGCTCGAGCAGCTGCTCCTGGCCTGGACGCGCTCGGCCACATTCCGGCCCACCGCCGCATCCCTCTTCGCCCCGCTCGGCGACGTCGACCGGCGCACGCTCCAAGCGTTCCTCGACCACGAGTCGTCGTCGGTGCGCGCGAGCGCGGCACTCGGCGTGCACCGCAACACGCTCGCCGCGCGGATGCGGCGGATCGAGGAGGCTCTGGGGGTCGCTCTCGACGACCCCGACACGCGTCTCGCGCTGCACCTCGCCGTCCGCGCGCTCCGCGATGCTCCGCCCACGCCCGAGCGGCCGCGCACAGGCTCGTGACGCTTGCGGGCTGGGACGTACCCTGAGGATATGAAGAAGTGGGTCGTGCGTTTCGCGTCGCTGCTGGTGTTCAACGTCGTCGTCCTGCTGCTCATCGGCTGGCTCACACCGGCCCGGGTCGGCTGGGCCGCGCTGTGGGCGGGGGTTGTGTTGACGGTCCTCGTGGTCTGCGTGAAGCCGCTCATCGCCGCGTGGTTCGCCTCGATGGCGGCGAAGTCCGCGTCGCAGCGCACGAAAGCGGGCGAGAAGCTCGTCGAGCTGCTGCTCGCCCTGGCCGTGGCCCTTGCGGTGTGGATCGCGACCGTGCTGCTCACCGGCGTGCGGGTCGGAGGCACCCCGCTGGGCTGGTTCTGGGGGTATGTGCTTCCACCTGTCATCCTCCTCGTCGGCTGGGCGGTCTACGACGTCATCGACGACCGCGTCGAGGCGCGCGCCGGCGCGCTGTACGACAACATCGCCAGCCGCAGCGCAGCGGCCGGCACGCCCGCTCCCCCCGGCCGGCCGCGCGAGCTGGACGACGGGCTCACCGACGAGCAGCGCAAGATGCTCGACGACCTCGGCTGAGCCACAACCGTGTAACAAACCGTCGCCGGCACGGTTTTCGAGACGGCGGACGCGGGAGAATGGATGCCGCCCCCACCCGCCATCCACCTCCCTCGGAGGACTCATGTCCCTGTCCCGCCCTGCCCTCCGCCTCGCCGCTGTCGCGGCCGCCGCTCTCGCTCTCACACTCACCGGCTGCGCCCAGAGCGGCGCGCCCGCGTCCAGCGACAGCTCCACTCCCGCCGCCGAAGACTACGTCACGCCGGGCAAGCTCACGGTCGCCACCGGCGACATCGCCTACGAGCCGTACGTCATCAACGACAAGCCGGAGTCGGGCGAGGGCTTCGAGGCCGCGCTCGCCTACGCCGTGGCCGACAAGCTGGGCTTCGCGGCGGAAGACGTCGTGTGGGTGCGCACGAGCTTCGAGGCGGCGATCGCGCCCGGCCCGAAGAGCTTCGACATCAACCTGCAGCAGTACACGATCACCGACGAGCGCAAGCAGGCGGTCGACTTCTCGTCGCCGTACTACTCGGCGAGCCAGGCCGTTGTCGCCCTCAAGGGCAGCGCGGCCGAGGGTGTCGACTCGATCGACGGGTTGAAGAAGCTGAAGCTCGGCGCGATGGCCGGCTCCACGAGCGCGCAGACCATCGAGGAGGTCGTGCAGCCGAGCGTCGAGCCGGGACTGTACGGGTCGAACGAGGATGCCGTGGCCGCCCTCAACGCCAACCAGATCGACGCGCTCGTGATCGACCTGCCCACCGCGTACGCGGCGACCACCGCCTACATCGACAACTCGTTCACCGTCGGCGAGCTGCCGGCCGGCGGCGTGCCCGACCAGTGGGGCATCCTACTGCCCAAGGACTCCCCGCTCACCGCGTCGGTGACGGCTGCCGTCGACGAGTTGCGCGAGGACGGCACGCTGGACCAGCTCACCGAGGAGTGGCTCGGCGTGCTGCACGAGGGCGTTCCGCTGCTGCAGTGACGCCGACCGCGCCGGCGCCGTCGGATACGGTCGTGCCGTGACATCCCTTCAGCCGAGCGAGCTCGAGCTCGAGCGTCGCGCCTTCCGCGCGCGCCAGTCGCGGCGCTCGGTGTGGATCGCGATCGCCTCGACGCTCGTGTTCGCCGTCATCGTGTGGGCAACGGTCGTCAACACGCCGGGCTGGGCCGCCGTGCAGCAGTTCTTCTTCAATCCGCAGATCGCCTGGCGCTCACTGCCGCGCGTGTGGGACGGCTTCCTGCTGAACCTCAAGGTGCTCGCACTCTCGGTGGTCACCGTCGGCGCGTTCGCGCTCGCGATCGCGTTGCTGCGCACGCTGCCCGGCCCGGTCTTCTTCCCGCTGCGCGTGCTGGCGGCGGGCTACACCGACATCTTCCGCGGGCTGCCGTTCGTCATCGTGCTGTACGTGATCGGATTCGGGCTGCCGACCGTCACCAACACCCGATTCGACCCGATCGTGCTGGGCACCATCGCCATCACGCTCACCTACTCGGCGTACGTCGCCGAAGTGCTGCGGGCCGGCATCGAGGCGGTGCACCCCTCGCAGCGGCTCGCCGCGCGGGCGCTCGGCCTCGGCCACCTGCAAACCCTGCGCCGCGTTGTGCTGCCGCAGGCCGTCCGCAAGGTGGCGCCGCCGCTCATGAACGACTTCGTGGCGATGCAGAAGGATGTCGGGCTGATCTCCATCCTCGGGGCCGCCGACGCCCTCCTCCAGGCGAGCAAAGAGGCATCCCTCGCCTACAACTTCACGCCGTACGTGGTCGCCGGCATCCTGTTCATCCTGCTGGCGATCCCGACCATCCGCCTCACCGACTGGTACACCGCGCGGCTCATGCGGCGCGAGCAGATGGGGGCGATCGTGTGACCGCGCTGCTGCGGGCCACGGGCCTGGTCAAATCCTTCGGCGACCGCGAGGTGCTGCGCGGAGTCGACGTGTCGCTCGACGCGCACGAGGTCGTCGCGCTCATCGGCGCGAGCGGGTCGGGCAAGTCGACGCTGCTGCGCTGCCTGAACCTGCTGGAGCCCATCGACGACGGGCAGATCTTCCTCGGCGACGAGGACATCTCCGACCCGCGCGTGGACGCCAACCGGGTGCGCGCCCGGTTCGGGGCGGTCTTCCAGGCCTACAATCTGTTCCCGCACCTGTCGGTGCTCGACAACGTCACGCTCGCGGCGCGCGTCGTGCACGGGATGCCGCGCGCCGCCGCGGAGGAGCGCGCGATGGCGCTGCTGGGCCGCATCGGACTGGCCGACAAGGCGCGCGAGCACCCCGACCGGCTCTCGGGCGGGCAGCAGCAGCGCACCGCGATCGTGCGCGCGATCGCCACCGATCCGGAGGTGCTGCTGCTCGACGAGATCACGTCGGCGCTGGACCCCGAGCTGGTGGGCGAAGTGCTCGAGCTCGTGCGCGAGCTCGCCGCCGACGGCGCGACGATCCTCATGGCGACGCACGAGATGGCGTTCGCGCGGGATGTCGCCGACCGCGTCGTGTTCCTCGACGCCGGCGCGATCGTCGAGCAGGGGCCGCCCGCCGCGCTCTTCGGCGCCGCGCGCGAGCCCCGCACGCGGGAGTTCCTCGCGCGCTTCACGGCCTGAGTCGTCCGGGTGCGTCGCGTCTCACACCCGCCGCGCCCGCCGAAACCCACCGATCGCGTCGAGATCCGCTCCGGGCACGCCCGGCACGACGGGCACACCGGGCACACCGGGCACGCCGGGCACGCCGGGCACGCCGAAACCCACCGCTCGCGTCGAAACCCACCGCTCGCGTCGAAACCCACCCGCCACACCGAAACCCACCCCGGCGGCATGGGTCTCGGCACGGCAAGCGGGTCTCGGGCGAAGGACGTGCTCGAAACCCACTGCCCACACCGAAGCCCGGCCCTCGCGCCGAAACCCACCGCTCGCGTCGAGACCCACCAGGCAGGTCGAGACGCAGCGCTCCGAGCGACACCCACTCTGGCGGTATGGGTCTCACGATGGATGGCGGGTCTCGCTGCCGTGCGCGAGTCCCGATTGGCGCGGCAGGTTTCGGCGCGCGAAGCGGGTTTCGGCGTAGACGTCGGGTGCCGGCGCGTCCCACGCGTGCCACGGGTACCAGCGCGTCCCACGCGTGCCACGGGTACCGGCGCGTCCCACGGGTGCCGGCGCGTCCGGCGGGCGCCACGGGTGCCAGCGCGCGGCGCGGGCCCCGGGTCAGCGCACCGAGCGCACTCAGCGCACCGAGCGCTCCGCGGCCTCGACCACGTTCGTCATGAGGAGCGCCACCGTCATCGGGCCGACGCCGCCGGGGTTGGGCGACAGCCATCCCGCCACGTCCTCGACGCCGGGCGCGACGTCCCCGAACACGCGCGACTTGCCGTCCACCGTCTCGCGCGTCACTCCCACGTCGAGCACCGCGGCGCCGGGCTTCACGTCCGACGCCCGCACCAGGTGCTTCACGCCCGCGGCCGCGACGATGACATCCGCCTGCCGCAAGTGGGACGGCAGGTCGACCGTGCCGGTGTGCGTCAGCGTCACGGTGGCGTTGACCGCACGGCGGGTCAGCAGCAGCCCGATCGACCGACCGATCGTGACGCCGCGGCCCACCACGACGACGTGCCTGCCCTCCAGGTCGACGTCGTTGCGCTGCAGCAGCTCGATCACGGCCCGCGGCGTGCACGGCAGCGGGGTGTCTATTGGCGCGTTGACGTTGAGCACGAGCCGGCCGAGGTTCACCGGATGCAGGCCGTCGGCGTCTTTGGCCGGGTCGATGCGCTCCAGGATGGCATCGGTGTCGAGGTGCGCGGGAAGCGGCAGCTGCACGATGTACCCGTGGCACGACGGGTCGGCGTTCAACGCGTCGATCGCGGCCTCGACGTCGGACTGCGTGGCATCCTCGGGCAGCTCGACCTGGATCGAGTTCATCCCGATGGCCTCGGACTGCCGGTGCTTCATCCCCACGTACAGCTGCGACGCGGGGTCGGCGCCGACGAGCACGGTGGCGATGCCGGGGACGACCCCGGCGGCCTTCAGCGCCGCGACGCGCTCGGCCAGCTCCGCCTTGATCGCCGCCGCGGTGGCGACGCCGTCGAGCTTGAGTGCCGTCATGGCGGCTCCTCCTGTCTGTTCAGCCCCGCGAGAGTACACCTGGTCGCCGAGAGCACGGGGGCTTCCCTACCCCTCGGCGACCAGCTGTTCTCTCGCGGTCGGGGGCGGGGGGCTACTGCTGCAGGGCGGGGTAGAGCGGGAACGCGTCGGCCAGCGCGGCGACGCGGGCGCGCAGCGCCTCGACGTCGGCCCCGGGCTGCAAAGCGAGGGCGATGATGTCGGCGACCTCGGTGAACTCGGCGTCGCCGAAGCCGCGCGTGGCGAGCGCCGGCGTGCCGATGCGCAGCCCCGACGTGACCATCGGCGGCCGCGGGTCGTTGGGCACGGCGTTGCGGTTGACGGTGATGCGGATGTCGTGCAGCAGGTCCTCGGCCTGCTTGCCGTCGATCGCGGCATCCCGCAGGTCGACGAGCACGAGGTGCACGTCGGTGCCGCCCGAGCGCACCGAGATCCCGGCGGCTGCCACATCCGGCCGCGACAGGCGCTCGGCGATGATCGACGCGCCGCGCACGGTGCGCTCTTGGCGCTCGCGGAACGCAGGGGTGCCGGCGAGCTTGAACGCCGTCGCCTTCGCCGCGATGACGTGCATGAGCGGGCCGCCCTGCTGACCGGGGAACACCGCCGTGTTGACCTTCTTGGCCACGTCGGGGTCGTTCGTCAGGATGAATCCCGAGCGTGGGCCGCCGATCGTCTTGTGCACGGTCGAGGAGACCACGTGCGCGTGCGGCACGGGCGACGGGTGGAGCCCCGCCGCCACGAGCCCCGCGAAGTGGGCCATGTCAACCCACAGGTACGCGCCGACCTCGTCGGCGATCGCGCGGAAGCGCGCGAAGTCGAGCTGCCGGGGGTAGGCCGACCAGCCCGCGATGATGACCTTCGGCTGGTGCTCGCGAGCGAGCCGTGCGACCTCGTCCATGTCGATGAGGGATGTCTCGGGGTCGACGCCGTACGCGACGATGTCGTACAGCCGGCCCGAGAAGTTGATCCTCATGCCGTGCGTGAGGTGCCCGCCCTGGTCCAGCGACAGGCCGAGGATCGTGTCGCCCGGGCGCGCGATCGCGTGCAGCACGGCGGCGTTCGCCGTCGCGCCGGAGTGCGGCTGCACGTTGGCGAACTCGGCCCCGAACAGCTCCTTCGCGCGCGCGATCGCGAGCTCCTCGGCGACGTCGACCTCCTCGCAGCCGCCGTAGTAGCGGCGCCCGGGGTAGCCCTCGGCGTACTTGTTGGTGAGCACCGAGCCCTGCGACTGCAGCACCGAGACGGGCACGAAGTTCTCGGACGCGATCATCTCGAGGAAGCCGCGCTGTCGCTCCAGCTCGCGGTCGAGCACCTGCTGGATCTCGGGGTCGACCTCGGCGAGCGGGGCGTTGAAGAGCGGGTCGGTCATGACGTTCTCCTTGACGACGGCTGGTGGGCAGCCCGCGATGCGGGTTTCGAAACCCGGCCCAGGCGTGCGGTCGAATGCCGTGTCGGTCGCTCCCCGGTGGTGTCCACCTCAACGCCAGTCGCGACATCCCGAGCATAACGGACTCTGCCGCGGGCCCTGCCCCGCCGTTTTGTTAGGTTCCTTACGTGCCCGCTCTCGCTCCCGCCCTGGCGTCGATCGGGCGGGCGTGATGCGCACCGTCATCCATTCGGCGCGCCTCGTCGACGACGGCCGCGTGACCGACGACGCGTGGGTGCGCTTCGACGGCGGCCGGGTTGCCGAGGCCGGCACGGGGGATGGATGGCGCGCCCGCCCCGCAGACGAGGCCGTCGACGCCAGAGGCGGGTTTCTCACGCCGGGCTTCATCGACCTGCACGGCCACGGCGGCGGGGGCGCCGCGTACGACGACGGGCCCGCCGCCATCCGCGCCGCCCGTGCCGTGCACCGCGCGCACGGCACGACCCGCGCGGTGCTCTCGCTCGTCGCCGCGCCGCTGGACGACCTCGCCGCTCGCGTGGCGATGATCGCCGAGCTCGCCGCGTCCGACGCCGACATCCTCGGCTCGCACCTGGAGGGGCCGTTCCTCGACCCCGCGCACAAGGGCGCGCACGACGCCGCCCTGCTCGCGCTCCCCACGCCCGCGGCGGTGGAGCGGCTGCTCGCGGCCGGCGCCGTGCGCCAACTGACGCTCGCGCCCGAGCTGCCCGGCGGGCTCGACGCGATCGCGCGCATCGTGGCGGCGGGCGCGGTCGCCGCCGTAGGGCACACGGGCGCCGACGCCGCCACGGCGGCCGCCGCGTTCGACGCGGGCGCGACGGTGCTGACGCACGCCTTCAACGCGATGCCGGGCCTGCACCACCGCCGCCCCGGCCCGGTGGCCGCGGCGGTGGCCGACCCGCGGGTCACGCTCGAGGTCATCGCGGACGTCGTGCACCTGCACCCTGCGATGGTGCGGATCGCGTTCGCCGCGGCGCCCGGCCGCGTCGCGCTGGTGACCGACGCGATGGCAGCCGCCGGCGACGGCGACGGCCGCTACAGCCTCGGCGCGCGGGCGGTCGACGTCGTGGACGGCGTGGCGCGCCTGGCGACCGACGGCACGATCGCCGGGTCGACCCTCACTCAGGACGCCGCGCTGCGCGTTGCGGTGGGCGCGGGCGTGCCCCTCGCCGACGCGGTCGCCGCTCTGACAGCCACGCCCGCGAGGGCGATCGGCGAGTCCGCGCTCGGGTCGTTGCACGCAGGCTTTCTCGCCGACGCCGTGCTGCTTGACGCGGAGCTCGCGGTGCGGGCGGTGTGGTGCGCGGGCGAGCGTGTGCGGCCGCTCCCCTGACCCGACGGGCGTGTGGGACGATCGTGGAGGACCCCCGCCACCGGCCCCACCATGCCGCGCCACGCCGCCCACTGCTGCGGCGACATCGCCGTGTACGGCACGTACGCGTGGTGGCCGGCCGCGCCGCCGGACGGGGACCCGGCGTTCGCGGGCGGGATGCCGCGCAGCCCGTCCGGCCGGTACACCCACAACCTGCCAGTGGCATCGGACCAGGTCGCCGGGTTGTTCCCGGAGTACACGTACGCGTTGAACTGCGCCGGGTTGCCCGCGTCCAGCTCCGGGTCCACACTGAGGAACGTTCCCGTGCCCGGGTCGTAGAACCTCGCCCCCAACAAGGCGAGCCCCGTCGCATCAGCCGGGGCGCGCAGGAACCCGCGCCCGGCCACCTCCCCGTCCAGCACCTCCCCGCCCTGCCCCGCCCGGGCCTGCCCGAACGGGCCTTGTCCGACGACATTGATCTTGTAGTGCGTGCCGCTGATCTTGTGATCGAGATCCGCGGATTCTCAGGCTTCTATTGCGGCCGATGTCGTACGCATAGGATGGCCGGTTGCCATTGACTCTGTAGTTCGTCGGGATCGATGCTCTTTTGGAGTATCCCGATGCCGAGGCCCACACCCCGCCTGTCTCTGCGTCGCACCTTCCGCGAGCGACCCGAACCCGGGTCGCTCGAAGGCAAACCGAGTGGGCCAAGCTCTGGAACACCTCCCCGAGTCCCTGACCGATAACGCCCCTACCGAATCGCCCTGACGGGCCACACCAGGAGACCGAGTGGAAGAGCCCGCCCAGGACTGGGCCTCAGCCACGCCCGCACCAGCGATCCCCTGACCGACCCGAGAATCGCAGACTCTCAGAACCCGACCGGTAGATCAAGGTTGAGACCCCAGACGGCAAAGCGGGACTCCCGGCGCCTCAACTCTTCCGCACGACGTCCGTGTCCCCATAGAGTTCAACCAGATCACGGCGGCGCTGGGAGTCGCTGTACAGGGAAGGGCGCGTCGCTGGTCGACGGCTCACAGGAGACCGCACATGGGGACAGCAGGCGACGCCATCGACACAGCCGAAGGCGGTCGACGTGCGGTCTGGGTGACACGGCTCAGCATTGTCGCCGGCATCGCAGCCGTCGCGCTGATCCTGACCGCGGCAGTCGGCGCCTGGTCGCGCGCCCCCTGGGCACTCGCCGACCCCGGCCCATGGTGGATGCCGTACCCCGGCAACGGGTGGTACGCGGCCACGCTGCTGCTGTGCATGGCCGTCGCTTACACCGCGCACTGGGGTCCGCGCCGCCGCCGCTTCTGGCGATCGAGATCGGGCAGCGCCCCTGCATCCATCCTCAGCATCATCGTAGGGCTGGCGTCAGCATCCGCTGTGCTCGGTGTCAGCGCCTTCGCACCCTGCGCGCGCGGCGAACTGCCCGCAGTCCGCTCTCTGACGTGGACCATCCTGCTGTTCGTCGGCAACCTCGAGACCAGTGCCATCGGCCCGGGTGCGGTGCTCGAACAGTGCACGGGGGCGATACCGCTCGCGCTCACGCTGGCGCGATTCGGCGCGATCGTGGCGACCTTCATCGGCGCGGTGACGGTACTGCTGGTGGTCTCGCGGGAGCAGTTCTCGCAGCTGCAGGCCCGCCTCTCCCCGGACGTCGACATCGTCACCGGCCTGGACGCGCTGTCGATGCCGCTCGTACGCGCGCTGATCGTGGAGGCGCGGCGACGCCACGAGCCCGACCACTGGTTCACGCGCCGTCCGCACGAAAGGTTCGGCCGTGCGCCGCGCACCCGGGTCGTGGTCATCCACCCGCAGCGCGACGACCCCCTGGCGAGCGAAGCCGTCGAGGCAGGGGCGTGCGTGCTGACGGGCGACCCTACGAACGCCCTGATGCTGCGGCCGATCCTCACGACGCGCTGGGGCACCCGGTCGAGCGTACGCCGGCTGTACGCGGTCTCCGCCGACCAGCAGCAGAACCTCGCCGTGCTGGATGCCGCCCACCAGATGCTCGAGACTGCGCAGAAGAAGGCGCACGACCTCGCCGGGATCGCGCTGATCGTGCGGCGAGCGCTGAACGCCGTCGGCGACTTCTTCACGGCGGGCGGCGAGGTGCCGCTGGTGTCCCGGCTGATCGCCAGGCTCGACGACCCGCGTGAGGCTCGCGACTGGCGGCTGCGCCACATCACGAAAGATGCGTGGTTCGAGGACGCCATCAGCGTGGACGATCTGCTGGCCGGCGCGCTGGTCGCCCGGCTGCTGACGGAGGAGGCTCCTCCGCCCACACACCTCCTGGTCGCCGGCGACACTCCCCTGACCGTCGCCGTGCTCGATCGGCTGCTGTGGCGGGACTGGAAGGCCGCCACACTCGACCGCCCTCGCCACCTCCAGCGGGTCACCGTGTGCGGGCCGCGTGCCGAGCGGGTGGTGAGGGGGTGGTCGGTACGACGCTCCCCCGCCGATGCCACGATCACCCCGGTCGTGGTCGAGGCGCAGGAGGGCGACTGGGAGCTCGTGGCCGATCAGTTCGCAGCATCCGCCGACGCGCTGATCGTCACCGACCCGAGTCCCGATACGCTGGTGCGCGCATCGCGGGTGACTCGCCTGCATCCACGGCTGCTGGTGTTCGCTCCCGACCCGGATGCCGGTGGCCTCAGCGATCTCGACTCCGCCACCGGCGTGGTGCGATTCGGCCCCACGCTGCTCAGCAACGGCGGCGCACCCGAGGATTCCTGGACCTCGCTCGCCCGCCTGCAGCACGCCCGCTGGCGATCCCCCGGCGACCGCGCGGCCCAGCGCCGCTGGGGTTCGCCGACCGATCCGCCGGGCGACCGCCTCCCCGAGTTCTACCGGGAGGACAACCTGCGCCAGCTGCGCAACATCCTGCAGGTCGCTCCCGCACTGCTGCACGCGGAGTGGGCTCCCGTCGTCGGTGGTTCGCCGACAGCCGCGATCACCGCAGACGAGCTGGACCGCATCGCCGAGAAGGAGCATGTGCGGTGGGTCCAGCTGCGCGTGGCGAGCGGATGGTCGGGGCTGGACCTCATCCCTCCCGAGGGCGAGACCGCGTCTGTCAAAGCCCGCAGACGAAAGCGCGAGGAGGAGCGCCGGGTCAGCCCGTACCTGCGCGGCTGGGACGAAGGGGAGGTCGCCGGCAAGCATCCCGAGCTCCTGACGAAGCTGGCCCCCGAGCAGCGAACGACCGTGATCACAGAGCTGCATGAGACCAACCGCGATGGCGTCCGAGACATCCTGGGCGCCCTGTACCACTGGGGCATCGCGCCGAAGCGCGATGGTGTGTGGCTCGTCGCGCCGGCGGATGCCGCGGAACAGACGGATGCGCCGTCCCAGACGCTCCTCGATGAGCAGCATCCGCACCGCTACGACCGCACCGGCACGGCATGGGCGTGGCTGCTCACCGAGCCGCGCGAGTGGCAGACCGACACGGGCGACACCCTGCGCGGCGAGGCGGGCGACTGGTGGGTGGTGACGCCCGACGGCTCGGCGCGCACGGTGGCGGCATCCGAGTTCCCCCAGCTGTACGAGCAGGTCGATGCTCAGCTACACCGCCGCCACGGATCCGTCAGCGCCCGCCGGCTCGACGCGCCGCAGGTCGTGGAGTCGCTGGAGGGCAGCGTGAACGCCCGCGCCGGCGACTGGCTCGTCACCGATGATCGCGGAAACAGCTGGCCCGTTCCGGACGCTCAGTTCCGTGCGTCGTATCGCCGTTCCGAGGAAGAGCCCCGACGGTGAGCGCAGCAGCCCGGAGCACCGCGCATTCGCAGCGCCGTCCGCTCGGCGCTCGCCTTCTCACCGTCGTGTTCACCGTCATCGTCCTGGCGCTCATCGCCCTGAGCTACGGCGCGCTCGCAAAGCATCAGGTCGAGGACGAGAGGTCTCGGTTGGCGAGCCCGGCGGATGTCGACGCGACCCCCGTGCTCGACGCCGTCAAAAAATGGCAGCCGAGCCCGGATGCCGTGCTCTCCGGCCCAAAGGTCGCCACGCAGCCGCTGATGGCATGCCAGCCCGCGCAGACGTTCACGTGGAGCATCGCGGGTGTCCCGCGCACCCAGATCGCCATCGCCGCCTGCGTCGATCAGTTCTCGTCGAACGGTGTGTCCGCCTTGGCGTCCGCCACTCAGAGCAAGCCGCTGAACTCCGACCACATCATGCACATCAGGACCAACCTCGACAAGCCCGTGCAGGTGCGCACCACGGGCACGCAGGGGATCGTCTTCCGCACCTGGTCGGCGGGGCAGTTCGCGTACGTGATGCGCACGCAGTGCGCGGGTGATGTGAAGGCGTGCGATGCCGAGAACGCCGAGCGCACCCAGTCGCTGGCAGACGCTCTGCCGCCCGTCGACATCGATCGCCAGACTGCGCGCGACTCCGGCACACTCGGAGTGCTGATCTTCAGCCTCGTCGCCACGGTCATCGTCCTCGCAGCGCTGATCGTGCCGCGCATCCTCGTGAAGCGCAGCCTGGCGCGCCCTATCAGGGGGCTCCCGGCGGACGCGATCGATGCCGACACCTCGGCGGAGTTCACGAACTTCGCCCGCATCTCCCGCGGAACCGGCATGTTCATGACGATCCTGTGCTCGGTGCGCATCATCGCGGATATCGCACTCATCAATGCCATGGGCATCACGGGCTTCGCCGACGACCTGCGCGACCCGATCCTCTGGGGTGCGCTGATACTGGGCATCCCGATGTGGGCCCTTGGCGCGAAGCGCCTGCGTCGACTGGACATCCATCGCACTCAGCTCGTCGGAGGCTCGACGGCGTCCGCTGTCGGTCGCGCACTGGTCACGGCCACGCGGGTCGGCCTCGGGTTCGTGGCGCTGCTGCTGATCGCGACGCTCACCGGTGGCTATGTCGGTGTCGCCACGCCCAACCTGAACATTCAGGTGCACGCGATCGACCTCGCCACCCAACCGCCGTACCGGTTCTTTCCGCAGACCGTGCTGTTCCTGTTCATCGTGGTCGCCGCGCACGGCCTGGTATGGGCGCTCCTCCTGCTGGTCGCGCTGGGAATCGCCCTCATCGCGCTCACCGGTCTCGGGCACCGGCTCGCAGTGGCCTCGATTCACGAGGAGCAGCAGAGCGACCCTCGGCCGCCGATCCTGCTGCTGCGCTCGTTCGACGAGGACCACTCGAAGGTGGCCACGCGTGTGCTGCGCCCGAGTCTGCTCCCGCTCGGGTTCACCCCGGTGCGCCGGATGCCGTTGGAGCAGGTGCTCGCGCACGGACTGCGCGCGTTCGGTCCTGTCGTGGCGATCACGCCGCCCGGCACGCGGCTCCCGCAGCTGGGCGCGGCCAAGAGCACGTTCACCGACGACGAATGGCGACCCGCGATCGAGCAGCTCGCAGCGGAGTCCCTCGCGGTCGTGGTGCAGGCTACGCCCCCATCGATCACCAAGGACGGCTTCGGCTGGGAGCTCGATCTGCTCGACAAGGTGATCCAGCACGACCGGCTGATCCTGGTGCTCGGCCCGTACCCCGAGCAGGAACGCGACGAGCGGTGGGCGAGGTTCGTGGAGTACGCCTCGAAGAACCCCGCCATGACCGAGCTCGCGACGATCCATCCGCCCAAGGGCCTGCGCATCGCCGCGCGCTCCACCGAGCACGGCTGGAAGCTCTACGGCGGCGAGAAAGCCGACGACGCCACCTACCTCGCTGCGCTGCGCATGGCGGCCGTCGAGCTGGACGAGGACTGGCGCTCCGAGGTCGCGTTGGACGCCGAGCTGAGAGACCTGCTGTCCGGCGGAGCGCAGCCGGCCTCGGGCGGTGGCGCATGACCGCGCGTCGGCAGTCGCGCCGCACCCTCCTGCTGCTGATCGTCGGCGGCGGGGTGGTCGTGATCGCGATCGTCGTGATCGCGGTCACCCTCGCTCTCAACGGTGCGAAGCCCCCGGCATCCGCCGCGAGCACGCCGACCGCAAGCCAAACACCGGCAGACGCGCCGCCGTCGAAGGCGGAGCTCAAGACGCTGCAGTCGGCCCTGCACAGCGGCGACGTGTCGAAGGTCGCGCCGTACCTCGACGCCGACGCGTCGGCGATCGACCCGGAGTTCATCGCCAACGTCGCCGCCCTCGGCATCACCTTCGACTCCGCCGCCGCCAAACAGGTCGCCCCCGGCATCTTCGAACAGACCGCGCACGACAAGGGAGGGAACGCATGGCGCATCGCACTTCAGCATCAGGGCGATCGGCTGCTGCTCGTCTACGCCGAGCCGGCCTGAGCCTGCTCACGGCGTTCGCACTCGCCTTCGCCGCGCTCGCGCCCGCACCGGCGGCGGCGTCGACCCCGGCGCCGCTCGGCTGCTCCACGGCATCCGATCCCCTCCCCTCCTCCACCACGCGACGTCCGGTGGTCTACGTGCACGGCTGGACGGCGAACGCGAAGAGCCTCGACAACGCGAGCCGAGCCCTGCAGTCGGCCCTGGGCGACACCTACCAGGTGCTCCGCTTCGACTACGGCACCATGTCGACCACCTGGCCGGTGGGCACGAGCATCGCCGACTGCCTGGCGCAATACCTGCGCACCGCCGCCGACGCCTACCAGGGCGGCACGCGCGGCGCGATCGCCGTGGGACATTCCATGGCCGGGATCGCGATGCGCGCGGCCGCGAAAGTGCTCACGGATGCCGGGAACGCAGACGCCCTGATCGGCATCGTCACGATCGCCACCCCGCACAAGGGCACCCCGATGGGCGACAATCGCGCGGCGGAGCTGCTGCAGACCGTCAAGGCGATCACTGGGGCCGTCGCGGGAGACGCCGAGGCTCCCCCGCTGCTGGGAGGCTCGAACGCCGCGCACTGCCTGGGCGTGGACGCCGGATGCCTGAAGCCGCCGTACATCCAGGGCGACCAGCGCATCGCGACGATCGGCACGCAGATCGTGCTGGAGCATCGCATGTTCGGCATGAAGTGGCTGCTGAAGGATTCGCAGATCCCCGTGTTCGGCGACGCGATCGTGCCGCTGTCGTCATCGACCGGCTACTTCGACTCCGGACCGGGCGCGTACACGACCACGCAGATGTTCGGTTCGCAGGACTTCACGTGCCTCGAGAGCCAGTCGGCGCTCGCGACGGCGGCCAAGGCGGTGGGGCTGTCCGGAGTCGACGACGTGCTGCACGCGGTGACCGACCCCGGGGTGGCGGACTCGTTCCGCACCGGCCGCTTCGAGCCGATCCAGCTCGAGTACACTGTGACGGCGCTGTTCTCGCAGTGCTCGCACCTGAACGTGCTGACCTATCCCCCGGTGGTGCAGAAGGCGGCCGACTACGTGCGGGCGATGGTCGCTGCCGCTGAGCGCCCGGCCGAGCAGCGTGCACTGGATCGCCGTCGGTGGCTGTACGAGATCACGACGGCGGACGCCGACGGCACGGGCGGTCAGACGGATGCCTTGTTCGGCGACGGACAGCAGGAGCATGCCTTCTCCACGGCGCAGGCGCTCGGATGCCGTGCGGACGCGCCGGTGAGCCACGAGTACGATCTGGGCGGGACTTTTCAGTCGCTCACAGCCACCGTGGGAAATCGGCTGGGCAGCGACCCGACGCTCGTGTCGCACTGGAGCTTCGATGCCGACGGCAGCACGACCGAGTTCGATCTGACCGGGCGTTCCACGATGCCCGTGCAGTTGGATCTGTCCGGAGTGAAGAAGCTGACGATCACGGCTGCAGCGTCAGGAAGCCCGTCGTCGGGCGAAGCTGCAGCGGTCGGATGCTCGCTGGGCACGCCCGTGGGTGTGCTCGGCAATGCGTACCTGCTCGAGGTGAACAGCACCGACGACGGTTCCGGCCCAGGCGCCGGTGCCGGCGGATCGAGCAACCTCGCGGCCAAGTACGGCTGGCCGACGAACCGGCACGACAGCAACGGAGCGTTCTACATCTGGCTCGGAGCCGCCTCGGCGTGGGGCACCGTGAAGATGGGCATGGTCGACTGGCTGGCCTGCGACGCGAAGCAGGTGTGCATCGCCGGAACCGAGAACGAGGTGCTGGTGACGTACATGAACTCCGGTGGCCGGCAGGTCGCCGCCGAGTTCACGGCATCAGAGCCCGCTGTCGACAAGCTCAAGTCATTGAACGCTTCGGACCAGGAGCTGAAGGAGCTGCTGCAATGACCCAGACCCTGTTCGGTTCGCTGGCCTTCGTGCTCGCCGGCGCGGTGCTCGTCGTGCTGGTGAGGCATCGATCGCGCATCGATCCGGGCACGAGAGATCATCGCGAACGGCGTGACGCCGGCGAAGACATCTGGTCGTGGTTCGCGCAGTTCGAGCAGCGAGGAGGCCGGGTTCAGGATCTCGAGGGCCTACCGATGATCGAGACGCTTCGCTCACGGCTGATCCCCTGGCGGGCCAGCGCCCAGGTGCTCACCGTGCTCACGCTGACCTGGCTGGGTTTCCTGCTGGGCTGGTGGTGGGTGATACCGGCGCTGCTGCTCATCGTCGCGGCAGGCGGCTACCTCGGCGAAGTGCAGGTGTTCCTCGCCGACGACATGAGCACCGAGTGGAGGTACCAGAACGACAAGGCGCAGCTGCTCGGCGGAGTGCTGGTCAAGAGCGTCGTACTGGCCGCGGCACTCACCTGCCTGTGGGTTGCCGGTCTGCTCCTTCCGACGGGCGCCTGGATCGTCGGTTTCGCACTGATCGGACTCGGCTGCGTGCTGATCGACCGGTGTCATCTGCCGGCACGCTGGCTGGAGAGCCGCATCCGCGACCGCCATCAGGCGGAGTTCGCCGAGCAGACCTCGGACGGGGCGATCCTGTATCTGCGCTCGTTCGACGACGACTCGGTTCGGATCTACGCCCCCGTCGCCTCGCACGGCTGGCATCTGCCCCTGATCCCGCAGCGAGTGAGATTCGAAGAGCTCGTCGAAGCGTGGACCGTGCGCGCAGCCAGCCATGTGATCGCAATCGGGCGTCCGGGCGAAGAGCGCCCGACACTCGGAGCCGAGCGCACCTATTGGACGGACGAGACATGGCAGGGCGCGGTCCGCAGCACCGCGGCGCGATGCAAGGCCATCATCCTTGTGGCCGGAGTCACCGAAGGTCTGGGGTGGGAGATCTCGACGCTGGCCGAGATGGGCGTGCTCGGCAAGACGCTACTGCTGCTGCCACCTGACACACCGGAACGGACTCGGGTCCGCTACGAACGCATCACCGCGGCGACCAATCGCGCGCAGGACGTGCTGATCGACGCAGCGGACATGCTGCGCACCGTTCCTGCGCTGGGATACACGCCGGAAGGCACCCTGGTGCACTACTCGTCGTTCGGTCGGGACTGGGCGTCATACGTGACCGCCGAATCCCATCTGCTCGGAACTCTGGCCTCGGGCATGCGGTTCGAGGATGCCGACAACATGACCCAGCTGATGGAGCTCAGCGAGGATCCCATCGCCCAGGCCCGGCTCGCGGCGCTGAAGCTGAAGAACGCGGAGCTGGCCGAAAGCATCCTCGACGACGCAGCCCACACGGATCCGGATGCCGAGACGACGACCCGTGTGCAGATCGGACGGGCGGCCGTGGCGCTGGCGGCCGGCGGAACCCGGGGCGCGGTCCGCGAGGCCCTCGCCGCTGCGCCCGCGCCGGAAGGTACGCCCCTGACAGAACTGCGGGCTCAAGCACTGGCGGCACTCGATCAGGAGACGGTGCACCCGGATGACCTCTTCGCGCTGATGCTGCCCTCGGCGCTGTTCGCGCCCGCGACGCAGCGCCGCAGTGAGACGATCCCGTTCGCTGTGCAGGCCCGGCTGATGAGGCTGTGGCAGCTCGCGAACGACAAGCAGGAGAAGGAGCAGCACCAGGCAGCCATGGATGCTGCGATCTCGGCATCCGAGCTCGCACGCCGACACGAACTCCCCCTCGCGATGTCATGGTCGGACGCGTTCACAGCCGAGGAACTCGGGTTCTTGGGCCGCACTGCGGACGCCGCGAAGCTCGCTCGGGATGTGCTGGCGCGCGACTTGCCCGACTCGGCGAAGCTGGGCGCGATGTCGGTGTCGGACGGCGAGGTGAAAGACTACGCCGCCGCGGTGCTGTTGGACATCGTCCCGACTTCGACGAGCGAAGGACGCGCCGAGCACGTGCGCGTGCTCGAGGAGCAGCACAGCCGGCGCGTGGCCGACGGCAGCCGTGCGGATGCCGCGGACACAGCACAGCGGCTGGCTCTGTTCGCCGTGGAAGACGGGAATGCCCCTCTGGCGAGGCGCTGGTGCGCCCTCGCCCTGAGTGAGTTCGCCGCCCTGGGGCAGCCCCAAGGGCAGGCCGAGACCCTGACGACCCTGGGACGCGCCGAGCTGGATGCCAGAGAGTACGACCGAGCGGGCGAACTCGCGCGGCAATCCCTCGAGCTCATCGAGCAGAACGCATTCGAGAGCCTGGAGTCGGATGCGCTTCACGTGGCCGCGCTCGCCGCCGCCGGGCTCGCACACCGCGATGCGTCCCCGCAGCTGCATGAAGCCGCACTCACGGCGCTTGGTCGTTGGATGAAGCACGGCATCGAGAAAGGATTCGATGGGAACCAGGAGCTGGAGCTCAGAGCAAAGCTCGCCGAGCAGCTCGCAGCACTCGAACGCTGGGAAGAGGCAGAGAACGAGCAGGCACGCGCTGTGGAGTTGTGCGAGCAGTGGTTCGGCGCGAACGATGACCGCACGTTCTGGCCTCGTCTGACGCTTGCCAGGTACGTCAGGGACAGCGGCGATACCACGGCGGCGTGGACCGCGGTGAAGCGAATCGCCGCAGAAGCCGAGGAACTGGAGTTCTTCGGCGACCTTCATCTCCAGGAACAGATCCTGCTGACCCAGGCCGACCTCGCGGAGAGGACAGGAGACGTCGACGCCGCGGTTGCGGCTTACAAGGAACGGGTGCGAGTGCTCAACCTGCGGGGAGACCAGGCTGCGATCCCCTGGACTCTGGACAGGGCACTGTTCGCATTGCTCGACGCCGCGCGAGGCGACGAGGCGATGGCAATGCAGCACAGCGTCGTGGAAGATTATCGCGTCAGGTTCGGGCCGGAGTCATCCGAGTTCGCGCGAGCGGTCGAAGGCGAGCACGCCGTGCGATGGCAGTGCTGTCGTCGTGAGGCGACGGCGCTCAGCCGCGATGGTGACCTACCGGCGGCAATCGAGCGCTGTCGACGCTGGCAACGCGAGCGCGTGGAGGCCGACGATCCGTCGGCAGTGCGTGCAGTACGCGGCGCAACGCTGCTGGGCCGCTACCTCTGGAAGAACCGCCAGCATGACGAGGCGCAGCAGATACTGGCTGAAGCTCATGCCCGCGCTGTCGAAGCGCTGGGACGCGCCCACGAAGCCTGCATCTCCTGCCTGACGCAGCGCCTCGGCTGCGTGTGGGATGAGGGCGACATGCGGCAGGCGGTTCCGCTGCTCGAGGATATCTATGCAGACGAAGTCGAGGCGTCAGGTCGGCTGCACGAGGATCCGATCGGCACGCTCGGCTGGCTGGCGCGCGCTCACCACGCGCTCGATGAGAACGACCAGGCGAGGGCCTACGCGGAACGCGCGATCGCTGACGGGCGCGAGCTGTGGGGAGCGACAAGCGAACAAGCCGCCGAGCTGGAGGAGCAGCTGACTCCGATCCTCCAGTTCCAGTAACCGCTCCCCCGGTTCAGGAGGCGGGGAACATACCGGCGCACGACTGGTCGATCGTCACAGGAGTGTCGGTCACCGTGGGCGTGAATCGCACCTGCAGCGGGCTGGTGGCATCCTCCGGAATGGTCGAGGTGAACGACACGACTTCGTCTCGTCCTTGCCGACGGCGATCAGCATGCTGTTGGCCTGACGCCCCTTGTACAGGCCGCTGCGCTCCTGGTCCTTGCGGACGCCCTTCGCCGGCGAGGATTCACCAGCCCCCCTGTGGCGTTGCCCGCGCTCGACCGGCAACAACCGATGAGCAAGCTGGCCGTCCGCTGTCACGGCGATATCGTTCCACTCAGCGCCCTACCGTGCGACTCTGCCGATCACGTCGGGGGGGGCGTCAGGGCTGTGCGACGGTTCCGGCCCCGACGGCCGCCTCATCTCAGATCGCATCTTGGACGCGCCTGGAGTAGACAAGGCCACGTGTCAGCTGTCAAGCTGCTCTGTTCTGCATCGGGAGGTTCGATGAACGGCAAGGCCGAGTCCGCGTATTGGAAGCAGGTGGTCGACGAGATGATCGACCGTAGCGTTGTCGGCGCTCCGACCGAGCCGGGCATCTACCGTCTGCCGTGCGGAGAGTGCTACGTCGACTTCTTCATCGCCCCGGATCGCTCCGAGCACTGGCTGGTGCCCGGAGAACAGGCTGAGTACACCCGAGAGTCGGTCGCCGCCACCCGGCATGGTGAGCATGCGTGGGAGCGGATGTACACGCTCGGCGCTGCAGTCATCGAGATCCCGCCGCCGCGCCGAGGAAAGCGGGGTCGACCCGACGGTGCTGCTGGCCGAGCTTGCCGCGGGCGTCGATGCGGCGGATGCCGTTGAGGAGGCGGAGATCGCGAGGATCGTGCGGGAGCGCACGGCGGCCGGGGAGAGCGTCCCGCTGGCGGATGTCGCTCGCCGGTTCGGGATCGATCTTGATGAGCCGATGGGCCGTGATGAGTGAGTATCCCTGGTTCGACTTCGATCAGGTCGACTACGTCACCTCCGACACGCACTTCGGTCATGCCCGGATCAGCGAGCTCGCCGGCCGCCCGTTCGGCACGGTCGAGGAGATGGATGCGGAGCTGATCGCCCGGTGGAACGCCACGGTCGGCCCCGATGACGTCGTGCTGCACCTCGGGGATCTCGCGCTCGGTCCGATCGAGCAGTCCCTCGCCCTGACGGCACGGCTGAACGGGCGCCGGTTCCTGGTGCCGGGCAACCACGACCGGGTCTCGCCGGCGAAGCAGTCGAAGCGGGCGATCGAACGGTTCCGGCCCCGGTACGAGGCGGCGGGGTGGGCGATGCTTCCCGAGGTGATCGAAGGCACCCGCCGCGGGTACAGGCTGCTGGCGTCCCACTACCTCTACGCCGGGGACTCGCAAGACGTGGACCGGCATGCGGCGCACCGGCCCCGTTGGGATGACGGTGTTCCGCTGCTGCACGGGCATACCCACGCCCGCGACCACGGCGCTAACGGGCACCAGTTCCACGTCGGCGTCGACGCGCACGACTACTCCCCGATCCCGTTCACCGTCATCGACGAGTGGATCCGCACCATCCCCGGCATCCAGACCCGCCTCGAGACCGCGATCAGTGAAGCTCGCCAGGTGATCGCCGGCTACGACAACGAGGAGCGGCCGGGCATGCGCGCGATCTTCTACGAGCAGGGATACAACGAGTTCCGCATCGTTCTCGGCGAACTCCTCGACGCCCTCGACACCTCAACGGTCGGCGCAGAACCGGCCTGATCCGGACGGGTCGTCAGTGGAGGAGGGCGTCGGGCATGGGCCGACGCCGGTCGAGAACCCGGTTGGCGGGGACGGCGACGCCGGGTTCGTAGGGTTGCACCTGGATGCGGACGGTGCTGAGGTGGCGCAGCAGGCAGCTACGGTGGCGTTGTGATGAGGCGACGAGAGCCTTCTCCAGCGTCGCCGGCCGCATGCTTGTGTGGCTCCGCCGCATCCCGTTTGCCGTCTCTACAGCTGTTTTCCCTTGGGTGACGATGCGTTCGGCGACCTCGTGGAGTTGCTCGGTCGTGGAGCTGTGCATGATCGTGATGACGGCGGCCTCGAGCGCCCAGACCTGCTGCGCCAGCCGGAACCGCGGGGTGAGGAGGTAGCTGGCGAAGGACAGGTCGGTCAGCACCGTGGTGAGGCGGACGATCTCCGGATATGCGATCAGGAACACGCTGCCCTCGCCCACTCGATCGGCGCCGAACGCCGCCATGCGCTCGTGGAACCGGGGCGGGAAGTCCGCGTCGGCGGCCCAGTGCCGGATCAGGGTCGCGGCCAGCTGCAGCTCCCCGGTGGCCAGGCCGACGCCGCGTTTCCACAGCGATCCAGACAGGCACCGCTCGGCACGCATGTACTCGGGGAACCCGGTCAGGTCGATGTCGGCGCCGTCGAGGTGCCAGCGGCGGTGCCGGTTGCAGACGGCCCCGCCGCGGGTGCGGACGGTCGTCTCCTCCCCGTGCGCGCAGCGCCGGCACGCGGCCCGCGGCTGCTGGGTGTATCCGCAGCGCCGGCATGGGTGCGGCGCCCAGTCATGGTGGTGGCAGCGGACATACATCGCGTTGCGTCGCGCATCCCGGTCGAAGTGCCCGGCCGGCAGACCGCCGAGGCGTTCCGCCCACGCCGCCGCGCGCTCCAGATCGGGCCGGTACGGAGGGATCCCGGAAATCCGGGTCGCATGGATCCGCACCACCGTCGGTGTCAGGGCATTCGCGACCGCCAGGCGCGCGAGGTATCCGGTGACCGTCTCCCCCGCCAGCGGCCGCACCGAGACCGGGAGCGGCCGTACCCGATCCGGCGGGACCGGCGTCCTGTTCATGCCGATGCCGATGCCGCAGCTGCAGGGGCCGGTTTGGTGCCGAACACCGCGTCCAGGTCGAGGCGCTCGGCGCCGGAGTCGATCGCATCGATGGCGAGCATGTGCAGAGTGCTCGTCAGGTCCCCGATGATCCCGCCGGTCGCGTCGTGCAACTCGCGCTCGTGCCGGAGGATCGCCCCGGGCTCCTGCTCGAGCAGCCCGAGGGATCCCTCGACGGCGACCAGCAGGTTCGCCCAAGCCTGTTTCGCCTTCCCTGTGCGAGGGAACTTCTGCAGGTTCATGATCTGGAAGCGGCTGCTGATCTGCCGGCCACGGGCCCCGTCCAGCAGGCCGCTGGCCTCCACGTCGACGCCGGCGTACACGAAGGTCCCGGGGCACTTCTCGGACAGCTGCTTGAGCGTGTCGGATGCTTCCGCCATCTGCCGGTACCTCTGATTCAGGTTGTGGATCTCGTCCACGACGATCAGCTCCGTCCCGCACGTCCCGATCAGCGTGGCGATCGTGTTCATCAGCTCGCCCGTGTTGTAGCGGGCGCGCTCGGGCAGCCCCAGGAAGTGGGCGAACTCCCCGAGCATCAGCTTCGGCGTGCACGACGGCGGCACCGACACGTAGATCACCGGGATCGCGTTGCTCCCCACCGCGCCGATGCCCCGCCGGCGGCGTTCGAAGCGGCGGGCGATCTGCGTGATCGTGGTCGTCTTGCCGATGTTCGGCTCCCCCGACACGATCACCCCGAGCTTGCCGTGCGACTTGTACCGGTTCAACATCAACCGACGCAGGATCTCCGTCTCGATCGCCTTGAACTGCGCCGTGTGCACCACGCTCCCGCGGATCATGAACTGCTTACGTGCCTCCCGGTTCAGCGCCCTGTCCCCCGGCGACAGCGCCTCCAGCTCCTCCCGGCGCATCGGCACCGGCGCGTCGAGGATCTCGTCGACGAAACCTGCCCAACCCTGCTTGGTGTTCATCGCCAGAGTCATGTCAACCGGTCCCACACGCCGTCGTCGTCGGAGAGGAGCGAGAAGCCGCCGCCGCGCTCCCAGATCACCTCATCATCGTCCGGCTCCTCCACCGGCTCCTCGCGAGCCACCGACTTCGTGATGCTCGTCAGGTGCAGCGGGTCAAGGTCGACCTCAGCGGCGCGCACGGCACGGTTGCGCTTCGAGCCGGGGCGCACCCACTGGGCACGTTTCATCCGATCGGACAGGTACGCGGCGTCCTCGCGTGCTTCCCGCTCTCCATCCGCGTCGCCTGCCCATGCCTCGCGCCACACGTCGCCGCCCATCGGGTCGTCGAGCCTGTCTCGGGCGGCCCGGAACGGGACGAACTCCCCGCCGTGCTCGACCCAGACGAACAGTGGATTGTGCGGGTCGTGACGGATCACACACGGGCGGGTCGCGCCTTCTCCCCCGGCGCCGGCGGCGCGTAGCTCGGTGAGGCGGTTCGACTTGTAGATCCGGCGGTCGTGGTTGATGCCGTAGTCCTGCAGCGTGCACGTCTTCGCCGGCAGCAGGCCGATGAAGTCGTCCAGCTCGAAGGGGACGTGGATCTCCGGGGCGACGCGGCGGTATGCGCGGAACATCTCGTTCGGCGTCAATGTCTGTCCGGGGAGCAGCGGGTCGATGAGTCCGGCGTGCGGACGGTTCTGCCACTCGATGGATACCCAGTCCTCCAGCAGCTCCTGCAGCTGGGCCAGTGCCAGCATGTCGTCGGTGGGCTCCTCGCGCCCGCGCCGCTCGACGCTCCCGCCGGTGAATCCCTCGAGATACTGCACGAAGCGGGTCACGATCGTCTCGAACGTGCGCTCGACGTGCGGTTTGTCCGTCGGCGTCTGTCTCGCCGCGAACGTGAGAGAGATCCCTAGACGGGCGCACCCGCGACTGAAGGCCCGGGATCGGAAGATCTTGCCGTTGTCCGTGGTGATGTTCTCCGGGAAGATGTACGGCTGCGCCAGCCGATGCCGGTCCAGACGCTCCTGATCGATCATGAACTGCCCCGCCCAGGTCGCCGACATCCTGCGCCGCTGCTCTCGCGCACCAGGCGGACGGTGCTCGTACGGGACCAGCGCCCGCGCCAGAACACCGGCGAGATCCGCGCTGTTCGTCGCGACCGCACGCACGACAGCGGCGAGGATCGACCGGGTTGCGACGTCGTGGATGATCGTCAGCTCAGCACGGTTGAGCCGGCCGTCCAGCAGCCGCGAGGGCACATCGATCGCCGTGGAATCGATCTGAACATGTTCCCCCGGCCGCATCGACCCATGAAGACCGAACGCCCGATCAGGCTTGTTCGCCGCGACCTCCCTCGCCCGCGCCGAACCGCTCAGCTTGCCCGCGGTCGGATGCTCCGCGATCCGCCGGTACAGTGTCCGATCGCTCGGCAGATCCAACTGCTCGCCGTAGTCCTCCTCCAGCATCCACTTCACCTGATCGACCGTGCGGCGACGGGTGCCCGACGATCGCAGCTTGCCCGCCGCGCCGAGCTCGCTCAACGCAGCCGCGATCCGCGGGTCAGGTACCGGCTTACGACCGTTGTATCGACGCTTGTCGATCAGACCGAGCAAACCCTCCCGCCGGTACTGCTGGAACTTGCGACGCACGGTCGCAATCGAGACCTCCCCGACGAACCGAGACATCTCGACACGAACGTCCTCCAGCAGCGGCCCAGCATCCTCTCCTGCCTCGACACGCGCCTTCACGATCTCGAACTGCTCGGCCCAGGCCTCGATGATCTGCCGCTCTTCCTCCGGGAGGCCCTCCAGGAGCTGAACGTCGGCCGGCGCCGTCGCCGGCGGGCGCAGCCCATGCCAGACCACATCCGGCATCCGCAGCAACTCCTCGATCACCACCTCGCGGAGGCAGTCCTCAGCCAGTGAACGCAGCACGGCGACTCGATAGTCGACCGCGATCACCACGAAGTCCTGATCTCCCCAGGTCAACCGCGTCCCGATGCCGGCCCGCATGTCTACACCGCCTTCGCCCTGGTGTTCAACGACAGCGGAGTCCGAACGTCGAAGTCCAGATCTCCCCACCACATCGCGGAGTACACCGCACCGAGCGGCTGCTCGCAAGCATCCTGGAGCAGCTCCGCCCACTCCGCCAGCGAGCGCCTCTCCCCCACGCGCTCACCGAGTCGGCTCCTCAACGGCCCGGATGCCCACCGTCGGTATCGGTAACCCGACAGGAAACGAAGGTTCCGGTGCTCCTCCACGGAGATGTCACTGACCACCGTGTACCCCCAGCCCAGCCGGTCACACAGGTCCGCCGTGAGCGCGAACGTCGTCACATCGTCATCGCGGATATTGCTGTCGGGCTTCACATCGATCAGCACGCCACCCCCGTCGCGGTAGCGCACGAAGTAGTCCGGCGCGTGCTTGCCGCCCAGCGCCCAGTGGATCCACATCGGCTGCGCCGCGATCCCGACGACCTCTCGATCCCGATCGAGCCTCATCACCGCCGCACGCTCGTACAACGACTCGAACCAGACATGGCCCTCGATCGTGGCCGCCCAGTAGAGACCCTCGTAGTTCCGCTTGTGCTTCCATGACACCGGCGTGCGCACACGAGCCACGGACTCGAACGCGACATCGAGCACATCGGATGCATCCCGACGACTCGGATCGCCGTCGCGGACGAACTCGATCTGCGCGTGTACGACCGCGCCCGAACCGCCGACAAGCTGTTGGTCAGCTTCATGATCGCTCCGATCTCACCACGTGTGTTCAGTTGGAACGAGAACGTGAACCTGACGCGGCCAGAGTAAGACCAGGACCACTGGCAGCCGGGAAGGCCGCATCCGCGTGTTGCAGAATCACTGGCACGAAACACCGGATCAACGACACGGAATCAAGATCAATGGCACGGAGCGCAGAATCACTGGCACCGGACAGGCCTGTCCGCACCCTCGACACCGGCGCCGCCCAGTCCGTGCCCCGCACATGCGCGAGCGGGGTGCCGTGCGCGTCCGAGACCACACTGTGCACCCCGGCCATGCCCCGCCCCGACCGCACCGCCACCGCCGCGCCCCCGAACGAGTACCACCGCACAGCGGTCACGCCCTGCCCGGTCGCGCGGACCTCCTGCCCGCCGGGCAGGAACACCGTGGCCCCGTCCCCGTCCACCCGGACGAGGCGGCTCCCGTCCGCGTCGAACACGCTCGACACGTCCTGACCGCCCCGGCGACCGAGACCAGCTCGCCCTCCGCGTCCCACTCCTGGACCTGCTGCTCACTCCCCGTGGCGCGGGAGACCTGGTTGCCCGCCGCGTCCCACCCGAACACCGTCGTCACCGGCTGCCCGCCCGAAGGCGTCGCCGTCATCGACGTCAACTGGTGCGGGCCCGCGCCCCCGCCGCCATGCTCGTACACGGTCTCGCCCGCCCCAGGCCCGACATGGTCGGCCTTCCGGGTCCGGTTGCCCAGCCGGTCGTACTCGTAGTCGGTCCAGTACGCGGCAGCACCGCCCACATCCGCGGCCGACACCACCGCCCGCCCGCACTCCGCGTCCACATCCGTCCACGCCGTCTGCAAACGCCGCAGCCCGTCGTACTGGAAGCACTGCGCGTCCTTCGCCCCAGACACCGCCGCCGCCGTCGGCGAATCCACCAGCCCCCGCACATTCCCCGCCGCGTCGTACGCGTACCGCACGTCCAGCTCGCTGCCGTCCACCCGCTCCCGGTCCAGCCAGATCCGCGACAGCCGCCGCGTCGCGGAATCCCAGTCGTACCCGACCGCCGCGCCATACGTGTTCCCCAGGTCTTGCACGGCGGGCTTGCCGTCGGCTGTCCACGACGCGGCGGCGACGTACGTGCCCCACCCGAACCCGCCGCTCATCCACGACGGCCTCGACGCCGCGTCGAACCGCGTCGTCACCGTCTCCTGCCCCAGCACCAGCTCGCCGTCGCCGTCGACAACCCGCGGGTAGGTGACCTGCGCGACCTGCCCGTCCGCCGCGTACGCGTACTCCGTGGAGAACGTCTCCCCCGCCAGGCTCAGCGAAGCGCTGTCGCCGCCGAGGGTCGTGTCCACCCGCGTCGGCCGGTAGCCGGCGTCATAGGAGGGGTACGAGGTGGTGTACTCGTTGCCGTCGACGAACCGGGCAGCCTCGCTGAGCTGCCCGAGTGCGAGCCCGCCCCCGGGGAGCTCCGACGCGTCGTACGACCAGGAGGCGCGGATGTTCCCGGTCGCGTTCGTGCGCGCCGGCACCGCCGACAGGGTCATCCGCGACATCCCGTCCGGACGGGCGAAGACCGCCGCCCACGGCGAACGCTCGTCGGTGACTTCCACTTCGGCATCGCACGCCACCGCGAGCGCCTTCGCTTCCGAAGCGCGCTCTTCACCATCGACGATCCCCCGGGCCTGTCGGACGTGTGGGACGATCGTGGAGGACCCCCGCCATCGGCCCCAAGGAGTGCTGTGCGAAGCCTCGACCGCGTCGACCCTGTTCCGGAAGGCAGTCTCGTGCTGCACATCGGGCCGCCGAAAACCGGCACCACGACGGTGCAGAGCGCGCTCGACAACTCCCGCGCGACGCTGGCTGCGCACGGGGTCGACTACCCGCCCCGGATCCGGCATCCTCGCTCCGCGTACTCCGCCGCAGCCCACCACAAGGTCTCGCACATCCACCACCCCAACGCGCGGGCGCAGTGGAAGGCGCTGGCCACCGCGGTGCGCACCTCCCCCGCCGCGCGCGTCGTGCTCAGCAGCGAGGCGCTCGCCGCGACCGCCGCCGACCGCGTGCGCCCGGCAATCGACGACCTCGGGCGGCCCACTCGGGTCGTCATCACGCTGCGGCCGCTGTCGGCGCTGCTCTCGTCGCGCTGGCAGCAAAACGTCAAAGAGCAGCTCGCGACGCCCTACGAGGCGTGGCTGAAGCAGATCTTCGACACGCACCGCGACAAGGCGCGCGGCCGAAAGTTCTGGTCGCGCTACCGCGTGGACGAGCTCGTCGACCGGTGGGCGGCGGTGGTCGGCGAGGAGAACATCCTCGTCGTCGCCCTCGACCCGGCCGACCGCGGGCTGCTGCTACGCACGTTCGAGTCGCTGCTCGCACTGCCCGCCGGCGCTCTTGTCCCCCGCCCGGGCGAGGCGAACGAGTCGATGCCGTACTGGACCACAGAGCTGCTGCGCAGCTACAACGCGCGGTTCAACCGCACCGACCTGTCGCGGGCGTACTACCGGCGCAGCGTGCACGAGGTGGGCGTGCCGCTCATCCTCGCCTCCGACATCCTCACTCAGCCGCGGCAGCCGATCGTCGCTCCCCAGTGGGCGGTTGAGAGGGCAAACGCCATCCAGGCAGAGTTGAACAGCCATCTCCGCAAGACCGACATCGCCGTCGTCGGCGACCTCGACCGCCTCGTGACGACGCCGAGCACCGAGCCGACCGTCGAGCGCCTCGACTCGGTCTCCATCGACGCGGCTGTGGAGTTCGCCCACGCGATGTTCCAGAGCGCGCAAGACTTCCACGTGCGCCACTACGACCGCCCGGCAGACGGGCTCCCGCTGCGCCGGGTGGACTTCACGCTTCGTGCTGCCGGCCCGCTCCAGCTGGCCGGGGCGCTGGCGGGCTCGCTCCTGCCCGACCGGCTCATGCAGGCCGCGCGCACCAAGGGGCCCGACGCGGTTCGACGGCTCACCCGCGGGCTCAAACGACGCGGCTGAACCGCGCCGCGCGACAACGCACACAAGAGGGGCGGACGATCCCCCGATCGGCCGCCCCATCCCCCTTGTGTGAGCCCCCCTGCTTCCCCGTCTGTGTGTCGGGGGGCGGGGGCTCGGAGCCCTCCCCCGAGTTCTCCGAGCCCCGCCTGCCGGTGGCGCGGATCTGGATCCGCCCCGTGTGGCACCGGCTTCGTCCACGCGTTTCCCTGCCGTGGACTGTGCTCTCACCAGATGAGACGACGCTCCCGCCGATCCATTACGCGAGTTCCGGAAAAAACTTTGAAACGCCGTGCGCGCGGGCGCCCGCTGGCCTAAACGCCGATTCCGGGGGAGGATAGGGGTTGAGTCGCGACACGCGTCTCATTGGGGAGTGCCCTGTGGGAAGGGCAGAGTTCACACGGGAGTGGTATGCCGCACGTCGACGATGGCACGGACGTCGGGTCGTCTTCGACCGACGCGATCGCCGACGCCGACCTCGTGCTGCGCACGCGCTCGGGCGACAAGGATGCCTTCGCCGAACTGTGGCGCCGCCACTACCGCTCCGGCATCACCGTCGCCCGCTCGATCACCTCGAGCCTGGACGCCGACGACCTCGTGCAAGAGGCGTACTCGCGCATCTACCAGTCGATCCTCAAGGGCGGCGGGCCCACCGGCGCCTTCCGCGCGTACCTGTTCACCAGCATCCGCAACACCGCCGCGGCGTGGGGGCGCGCGCGCAAAGAGACCGCGATCGACGAGTTGGATACCGTTGAGGACCCGGGCAGCAGTGCGCAAGCGGTCGACGACGCGCTGGATCGCAGCATCACCGCGCAAGCCTTCCGCAGCCTTCCCACCCGCTGGCAGGAGGTGCTCTGGTACAGCGAGATCGAGGGCATGAAGCCGGCCGAGATCGCGCCCATCCTGGGGATGAAGGCGACGGCGGTCGCACAGTTGTCGTTCCGCGCCCGCGAGGGGTTGCGCGAGGCGTGGATTCAGGCGCACCTGCAGTCGGTCCAGGACGGATCCGACTGCCACTGGGCCATCGAGCACCTCGGCTCGTACGCGCGCAACAACCTGGGCACGCGCAACACCGTGAAGCTGGAGAGGCACCTCGCCGACTGCGCGCGATGCACGATCGTCGCCGCGGAGGCGAAGGAGGTCTCCAGCCGCCTCGCGCTCGTGCTGCTGCCTCTCACGGTGGGCACAGCGGGCACGGCCGCCTACCTCGCGGCCGTGCAAGGCGGCGGCGCGCCCATCGTCGCGCTCGCGGCGATGCCCGCGTCCACCGTCGAGGGCGCGGTGGCGGTCGACCCGGGCGTGGCCGCGCTGGATCCGTCCGTGTTCGGCGTGCCCGCGTTGGATGGAGCAGGAGCCGCCGGGGCGACGGGCGGCTCGCTCGCCGGAGTCGGGGCCGCTGGCGGGTCCGCCGCGAGCTCGGCCGGAGGCGCTGCCGGCAGCGGTGGCCTCGGCGCCGGAGGTGTCGGAGCCGGCGCCGGCGGGCTCGGCGGGCTGGGAATCGGAGGCATCGTCGGCGTCGCCGTGGCCGGCGTCGTGGTCGTCGGCGCCGTCGTGGCCGCGGCGGTCGTTCCCGGCATGCTGGCGACGCCCGCCGCGTCGAACGCGGAGCAGAGCCACGTGGAGCAGTCCGACCCCGGGCAGTCGGACGACAGCACCGTCGTCGGCGACGGCATTGTGCTGCCGCCATCCGAGCCGGATGTGCCCTCTCCCCCGGCGAACCCGACGGATCCCACCGATTCGACGGACACTACTGATTCGACCGACACTACTGATTCGACCGACACCACCGACACCACCGACGACACGACGGACACCACCGACACGGATTCGACCGACACGTCGGACACCACCGACACCACCGACGACACTGACACAACCGACACCACAGACGACACAGACACAACCGACACCACAGACGACACGGATTCGACCGACACCGCCGACACGACCGATCCGGCGGAGACCACCGACCCGACTCCCGTGCTGCCGGACGGGTCCCCGTCGATCGCTGCGGTGGCGCTCGATGGGGACGACACCGGCCCGGTCCTGGTGGTCTCGCTGAGCGGAGCCGCCAACTCGACCGTGCGCTACGCTCTCGAGGACTCGGAGCTGACCGGCGATGTTTCGCTCGACGACGAGGGGGACGGCACGCTCCGCCTCTCCCTGTCCGAGATCGACGAGCCCGAGAGCAACCCCACCCTGTCGATGTTCTACGCGCTCGACGGCGAGGAGTCCACCGAGCGCGAGGAGATCACGCTCTTCAAGCTGGTGCGCCAACTCGACCTCGAAGACCTCGTCGAGCTGCTGCGCCAATTCGGCCTCGAAGACCTGCTCGGCGGCTGACTCGCCTCCTAGACTGGAGGGATGCCGGATACGCCCCGCGTCCAGCCGACTCCTCCGCCTGAGCCCCCGAGCCGCTCCCGCGAGAGCATCGACGCTCTCGACGTCGTGAGGTTCCTCGTCGAACTGTTCGCGTTCTTCACCTTCGCGTGGTGGGGCGCGACGATGTGGCCGTTCCCGGGCAACATCATCGCGGGCATCGCTGCGCCGGCGGCCGCCATCCTCGTGTGGGCGCTTTTCGTCTCCCCGAAAGCCGTCGTCCGCGCGCACCCCTTCGTCCGCGCCGCGGTCGAACTGCTCGTCTTCGCCTCCGCCACCGTCGCGTGGTGGACGATGGGCCAAGTCTGGATCGGGCTGGCGTTCGCCGTCGTGGCCATCGGCTCGGGCGTGCTGGTCGGCCGGAGGCAATTCACATGACGGCTGTGCTCGACCGATTGCGAGCCGCCCTCGGCGACCGCGTCGACATCAGCGCCGCCAGCGTCGAGGGCGCGCGCGCCGACAGGTCTGGCCACCGCTCACACGGCGCGCCGCTCGCCGTCGTGCGCGCGGCATCCGTCGACGACGTCCAGGCGGTGATGCGCATCGCCACCGAGGCGCGCACGCCCGTGGTGCCGCAAGGCGCCCGCACGGGCCTGGCCGGCGGCGCCAACGCCGGTCCGGGCGAGATCGCGCTGTCGCTGCGCGAGATGACGCGCATCCTCGAGGTGCGCCCCGACGACCTGCTCGCCGTCGTCGAACCCGGAATCCTCAACGCCGACCTCAACGCCGCCCTCGCCGCGCACGGGGTGTGGTGGGCTCCCGATCCGGCCAGCCGCGACATCTCCACCGTGGGCGGCAACATCGCCACCGGGGCGGGCGGGCTGCTGTGCGCGAAGTACGGCGTCGTGCGCGACGCGGTGCTCGGCGTCGACGTCGTGCTCGCCGACGGCCGCCTGCTGCGCCTCGGGCACCGCAGCGTGAAGGGCGTCACCGGCCTCGACCTCACGTCGCTGTTCATCGGCTCGGAGGGAACCCTGGGTGTCGTGGTCGGCGCGACGCTCAAGCTGCGCCGGCTCGTCGCGGGAGAGGTGCTCACGATCGCCGCGATGTTCGCCGATGTGCGCGCCGCCGCTGCCGGGTCGGCGGCGGTGACGGCCGCCGGCATCCAGCCCGCCATCATGGAGCTGATGGATGCCGCGTGCCTCGGCGCGGCGCACGCGCACCTCGGCCTGGAACCGCCTCCGGCCGGGCACGCGCTGCTGACCGTGCAGACCGACGGCCCCGCCGCCGACGCGGAGGCCGAGCAGGTCGCCGGCGTGCTGCGCGGACTGGGCGCCGCCGTGACGGTGTCGCACGATCCGGTCGAGAGCGAGCGGCTGCTCGCCGTGCGGCGCGCGATGCACCCCGCGATGCAGCGGTTCTTGGGCACGACCCTGATCGAGGACGTCTCGGTCCCGCGCAGCATGCTGCCGGCGATGTTCGACGAGATCGCGCGCGTCGAGCGCGAGCACGGCGTCGTCATCCCCACCGTCGCACACGCCGGCGACGGCAACTTGCACCCCAACTTCGTGTACTCGGGCGATGAGGTGCCCGACGTCATCTGGCGCGCCGCCGACGACCTGTTCCGCGCCGCGCTGCGCCTGGGCGGAACGCTCACCGGCGAGCACGGGATCGGCGTGCTCAAGCGCCGCTGGCTGGCCGACGAGCTGGGCGATGACCAGTGGGAGCTGCAGCGGCAGGTCAAGGCGGTGTTCGACCCGCTCGGCATCATGAACCCCGGCAAGGTGTTCGCCCCGTGACACGGCGCGTCCGCGCCCCGTTGGTTACCAAGTCGTTACGTGCGGCGGCCCCGGTCGCCAAGCACATGCCGCCCGGGCCATGTGAGGCACGTATCATGGATGGAGGCCACGCGACCGACCGGGGGTGATGTCGTGACCGATTCAGCGACACCGCCTGCCAAAAACAAGGCAGAGACGGGCAGTCTGTCGACCGACGGCGACACCGTCTACCAGTGGGCGCCGGCGTCCTCGGCCAAGCGCCGCCGCCGAGCAGGACTGTGGGCGAGCGGAATCGCCGTCATCGCGGTCATCGGCGTCGTCGCGGCATCCCTCGTCCTCATCGCCCCGGGAACAGCGATCGCGGGCGTCCAGGTCGGCGGCCTCACCGCCGGCGCCGCCGCCGAAGCCGTGAGCGACAAGCTCCTGGAGACGCAGGTCGTGCTCGCCGGCGAAGGCGGCGGAGCCACCGTGACCGGAGCCGACCTCGGCGCGCACGTGGACGCCAAGGCGCTCGCCGACGCAGTGTTCGCCGAGCGCCCGATGTGGAACCCGACCGCGTGGTTCAACGGCGCCTCCGACGCTGAAGTGACCATCGACCCCGACGCCGCGGCCGCGGCTCTGCGCAAAGCGGCGCCCTCGCTCTACCGCGACCCGGTCGACGCCACGATCGCGTACGACAAGACGGCGCACAAGTACACGTTCACGGCGGACGAACCCGGCACCGGCATCGACGTCGACGCCGTCGCCGAGGCGTTGCACACGGCCTTCGCCGAGGGCAAGCCGACCATCGAGCTCGACGTGTCGCAAGTGCCCGTCGAGGCCAAGACGACGACGGCGATGGCGAAAGAGACGACCGCGACGCTGAACACGATGCTGAGCAAGGCCGGCTTCTACGTCGGCAAGGAGCGCACCGTCAAGATCACGCACGACACGCTCGCCTCGTGGCTCACGGTCAGCGCCGATGAGACCGGCAACCTGCAGGTGACCGCCGACGTCGCAGCCATCCAGACCGTCGTCGACAAACTTGCGAAGAAGGTCAATCGCAAAGTCGTGAACACCACCGTCATCGCCGACTCCGACGGCAAGGTGCTCAACACGATCCGCAAGGGCACGAGCGGCCGCAAGCTCGACTCGACCGCCGGTGTGGCAGACGCCTTCGCCGCGCAGCTGGCCAACGGCAACTCGGTCTACAAACTGCCGGTCACCGTCACCAAGCCCACGGTCAAAAAGATCGAGCGCTCGATCGAGGTCGACCTCAGCTCACAACGCATGTTCCTGCGACAGAACGGCAAGGTCATCGGCACCTACGCGGTCTCGACCGGGAAGCCGGGAACGCCGACCCACACCGGCACGTTCGCCATCGGGTGGAAGCTCACGTCGCAGGACATGGGCAATGAGGACACCGACAAGCCGCCCTACTACTACACCGAGAACGTGCCGTGGGTGATGTACTTCAACGGCGACCAAGCGCTGCACGGCGCGTACTGGCACAACAACTTCGGCCACGTCATGAGCCACGGCTGCGTGAACCTGCCGGTGAACGTCGCCAAGATGGTGTTCAACTGGGCGCCTGTCGGCACCCCCGTGTGGATTCACTACTGACGCGAACCGCGCCGTCAGAGGGCGTCGATGACGGCGTTCAAGGTCGCTGACGGGCGCATCACGGAGGCGACCTTCGCCGTGTCGGGGCGGTAGTAGCCGCCGATCTCGACGGGCGACCCCTGCACGGCGAGCAGCTCGGCGACGATCGCCTCCTCCTTCTCGCCGAGCGCTGCAGCGACAGACGCGAACGCGGCCGCGAGCTCGGCATCGTCGGTCTGCGCGGCCAGGGCCTGGGCCCAGTACAGCGCGAGGTAGAAGTGGCTGCCGCGGTTGTCGATCGTGCCGAGGGCGCGGCCGGGCGACTTGTCGTTCTCCAGGAACACGCCCGTCGCCGCGTCGAGCGTGTCGGCGAGCACCTGCGCGCGGGCGTTGCCGGTGAACTGCGCGTAGTGCTCGAGCGAGGCCGCCAGCGCGAAGAACTCGCCGAGCGAGTCCCAGCGCAAATAGTCCTCGGCAAGCAGCTGCTGCACATGCTTGGGGGCGGAGCCTCCCGCGCCGGTCTCGAAGAGGCCGCCGCCGGCGAGCAGCGGCACGATGCTGAGCATCTTGGCCGACGTGCCGACCTCGAGGATCGGGAAGAGGTCGGTGAGGTAGTCGCGCAGCACGTTGCCGGTGACCGAGATCGTGTCGAGGCCTTGCCGCAGGCGGTCGACCGAGTACTGGGTCGCCTCGGCGGGCGGCAGGACCTCGATCGTGAGGCCCGACGTGTCGTGGTCGGCGAGGTACTCGGTGACCTTCGCGATCAGCTGCGCGTCGTGCGCTCGCGAAGCGTCGAGCCAGAACACGGCAGGAGCCCCGGTGGCCCGGGCGCGCGTCACGGCGAGCTTCACCCAGTCGCGGACCGCGACATCCTTCGTCTGCGTCGCGCGCCAGATGTCGCCGGGCTGCACGTCGTGCTCGAGGACGACAACGCCAGCGCCGGTCACGACCTGCACGACGCCGGCGGCCGCGATCTCGAACGTCTTGTCGTGGCTGCCGTACTCTTCGGCGGCCTGCGCCATGAGCCCCACGTTGGGCACGGTGCCGATCGTGGCGGGGTCGAGCGGCCCGTGCGCGATGACGTCGGCGATGACCGTCTGGTAGACGCCGGCGTACGACGAATCGGGGATGACGGCGAGCGTGTCGTCCTCTCCCCCGTCGGCGCCCCACAGCTTGCCTCCGTTGCGGATGAGGGCGGGCATCGAGGCGTCCACGATCACGTCCGAGGGCACGTGCAGGTTGGTGATGCCCTTGTCCGAGTTCACGTACGACAAGCGCGGGCTGTCGGTGGCCGCCGCGAACGCCGCGGCGATCGCGTCGCCGCCCTCGACGTCGGCGAGGCCGGCGAGAATCGCGCCCAGCCCGTCGTTGGCGGTGAGCCCGGCCGCGGCGATCTTGTCGCCGTGCGCGTCGAACACGTCGGCGTAGTACGCGCGCACAACGTGGCCAAAGATGATCGGGTCGCTGACTTTCATCATGGTCGCCTTGAGGTGCACCGAGTACAGCACGTCGTCGGCGGCTGCCTGCGCGATGGTGTCGGCGAGGAACGCGTCGAGCGCGGCGGCGGAGAGGAACGTGGCATCCACGATCTCGCCCGGCAGCACCGTCAGGCCCGACTTCAGCGTCGTCGTCGTGCCGTCGGCGGCGACATGCTGGATCGTGAGCACGTCGTCGCCCGGCGAGACGTACGACTGCTCGTTGCTCTTGAAGTCGTCGTGGCCCATCGTCGCCACGCGCGTCTTCGACCCGTCGCCGAACGGCTTGTTGCGGTGCGGGTGTGCGCGCGCGTAGTTCTTCACCGACAGGGGGGCCCTGCGGTCGCTGTTGCCCTCGCGCAGCACGGGGTTCACGGCCGAGCCCTTGATGCGGTCGTAGCGCGCGCGCACGTCCTTGTCGTCGTCGGTGGCCGGCTCGTCCGGATAGTCGGGCACATCGAAGCCCTGAGCCTGCAGCTCGGCGATGGCCGCCTTCAACTGCGGAATCGACGCCGACACGTTCGGCAGCTTGATGATGTTCGCCTCGGGCGTCTTGGCCAGCTCGCCGAGCTCGGCAAGCGCGTCGACCACGCGCTGGTCGGGCGTGAGCTTTTCCGGGAAGGTCGCCAGAACGCGGCCTGCGAGGGAGATGTCCCTTGTCTCGACGCTGACACCGGCCTGGGCGAAATACGCCTGCAGGATGGGCAGCAGCGACGCTGTCGCCAGCGCGGGAGCCTCGTCGGTGTGGGTGTAGATGATGGTCGAGTCGGTCATCGTCTCTCTCGTTCGCGAGCGGGTGGCGCGGGATGTTTCAGCCTATCGCAGTCGAGGAATTGTCTTGATGTCGAGAGATCGGGTGAACACCGTGTTACGGCATGTGCAGAACCATCCCCCTGTCTGCCGATCCGGGATAGCCTGAAAGACATGGGTGACCTCCGGCTGGTAGAGCTCTCGGCGTCCACGATCGTGGCCGTCAACAACCTGTCGCTCAAGCCCGGGCAGGAGCAGTTCCTGGCGCCCGTCTCGTACGGAATCGCTGCGACCGTGGTGAATCCCACGACGACCTGGCAGCGCGTCGTGCTCGACGGAGACACCGTGGTGGGCTTTGTGAGCGCGAACTTCGATCCCGAGCTTCCCGACGAGCACTTCCGGTCCATTTTGTGGCGCATCAATGTCGACGCGGACGACCAGGGTCGCGGCGTCGGGCGGTTCGCGGTCAAGAGCCTGCTCGACGAGGCGCGCGAGCGTGGCATGGACCACGTCAACGTGATCTACGAAGCCGGATCGGGCGGTCCGGAGGCATTCTTCGAGCGCGTCGGGTTCACACCGGTCGGCGAGACGGAGTACGGTGAGGTCATCGCGGAGTTCCGGCTGTAGCCGACTCTCTGGGGGACACCACACTTCCGGCCCGCACGGGTCGGTGTGAATCGGCGGCGGGGCCTCGGATTCCCCTCCCCCACCGAGGCCTCGTCGCCCTCGCACTTCTGACGCCCGGCGCACAGCGCTCGCGCGTTGCGCGCGGGCGTGCACGGGCTGTCGTCGCGAATGTCGGAGAGTCGGCGCAATGTCGGAGGATTCGCGCCGAATCCTCCGACATCCGCCCCACTCTCCGACGTTCGTGCGGCGTTCGTTCCTGCACAGGCGGCGTCGCCATGGCTCGTTGTCCACAGATTGCGCCGCGGAGGCCTGCGCGCGGGCGCGGTGCGCGACGATCGTCGCGTGGAACTCGTGAGATGGATGTCGGCCCGCGACGGAATCGTGCACAGAAACAGCGTTCTGCGCAGCGGCTTCACCGAGCGGGAGGTGCGCGCAGCCATCCGCTCCGGAGCCGTGCGCCGGGTTCGGCGACACTGGCTGGCGACTGCCGGCGCGGATGCGGAGCTGCTCGCTGCCGCCGAGGCCGGAGGTCGCGTGGCGTGCGTCTCGCTGGCGCGCAGGCGCCGATGGTGGATGCCGGACGACATCGACGCGCGACGGCATTTCGCGCTTCTCCCCCATGCCAGGCCCGGGCTGATCGGCGCGGGAGACGTCGTCCACTGGACAAAGCCCGTGGCGCCGGGGCCGGTCGAAAGCCTTGAGGAGTCCATCGAGGACGCGCTGGCGCACATCGCGCTGTGCGCGTCGCCCGAGTCGGCTCGCGTGCTGTGGGAGTCGGCGATCCGCGTCGAGAACCTGTCGGTCGACGCGCTGCGCCGAGTGTGTTGGACGACGCGCGCCGCCCGAGAGCTGGCAGAGGCGGTGACCGGGCTGTGCGACTCCGGGCTCGAGAGCACCTTCCTCGTGCGCCTCGGGCCGTGGGGACAGCCGATCCGGCAGCAGGTCATCCTGGCCGGGCGCCCGGTGGACTTCCTCATCGGCGAGTTCCTCGTCGTGCAGATCGACGGCTACGCGCACCACTCCAGCGCGGCGCAACGCGGGCGCGACGTGCGGCACGACGCGGAGCTGCGGCTGCGCGGATACACCGTGCTGCGCTTCACCTACGCGCACGTGCTGCACGACTGGCCGAGCGTGGAGCGCACCATCGCGCGCGCCGTCGCCGCGGGCCTCCATCTGCGGCGTGCAGCCTGACCGTGTCCGCTGCATGAGCCGCCCGAATGTCGGAGGATCAGCGCAATGTCGGAGGATTCGCGCTGAATCCTCCGACATCCGCCCCACTCTCCGACATTCGGGCGGGCGCGCGGGCGCGCCGGTCGCTCAGACGAGCGACTCGCGCCAGGCCCGATGCAGCTGCGCGAAGCGGCCGTCGCCGGCGATGAGCGTCTCGGGCGTGTCGTCCTCGACGATGCGCCCGTCCTCCATCACGAGCACCCGATCGGCGATCGCCACCGTCGACAGGCGGTGCGCGATGATGATCGCGGTGCGGTCGGCGAGCAGCGACTGCAGCGCGTGCTGGATCTGCCGCTCGGACGGGATGTCGAGCGACGCCGTCGCCTCGTCGAGGATCAGCACGGCCGGGTCTGCCAGGAACGCCCGCGCGAACGAGATCAGCTGCCGCTGCCCCGCCGAGACACGGCCGCCGCGCTTGTTCACGTCGGTGTCGTAGCCGTCGGGCAACGCCTCGATGAAGGCATCCGCCCCCACCGCGCGCGCCGCCGCGGTGATTTCGTCGAGCGTGGCGTCGGGCTTGCCGAGCGCGATGTTGTCAGCCACGCTGCCGCTGAACAGGTACGCCTCCTGCGTGACCATCACGATCGCGCGCCGCAGATCCTTCGGATGCAGCGAGCGCAGGTCGACGCCGTCGAGCGACACGGTGCCCGCCGACGGGTCGTAGAACCGCGCCACGAGCTTGGCGAGCGTGGACTTGCCCGCGCCCGTCGATCCGACCAGCGCCACCGTCTGGCCGGCCGGGATGTCGAGCGAGAACCCGGGCAGCACGGCGCTGCTGCCCCCGTAGCCGAACTCGACATGGTGGAACTGCAGCCGCCCCTCGGCCGACCACAGGTCGATCGGATCGACCGGGTCGGGAACCGACGGCTCCTCCTCGAGCACGCCAGAGACCTTCTCCAGCGCGGCGGCCGCAGACTGGTAGCTGTTCAGGAAGAACGCGACCTCCATGAGCGGCGCAAAGAAGTTGCGCACATAGAGCACGACCGCCAACGTGCCGACCGCGATCGTGCCGTCGACGACCCGCCATCCGCCCCACAGCAGCACGAGGGCGACGGTCACCGACGCCACGGCCATGAGCGCCGGCTCGAACGCGCCGAACAGCTTGATCACACGCATATTGACATCGCGGTAGCGCCCGGACAGCTCGCCGAACTCGTCGTCGTTGCGCTCCTCCTTGTTGAACGCCTTGACGGCGCGGATGCCCGTCATCGTCTCGACGAACTTCACGATCACCTGCGCGCTCACCACACGCGACTCGCGGTAGGCGACCTGCGAGCGCACGTAGAACCACCGCATGAGCAGGGCCAGCGGAATGCCCATGACGAGCAGGATGGCGCCTGACTGCCCGTCGAGCACGAACAGCGCGATGAGCGTGAACACGCCGTACAGCACCCCGGAGACGAGCTCGTTGAGCCCGCCGTCGAGGAGCTCCTTGATCGTGTCGAGGTCGCTCGTCTGCCGCGAGATGATGCGGCCCGAGGTGTACGACTCGTGGAACTCGAGGCTCAGCCGCTGCGTGTGCAGGAAGATGCGCTTGCGCAGATCGAGCATCACCGCCTGGGTGAGACGGGCGGCCACCACGACGTACCAGCCGATGAGCGCCGCCCCGCCGATCGCGGACAGCAGGTAGACGGCCACGACGCCGATGGTCGGCATCCAGTCCGCCTCGTCGATGACCGCCGGCAGCGCCGTGTCGATGCCGAACGCGATGAGCGCGGGGCCGAGCACCCGCAGGGCCGTCGAGACCACGAGCACGACCGCGGCGAGCGCGAGCTGTGCGCGCAGAGGCTGGACGAGCGAGCCGAGCAGGCGGAGGGAGCGACGACGGATGGCGCGGCTCTCCGCGCGGGTGTAGTCGGAGCGGTCTTCTCCGCTCGTGCCGACGACGGTGCTCACGGCGTCGCCTCCTCTGTCTCTCGCTGTTCCGGTCCCTGAGCCGGTCGAAGGGCGAAGCTCGAGATCACCTGCCGGTAGTGCTCGCTGGAGCGCAGCAGGTCAGAGTGCGCGCCCACGGCCGTGATGCGCCCGTCCTGCAGCAGCGCGACGCGGTCGGCGAGCATCACGGTGGAGGGGCGGTGCGCCACGACGAGCGCGGTCGTGTCGTGCAGCACGTCGCGCAGGGCGTCTTCGACGAGCGCCTCGGTGTCGACGTCGAGCGCCGACAGCGGGTCGTCGAGCACGAGCACGGCGGGCCGCGCGGCCACGACGCGGGCCAGCGCGAGCCGCTGCCGCTGGCCGCCCGACAGCGACAGGCCCTCCTCGCCGACGACGGTGTCGACACCGTCGGGCAGGTCGTGCACGAAGCCGGCCTGCGCGACGGCCAGCGCCTCGCGCAGCACACGGTCGGCCTCCGGCGAGCCCGGCTCAAGGTCTTCGCGCCCGAGCAGCACGTTCTCGCGCACGCTCTGCGAGAACAGCGTCGCATCCTCGAACGCCATGCCGACGTGCCGGCGCAGCTCGTGCTGGGCCAGGTCGCGCACATCGACGCCGTCGAGCGTCACGCGCCCTCCCGTCACGTCGTAGAGGCGCGAGGGGAGCGTGGTGAGCGTCGTCTTGCCCGAGCCGGTGAGGCCGACGAGCGCCATGGTCTCACCCGGCTCGAGCACGAGGTCGATGCCGTCGAGCAGGTCGCGCGTGTGCGGTGCAGCATCCTGGTACCGAAAGCGCGCGCCCTCGAACGCGAGGCGTCCGCGCACGCTCGCGACGGTCGCCGGCGCGTCGGGGTCGGTGATCGTGTTCTCCTCGTCGAAAACCTCGAACACGCGGTCGGTGGCCGTGCGGGCGTCGAGGAGGAACGAGAAGAGGAACCCGATCGACTCCATCGGCCAGCGCAGCACCGTCGCCATCGCGAAGAAGGCCAGCAGGCCCGCAACGTCGAACTGCCCGAGCTGCACGAGCACGATGCCCGCGGCCAGGCACAGCGCGAACGCGACATCCGGCATCAGCACGAGCCAGAACCACACCCAGCCGACCGCGCGCGCCTTGCGCAGCTCGGTTTGGCGCAGCGTCTCGGCCCGCTGCGCGAACGTGCGGAGGGCGTGCTTTCCACGGCCGAACGCCTTCAGCACGCGGATGCCGTGGACGCTCTCCTCCACCGAGGTCGCCAGGTCGCCGGCCTGGTCTTGGCTGCGGCGCGCCAACCCGCCGTACGTCTTCTCGAACCGGTAGCCGGCGTACCACAGCGGCAGCGACGTGGCGAGGAAGATCGCACCGAGCACCCAGTGCCAGCGGAACAGCAGCACCGAGCCAACCGTGATCGTGAGCACGTTGACGACCAGCAGCACGAGCCCGAACGCGAGCCAGCGCCGCAGCATGCTGATGTCTTGCATCATGCGGCTGAGCAGCTGGCCCGACTGCCACCGGTCGTGGAACGCCACCGGCAGCCGTTGCAGGCGCGCGTAGAACGTCGTGCGCAAGGCGTACTCGACGCCGGTGGCAGGCGCCAGCACGAACCAGCGCCGCGCCCACACCATGAGAGCTTCGAGCAGGCCGAGCACGAGCACGGCGGCAACGCCCCACGCGAGCGGCGCGACCTCTCCCGACGCGATGGGCCCGGAGATGATCGCCTCGAGCACCAGTGGGATGCCGAGGGACAGCAGGCTCGCGAGCAGGGCGCTCGCCGCGCCGAGCACGAGTCGCGGGATCACTGGACGGGCAAACGGCAACAGCCGCGCGAGGACGCGCGGCGTGCTCAGCCGCGAGGCGCTGTTGCTTGTTGACATGGTCCTTGTGGGTCTGTTCTGTTGCGTGCCGCGAGTGGCGGCGGGATGCTGCGGGGTGCGGCGGGGCGCTGCGGGGGGCGGCGGGGCGCTGCCGGGTGCGCAGGAGAAGATGCCGGCCCAGTGACCGGAACACGCGAGCGGGCGATCGTATGCCGCGCGACCGACGGCGGATCGTCGGAGGCTGGCCGGGCGGCTAGCCCCCGATGGCGGCGCGTGCGCGCGGACCCACGACGGGAAGGAACGCGCTCGGCTTCGTGGTGACGACGGCCAGGTACATGGCTTCCTCCTCGGATCGTGGGACAGGATGGCGGCTGCCGCGGGCGGCACGCCAGCCTTTCAGGCTATGCCTCGAGCTCCCGCGAGCGCAACCGGTCGCGGCGCGGCGAAAGCGCCTCACGCTACAGAAACCCGCAGTCGCGCCTGCGGCCCGCGTGCGCGACTGCGGGTTTCGCGCGCGCGAGACCCCGCGGCGGCGTCGCGGGGTCGGGCTCGCGGGCGGGGTCAGCGAGCGGCGGGGTCAGCGGGCGGCGGGGTCAGCGAGCGGCGGCGGCCTCGCGAACAAGCAGGCTGCGCTTGACATCGAGGCCCCACGCGAAGCCCCCCAGCGTGCCGTCCGACCGCAGCACGCGGTGGCACGGCGTGAACAGCGCCGCAGCGTTGCGCGCGCAGATCGAGGCGGCCGCCCGCACCGCGGCGGGCTCCCCGAGCAGCGCGGCGAACTCCGCGTAGGTGAGCGGGCTGCCTGGAGGGATGTCGCACAGCGCCGCCCATCCTCGCGTCTGCAGGGGCGTGCCGTAGTCCTGTGCCGACTCGACCTCGTCGATGGCCCCGAGGTCGCCGGCGTAATAGGCGCGGGCGGCGCCGGCGGCATCCGTCTCCCCCTCGACGACGTCGAGGCTTCGCGCGCGCGCCGGCAGTCGCCCGATGATCGCGTCTGGGTCGGCGGTCCACCCCGAGCTCAGCACGCGGCCCTGCTCATCGGCCAGGATCGTGAACGGGCCGTCGGGGGTGTCGATGGTCTGGATGGTCGCGGTCATGTCGTGTCCTTCGGGATGTCGGGCGTCGCCGCGCGCGAGCGCGCCGGCGCCGCGCGCCACAGATGTGCGGTGAGATAGCTGCGCCACGGCGAGGCGGCGGCAGTCCGCGCGGTGAGACGGCGCGCGTCGGCGGGGAGCCCGGCCGCCGCGGCGCCCGAGCGCACGGCGATGTCGCCCGGCAGGAACACGTCGGGGTCGCCGGTGACCCGCATGCGCACGTAGTCGGCGGTCCACGGCCCGACCCCGGGCAGGGCGAGCAACGCCGCGCGCTGGGCCGCGGCGTCGTCGCCCACGCTCAGGGCGAGCTCGCCCGAGGCGAGCGCGGCGGCGGCGGCAGTGACGGCGCGGATGCGGGCGGCCGGACCGCGCAGCACCTCGTGGCCGTGCGCGGCGATCGCGGCCATCGTCGGAAACAGCCGGTCGACGCCGTCGTGCGCGGGCACAGGCTCGCCCAGCTCGGCGACGAGCCGCGCCAACGCCGTTCGCGCGGAGGCGACCGAGACCTGCTGGCCCACCATCGCGCGGATGAGCATCTCGGCCGGATCGGAGGCGCCGGGGACGCGGATGCCGGGTGTCGCCGCGACCAGCGGGGAAAGCCGCGGATCGCGCGCCAGCGCGGAGTCGACGGCGATCGGATCGACGTCGAGGTCGAACAGCCGGCGCACGCGAGCGACGAGGGCGGGAAGGTCGCTGAGCTGGTGCAGCCGCGCCTGGAGCCGGACGCGCGGGCCGGCAAGGCGCAGCCGGAACCAGGCGGGGCCGCCGGCGAGCACGATGGCGCGCGCGTAGGAGTCGGCGGTGGCGACTTCGACGCCCGGGAGCGCGCGGGCCTGCATCCACGCGAAGGTCCCGGGCGCGTCGAAGGGCCACCGCACGGGTAGCGCGAGGTCGATCGCGCCCGGGGGCTCGACGGCCGGGGCGGCGCCGGCGCCGCGCCGGGCGCGCAGCTCGAGCGGAGCCATCCCGAACACCTCGCGGATCGTGTCGTTGAACTGCCGGACACTTGCGAACCCGGCCGAGAACGCCACGTCGGCGGCCGGCAGCGCGGTGCCGACCAGCAGCATGCGCGCCGTGTGGGCGCGGTGGGCGCGGGCGAGCGCGAGGGGCCCCGCGCCCAGCTCCGCCGTCAGCAGCCGCGTGAGATGGCGGGACGAGTAGCCGAGCCGCGCGGCGAGCCCGGGAACGCCCTCGCGCTCGACGACGCCGTCGGCGATGAGCCGCATAGCCCGCCCCGCGGCATCCCCGCGCAGGTTCCACTCCGGCGACCCCGGCGCGGCCTCGGGCAGGCAGCGCTTGCACGCGCGGTACCCCGCCTCGTGCGCGGCGGCGCTGGTGGGGAAGAAGGCCACGTTCGCCGGCTTGGGCGTGCGCGCCGGACAGCTCGGCCGGCAGTAGATGCCCGTGGTGCGCACGGCCGTGACGAACTGCCCGTCGAACCGCGCGTCGCGCGACTCGATGGCGCGGTAGCGCTCGTCGAAGGCCATGGTGGATGCCGGCACGAGTCCAGCCTGTCACGCGGCCGGGGGGCGGCTCGCGGAAATCGGACATGACGGTGGCGGTCAAGCTCGACGTGCCGAGTTATCCACAGATAATAGAATATATCAGCGAATGTCAGACGCCACTGCCACAATAGAAATATGAACATCATCCCGGCATTGCGAGAGCGCGTCGAGCGGCTCTCGACGTTCGCCGAGCTCGATGTTCCCGCGGCCGGGCTCGCCGCGAGCGCCGGCCGGCTGAGCGACGCGTCGGTGCTCGACGTCATGCGCGACCTCGCCGCGATCGCGAACGACGTGGGCCGGCTGCAGTCGGTCGTCGCGGGCGTCGCGGCAAGCCGCTCGCGGCGCGAAGACGGGCACAGCGGGCTGGCCGCGACGCAGGGCCACGCGTCCCCCGCCGCGCTCGTCCAATCCATCACGGGCGGATCACGGGCCGACGCGCAGCGACAGGTCCGCGTCGGCGCGGCTTTGTTGGAAGAGGATGCCGCCGCCCCGCCCGACTGCGGCCCTGACGCCGCCGCGCCGCGCCCGCCGTGGCACGAGCCGCTGCGACGCAGCCTGCTGTCCGGGCAGATCACGGCCGCGCAGCACGACGCGATCCGAGGCGGGCTCGGCAAGCCGATCGTCGACGGGGTCGACGACGACCTCGCCGCGCAGGCGTGGGCGCTGGCCGCCGAGGCGCTCATCGCCGAGGCATCCGCATTGCCGTTGGAAGAGCTCGCCGCCCGCGCCCGCACCATCCGCGACACTCTCGATCCGACCGGCGCGGAAGAGCGCTTCGCCAAACGGTACGAGAGCCGCTCGCTGCGGATGTGGGTCGACGAGCACGGGCAGCGCCGCGGCCACCTCGCGTTCGACGACGAGATGGCCCAGTGGCTCGACGCCGTGTTCGCCGCTGCACTGCGGCCGCGACGCGGTGGGCCGCGCTTTGCGACCGACCAGGAACGCGCCCAGGCGGGTGCACTCTCTGACGACCCCCGCACGAACGAGCAGCTGCAATACGACCTGCTCATGGACCTCCTGCGCGCCGGCGCACTCGCGTCAGCGAAAGACGTCTTCGGGGCCCGCCAGCCTGGCGTCCGGCTGGTCGCGGTGAAAGACGCCGTCGGCCCGCGCGACGCCTTCGGCCGGCTCCTCGCGACCGGGCACACAGAAGACGGCGGCCACGCGCTTCCCGGATCGACGATCGACCGGGCCCTGTGCGCGAACGGCTCCGTCGACGTCGTGGTCGACAGTTGCGGCAACCCGCTCGACGTGGGCCGCGAACAGCGGCTGTTCACGCCGAAGCAGAAGCTCGCGCTCGCGATTCGCGACGGTGGATGCCTGTGGCCCGACTGCGCACGCTTCGGTTGCCGCGAACGGCGGGCCCCGGCCGCGGATCGTGGCAACTGAAGCGCGACGGGGCAGCCCTCGGGAAGGCTCAGTGGAAGAAGTGTCGCTCGCCCGTGAAGAACATCGTGACGCCGGCGGCGCGCGCGGCATCCACGACCTCCTGGTCGCGCACCGAGCCGCCCGGCTGCACGATCGCCGAAACGCCCGCGTCGATGAGCACTTGCGGCCCGTCGGCGAAGGGGAAGAAGGCGTCGGATGCCGCGACCGACCCCGCGGCGCGGTCGCCGGCGCGCTCCACCGCGAGCCGGCACGAGTCGACGCGGTTGACCTGGCCCATGCCGATGCCGACGGTGGCGCCGCTCTGGGCGAGGACGATCGCGTTCGACTTCACGGCCCGGCATGCCTTCCACGCGAAGATCAGCGCGCCCATCGCACTGTCTTGCGGCCGCTCGCCCGACACGAGCTGCCAGTCGCGCGCCACCGACTCGATGTCGTCGGGGAACCGGTCCGCGTCCTGCAGCAGCAGGCCGCCCGACACGAGGCGCACATCCATGCTCTCCTGCTGCCAGTCGGCGGGGAGCTTGAGCACGCGCAGGTTCTTCTTCTGCGCGAAGACTCCCAGCGCCTCCGGCTCGAAGTCGGGCGCGACGATCACCTCGGTGAAGATGTCGCGCACGTTCTCCGCCATCTTCAAGGTGACAGTGCGGTTGGCGGCGATCACTCCGCCGAACGCCGACACCGGGTCGCACTCGTGCGCCCGCACGTGCGCCGACGCGATCGGGTCGAGCGCGTGGGGCGCCGCGACGGCGATGCCGCAGGGGTTGGCGTGCTTGATGATCGCCACCGCGGGCCCGACCATGTCGAACGCGGCGCGCAGCGCGGCATCCGCGTCCACATAGTTGTTGTACGACATCTCCTTGCCCTGCAGCTGCGTCGCCTGCGCGATGCCGTGTCCGCCCGCCGTCGCATAGATCGCCGCACGCTGGTGCGCGTTCTCGCCGTAGCGCAGAGTCGCCAGCCGCTCCGCCTTGATGGTGAGGTGGGCGGGCAGGTCTTCGCCGCTGAGCGTGCCATCGGCGAACCACTTGGCAACCGCGCGATCGTATGACGCCGTGTGGGCGAAGGCGCGGGCCGCCAGCTCGCGGCGATGCGCGATGCTCGTGCCGCCGCTCTGGATCGCCTCGACAACGGCGGGGTACGACTCGGGGGAGACCACGATCGCCACGTTGGCGTAGTTCTTCGCCGACGCGCGCACCATCGCGGGTCCGCCGATGTCGATCTGCTCGACGACGTCGTCGCCCTCCGCCCCCGACGCCACGGTCTCCACGAACGGGTACAGGTTCACCACGACGAGCTCGAAGGGAGCGATGCTCAGATCGGCGAGCTGCCGCTCGTGGTCCTCGAGGCGCAGATCGGCCAGCAGTCCGGCGTGCACGCTCGGGTGCAGCGTCTTGACTCGACCGTCCAGCGACTCCGGGAAGCCGGTCACCGACGCGACATCCGTCACCTCGTGGCCCGCCTCGCGAATGCGGGCGGCCGTCGATCCTGTCGACACGATCTCAACGCCGGCCGCGGCCAGCGCTCCCGCGAGCTCGATCAGCCCCGTCTTGTCGCTCACCGACACGAGGGCGCGGCGCACCGGAATCACGTCGCGGTGACGGTACTGGGCGGGGTCGTGGCTCGGTCCGGCCATGGTTCTCCTCGGGGTTCAGGGTGCGGGCTCGCCCAGCGCGGCTGCGGCGAGGTCGAGTTCGCCCGTCGCGACGCGGCGCACCACGTCGATGAGCAGGCGCCGCTCGATGGGCTTGATGCGCTCGTGCAGGGTGTGCTCGTCGTCGCCGGGCAGCACAGGCACGCGCTCTTGCGCGATGACCGGCCCGGTGTCGACGCCGTCGTCGACGACGATGACGCTCGCCCCGGTCTGGTCGACGCCCGCGGCGAGCGCGTCGCGCACGCCGTGCGCGCCCGGGAACTCGGGCAGGTAGGCGGGATGCGTGTTGATGATGCGCGGCGCGTAGCGTGCGACCACCTGCGCGGGCAGCAACCGCATGAGGCCGCTCAGCACCACCAGGTCGGGCTGCCACACGTCCAGCTGCGCGGCGACTTCGGCGCCCCAGTCCTCGCGGGTCGCGTACCGCGTGTAGGGAACCGTGAACGACGGGATGCCGAACTCCTCGGCGTGCGCGAGCCCGTCGGCCTCGCGGTCGGCGCCGACGACCACCACGCGCGCCGGAAAGCCGGGATCGGCTGCGGCGTCGAGAAGCGCCCGCAGGTTCGAGCCCCCGCCGGAGATGAGGACGGCGACCGACAGCACCCGCCTAGTCTACCGACGGCGGACGGTCGCGCTCGGCCCCCTCGGCAACCTCGCCGTCATCGGCCGCGGCCGGCGTGCGAATGTCGGAGAAACCCGCGAATGTCGGAGCATTCGCGCCGGATCCTCCGACATCCGCGCGATCCTCCGACATTGAGGGGAGGAGAGACACCGGAGCGCCAGCGAAAGACGCGGGCGGGGCGGGCAGAGACACGGGCGGGGCGGATGCCTCGCCACGCCGGGGCGCGAGCAGCAGAATCGCCGCCCCCACCATCACCTCGACGCCGACGGCGAACGCGAGCGGCCCGGGCGCGGGCCCCACAGACGCGAGACGGCCCGGTCCGAGAGAGCCGGAGGCCACGGCCGCCAGCAGCGCCGCGCCGGCTCCCGCCAGCGCCGAGACCGCCACCGCGAGCACCACACGCGGGCCGACAGGCTCCGCCCCGGCCGACCCTGCCACGAGGCGCGAGCGCACGACCCAGCCCGCGAGCGCGCCCACCCCGACCGGCAGCACAAGCACGAGCAACAGCCAGGACGAGACCGACTCGGGCACCGCGCCGAGGATCGGGATGCCGGGAACCACGCCGAGCTGCGTGCCCGCCGGCGAGACGGCCGTGCCCGTGCCGAGCGCGAAGCCCGGCCCGGCGATCCACGACATGCCCCACACCACGAGCGTGGGCAGGTACATCAGCTGGCCCAGTGTGACGACCGTGGCGCCGACGACGTCGACGTGCCCCGCCTCGTAGAGGGCGACGAGGCTCCCCACGCGCGCGAACACCGCCACGGCAGTCGCCAGAGCGCCGAGCCCGACAAGCGCCGCCAACGCGACGGCCGCGCCGCGCACGGCGAGCCCGGGAACAGCCGGCCAGTCGCCTCGCCAGCCGTCGACCCACTCGTGCAGACGGTCGACGACCCCGTCGTCTCCGTCACGCCACGCCTTCGTGAGCGCGCCGACGAGCGCGAAAGCTCCGTACAGGGCCGCAGGCGCCAGCACCGCCTGCCACAGCGCGGGGTGGGCGACGGGGTTGCGCGAGGTCAGGGCGACCACGGCGGCCAGCGCGGCGAAGATCCCCGTGCCGGTGGCGGTGCCGGTCGCCCACGCCGCCGCGCCCGCGGCGCGCGCTCCCGAGCGCGCCGCGAAGATCGCCGTGAACGACGCGAAGGCCAGCGGCGCGAGCGACAGAGTGAACGCCGCGGCATCCGACTCGATCCCGGTCCGCGCGAGGTAGAGGTCGGGCAGCGCGACCGGCAGGGGGACGAGATTGCCCAGCTGCCACACCGACGCCGCGGTCGGCCACAGCCACGACCAGTCGGCATGCTCGGACCCGAACACCCACAGCAGCGTCAACGGCGCCAGGACGGCCGCGATCGCCGCCGCGGCCGCGATGACGGCGTCGAAGGCGGAGAGCAGGGCGACGAGTACGCGGTGCATGCCTCTCCGACCCTACCCAGCGCTCCCCCGCGCGCCGCGCGACACGCGACGCGCCTACACGGGCTCCAGCACGAACACCGCGATGACCCGAGTCGTCCGCGTCTCGTACACCGCGTAGTCGGGCCACGCCTCGACAGCGCGCTCCCACCACTGCGCGCGCTCGTCGCCGAAGATCTCGCGCGCGCGGTAGTCGCGTTTGACCGCGCCATCCTGCAGCTCGACGATCGGATGCTTGCGCACGTTGCCCGCCCACGCGGGCTCTTTGTCCGCGCCGCCCATCGAGGCGACGATCGCGAAGCGGCCGTCGTGCTCGACGCGCATCAGCGCCGTCTTGCGCAGGGCGCCGGTCTTCGCGCCGACGGTGGTCAGCACGATGATCGGCTTGCCGCGCAAGTGGTTGGCGTCGGCTCCGTCGGATGATTCGAACTTCTCGGCCTGGTCGCGCGCCCATGCGGACGTGCCAGGCTTGTACTCTCCGGTCAACGGCACCTATCCACCGTATCGCCGTCTCGACAGGGTGCGGCCGACGTGGTTCCAGCCGTTGAGCGCCCGAAGGCCGGCGCCTCCGGCTGAGGTCAGTTCGCCGAGCGGTAGGCGCCGCGCGCGGGCACGTCTCCGTTGAACAGCTGGGTGATCGTGACCAGCGTGAACCCGCGGCGGTGCAGCGCGCGGATGATGGCGGGCGCGAGGCGCACCGAGCGGGGCTTCGTGTCGTGGAACAGCACGATGCCGCCCGGGGTGGCCTCGCGCACGGCGCTGGCGAAGAGCTTCCGGCTGGAGGGGCCCTCCCAGTCGCGCGTGTCGACCGACCACAGGATCGCGGGCAGCCGGGCGGCGCGGAGCACGCGCGCGTTGTACAGGCCGTACGGCGGGCGGAAGGTGGTGACGGGCTTGCCGGTCAGTGTGCGCAGCAGGCGGTGCGTGCGGTCGAGCTGGGCGCGGATCCCGCGGACGCTCAGTCGCGGCAGGCTCGGATGGCTCCACGTGTGGCTGCCGACCTCGTGGCCCTCCTGCACCGCACGCCTGACCAGGCCGGGAAGCTTCGACGCCGACTCGCCGAGCACGTAGAACGTGGCCGCGGCGTGCGACGCGCGCAGCTCGTCCAGCAGCCGCGCGGTGTGCCTCGACGGCCCGTCGTCGTACGTCAGCGCGATGCAGGGCAGCAGAGTGCAGTCGACCCACTCGCGCCCCGCCGCGACCGCGTGCGGGCCGGTGTAGGGGGCGCCGGATGCCGCGGCCAGCCGCTTCCCGAAGGGCGACGCGAGCGTCTCGACAACGTCGGCGGGCGCCTCGAGCACGAGCGGCTCGGTCGTGGCCGGCACGCCCAGGTCCTCCAGCTCGGGCGAGGAGAACCCGGCGGGCAGCACGAAGGCAAGCCCGCCGTCCGCGCCGGGCACGGTCGAGGCGAGCGCGGCGCGCAGCCGCTCGGCCTGCGCCTGGTCCGCCGAGCGGGCCGGCGCGGTGCTCAGCGCGCCGGCCGAGCGCCG
>NZ_JASGEC010000050.1:0-46725 GCF_047606685.1 Microbacterium sp.
ACGAGTCGTGGGTCACCCTCGGCCCCATCCTGAAGTCCATCGCCGAGGTCGCCGAGGGCGAGCCGTGCGTCACGCACGTCGGCCACGACGGCGCCGGCCACTTCGTCAAGATGGTGCACAACGGCATCGAGTACGCCGACATGCAGCTCATCGCCGAGGCGTACGACCTCATCCGCCGCGGCACCGGCAAGACCCCCGCCGAGATCGGCGAGGTGTTCGCCGAGTGGAACCGCGGCGAGCTCGAGTCGTATCTCATCGAGATCACCTCCGAGGTGCTGAAGCAGACCGATGCCGCCACCGGCAAGGCGCTCGTGGACGTCATCGTCGACCAGGCCGGCGCCAAGGGCACCGGCGGCTGGACCGTGCAGACCGCGATCGACCTCGGCGTTCCCGTGTCGGGCATCGCCGAAGCGGTGTTCGCCCGGTCGCTGTCCTCTCACCCCGAGCAACGGGCGGTCTCCGGCGGCCTGCCCGGCCCTTCGACAAGCTCAGGGGCCGGAGGTTTCGCCGACGACGTCGACGCGTTCATCGAGGATGTGCGCCTCGCCCTGTTCGCGTCGAAGATCGTCGCCTACTCGCAGGGCTTCGACGAGATCCGCGCCGGCGCCGCGCAGTACGGCTGGAGCATCGACCTCGGCGCGGTGAGCAAGATCTGGCGGGGCGGATGCATCATCCGCGCGCAGTTCCTCAACCGCATCGCCGACGCGTACGCGGCCGACCCCGGCCTGCCCGTGCTGCTCACCGCCCCCTACTTCGTCGAGGCGCTCGGCCGCGCGCAAGCCGCGTGGCGGCGGATCGTCGCGACGTCGGCGAGCGCCGGCATCCCCTCCCCTGCGTTCTCGTCGTCGCTCGCCTACTACGACGGCCTGCGCGCCGACCGTCTGCCGGCGGCGCTCATCCAGGGGCAGCGCGACTTCTTCGGCGCGCACACCTACCGGCGCGTCGACAAAGAGGGCACCTTCCACACGCAGTGGTCGGGCGACCGCTCGGAGGTTTCGGCGGTCGACACGCACTGAGACGTGGCGCTGCTCCTGTTGCGGTTCACAGAGAGCGCATAGCCCGCTCCATAGGAAGCGCATAGCTTTGCATTCACAATGAGAGCATGACCGATTCCAGCTCCGCCCTGCTCCGCCCCGATGGCAACCCCCTGCGCGTGCTCGTCGTGGACGACGAGCACATGCTCACCGACCTCCTGTCGATGGCCCTGCGCATGGAGGGCTGGGAGGTGCGCACCGCCGCCTCGGGCTACGAGGCGCTGCAGGGCGTGCGCGAGTTCTCCCCCGACGCGATGGTGCTCGACATCATGATGCCCGACCTCGACGGCATGGCGGTGCTGCAGCGGCTGCGCCAGGCGGGCAACGACGTGCCGGTGCTGTTCCTGACCGCGAAGGACGCCGTCGCCGACCGGGTCGCCGGGCTCACGGCGGGCGGCGACGACTACGTCACCAAGCCCTTCAGCCTCGAGGAGGTCGTCGCCCGGCTGCGCGGCCTCATGCGCCGCGCCGGCACTGCTCTGGCCAGCGCGGCCGACCCCACGCTGCGCGTGGGCGACCTGTCGCTGAACGAGGACTCGCACGAGGTGGAGCGCGGCGGCGAGGAGATCGAGCTGACGGCGACGGAGTTCGAGCTGCTGCGCTTCCTCATGCGCAATCAGCGCCGCGTCGTGTCGAAGGCGCAGATTCTCGATCGCGTCTGGAACTACGACTTCGGCGGCAGGTCCAGCATCGTCGAGCTGTACATCTCGTACCTCCGCAAAAAACTCGACGCCGGCCGCGAGCCTCTCATCCACACCGTGCGCGGCGTCGGGTACATGATCAAGGCGCCGCAGTGACCAAGCCCGCCCCCGTGCAGCGATCGCGCCGGCCGCTGAGCCTGCAGACGCGGCTCATCGCGACGGTGATCGCGATCGTCGCGCTGCTGCTGGTCGTGGTCGCCGTCGCGACCAGCACGATCCTGGGCGGCGTGCTCAAGCAGAACCTCGACGCCCAGATCGCGTCGACAGCCCGGTCGGTGCAGATCTTCACGCCCGGCCTCGCGCCTCAGCAGCGGGACGCCTACGACGCGCTGTCGCACGGGCGCCAGCCGTACGGCTTCCTGCTGATGCTGCGCACCGACGACGGCGCCACGAGCGGCGCGGTGGTCGGCGCGGACGGCGTCGTCATCGAGCTCACCTCGACGCAGGAGGCCGAGTTGGAGAAGGCGATCGACGCAGGGAGCCCCGATGTCACGCTCACCGGGCTCGGCGCATACCGCGTCACCCCGGTCTCCGTGCCCGACACGCCCACCACCGGCCTCGCGGGGCTGCCGCTGAGCGAGGTCAACGCGACGATCGCGACCATGCTGCTGACCGTCGGCGTCGTGACCGCGGGGGGCTTGCTCTTGCTCGCGGTGGCGATCGCGATCGTCATCCGCCTCGGGCTGCGGCCGCTGCGGGCGGTCGCAGCCACGGCGACGCGGGTCGCATCCCTCCCGCTCGACCAGGGCTCGGTGTCGATCGCCGAGCGCGTGCCGCCGGCCGAGGCGGACGAGCGCACCGAGGTCGGCCGCGTGGGCGCGGCGTTGAACACTCTGCTCGACCACGTGGACTCGTCGCTGGATGCTCGGCAGCGCAACGAGGAGCGGATGCGACGCTTCGTCGCCGACGCGAGCCACGAGCTGCGCACGCCGCTCGCGTCCATTCGCGGGTACTCGGAGCTGTCACTTCGCGCCCTGCGAAACCCTCGGGGCTCCTCGACCGTGGGCGACGACACCGAATCGGCGCTGGAGCGCATCCAGGCGCAGTCGCTGCGGATGACGACGCTCGTCGAAGACCTGCTGCTGCTCGCCCGCCTCGACGAGGGCCAAGAGCTCGTCTACGGCGCGGTCGATCTCACGCAGCTCGTCATCGAGGCGGTGGGCGACGCGCGGCCCGCCGGACCCGACCACACGTGGCGGCTCGACATCGGGCCGGACCCGGTCGTGGTCGCCGGAGACACGACACGGCTGCACCAGGTCGTGGCGAACCTGCTCGCCAACGCGCGCACCCACACGCCGGCGGGAACGACCGTGCGCGTCTCGGTGGAGCGGGATGGCGCCGACGCGGTGCTGCGCGTCCGCGACGACGGGCCCGGCATCGACCCTGCCGTGGCGGACGAGCTGTTCGAGCGCTTTTCGCGCGCCGACCGGTCGCGGGCGCGCAAGACCGGCGGGAGCGGCCTTGGCCTGTCGATCGCCCGCGCGATCGTGGGGGCGCACCACGGCGCGATCTCGGTGGACAGCGTGCCGGGCGACACCGTGTTCACGGTGCGGCTGCCCGCGCGCCCGGCCGAGCCGTCGGCCGACGAGCCCGCCGCCGCCTCCGCGCCGGCCTGACCGGCGGACTCCGCCGCGTCCGCGCCGCGTTCAGTTGCCGCAATCCGCGCTCGAGCCGCGCGGAACGCGGCAACTCACGAGGCGGTGCGGGATGCTGCGGCGTCCCCGCCGCTTTGAGTTGCCGCGAACCGCGGGAGCGAACCGCAGAACGCGGCAACTCAACGAGATCGTGGGGCTCCGGCATCCCCTCGCTGCTTTCGATTGCCACGATCTGCAGAACCCACCGCAGAACGCGGCAACTCAACGCGGGCGCCGTGCGCGCGCACGCGGGTCAGTAGCCGGAGAAGGCGTCGGTCGTCACCGAGCGCGCCTTCGCGAGGGCGGGCGCGAGGTCGGCGAGCAGGCCGGCCGGACCGGACGCGTACGCGTGACGCGCGTCGATATCGGGCACGACGCGGGCGAGCCCTTCGGCGTCGAGGCGGACGCCCTCCGCCCACACCCAGTTCGACCGCAGCGCCGCGGGCCGGTCGCGTGTGAAGACGACGACAGGGATGCCGGATGCCTCGATGTCGGCGCGGAACGCAAGCTCGGACGCGCTCGAGGCGACGTAGACCAGCACGACGTCGCGATCCTCGCGCGCCAGCGTCATGTGCCGCAGCTGACCGACGAACGGCGTGACGCCGATGCCCGCGGCCACCATCAGCACCGGAGCGAGCTCGCGGCGCGGCAGCACGAAGTCGCCCCACACCCCGGTGACGGCGAGCCGGTCGCCGGGTTGCACCTGTGCGAGCGCACGCTTGTAGCTGGAGGGCTTCGGGGCGGGGTGGGGCGGCCCCTCGACAAGCTCAGGGGCCGGGGCGGGGTGCTCAGGGGCCGGGGCGGGGTGCTCAGGGGCCGAAGCCGCGGCCTCGCGAAACGCGATCTCGATGACCGGCAGGTCTTCCGGCGCCGACACGATGCTGAACTCGCGGCGCGTGCCGCGCGCGTCGGGATGCGGGTGCGGGACGTCGAGCTCCAGATACTGCCCCGCCACGAAGCGCACTGGGCGCGAGGCGCGAAACGTCAGCCGGCGCACGGTCGCCGTGGCATCCGACCGCTTCTCGAGCGTGACACGCACCGCGGTGCGCAGGGCAAACGCGAAGGCGAGCAGGTTGCCGACGAGCAGCGCGCGCTCTTGGCCGAGCGTGACGGGCCCGGCATCGATCGGCCACCCCACGAGCACCCCGACGAACGCCGCGACGACCAGCTGCTGCCAGCGACGGGGCGGCTGGGTCAACGGCTCGGGCAGCATGAACGCGCCGAGGAACAGCACGGGCGACGACCACAGGGCGAGCGAGAGCAGCTGTCCGCTGTCGACCACGGCCCCCGCCGCCTGCAGTTGAGCGGCCAGCCGGAAGACCGCCACGCCCACCGCGACGACCAGGAACACGGCGACCATGCGCAGCTTCTCGGTGCGCCACAGCACGATGAGCCCCGCGATCGCAACCGGCGCCGCGAGCGCCGAGGAGCCGACCCACCACGCCGACGCGCCGAGGTCGGGCCAGGCCACGCTCAGCAGCGTGAGCGCGGTCGCCCCGATCGCGGCCGGGTTGAAGACGTGCCGCCCGCGCCACGCGAGGACATATTTCGAGACGGATGCCGCGGCCGCGGCAAGCGCAATGCCGGCCAGTCCCGCCGGCTCAAGCGTCGGCCGCAACACGAACAGCAGGATGCCGCCCGTGATCAACGACGACTCGTAGCGGTGCGGCAGCCGCAATGCGCGTTGCGCCACACTGTCGACGGCGACGCCTGCCGCCATCAGCACAACAAGCGTGGCGACCAGCTCGAGCGGTTGGGGAGAGACGAGTCCGAACACCGACAGCACCAGCGCGATCACGGTGAGCGCGGCCAGCGCGCACAGCGTCAGCCGGTACATCGACGCACGCCCGAGCAGCTGCAGCACGCGGTTCCAGAGCCCCGTCAAGGACGAAAATGTCATCGTGTGAACAACTCTGCCGGAGAACCCGGCGAGTACTCGACCCGGCCGTCCGACAGCATCCGCACCCACTCGACCCCCCACTCGTGCGCCAGCCGGTCGCCACCGTCGAAGAAGAGCGCGGTCGCGATCGCGTCGGCGCGCATCGCGGTCGACGCGACCGCCCACGTCGCCACGACCGTGCGCACCGGCTCGCCCGTGCGGGCGTCGAGCACGTGGTGCAGTCCGTCGCCCCACGCCCGCCGGTTCGCGGCCGACGCGCACAGCGCGCCGTCGCGCAGCTCGATGACGCCGATCGCGCGCGTGAGGTCGTAAGGATGCTCGAGCCCGATGCGCACAGGGGCTCCGCGCGCCACGAGGTCGCCACCGGCATCCACCACCACGTCGCCCTCGGTCCACTGCGCCACGACCTCGAGCACGCGGTCCACAAGCCGGCCCTTGCCGAGAGCGCCGACGTCGATGAGCGCGGGGCTGGTGAGCAGCATCCGCTCCTCGGTCCACGCGAGCTGCTCGCGCCAGTCGCGCGGCGCTGCGACGGGGCCGCCGACGGGTCGCAGCGTGTAGTCGGCGTCGTATCCGAGCCGCTCGAGCGACTCGCCGACGAGCGGGTTCACCGCGCCGTCGGTCGCATCCGACAGCGCGACGTACGCGTCGAGCATGTCCGCCGTGTCGGGCGGGGCGGGCATCACGCCCGCTCCGCGCGCGAGCGACGAGACGAGCGAGTCTGGGCGAAAACGCGACCAGTCGGCGTCGAACGCCGCGATGAGCGACTGCACCGCCAGCCGCGCGACCGGCGAGAGGACGGCGGATGTCTCGATCTCCCACACGGTGCCGATGGCGTCGAAGCGCCACACCGAGCCGGGCCTCGTGTTCCGAGCCTGTCCCGCTCCCTGAGCCTGTCCCGCTCCCTGAGCCTGTCCCGCTCCCTGAGCCTGTCCCGCTCCCTGAGCCTGTCGAAGGGCCGCCTGCGGCTCGCTCATCGGCCGCATCGCCCGCGCCTCGCCCACCAGCCGAGCCTACGCCGCCGCTTGCTGCTTGATCTGCTCGATCGCCTGGTTGAAGCCGCCGCTGGTCAGCGACGAGCCGGCGACGCGGCTGACCGCGATCTCATCGATGTCCTTGCCGACCACTTCGCCCTCGATGCCGCCGATGAACTCGGCCTGGTACTTCTCGGACTCGGGCCGCTGCGGGTCGCCGGTCACGTCGACCTCGGTGATGGTGTCGGACTCGAGCGCGACGGTGACGTTGATGGTCTCCACCGTCTCGGGCGTCGCGTACGTGCCCTCGGCGGTGTACGAGCCGTCGGCGTATGTGCTGCCGCTGCTGCCCGACGCGGACTTGCTGGACTGGCCCGCGGCCCCGTTCGAGACGCCCGCGCACCCGGCGAGGGCCAACAGTCCGGCGACGCCGACGAGGGCGGCTCCGGCTCGAGCGGGACGGGATGCGGCAACGGTGCGGATCATGGCGGTTCTCCTCGGGCGGGGCCTGGGATGCGTTGACGTCAAACTACGGGCGCGCTCCCGGCATCCACTATGCCGAACCTATGTATGGACACTGAGCCGCGTCGTGAACGCTACGCCTGCCCGTCGAACATGCTCGTCACCGAGCCGTCCTCGAAGACTTCGTGGATGGCGCGTGCCAGCAGCGGCGCGATCGGCAACACGGTCAAGGTGTCGAAGCGCTTCTCTGGGCCCAGTGGCACCGTGTCGGTGACCACGACCTCGTCGACAGAGCCATCCTGCAGTCGCTCGGGGGCCGGGTCACTGAAGATCGCGTGCGTCGCGGCGACGATCACGCGCTCCGCGCCGTTCGCCTTCAACGCCTGCGCGGCCTTGACGATCGTGCCGCCGGTGTCGATCATGTCGTCGACGAGCAGGCACACGCGACCGTGCACATTTCCGACGATCTCGTTGACGGTGACCTGGTTCGCCACGTTCGGGTCGCGGCGCTTGTGGATGATCGCCAGCGGCGCGTCGAGGCTGTCCGACCAGCGGTCGGCGACGCGCACGCGGCCGGTGTCGGGCGAGACGACCGTGAGCTTGGCCCGGTCGTCGGCGCTCAGGGTGCGCTCGAAGTACTCCTCGAGCACAGGCTTGGCGAACAGGTGGTCGACGGGCCCGTCGAAGAAGCCCTGGATCTGCGCGGCGTGCAGGTCGACGCTCATGACCCGGTCGGCCCCGGCGGTGCGCAGCAGGTCGGCGACGAGCCGCGCGCTGATCGGCTCGCGCCCGCGGCCCTTCTTGTCTTGCCGCGAGTACGGGTAGTACGGCGCGACGACCGTGATGCGCTTTGCCGAGGCGCGCTTGGCCGCGTCGAGCATGATGAGCGTTTCCATCAGCCACTCGTTGACGGGCGGGCCGAAGCTCTGCACGAGAAACAGGTCGCACCCGCGGATCGACTCCTCGAACCGCGTCAGGATCTCGCCGGAGGCGAAGGTGCGGTACTCCGTCGGCACCAGCTCGGTCTCCAGCGAAGCGGCGACCTCTTGCGCGAGAGGGCGGTGCGAGCGGCCGGAGGCAATGACGAGCCGCTTGATGTTCTTGACGACGAGCGCGGGCGCGATGTCGTCGGGGTGGTCGAAATCAGGCTTCTTGTTCTTCTTCCGAGCCATCTTCCGCTTTCTGTGCAGACCGGGAATGCGCTGCTGCTTCGGCTGCTGCAGTGCCCGGTCGGTTTTTCTCGACCCACCCCTCGAGATTGCGTTGAGGGGCGACGCTCAGAGCGAGCGCCCCGGCTGGCACATCCTTGCGGATGACAGCCCCAGCTCCGGTTTTCGCTCCGGCACCCAGCCTAACGGGCGCGACGAACACGTTGTGCGACCCGGTGTGCACTTCGTCGCCGATCTCGGTGCGGTGCTTGGCCAGGTCGTCGTAGTTGGCCGTGATGGCCCCGGCGCCGAGGTTGGCGCCCATGCCGATCGTGGTGTCGCCCACGTAGGAGAGGTGCGGCACCTTGCTGCGCTCGCCGATCGTGGCGTTCTTGGTCTCGACGAACGTGCCGATCTTGCCGTTCGCGCCGAGGCAGGTGCCCGGGCGCAGGTACGAGAAGGGCCCGACCGAGGCGCCCGCGCCGATCACAGCGAGCGTGCCGTCGGTGCGCTTGACGGTGGCGCCCTCCCCCACTTCGCAGTCCACGAGCGTCGTGTCGGGGCCGATCACCGCGCCGGTGGCGACGACCGTGGCGCGCAGCAGCTGCGTGCCGGGCAGGATCGTGACATCCGGCGCGAGCACCACGGTCTCGTCGATCCAGGTCGTGGTCGGGTCGATCACGGTGACACCCGCCAGCTGCCAGTCGCGAACAATGCGGGCGTTCAGGATGGCGGCGGCCTCTGCCAGCTGCACACGGTCGTTGACCCCGAGCGCCACCCGCGGGTCGGGGGCGGCAGCGGCGGCGACGGCCTCGTTCGCGGCGCGGAGCAGACCGATGACGTCGGTGAGGTAGCGCTCGCCCTGCGCGTTGGCGGTGTCGACGAGGCGGAGGTGGTCGCGCAGCGGGGCCGCCCGGAAGACGTAGACGCCCGCGTTGATCTCGTGCACGGCCGCCTCGTCGGGCGAGGCATCCCTCTCCTCGACGATGCGGGCGACGGACCCGTCAGCGGTCCGGATGACTCGTCCGTAGCCGGTCGGCTCGTCCAGCTCGGCGCTGAGAATCGTCGCGGCAGCGCCGGAGGCGCGGTGCGCGGCGATGAGCTCGGCGAGCGTGTCGGCCTGCAGCAGCGGCACGTCGCCGCTGAGCACCAGCACGTCGCCGCCGAAGTCGGCGGGAAGGCGCTCGAGCGCGACCTCGACGGCGCGCCCGGTGCCCGCAATCTCGTCCTGGTCGACGATCTCGAAGTCGGCTTCGCCGTCGTCGATGGCCTCCGCGACGCGATCGCGCTCGTGGCGCACCACGACGCGCACGTGCTCGGCGTGCAGGGCGCGGGCCGTCGCGATCACGTGCGAGACGAGGGGCCGTCCGCCGATCGGGTGCAGCACCTTGGGCAGCGACGACTTCATCCGGGTGCCTTGCCCCGCGGCGAGGATCACGATGGCGAGTTGAGTGTCGGTCATGCTCCGCCGCCAGGATTCGAACCTAGACCTCACAGCTCCAAAGGCTGTCGTGCTGCCGTTACACCACGGCGGACCGCACGCCCGGGCTGCCGGGCCGCCCGTCAAGTCTGCCACGGCGCCGCGCTCGGCCCCGCCGAGTCGAGGGGTTGGGGGATGATGGGGAGATGGCGCCGCGCGAGAACGACGAGGTCGACCGGATCGTGGACGCGTGGACCTCGCAGCGTCCCGACCTGGACTTCTCTCCGCTGGAGGTGCTGTCGCGCGTCGACCGGCTGTCGCGCCACCTCGACCGCGCGCGCCGCGACGCGTTCAAGCGCAGCGAGCTGGAGCCGTGGGAGTGGGATGTGCTCTCCGCGCTGCGCCGGGCCGGCGAGCCGTACCAGCTGAGCCCCAAGCAGTTGCTGCAGCAGACGCTCGTCTCCAGCGGCACCATGACCAACCGCATCGACCGCCTCGTGGGCAGGCGCCTCGTGCGGCGGGAGGCCGACCCAGACGACGGGCGCAGCATCCTGGTCACCCTCACTCACGACGGGCGGATCCGCGTGGACGCCGCCATCACCCGCCTCGTCGACGCGGAGGCGCTGCTGCTGGGCACGCTCTCGCGCTCCGACCGCGACCGCCTGGCCGCGTTGCTGCGCAAACTCAGCCTGGGCTTCGACCTCTAACGGCGCGTCTCGGCTGCTCGTCGCTTCGCGCGCGCGTTTCCTGCGGTCGCGCGCGCGATTCGCATGCGCGATTGCGGGTTTCTGTAGCGCGACGATTTCCGTGTGCGGGTTTCTGTAGCGCGTGCGGGCTGCGGGCGCGCGAAAGGAGAGGGATGCCGCTGAGCACGACAAAGCGGGCCCGCGGCCGAAGCCGCGAGCCCGCTCGAGCGGTGCGAGACCGTGCTCGCTCAGTACCGGTAGACGGTGAGCTTGAACGACTTGCTGTAGCCCGGCGCGTACTTGACCGAGCCGACCTTGAACTTGATCCGGCCGCCCTTGCCGCCGACGTTGTACTTGGCCGCGATCTTGATCTTCGCCGTCGAGTAGCTGGTGCCCGCCTTGAGCTTGCCGGTCTTGACCTTCTTGTACTTCGACGTGCCCTTGGCCTTGTAGTAGACGGTCACCTTGGCTCCGGCCTGGTAGTTGGGGGCCGTGAGCTTCGCCGGGAACGTCTTGTGCGCCTTGGCTGAGCCGCTGGCTCCGGTCAGCGCCCTCGAGTTCTTGGTGCTCGCCTTGACCGTGAGGTACTTCGTGGCGGAGACGGTCGTGACCGACCCGGAGACGACACGAGAGACCGGGAAGGTGATCTTGTACACACCGGGCGTGACCTGCTTGGGCACCGCGAACTTCACGGTGAAACCGCTGGCAGGGCTCACCGGGGTGCCCCCGGGCCAGGACGTCACGTAGGGCTTGACCACGCGGCTGGACTTGACGCCCTTGTTCTTCTTGTGCACCTTGATCGTCGGCGGGTAGACAGACGAGCCCGAGACCTTGCCGGCATAGTACGTGCCCGAAGGCCCGTCGAAAGTGACGGTGAACGCCTTGGTGCGCGTGGACTTGGTCGGAGCCGTCGTGCTGGACGACCCGGACACCGCGACGTTCGCGAGGCTCGACCCCTTGACGGCCGCCGAGGCCGGCGCGGTGATACCCAGGCCGAGTGCGAGCGCGGCAGCGGCCGCGATTCCGACAACCTTGGTTGATTTACTGAACATCCCTGAAGATTCCTCCAACTCGTGGGGCAAAGAACGCCCGACTGCCTAGCCTAAGCGCACGCTGGGAGTTTCATATGAGATCAGACAGGCCTTGAGCCAAGAAGTAACTTATTTGTCCGCTGCACGCGTCGAGGCGAGGGCGGCCTGAGCCCCGGCGGGGGTCGTTTGCGGCCGCTACGCCGTCATTCCAGCACCGAGTCGATCATCGCGACGATGCGCGTGGCCGCCCATTCGGTCGACAGGGGTCCGGGGTATCCGAGCGCCCAGGCGATATTGCCCTCGGACTCTTCCCCGTCGAAGACGTAGCTGCTGCCCGCGTTGTCGAAGATCACAGCATGGTTGTTCTTGACGGCATTGAGCTGCTGGAACAAGGGCTGCGTCGTGAGCAGTTCGTCGAACTCGGTGCGCTCCAGATCCTGCGTGTTGTTCGCGACGATGAGCACGTCAGCATCGACCTGACTGATGAGTTCAGTGCTGACCGTGGTCCGCTTGTTGTCGAACTGTTCGGCGAGGGGGTTGGCGCTGAAGCCGAGGCTGAGGAAGAGAGACTCGACGGTCGATCCGGTTCCAGAGTAATACTCGATCCCCCATTCGCCTCCGAACACGACCAGATAGGTCGCCGTCAATCCCTCGAACTCCGGGTTGTCCGCTCGCACGTCGCTGAAGAACTGGTCGTGGCCGTCGACCACGTCTTCTGCGGCGGCGCTGAGGTCCAGCGCCGTTGCGATCTGATCGAGGCGGTCTTGCCAGGTGTCCACGATGTCGTCGGAAGTCTCGGCGGCCAGGACCGGCGCGATTTCGGCGAGACGCTCGTACGCCTCAGCGCCGATGTCCTCCGCCGTGACGATGATGAGGTCCGGTTCGCTCGCGGCGACGGATTCGTACGGGTATGGCTCCGCGTCGTCGTAGGTGTACACGGTCTCGACCTCGTGCGGAAGCGCTTCGAGGGTCCAGATGGAGCGTTCGAAGGTGTCCGGTGCCAGCACCGGCGAAACTCCGATGCTGGCGAGGAGTTCGACATCAGTGCCGTAGGAGTTGACCACGGCGATCCGCTCGGGACGCTCCTCGAGCGATGTCTCGCCCCAAGCCGTCGTCAGCGCGAGCGGGTACTGCGTCACGCCCTCAGCCGCGGGCAACAGGCTTGTCGAGCTGCTGGCCGTCGCCGATCCTGTGTCGGGCCCGCCGCCACACCCTGACAGCAGGAGTGCCGCGACGATCGCGGCCCCCAGAGCAATGGCAGGTCGGAATCGTTCTGGGCGCACGGTCCTCATCAGTGGTTCTCTCTTGTTCGGGGTTGACTCAGGCGCCGGGAAGGCGCACGCACTCGATCGAGGTTAGCTTCGCCTTACCTTCACCGCTTATCATGAAGCGACTATTCGTTGTCCTGTCCAGGAGGCGTCTTCGTGCGGACTGTCAGCAGCATCCCGCTGCTCACGGTGGAGGAGCTTCCGCCAGTCTCGGCAGGACCGCTGTCGAACGATCGGCTTGTGCTGTTGCTCTGGGTGCGAGCAGGCCTGGCAATGGTCGAGGTGGCAGGGCGAGCGCATCGCGTCTCAACCGGGGAAGCGATCCTTGTCCCACCCGGTGTCGTCCATTCCGTCCAGACGGAGCAAGGAACGCTGGCCGTCCCGATCTTCGCCTCCGAGACGATGCTGCCGGCGGCACGTGCTGACGTGCGAATCGTGTCCGTCCCCGTGGGCTGGAACGACTGGCTGATGCATCGGTTTGCCGCCGGGGAGGTCACGCGCACCGCGCCTTTGCAGCAGCTCTTGCGCGAGACGTCTCCGACGAAGCGCTTGCGCGAGGTCGGCGACTACGCCGCATCCTTGCCGATGCCGCGTTCCTCCGCGGCCCGGTCAGTCGCAATGACGATCCTGCGAGCGCCCGGCAGCGGTATGTCCGCAACAGCGTTTGCGGAGCGAGAGCACATCAGCGTGAAGACGTTGCAGCGCCACTTCCGCAACGAGACCGGCCTCCTGCTGTCTGAATGGCGCACTCGAGCACGCGTGGCCGCAGCCGCGGCCCGACTGATCGAAGGGCACGGGATCGGATGGACCGCCCGGCAGGTGGGCTACACGTCGCCGGCCGGTTTCACTCGGGCGTTCCGACGGCACACAGGTGTCGCTCCGCGGGAGTTCGCGCGGCGCGTCGCGGTCGATGCCGCGTCGCGCGACAGCGCGGGCAACGACACCGTCGATGACGTCGCGGCGCGCATCGCACAGAGCCAGCCCGCGCCCACAATCCCTTCGGAGCTGCGGCCGGTCCAGATTGAGAACCGCCACGTGCTTCATTGGGCGTACCGAGGACGTGTGACACTTCGCATCGGGGCCCATGAACGACAGCTCCAACGCGGAGACCTCATCTGGGTTCCCGCGGGGGTGCCGTTCCAGGCCGCGCTCGGCGACGGCTCCGTATTGCTGCCCGTCGGCACTCGGCGCGGCCATGCGCACGTGGCGCCCGAGCACCTCACGACGTTCGCTTACCCGGCCTGTGCGGAGGACTACCTCCTTCACATCGCCCTGTCAGAGGAGACCTTGCTCAGGCCCGCCGTTGGCCCCGGAACCTTCGTCGACATGCTGTTCCGGGCGCAGTTTGGCCGCGACCAGGACGGTGCCGCGCTGCACGCTCATGCATCCTCTGTGGCAAAGATCGGCGCCGCGTTATGGCACGACCCTCGCAACGCGCGATCTCTGGCGGAGTGGGCGACCATCCTCCATGTCGACGCTCTGGAGCTGAGCCGGGAGTTCTCCCTGCAGACCGGAATGCCCTTTACCCAATGGCGATCGCGACTGCGCATGGACGTCGCTCGCGCACTCTTGTGGACCGAGAGAACGCCCGGCGACGTGGCGCGCCAGATTGGCTATAAGAGCACGTCGGCGTTCACGAAGGCGTTCTCTGCCGCTCACGGGATGTCGCCGCGGGAATACCAGCGTCACGAAGCCGCGATCTCGCCTGCGGGCAGCCAGCGAGACTCGGTCCGTCCCATCCGCAGGGGAACCGTCCGAAGCTGGTGCTAGCCGAGCAGTTCGGATAACTCCAGCCAACGCTCTTCGAGCCGCACGGTCTCTGCCTCGAACTCTCGCAAGCGGTCGGTATGCGCTTGGAGCCCCACGTAGTCGGTGTGATCGTGGTCGGCCATCCGCTCGTGGACATCCTTGATGTTCGCGCCGAGCCTCTCCAGCCGTCGCTCGATCGCGCTCAGCTCCTTCTGCGCCGCACGCTGCTGCGCGCCGGACAGCGCTCCCCCGATGGTTGAGCGACCGGAGGGAGACGAAACTCGCTCGCCGCGTTTCGTCTCATCGCTGCGCTCCTCGCTCAACGACCGGGAAGCAGAACGCAGTTGCAGGTACTCGTCCACGCCGCGCGGGAGATGCCGGAGCCGGCCGTCGAGGATCGCGTACTGCTGGTCGGTCACGCGCTCCAGGAAGTAGCGGTCGTGGCTCACGACCAAGAGCGTTCCCGGCCACGAGTCCAGCAGGTCTTCGAGGGCTGTGAGCATGTCAGTGTCGAGGTCGTTGGTGGGCTCGTCGAGGATGAGCACGTTGGGCTGGTCGAGCAGGATGAGCAGGAGCTGGAGCCGCCGCTTCTGGCCGCCGGAGAGGTCTTTCACCGGAGTCGACAGCTGCGCCGAGGCGAATCCCATCCGCTCCAGCAGCTGCCCGGGAGTGAGCTCGGTCGCCTTGGCGCCGGCCCCTGAGCTTGTCGAGGGGCCCACCGTGTAGCTCGTGCGCAGCCTCGCGATGACCACGCGCACAGGGTCGTCGAGGTGCTCCTCGAGCTCGTCGAGACGTTGCGTCAGAGTCGCGACCCGCACAGTCTTGCCCCGCTTGACGCGGCCCGTCGTGGGGTCGATCGTGCCCGCCACGAGCCCCAAGAGTGTCGACTTCCCGGCGCCGTTCACCCCGAGGATGGCGGTGCGCTCCCCCGGCGCGATGCGCCACTGGACATCCCGCAGCACGTCCCGCCCGTCGTACGCGACGCCGGCGTCGAGCACGTCGACGACGTCTTTGCCGAGCCGCGCGACGGCAAGCGACTGCAGCTCGGTCTTGTTGCGCAGCTCGGGGACGTCTTCGATCAGCGCGTTCGCGGCCTCGATGCGGAACTTCGGCTTCGACGTGCGCGCCGGAGCGCCGCGGCGCAGCCACGCCAGCTCTTTGCGCGCGAGGTTCTGCCGGCGCTGCTCGACGACAGCGGCCTGCCGGTCGCGCTCGACCCGCTGCAGGATGTACGCGGCGTACCCTCCCTCGAACGGCTCGACGACACGGTCGTGCACCTCCCACGTCGTCGTGCACACTTCGTCGAGGAACCACCGGTCGTGCGTCACGACGAGCAGCCCTCCGGCGTTCGCCGGCCAGCGCCGCTTCAGGTGCGCGGCAAGCCACGCGATCGCCTCGACGTCGAGGTGGTTCGTGGGCTCGTCGAGGAACAGCACGTCGTGGTCGCCCGCCAGCAACCGCGCCAGCGAGACGCGGCGGCGCTGGCCGCCGGAGAGCGTGCCGAGCGCGGCATCCCACGGCACGTCGGACAACAGCCCGGCGATGATCTCGCGGACACGCGCCGATCCCGCCCACTCGTGCTCCGGGCCGTCGCCGACCACGGCGTGGCCCACCGTCTCGTCGTCGGGCAGGATGTCGCTCTGCTCCAGCACCCCGATGCGCACCCCGCGCCGCACCGTCACTCGGCCGGAGTCGGGGGCGAGGCGGCCGGCGAGCATCGCGAGCAACGAGCTCTTGCCGTCTCCGTTGCGGCCGACGACGCCGATGCGGTCGCCCTCGTCGATGCCGAGCGAGACCGAGTCGAAGACGACCTTGGTCGGGAAGTCGAGGTGCAGGGCTTCGGCCCCGAGAAGATGCGCCATGTCCCGTCCAGCGTAAGCGAGCCGGCGCCGGCGCTCAGTACCAGAAACTCAGGCGCGGCGGGCGGTGCCAGCCGAACACGCGCGCGGCCAGCGCGGCATCCGTCGTCTGCACCCGACCGGCGTCGGCGAGGGTCGCGAGCGACACACCGCCAAGGTAGGCGGCGGACAGCTCGGTGACGCCGAGCCGCACACGGACCGCGTCGTCGGGGGCCCCCGCCGCCGGCGACACGGTGCCCACGCCTTCGTCGTCGACCTCCAGCAGCCACGTGCCCGCGGCATAGCCGAGCGGATCGTCGACCTCGAGCAGCATCCGGCCGGCGGCTCCATACCGGCGCGCGCTGAGGGCGGCGGTCACGTCGAGGACGCGCACGTAATGATGGTCGCTCACCGTCACGCGCGCGGCGCGCTGGTCGGAGATCATCCACAGCAGCGGCTCGTCCACCGACAGCTCGCTCGCGCGCACCTCGGCCACGAGGTCGAGCTCCACGAAGAACCGCCAGAGCGCGGCGTAGGCGTCGGGTGTCTCGGCCGCCAAGTACTCCAGGCGCACGGTCGCCTTGGTGAAGTCGTCGTCGTTCTCCTTGAGGGTGTACAGCGCCGCCCCGCGCACCTCGCCGGCCTCGTCGGCGTACTGCACGGCCCGCTTGGCGCCGGCGTCCTTCGACTCGGGCAGGGTGCCGGCGAACAGGTCGAAGTGGCCCGCGGGCATGTCGAGCTCTCCGGCATCCCTCCCCCGCGCCCGCTCGTGCACGGCGGCGACCACGTCGCGCCACCGCTCCCGCGACACGAAGTCGACCCGGCCGCCGGGCGTGGGGCCGGCCCACGCGGCGCGTTTCACGTCGAGGACGAGCGAGGCGGCCGCGGCCGCGGCCCCGAACCCGTAGCGACCGTAGATGGTCGACTCGCTCACGGTGAGCACGGAGAGCGGGAGGCCGGATGCCGCAGCCAGCCGCAGCTCCTCTTCCAGCAGCACGCGGGCGATGCCGCGACGGCGGTGCGTGGGCGAGACGGTGACGGACGAGATGGCGGATGCCGGGACGGCGCCGCCGCCGGGGACGGTCAGCTCCGCGACCCACGAGGCGATGGTCGCGACCGGCCAGTCCGGCATCGCGGCAGCGGCGTCGTAGACGCCCGTCTTCCGCCGGTAAGGAGTGCGCTCGCGCGCCGACGCCACCTCTTCGGGCGAGCGCTCGGAGCCGAGGAACGCGCGAGTGACGACCTGCAGCCACGGCTCGAAGCCGTCGGCGGTGTCGACGAGGCACGTGTCCAGCCCCTGGCCGGCCAGCCGCGCCGACGCGGCGCTCGGCGGGGTCGTGAGATATGCGTCGTGCGGCATGGGAGTCCCTTCGGGTCAGCCGACCACGTGCGCGCCGCGCACAGGTCCGTGGACGTGCAGCGCGGCGTAGCCGCTCGCGCTCAAACCGACCTGCAGTTCGAGGGCGTGCTCGGGGTCGCCGGCGAGAAAGGCCGTCGTCGGCCCCGAACCCGACACGAGTCCGGCCAGAGCGCCCGCGCGCTCCCCCGCCGCGAGCAGGTCCCCCAGTTCGGGGCGCATGCTGAGCGCGGCGGCCTGCAGGTCGTTGCGCACGCCGTGCGCGAGCAGCTCGGGGTCGCCGCACCGCAGCGCCTGCAGCACGACCGGCTCCACTTCCGGCCCGCGCGGCTGCGGGGCGATGTCGGGAGCGTCCTGGTCGCGCAGCTCGTCGAGCCGGCCGTACACGGCGGGAGTCGACAGGCCGCCGTCGTCGACGGCGAGCACCCAGTCGAATCGGGCCCGCGCGAGGGCGGGGCTGAGCCGGTCGCCGCGCCCCGTGCCGACCGCGGCGCCGCCCATCAGCGCGAACGGCACGTCGGCGCCGAGGCGGGTGGCCAGCCGGTGCAGCTCGGCGGCGCCGAGACCTCCGTCCCACAGGGCGTCGCACGCGACGAGGGCGGCCGCGGCATCCGCCGACCCGCCGCCCATGCCGCCCGCCACGGGCACGTGCTTCACGATGTCGAGGTGCACGCCTTCGCCTGTCTTCAGCCGCTTCGCGACCGCGCGCGCGGCGCGCAGCGCGAGGTTGCGGTCGTCTTCGGGCACCGTCGAGACATCCACCGTTCCGCTCACCGACACCGAGAAGTCAGCCGCCGGGGTTGCCCAGACCTCCTCGTACAGCGACACCGCCTGGTAGACGGAGGCGACATCGTGGTAGCCGTCGTCTTGCCGCGCGCCGACCTCGAAGAAGAGGTTGAGCTTGCCCGGGGCGCGCACGTGCACCGGGCCGTCGAGCACGGAAAGCGCCATCCGTCAGCCCTCCGTCGTCTCCAGCACGGCGGTCACAACGTGCTCGACCCCGCCCACAGGTCGACGTCGATCGCGTCGGCGAGGCCGTCGACCTCCTGCAGCTCCTCCTGCGTGAGCGCCGGGCCGTTCAGCGCGGCGAGGTTCTCGTCGAGCTGCGCGGGGCTGGACGCGCCGATGAGCGCCGAGGTGACGACCGGGTCGCGCAACACCCACTGGATCGCGAGCTGTGCGAGCGTCTGCCCGCGTCCGCGCGCGATCGCGTCGAGCCCGCGAAGGGCGGCAAGGCCCCGCTCGGGGAGGCGGCCCTCCGGCAGCGACGAGCGCTGCTGGGCGCGCTGCGCGGTGCCGTCGCCGAGGTACTTGCTCGTCAGCAGGCCCTGCGCGAGCGGAGTGAACGCGATCGCTCCCATGCCCTCCTGGCGCAGCACGCCGGTGAGCCCATCCTCGATCCAGCGGTTGAGGATCGAGTAAGCCGGCTGGTGGATGACCAGCGGTGTGCCGAGGCTGCGGGCGACCGCCTTCGCCGCGGCGGTGCGCTCGGCGCTGTACGACGAGATGCCCACGTACAGCGCCTTGCCCTGCCGCACGAGGGTGTCAAGCGCGCCGATGGTCTCCTCGATCGGGGTCACCGGGTCGACGCGGTGGGAGTAGAAGATGTCGACGTACTCCAGGCCCATGCGGTCCAGGGACTGGTCGGCGCTGGCCAGGATGTACTTGCGGCTCCCGAGGTCGCCGTACGGCCCGGGCCACATGTCCCAGCCCGCCTTCGACGAGATGACGAGCTCGTCTCGGTACGGCCGGAAGTCCTCGGCGAAGATGCGGCCGAAGTTCTTCTCGGCCGAGCCGTAGGGCGGGCCGTAGTTGTTCGCGAGGTCGAAGTGGGTGATGCCGTGGTCGAACGCGTGGCGCAGCAGCGCGCGCTGGTTGTCGAGCGGGATGTTGTCGCCGAAGTTCCACCACAGGCCGAGCGAGATCGGCGGCAGGTAGAGCCCGGACGAGCCGACCTGCCGGTACTGCGTCGACGCGTAGCGGGCGTCGGCCGCGGTGTACGGGCGATGAATGTCGGAAACGTCCGAGCGAAAGCGCGATGCGGGGTCTGTCACGCTCTCGACCCTAGCGTGGCGGCTTGCGGGGCCGGCGGCGTAGGATGCCCCCTATCGGCTCGTCACACTGAGGAGGACGTGCTATGCGTGCTCGCCCACGCGCACTGGTCGCGCTGATGGCACTGGCCGCGCTCGTGCTGGGGCTGCTCACCGCGGCGCCCGCCCACGCCGCCGGCACAGCCACCATTTCCGGCACGATCACGGGGCCAGGCGGCGCGCCACTGGTCGGGGTGAGCACGTTGCACATCCAGTTGCAGGAGGACGCGGAGGACTGGTGGCTCGACGCGCAGGATGTCACGCTCGGCGCCGGTGAGACCGACTACGAGTTCTCAGGACTCGGATTCGGCCTGTACCGGATCGTGGTCGAGGCTTCCGGCGGCGACTACGCCGCGCGCACGTTGTCGGACGCGTTCTGGACCGACCCGCCCAGTCCCCTCACCTTCGACGTCGCACTGACCGCCGGCGCCGCCGTGTCGGGGGAGGTGACGAGCCCTGACGGGTCGATCCCGTCCGTGCCGGTGACCGTGGAAGCGCAGCGGTACGACCTTCAAGACGCGGAGGACTGGGTGACCGAGGGCGCCCAGCAACTCGCTGCGGGCGAGAGCGCGTTCGAGATCCGCAATCTGCCGGCCGACGACGACTACCGCATCCGGCTCGTCCCCGACGACCCGTACGTCGTGTCCTATTCGGAAGGATTCACGTTGGAGCCCGGCTGGCACCTTTCCGGAGTCGGGTTGAGCCTGTCCCTGCCGGCGACGGTCTCCGGCACGATCGTCGGCGACCCGAAGGACCCGACATCGTCATTCCTCCGCGTCTACCGGATGTCTCGCGGCACGTGGCGGTGGTTGCGAGATGTCGAGCTGGGGCGCCATCCGACCGTATTCGAGGTGACGGGATTGCCGTCGGGGACCTACCGGCTCGGGATCGACCGATGCTTCACGAAGAACTACTACTCGGCCGCGTTCGAGCTGGCCTCGGGAGAATCAGAGACGGGCGTGGCCATCACGACGCCCAAAAGCTGCGCCCAGGCCACGACGCTGAAGGCTGCCGTCACGCCGGGCAAGAGGAAAGCGAAATTCTCCGTGACCGTCTCGGCGAAGGGCGTGCTGCGCAGCCGGATCGACGGCAAGGTCCACATCGTGCGCAAGGGCAAGACGCTTGCCACCGCAACAGTGCGCCAAGGTAAGGCGACGCTGAAGATCGCGCACCAGAAGCCGGGCACGAAGACCTATCGGATCGTGTACAAGGGCAGCGTCTTCGCGAAGCCGGCCACGAAGAAGATCAAGGTCAGAATCAAGTAGCCCCGGCGTCGGTGCGCGCGACGCGGAGGAAGTCGTCGACCGCGAGCTGCTCGCCGCGCGCCGTCGGCGCGACATCCGCCCGCTCCAGAATCTCCGCCGCGGATGCCGCCGAGCCACCGCCGAGCACACCCGACAGCGCCTGCCGCAGCATCTTGCGCCGCTGCTGGAACGCCGCGTCCACGAGCGCGAACGTGCGGCGGCGCTCGTCGTCGTCTCCGCGCGGGAGGGAGTCGCGCTCGAACGCGACGAGCACGCTGTCGACGTTGGGCACGGGCCAGAAAACGTGCCGCGACACGTGCCCGGCGAGCCGCCACGGCCCGTACCACGCGGCCTTCGCGCTCGGCGCGCCGTACACCTTCGATCCGGGCGGGGCGGCGAGCCGCTCGCCCACCTCGGCCTGGACCATCACCACACCGCGCTCGATCGCCGGGAACGTCTCGAGGAAGTGCAGCAGCACGGGCACCGACACGTTGTACGGCAGGTTGGCCACGAGCACGGTGGGGTCGCCGGGAAGCTCGGTGATCCGGAGGGCGTCGGCGTCGACCACCGTGAGCGCGCCGTGGGGAACGCCGTGCGCGGTCGCCGTCTCGGCGAGGCGAGCGGCGAGGCGATGGTCGATCTCGACGGCGGTGACGTACGCGCCCGTCTCCAACAGCGCGAGGGTCAGCGATCCGAGCCCCGGGCCGACCTCGACCACGTGCTCGCCCGGTCGCACGCCCGCGGTCTGGACGATGCGACGCACGGTGTTGGCGTCGACGACGAAGTTCTGCCCGAGCTTTTTGGTCGGTGTCACGTCGAGTTCGCCGGCGAGCGCGCGGATCTCGGCGGCGCCGAGCAGGGTCACGGGCATGGTCTCCACAGTACCGAGCGCGGTGCGCGCTTTGCCGGGGCGCCTTTGCCGGAGCGCTTTTGCCGGGGCGCTTTTGCCGTGGCGTATTCACCTCCGCGCTCCCTCACGCTCTGATCACGCTGGAGATCAGAGCGTGAGGGAGCCGGAACCTGCTCCCCCGGCACCGCGGGGCCCGGTCGGGCCGTGCTCACGCTTTGATCGCGGGGGAGATCAGAGCGTGAGGGCGGGCGGGGCACGAAGCCGGGGCGGGGCGCGACGCCAAATCATAGGATGGCCTGGTGCCCTCCCTCGGCGAGCTCATCGCACCGCGCCGCATGGGCACCGACTTCCGGTGGCTGCTCGCGTCAATGACCTCGTCGCCGGTGCTCGTGGCCTCCGGCGCCATGCTGCAGTTCCTGCCGTGGCTGCTGTTCGGCCTGCACGCCGGGGCGATCGCCGACCGATTCGACCGGCGCCGGCTCGTGATGCTCGCCAACGCGATGCGCGCGATCGTCGTGCTCGCGCTGTGCGTCTTCCTCGTTACGGGCATCGCGAATGTCTGGGTCGTGCTCGCCTGCGCGTTCCTCTTCGGCACGGCCGAGGTCTTCGTCGACACCACGAGCAGCACCCTGCTGCCGATGCTCGTGCGCACCGACGACCTCAGCACCGGCAACGCGCGCCTGCAAATAGGGTTCATCGTCGCGAACGAGTTCGCCGGTCCCCCCATCGGCGCGTTCCTGTTCGCCGCGGGCCACGCGTGGCCTTTCCTGGTCCACGCGATCTGCGTCGCGGCCGCGATCCTCCTCATCGCGCGCATCGCGCACACGCCCGTGCCGGATCTGCCCGAAGGGCGCCGCCCCGTGCGCAGCGACATCGCCGACGGCGTGCGCTGGCTGTGGCGCAACCCGCCGGTGCGCACGCTCGTGCTGACGATCCTCGCGTTCAGCGTCATGTGGGGGGCTCCGTGGGGCGTCCTCGTGCTCTACGCCACTGAGCACCTCGGCATGGGACCGATCGGCTTCGGCGCGCTCACGACCGCGGCGGCCGTCGGCGGGATCGTCTCGAGCATGAGCTTCGGATGGCTCGAGCGCCACCTCTCGTTCGCCACCCTCATGCGCGTGTGCCTGTCATGCGAAGCGCTCATGCACCTCGGGTTCGCCCTCACCACGGCCGGCTGGGTCGCGATGCTCATTGTGTTCGGCTTCGGCCTGTACGCGTTCGTGTGGACCACGATCTCCAACACCGTGCGGCAGCGCCTCGTGCCGCACGAGCTGCAGGGGCGCATCTCGTCGGTGAACATGGTCGGCGTCTTCGGCGGCATGGTGGTCGGCCAGGCCCTCGGCGGCGTCATCGCCCAGATCTGGGGGCTCACCGCCCCCCTGGTGGTTCGCGTTCGCGGGCGCGGCGATCACGCTCGCTCTCGTGTGGCGCCAGCTCACGCACATCGCGGCGGAGCGCCCCGCCGCTCCCCCGGCTCAGAACGGGCCGTAGACGGCGAGCGTGTTCGCCGCCACCTGGGCGCACAGCTCGTCGAGGTCGGCGCCCAGCTCGTCCGCGATGAAGCGCATCGTCACCGGCACGAGATAGGGCGCGTTCGGCCGGCCGCGATATGGCACCGGCGTCAAGAACGGCGCGTCGGTCTCGACCAGGGTGCGCTCGCGCGGCGTCACGGCCAGCGCGTCGCGCAGATTCTGGGCGTTCTTGAACGTCACGTTCCCCGCGAAGCTCAGATAGTAGCCGCGCTCGGCGCACACGCGCGCCATGTCGGCGCCGCCGGAGAAGCAGTGGAACACCGTGCGGTCGGGCGCGCCGACGCGCAGCAACGTCTCGAGCACCGCGTCGTGCGCGTCGCGATCGTGGATCTGCATCGCCAGGCCGTGCTTCTTGGCCAGCGCGATGTGCGCCTCGAAGCTGGAGAACTGCGCGGCGTGCCCCTCCTCCCCCGTGCGAAAGAAGTCGAGGCCGGTCTCGCCGATCGCGCGCACGCGCGGCTGGGCCGCCAGCTCGTCGATGACGGCGATCGCCTCGTCGAGGCGGTCGGCGGCCGCGTAGGCGGGCGCCTCGTTCGGGTGGATGGCGACCGCCGCAAGCACGCGAGGATGCGACGCCGCGGCATCCGCCGACCACACGCTCGACTCGATATCGCCGCCCGCCTGCACGACGCCGACGACGCCGACCTCCGCCGCGCGGCGCAGCTGCTCGTCCAGGCTCAGCCCGCCATCGTCGCGCGACGGGCCGTCGGCGATCTCCAGGTGGGCGTGGTTGTCGTACACCGGCACCGCCAGCGGCTCGGGCGGCGGCGGGTAGGAGACATCCCGCTCGCCCTTCTCGCGCTTGCGCACGTACTGCGACGGATCAATCACGCCGGCTGCTCGACGCGGGGGAACAGCGGCGCGAGGCCGTTCACCGACGTGCCCGGCCGCAGCGCGCCCCACGCGCCGGCCTCGCGGATCGGCTGGTCGACGAGCCGCCCGAGCGACTCGGCCGCGCCGAGCGCGACCCACAGCTTCTCGGTGGCGATCGGCATCACCGGCGACAGCAGCACCGCGAGGGCGCGCAGCCCCTCGGCGGCCGTGTAGAGCACGGTGCCCAGGCGCGCGCGCTGCGCGGGGTCTTTCGCGAGCGCCCATGGCTCGTTCTCGGTGATGTACAGGTTTAGCGCGTCGACGATCGTCCAGACCGCCGCGATCGCCTCGTCGATGCGGAACTTCTCGATCGCCGCGTCGGCCGCGGCCGCGGCATCCGCCACCGTCCGCTGGATCGCGAGATCGCGGTCCTCGTACGCGGCAGGCGGCGGCACGATGCCCTCGAAGTACCGCTCGACCATCGCGGTCGTGCGCGACGCCAGGTTGCCGAAGCCGTTGGCCAGCTCGGCCTGGTAGCGCGCGGAAAGGTCCTCCCACGAGAACGACCCGTCCTGCCCGAACGCGATCGCCGACAAGAAGTAGAAGCGGTAGGCGTCCGAGCCGAACACGTCGGTGATCTCGGTGGGCGCGATGCCGGTCAGCTTCGACTTCGACATCTTCTCACCGCCGACCAGCAGCCAGCCGTGCGCGAACACGCCGCGCGGCACCTCGAGCCCCGCCGCCATGAGCATCGCGGGCCAGATCACGGCGTGGAAGCGCAGGATGTCTTTGCCGACGATGTGGTGCGCCGGCCACCACCGCTCGAACTCGCCGCCCCCGCCGCCTGAGCCTGCCGAAGGGCCGTACCCGATCGCGGTGACGTAGTTGAGCAGCGCGTCGACCCACACGTAGATGACGTGCGTCTGGTCCCACGGCACCTGGATGCCCCAGTCGAACGCCGAGCGCGAGATCGAGAGGTCTTTGAGCCCCTGCCGGACGAACGCGACGACCTCGTTGCGCGCCGACTCGGGGCGCACGAAGTCGGTCGTCTCGTACAGGTCGAGCAGGGCGTCTTGGAACTCGCTGAGCTTGAAGAAGTAGTTCTTCTCGTGCAGCAGCTCGAGCGGCTTGGAGTGGATGGCGCACACCTTCAAGCCCTCGAACGGCCCCGTGCCGTCGACGATCTCGGACTCGGGCTTGAACTCCTCACAGCCGACGCAGTACAGGGCCTCGTACTCGCCGGCGTAGATGTAGCCGCGGTCGTAGATCGCCTGCACGAACTGCTGCACGCGCTCCTCGTGGCGGGGCTGGGTGGTGCGGATGAAGTCGTCGTTGGCGACATCCAGCGTCTCCAACAGCGGGAACCACGACTCGGTGACGAGCTTGTCGACCCACTCTTGCGGCGTGACGCCGTTCGCCGCGGCGGCCCGCAGCATCTTCTGGCCGTGCTCGTCGGTGCCGGTGAGCATCCAGGTGTCGTCGCCGGCCTGGCGATGCCAGCGGGCCAGCGTGTCGGCGGCGACCGTCGTGTAGCCGTGGCCGATGTGGGGCACGTCGCTCGGGTAGTAGATCGGCGTCGTGATGTAGAAGCTGCGGCCGGATGTCACCCGACGATTCTATTTCGACGGGATGCCGCCGCTCGCCGTGTGACGCCCGACCCCCGCCGACCCCCGGTCGTTGAGCGAGGACGCGCGCAGCGCGCCCGAGGCGAAACGCGGCGCGGGGTCCTCAGCGCTTGACGGCGAGGGCAGCCTGGTACAGCTCGCGCGTGGAGTGGCCGGTGAGCGCCGACACCTCGGCGGCGGCGTCCTTCAGACGCCCGCCCGACCGCACGAGCTCGAGCACCTGCCCGACGGCGTCGTCCACCGCGACCTCGACCGACGGCGCGCCGGCGACGACCACCACGACCTCGCCGCGCACTCCGGCATCCGCCCACGCCGCCAGCTCCGCCAGCGTGCCGCGCGCCGTCTCCTCGTGCAGCTTGGTCAGCTCGCGGCTGACCGAGGCGCGCCGGTCAGCGCCGAACGCGTCGGCCATGTCGGCGAGGGTCGCAGCGACCCGGGTGGGCGCCTCGAAGAACACCATCGTGCGCGGCTCGCGGCCAAGCGCCCGCAGCGCGGCGCGGCGCTCGCCCGGCTTGCGGGGCACGAACCCCTCGAACGTGAAGCGATCGGTGGGAAGCCCCGACACCGCGAGCGCCGTCGGCACCGCGCTCGGCCCGGGCAGCGCCGTCACGGCGACGCCGGCGGCGACAGCGGCCGCGACCAGCCCGTAGCCGGGGTCGGACACGGTGGGCATCCCGGCATCCGACAGCACGAGCAGGTCGTCGTCGCGCGCCAGCTCGACGAGCTCGGCCGCGCGCTGCTTCTCGTTGTGGTCGTGCAGCGCGATCAGCCTCGGCCGGTTGGCGACGCCCAGCGCGGACAGCAGCCGCTGCGCTGTGCGCGTGTCTTCCGCGGCGACCGCCTTCGTCGTCTCGAGAGCCTCCACGAGCCGCCGCGACGCGTCGCCGAGGTTGCCGATCGGCGTTGCCGCGAGGATGATCACCCGCCCAGCTTAGGCTTGAGCCCGTGACCGCCGAGGCTGAGCCGAGCACCGGGCCGCTCGTGGCCGACAGGCCCGAGCCGCTGCTGCCGCCCGCGCCGCCGCGCTGGTGGGAGCTGCGGCTGCTGTGGCTGCACGACCCGCGCGCGCGGCGCGTGTACGACTGGCTCGCTCCGGCGCTGGTGGTCCTGCTGGCAGCCGTGCTGCGGCTGGGCGATCTCGCGCACCCGCACGCGCTGGTCTTCGACGAGACCTACTACGTCAAAGACGCGTGGACGCTCATGAATCTCGGCTACGAGTCTTCGTGGCCCGAAGGGGCGGACGCGCGCTTCCTCGAGGGCGACGTGGACATCTACTCGACGGACCCGAGCTTCGTCGTGCACCCGCCGCTGGGCAAGTGGATCATCGCGCTCGGCATGATGCTGCTCGGCCCCGGATCGGGGTGGGGATGGCGCTTGACCACGGCGCTTGCCGGAGTCGCCGCCGTGGCGCTGCTGTTCGCGATCGGCAAGCGGTTGACCGGGTCGACCACCGTGGGCGTGGTCGCCGCGTTCTTCCTCGCGATCGACGGGCTCGGCATCGTCATGAGCCGCGTCGCGCTGCTCGACAACACGCTCATGCTGTTCGTGCTGCTCGCGTTCTGGTTCGTGCTGCTGGACCGCAGGCGAATGCGGGAGCGAATCCTCGACGCGGTGGCGGCGCGCGGGGCGGAGGAGCCCGTCGCGTGGGGCCCCGTGCTGTGGAACCGCCCGTGGGTGCTCGCCGCCGGCGCCGCCGCGGGCGCCGCGTGCGCGGTGAAGTGGTCGGGCGTGTACGTGCTGGCGGGGCTCGGCGTCTACCTCGTCGTCAGCGACGCGCTCGCCCGGCGGCAGGCGGGGGTCTCGTTCTGGCCGGCGGATGCCGCGCTGCGGCAGGCGCCGGTGTCGTTCTTGCTGCTGGTTCCCGTCGCCGTCGCCGTCTACCTCGCGTCGTGGACGGGATGGCTCGTGACCTCGGGCGGCTACTCGCGCGACGCCGACCCGAATCCGCTGGTCGCGCTGTGGAAGTACCACGTCGCGATGTACGACTTCCATATCGGGCTGACCAGCGAGCACGCGTACGCGACGCCGGCGTGGGCGTGGCCGCTGCTGACCCGGCCGACCTGGATGTACTGGCATCTCACCGATGAGGGCGTCGCGGGGTGCGCGAGCCCCGGCGGATGCCCCGAGTCGATCAGCTCGGTGCCGAATCCGATCCTGTGGTACTCGGCGGTCGCCGCCGTGCTGTGGATCGCGTACCGCTTCGCGGTGACCCGCGACTGGCGGCACGGCTTCGTGCTCACCGGAATCGCCGCGACGTACGTGCCGTGGCTGCTGTACCCGGAGCGGACGATCTTCCAGTTCTACACAGTGGTCGTCCTGCCGTTCATGCTGCTGGCGCTGGCTCTCGCACTGCGCGAGATCGCGGGAGCACCCGGCTCGCCGCCCGAGCGAAAGCAGTCGGGACGCTGGGTCGCGCTGGTCTTCCTCACCGTCGCCACCCTCCTTTCGGCGTTCTTCTACCCGGTCTGGGCGGGCTGGGAAGTGCCGTACGAGTTCTACCGGCTGCACAACTGGATGCCGAGTTGGGTGTGAGTCGCGCCGGAACGGCGAAACTGGCGTAATCTCGACACTCGTGACGATACGAATCGAGAAGGTCGACCTGCCCGGCATCGGCGTGCGCAACGACCTGGTGACCGAGAGCGGCAACCGCTTGGGCGTCGTCTCGTTCCGCGACGGCGAGCGCGTGCTCGCGATCTACGACGCGGACGACCCCGACGCGTGCCGCTACTCGATTCCGATCACCGAGGACGAGGCCGAGGCGCTCGCCGACATGTTCGGCGCGTCGGTGGCGATCACCCGCCTCACCAAGCTCAGCGACGAGACCGACGGCCTCTACACCGAGAAGATCAAGCTCGGCGGCGACTCCCCGTTCGCGGGCAAGACCCTCGGCGACACCAAGATGCGCACCCGCACGCACGTGTCGATCGTCGCCCTGCTGCGCGACCGGAAGGTGATCCCGTCGCCGACGCCCGCGGAGCCCCTCGTGGCCGGCGACATCATTGTCGCAGTGGGCACGCGCAACGGCCTCGACGCGGCGATGCGGCTCATCGATCACGGACCCGCGTAACCGGGCCCGCGCCGATGCACGACACCACTCTCATCGTCATCGAGGTCGGCGCTCTGCTGCTCGGCATGAGCCTGCTCGGCCGGCTCGCCATGCGGTTCGGCATCTCGCCCATCCCGTTCTACCTCGTCGCCGGACTCGTGTTCGGCCGCGGCGGCGTCCTTCCCCTCGACGCGAGCACCGAGTTCTTCGAGATCGGGTCGGAGATCGGCGTCATCCTGCTGCTTGTCCTCCTCGGCCTCGAGTACTCCGCCGACGAGCTGCTGCGCGGACTCACCCGCTCGAAAGTGGCGGGCATTCTCGACGCGCTCCTGAACGCGCTCCCGGGCGCGGCGTTCGCCCTCATCATGGGCTGGGGGCCCGTGGCGGCGTTCGCGGTCGCCGGCATCTGCTGGGTCACCTCGTCAGGCGTGACGGCCAAGCTGCTGCGCGACCTCGGGCGCGTCGGCAACCGCGAGACCCCCGTCATCTTGTCCATCCTCGTCATCGAGGATCTGGCGATGGCGTTCTACCTGCCGGTCCTGTCGGCGCTCGTCATCGGCGTGAGCCTGCTGCGCGGCGCCGTCACGGTGGCCATCGCCGTCGGAGTGGTCGTGCTCATCCTGTTCATCGCGCTGCGGTTCGGGCACATCGTCTCCCGGCTGTTCACCCCCGACCACCCCGAGCCGCTCGTGCTCGGCGTGCTCGGGCTCACGATGCTCATCGCGGGGCTCGCCGCCGAAGTGAACGTGTCGGCGGCGGTCGGCGCGTTCCTCGTCGGCATCGCGCTGTCGGGCCGGGTCGCGCACAGCGCGCAAGAGGTGCTGAGCCCCCTGCGCGACCTGTTCGCGGCGGTGTTCTTCGTGTTCTTCGGGCTCGCCACCGACGCGTCTCAGCTGCTCGAGATGCTCGTGCCCGGGCTGATCCTCGCCGCGATCACGATGACGACCAAGATCGCCACCGGCTACTTCGCCGCGAAGCGCTCCGGAATCGGCCTTCCGGGCCGCTGGCGCGCCGGGATCACCCTCACGGTGCGCGGCGAGTTCTCCATCGTCATCGCCGGCATCGCGGCCGGCACCGCGCCGCACCTGGCGCCGCTGGCCGCCGTCTACGTGCTGGCGACGATCATCGGCGGAACGCTGCTGGCGCGCGTGCCCGACAGCCGCCGGTTCAAGGGCCTCATGCGCGCCGCGGCGGCGAAGGCCAAGGCAGTGGACGCCCGCGGCCGCTGAGCAGCACGCGCACCGCTGCGAAGCGTGGGCCATCCGGTCGTTTCTGCCTTCTCCAAATCTCCTGATCTCGCGTCGTCAGGACGATCTGGTGGCCAAGCGTCCTGACTGCGCGAAATAGCCTGATCTGGCGAAACCGGAACCGGCTCGCTCAGGGGCCGAGTTCGTTTGGATCCGTGACCGGGAGCCGACACGCGAAGCCACGGCAGTCGTACGCGGTCGGCACGCCGCCGGCGAGCGCCTTGCCCTCGAACAGCGTGAAGCCGGCGCGCGCGAACGCGTCCGCCTGCGCGGGCGTGACGACGGCGACGACGTCGGCGGGGATGCCGCGCGCGGCGCGCGCCAGCGCGGCATCCGGGTCGTCTGCCACCACGACGAGCTGGCGCGGGGCGCGGAGGAGGTCGTGGGCCGTGCGCAGCAGCGCGCCGAACCCGATCGGCTCGGCAAGGGCGCGAGCGCATGCCGCGCACACGCGCTCGGCCGCGGCATCCCGATACCGCTCCCCGACGCCGAGCGTCCACAGCGCACGGCACGCGGCGGCGAGCGCCGACGGGCCCGACGGCAGCGTGCCGTCGTCTCCGTCTGCCGGAGCACGAACGCCCTGCGCGGCCAGCGTCGCGTCGGGCTCGATGCCCGCCAGCGCGCGGTCGACGAGCGCCCGCGCGCGCACCGCGTACGCCGCCTCGCCCGTTGCCGCCGCCAACGCGAGCAGCCCGTCGGCCAGCAGTGCGTAGTCGTCGAGCGCGGCCGGCGCGCGGGACGGGATGCCGTCGAGCGCGGCGCGCACGAGCCCGCCGTCGCGCGTGACGTGGGTGTCGAGCACCGCGTCGGCGGCCCGGCGGGCGGAGTCGAGGGCGTGCGTCGCGTCGGGCAGCCGGAGGGCAGCCCGAGCGAGCGCTCCGATCGCGAGGCCGTTCCAGCCGGTGACGACCTTGCCGTCGACGGCGGGGGGCACGAGCTCCGCGCGCGCCGCGGCATCCCGCGCGTAGTAGCCGCCCTCGTCTCTGGCGCCGTCGATGACCGACTCGCAGTCTTGCGCGGCGCCGAACCCGCCGCCCGGGCGCTGCAGCACATCGCGCAGGAAGCCGACGACGCCGCGAGCGGTCTCGTCGTCGCCCTCGTCGAGCGCGACGTCGAGGAGGCCGGCGTTGTCGGTCAGCATGCGCTCGAAGTGCGGGACCGTCCAGTCGGGCCGCGTCGCGTAGCGGAAGAACCCGCCGTCGACCGGGTCGCGCAGCTCGGACGCCGCCATCGCGCGAAACGCCCGCGCCGCGACCGCGGCGGCGTCGGGCGCGTCGCCGTGCAGCGACTGCAAGAACCGCAGCGCGGGAACCGTGGGGAACTTGGGGCCCGAGCGGCCGAAGCCGCCGTGCACGGGGTCTTCGAGCGCGACGAGCCGTGCCGCGGCGGCCACGAGGTCGTCGCGGGTGGGCAGCCCTTCGACGGGCTCAGGGGACGCGACAGGCTCAGGGGACGCGACAGGCTCAGGGGACGCGACAGGCTCAGGGGAGGGGGACGCCGCGGAGGCGAGCGCGCCGACGAGCGCCGCGCCGGTCTGCTCGACTCCCTCGCGGCGGGTGGTCCAGGCATCCCGCACGGCCGCGAGCACCTGCCGGAACGCGGGCATGCCCGACTGCGGCCGGAGCGGCCAGTACGTGCCGGCGAAGAAGGGGTGTCCGTCCGGGGTCGTGAACACCGTGAGCGGCCAGCCCAGGTTCTTGGTGAACGCCCCCGCCGCGGCGAGGTACGCGGCATCCACTTCCGGGTGCTCCTCACGGTCGACCTTGACGCTCACGAAGCCGGCGTTGAGCTCCGCGGCCGTCTCGGGGTCGGCGAACGACTCCCGCGCCATGACATGGCACCAGTGGCACGTCGAGTAGCCGATCGAGACCATCACCGGCACGTCGCGCTGCCGCGCCTGGGCGAACGCCTCGTCCCCCCACGGGAACCAGTCCACCGGGTTGTCCGCGTGCTGAAGCAGGTAGGGACTCGTCGCGGTGGCGAGACGGTTAGCCATTTCGCTGACTCCTGACGAGTGGCATGTGTATCGTTCTGGGGCCTGGTGGCCCTCGGTCCCTGATTCTGCCGAGGGACCTGACCGTCAGCCTACGAGGGCACCGAGAGCAGCCAGTCGCCAGGTGCCGATCACTCCCGATTCTGTCGTGAGCTGGGATGTCATCCGGCGAGCCGTCGATGCCAATCCGTCACCGGGACGCTTCCTGCTCACAGGTTCCGCATCACCGGCCGGAGTCGATACCCATTCCGGGGCGGGGCGGATCGTCCCCATCCGCATGCCATCCGCAATGCTGCTCCGCCGGGCGTGGGAAACAAGCCCTCTCTGACGACGACGCTGCCTTGGCGTGATCTGCTCACCCGGCTCTGGATTCTCGACCCAGTGCCCGCATGGCTGCCCTCCAACAACAAGTTCAAGGAGCTCGCGTCGTCCGATAAGCACCATCTCGTCGACCCGGCCCTGGCAGCACGGCTCCTCCAGATCACCTCGCGAAAGTTGCTCGGCGGCGAGCAGCCCGAGCCAGCCATCCCCCGCGACGGCACCTTCCTCGGCGCGCTGTTCGAGAGCCTCATCGCGTTGAACCTGCGTGTTTACGCACAGGCCGCCGAAGCCGATGTGCATCACCTGCGCACACAACGCGGCGAACGCGAAGTCGACTTCATCGTGATCGGCCCGGACGGCGGCATCGTCGCAGTCGAGGTCAAGCTCTCGACTGCGGTGCATCCCGATGACACGAGACACCTCACGTGGTTGCGGGAGCGTGTCGGAGACCAACTCCTCGACGCGGTCATTGTCACTACTGGCACCGAGGCGTACCGCCGCGCGGACGGTATCGCTGTCATCCCTGCCGCGCTTCTCGGGCCGTAAGACCGCCCGCGCGCGACTCAGTCCACGTCGTCGGGGTGCGCCGAGACGCGGCCCGAGCCGTCGCCGGGGTCGAGCGCGTCGATGCCGCGCATCTCGGCATCGGTCAGCTCGAAGCCGAACACGTCGATGTTCTCCTCGAGCCGCGCGCGGCGCACCGACTTCGGGAACACGATGAAACCGTGCTGGATGTGCCAGCGCAGCACCGCCTGGGCGGGGGTGACGGCGTGCGCCGCCGCCGCGGAGGCGACCGGCTCCGCGCCGAACAGGTCGTACTTGCCCTGGCCGAGCGGGCCCCACGCCTCGACGCGCACGTCGTGCGCCGCCGCCCAGTCCGCCACCTCGCGCTGCTGGTAAGCCGGGTGCAGCTCGATCTGGTCGACGACGGGCACGACGCCGGTGGCCGCGACGATGCGCTCCAGGTGCGGCACGAGGAAGTTCGACACGCCGATGCTCGTCGCACGCCCCCGCTCGCGGATGCCGATGAGCTTCTCCCACGCGTGCACGTAGTTGTCGCGCATCGGGGTCGGCCAGTGCACGAGGTACAGGTCGACCCGGTCGAGGCCGAGCTTCGACAGGCTCTCGTCGATCGCCGCGTCAGGCTCGTCGCCGTCGTGCCGGTCGTTCCACAGCTTGGTCGTGACGAACAGCTCGTCGCGCGGGATGCCGCTGGCGGCGATCGCCGCGCCCACGCCCTCCTCGTTGCCGTAGATCGCGGCGGTGTCGATGTGCCGGTAGCCGACCTCGAGCGCCTCCGACACGGCGCGCTCGGTGTCGGCCGGCGGCACCTTGAACACGCCGTAGCCGAGCTGGGGGATGGTGTTGCCGTCGTTGAGCGTGATCTGCGAGACCGTCATTCCCCCAGCCTACGAGCACTCGGATGTCGGAGGATCGGCCGGGTGTCGGAGGATCGGCGCGAAATGCTCCGACATTCGCGCGATTCTCCGACGTTCGCGCGCGGCGGGGCGCGGCCTACGATGGAGGGCTGTGTCCGAGCCCGTGATCTCCTACCCGCCGGAGCTGCCCGTCAGCGCCGCGCGGGACGAGATCGCGCGCGCGATCGGCGAGAACCAGGTCGTGATCGTGGCCGGCGCGACCGGCTCGGGAAAGACGACGCAGCTGCCGAAGATCTGCCTCGAACTCGGCCGCGAGCGCATCGCGCACACCCAGCCGCGCCGCATCGCCGCGCGCACGATCGCCGAGCGCATCGCCGAAGAGCTGCGCGTGCCGCTCGGCACGACCGTCGGGTACAAGGTGCGCTTCACCGACAAGGTGTCGCCCGACACGCGCGTCGCGCTGATGACCGATGGCATCCTGCTCAACGAGATCCACCGGGACCGGATGCTGCGCCGCTACGACACCGTCATCGTCGACGAGGCGCACGAGCGGTCGTTGAACGTCGACTTCCTCCTCGGCTACCTCAAGCGGCTGCTGCCGAAGCGCCCCGACCTCAAGGTGGTCATCACGAGCGCGACGATCGACCCGGAGTCGTTCTCGCGGCACTTCGACGACGCGCCGATCGTCGAAGTTTCTGGCCGCACCTACCCCGTCGAGATCCGCTACCGGCCTCCGGTTCGCGAAACTCCTTCGAATCGCGACGATTCGTCGCGCGGTGCCCGCGCTGCAGACCGCATCGCGACGAGTCGGAGGAGTTCTGCAGACGCCGACGAGGTGGATGGCATTCTCGCCGCGCTGCGCGAGCTCGACACCGAACCGGATGGCGACGTGCTGGTGTTCCTCCCCGGCGAGGCGGAGATCAGAGACGCGATGGATGCCGTTCGCGGCATGTATGCGAAGGACGTTCGGCCGACCGAGGTGCTGCCGCTCTACGGGCGGCTGTCGGCCGCCGAGCAGCACCGGGTGTTCGAGCGCCCTTCGACAAGCTCAGGGACCAAGACGACAAGCTCAGGGACCGAGACGACAAGCTCAGGGACCGAGACAAGGGCCGGGAAAGGCAGGCTCGCGGGGGTGCGGCGACGCGTGATCCTCGCGACGAACGTCGCCGAGACCAGCCTGACCGTCCCCGGCATCCGCTACGTCGTCGACGTCGGCACCGCGCGCATCTCGCGGTACAGCAACCGCAGCAAAGTGCAGCGCCTGCCCATCGAGGCCATCTCGCAAGCGTCGGCGCAGCAGCGCTCGGGCCGCGCCGGGCGCACCTCGCCCGGGATCGCGATCCGGCTCTACGCGGAGGACGACTTCGAGCGGCGACCCGAGTACACCGAGCCCGAGATCCTGCGCACGAGCCTCGCGTCGGTCATTCTGCAGATGCTGTCGCTGGGCTTCGGCGACATCCTGTCGTTCCCGTTCCTCACTCCCCCCGACTCGCGCGGTGTGCGCGCGGCGTTCGACCTGCTCATCGAGTTGGGGGCGGTGCGCCCTTCCCTTCGACAGGCTCAGGGCCGCGGCCCTTCGACAAGCTCCGGGGCCGGAAGCGGGGCCGGCTGGACGCTGACTGCGCTGGGCCGCGAGCTTGCCCGACTGCCGATCGACCCGCGCTTCGCCCGCATGCTCGTCGAGGCACGCCGCACGGGCGTGCTGCGTGACGTCACCGCGATCGTCGCCGGCCTGTCGATCCAGGACGTGCGCGAGCGGCCGGAAGAGCAGCGCGAGGCGGCCGACCGGTCGCACGCGCGATTCCGCGACCCGACCAGCGATTTCCTCAGCATCCTGAACCTGTGGAACCACCTCCGCGAGCAGCAGCGCGAGCTGGGCTCGAGCGCCTTCCGGCGGATGTGCCGCAGCGAGTTCGTGAACTATGTGCGCGTGCGGGAATGGTTCGACGTGCACCGACAGCTGCAGTCGCTTCTCGGGAACCGGCCGCCCCGCGAGCCGCAGGCGAGACGAAACGCGGCGACCGAAGCGACAGGCGACGAGTCCGATCACCGCGTTTCGTCTCGCTCGCTTCGCTCGCTCGCGGGGCGACCGGAAGGAACGACCGATCCGGACGCCGTGCACAAAGCGATCCTCGCGGGACTGCTGTCGCACATCGGGGTGCTGGCCCTTCGACAAGCTCAGGGACCGGACGCGAAGCGCTCCCCCGACTACCTCGGGGCGCGGGGCGCGCGCTTCGCGATCTTCCCCGGCTCGGGGCTGCGCAAGAAGCGGCCGCAGGCCGTGATGGCCGCCGAGCTCGTCGAGACATCCCGCCTCTTCGCGCGCACCGTCGCCGCGATCGACCCGGCGTGGGCCGAGCCGCTCGCGGGAGACCTCGCGAAGCGCCAGGTGAGCGACCCGCACTGGTCGAAGGATGCCGGTGCCGCCGTCGCCGCGGAGAAGGTCACCTTGTTCGGCGTCGAGATCGTTCCGCGCCGGCGTGTGCAGTTGGCCCGCACCGACCGCCCGCTGGCGCGCGAGCTGTTCGTGCGCCACGCGCTCGTGGACGGCGAGTGGAACGCGCAGCACCTCGACAAGCGGCTGACCGCGTTCGCGCGCCGAAACGTCGAGCTGCGACGCGCGCTGGAGCGCATCGAGGAGCGCGAGCGCCGCCGCGACATCCTCGCCGGCGACGAGGCGGTCTTCGCGTTCTACGACGCGCGCATTCCTCCGGACGTGTTCGACGTGCGGTCTTTCGAGGCGTGGTGGCGGGACGCCTCGCAGCGCACACCGCGGCTTCTCGACCTGGCCGAAGCAGACCTCGTCGACGACGCGACGCGGGCGGCGGAGCGCGACTTCCCGATGCGCTGGCAGCAGGGCGACCAGGTGCTGTCTCTGGCGTACCGCTTCGAGCCCGGAGCGCCCGACGACGGCGTCACGGTGGTCGTGCCGCTGGCGCTGCTGGCGCAAGTGCGCCCCGACGGGTTCGACTGGCAAGTGCCGGGGCTGCGCGACGAGCTGATCGCGGGCTTGATCCGCTCGCTGCCGAAGGCGATCCGGCGGCACGTGGTGCCCGCAGCCGACTGGGCGGCGAAGCTCGCGGCAGAGCTCGACGGGCAGGGCCCCGAGTCGCACGACGGGTTGCCGCCCGTCGGGCTGCGCGACGCGCTCGCCTCGCGCATCCAGCGCGTCGCGAACCAGCCGGTGTCGGCGGCCGACTTCGACCTGGAGCGGGTGCCCGCGCACTTGCGCGTGTCGTTCCGCGCGGTCGACGGCCGAGGCCGCGTCGCGGGGTCGGACCACGACCTCGCCGCCTTGCAGGCCCGGCTTGCCGGGCGCGCGCGGGATGCCGTGAGCCGTTCGCTGAGCGGCTCCCCGGTCGCCCCGCGAGTGAGCGAAGCGACCGAGACGAAACGCGGCGACCAACCGCGACACGACGGCGACGGCGCGTTTCGTCTCGCTTCGCACGCTCAACGACCGGGGGGCGCTTCGCTCGCCGGGCGACCGGGGGGCGCTTCGCTTGCGGGGCGACCGGGGGATGCTTCGCTCGCGGGGCGACCGGGGACACAGTTCGCCGAGCGCGCCGGCCTTGCCGAGTGGGACTTCGACGTGCTCCCCGACGTCGTCGACACGCGCGTGGCGGGTGGCGTCGTGCGCGGCTACCCCGCCATCGTCGACGACGGGGCGTCGGTGCGCCTGCGCATCGAGGCGACGCCGGAGGCGGCGGCATCCACCACCGTCGGCGGAGTCCGCCGGCTCGTCCTGCTGTCCACCCCGTCGCCGGCGGCGTACGTGCTCGACCACCTCACGTCGGCGGAGAAGCTCGCGCTCGCGACCTCGCCCTACCAGAACGCGAAGGCGCTTGTCGAAGACTGCCGCGTCGCGGTGGCCGACGCCGTCATCCGCCGCTGCGCGCCGTCCGGCATGGTGCGCACGAGGGCCGAATACGAGGCGGTGCGCGACGCGTTCGCCGCGGCCTCGGTGGACGAACTGTTCGCGTGCGTGTCGCTCGTGGCGAGAATCCTCACGCGCGCGCGGGATGTCGAGAGGGCCCTCAAGCAGCAGACCAGCATGGCGCTGCTCGGCCCGCTCGGCGACATCCGCAGCCAGTTGGCCGGGCTCGTGTTCGCCGGCTTCGTCTCCCGCGCGGGAGTCGCGCGGCTCGCGCACTTCCCGCGGTATCTCGAGGGGATGCTGGTGCGCTTGCAGGGCCTCACCGACAACCCGGGGCGCGACCGGGCGTGGCTGACCGAGTTCGAGCGGGCCGCGGCGCTGTACGCCGAGGCGGGCGGCGCCGTGCCGCCCGAGGTGGATGCCTCCGACGCCGTCGTGCGCGCGCGGTGGCTGCTCGAGGAGTACCGGATCAGCCTCTTCGCGCAACGCCTCGGCACGGCAGAGCCCGTGTCGCCGCAGCGCATCGCGAAGGCCCTCTCCCCCGGCTCCTGAGCTTGTCGAAGGGCCCGGTCGTCGCCGGCCCCTGAGCTTGTCGAAGGGCCCCCGACCCTCGCAAGCCACCCGGCCCTTCGACAAGCTCAGGGACCAGAGACGCCCTTCGACAAGCTCAGGGACCGGGAGCGCCTTCAACAAGCTCAACGAGCGTGCGGGAATAGCGGCCGACCGCGCCGAGGTTGCCATCGACATGGCACACGCGATCGTCCACACCGAGTTCGGCGGACCCGAAGTCCTGACCCTGGCTGAGATCCCCGATCCGGTCCCCGGCGAAGGCGAGGTCGCGATCCGCGTCGAGGCCGCGGGCGTCAACCCGATCGACTGGAAGCTGCGCTCCGGCATCCGCGCGTCCGCCCCGCTCGACAGGCCGCGGCGCGTCGGGTTCGACGGCGCGGGCGTCGTCGTCTCCGTCGGCGACGGGGTCGACGGCCTCCGCCCCGGCGACCCCGTGGCGTTTCGCGACGCGGCCGGCTCGTACGCGACGGCCGTCGCCGTCGCGGCATCGAACGTGTTCGTCCGCCTCTCGGGGGTGACGGCAGCGCAAGGAGCGGCCCTCGGCATCCCGGCCGGCACCGCGTACCAGTCCCTCCGCTCCCTCGGCGTTCGCGGCGGCGACACCCTCCTCGTGCACGGCGGCTCGGGCTCGGTCGGGCAGGCCGCGATCCAGTTCGCCGCGCTGTGGGGCGCCCGCGTGCTCGCGACCACGAGCGCGGGGCGCGCCGGCCGCGTGCGCGAGCTCGGCGCCGAGCCGATCGAGTACGGGCCCGGGTTGGTCGGCCGCGTGCGCGCGGCCGCCCCCGACGGCGTGAGCGTGATCCTGGATGCCGCCGGCGCCGACGAGGCGATCGAGGCATCCCTCGACCTCCTCCCCGACCGTTCGCGCATCGCGACGATCGTGCGCGGCAAGGACGCGCCCGGCTGGGGCATCCGCGCGTTCTCGGGCGGCGGCGCGTCCGCTTTGACGCCGCAGCAGGTGGCGTGGCGGGTCGAGGCAGTGCCGGTCGCCCTGGCCCTCATGGCGGTGGGCCGGTTCAGCGTCGAGTTCGGCGGCAGCTATCGGCTGGAGGATGCCGCGGACGCCCAGCGCGCGAGCCAAGACGGCGCGCCGGGCAAGCTCGTCCTGGAGCCGTGACGAACCGCGTCTCGTCTCGCTTCGCTCGCGGGGCGCAGCGGCCGCGCAGCCGGTAGGCTCCGGCTGTGACCGACCAGCACCCCGCCCTGCGATGGGGCATCCTCGCCACCGGCTACATCGCGCAGGCGTTCGCGAGCGACCTGCGCACGATCGGGCGCGACATCGTCGCGGTCGGCTCGCGGTCGGCGGACAGCGCCGAGCGCTTCGCGGCCGAGTTCGACGTCCCGCACGCGCACGCGTCGTACGAGGCGCTCGTCGACGACCCGGATGTCGACATCCTCTACATCGCGACGCCGCACCCCCTGCACGCCGCCGACGCCGTGCGGGCGCTGGAGGCCGGCAAGCACGTGCTCGTGGAGAAGGCGTTCACCGTCAACGCGGCCGAGGCGGCGCTCGTGCGCGACACCGCCGCCGCGCGCGGGCTGTTGGCGACCGAGGCGATGTGGACGCGCTACCTGCCGCACATGCAGCGCATCCGCCAGCTGCTCGCCGACGGCGCGGTCGGCGAGGTGCGCGCGGTGTTCGCCGACCACACCCAGTCCCTCCCCCTCGACCCCGCGCACCGCGTGAACGCGCTCGAGCTCGGCGGCGGCGCGCTGCTCGACCTCGCGGTCTACCCGGTGTCGTTCGTGTTCGACGTGCTCGGCCCGCCCACCTCGGTCGCCGCGAAGGCGCGGTTTGGCGAGACGGGGGCCGACACCGAGGTGGCGACGCTCTTCACGCACGCCTCGGGCGCCGTGTCGACGACGCTGTCGAGCATGCGCAGCGCCGGGCCGAACACGGCGCACGTCATCGGCACGGCCGGGCGCATCGACATCGACCAGGTCTGGTACGCGCCGACGACGTTCCGGCTCGTCGCCACCGACGGCACGGTGCTCGAGGAGTTCCGCGCCGACACCCCGGGCCGCGGCATGCAGTTCGAGGCGCTGGCGGCGGAACGGCTGGTCGCCACCGGCAATCTCGCCGGAGACATCCTGCCCATCGACGAGACCGTCGCGATCATGGCGACCCTCGACGAGGTGCGCCGCCAGATCGGGCTGCGCTACCCCGGCGAGCCGCCGCTGTGACTCCCGCCTAGGCTGGGCAGCGTGCCATCGTTGTCGCCTCTCGTCCGCCTGCCGGACGGCACCGTCAAACAGCGCGCCCCGCTGACGGGCACCGAGGTGTGGACGGTGCCCGGTCGCGCGCACCGCCCGATCGAGGCGCCGCGCGACGAGCGCACGCGCATCGCTCCCGACGAGCGCACGCGCCTGTGCGCGTTCTGCGCCGACCGCTACCGCGAGACCACGCCCGAGAAGGCGCGGCTGGTGCGCGGCGACGACGGCGGGCTCGAGTTGCTGCGGCGCGTGCCGCCTGACGCGCTCTTCGACACCGTCGCGGAGTTCCGCCGCTTCGGCAACCTCTTCGAGATCGTCTCTGCCGAGTATTGGCGCGAGAACTACGGGTTCCGCCAGCCGTCGGATGTCGTCCGCTGGGCCGACGAGTACCTCTCCGCGCCGACGGGCCGCGCGCAGGTGGAGCGGCTTCTCGCGACGCGGGACGCGGCATCCGGCATCCCCACAGACGTCGAGGCGGGCGCGCTCGACCTCGTCGGCGGCTCGCACGACGTCGTCGTGGCCCGGCGGCACGTGCGCGACGACGCCGAGTGGGACGACGAGCTGGTCTCGTCGGGCGAGCTGACGCCCGACGAGCACGCTGCCTACGTGTCGTTCACCATCGACGCGCTCACCCAGATCGCCGCCGCACAGCCGCACGCGAAGTACACCTCGGTGTTCCAGAACTGGCTGCGGCCCGCCGGCGCGACGTTCGAGCACCTGCACAAGCAGCTCGTCGCGATCGACGAGTTCGGCCCGCAGGTGTCGCGCGAGATCGGGATGCTGGCCAGCGACCGCGCCCTGTACCAGCGCGAGATCATCGATGCCGCCCGCCGCGAGGGCCTCGTCGTGGCCGCGAACGACCACGCCGTCGCGGTCGCCGGCGTGGGCCACCGCTTCCCGTCGTTCGAGGTGTACTCGCGCTCGCGCGCGCACCTCCCCCAGGCGCACGCGCCCGAGGAGCGGCGCGGCGTCTCCGACCTGCTGCACGCGCTGCACGCCGCGACCGGGGCGCGCGTGCCCACCAACGAGGAGTGGCACTACCGCCCGGCGGGCGTCATCGCGCCGATGCCGTGGCGCATCGTGCTCAAGTGGCGTGTGTCGACCCCGGCCGGCTTCGAGGGCGGCACCAAGATCTTCGTCAACACGATCGACCCGTGGATGCTGCGCGAGCGCGCCGTGACGGCGCTGCGCGACCTGCGCGAGGCCGGCCGCATCGGCGACGGCATCCGTCTCGGCGACGAGTGCCCGCCAGCCGACACCCGCCTGCACTACGCCGACTGAGCACGGGTCAGGTCAGCGGCGGCCAGCCACGAGGTCGCCGGCATGCCACGCTAGACAAGCACGCCCGAGACAGGAGCATCCATGGCCATCGCCGACTTCCCCCGCCACTCGCTGACGTTCGGGCCGAGCCCGATCCACCCACTCGACCGGCTGAGCGCCCACCTCGGCGGCGCCCGCGTGTGGGCCAAGCGCGAAGACGTCTCCAGCGGCCTGGCCTTCGGCGGCAACAAGGTGCGAAAGCTCGAGTACCTCGTTCCCGACGCGCTCGCGCAGGGCGCCGACACGCTCGTGTCGATCGGCGGCGTGCAGTCCAACCACACCCGCCAAGTCGCAGCGGTCGCCGCCCACCTCGGGATGAAGGCCGTGCTCGTGCAGGAGCACTGGGTGAACTGGCCGGATGCCGTGAACGACCGCGTCGGCAACATCCTCTTGTCGCGGCTCATGGGCGCCGACGTGCGCCTGTCCCCCGCGGGCTTCGGCATCGGCTTCAAGGATTCGTGGCGCGAGGCAATCGCCGAGGTCGAGCTGGCCGGCGGCACGCCGTACGCCATCCCCGCCGGCGCGAGCGACCACCCGCTGGGCGGGCTCGGCTTCGCGAACTGGGCCCACGAGGTGCGGGCTCAGGAGGCGCAGCTCGGCGTGTTCTTCGACACGATCGTCGTCTGCACCGTGACCGGGTCGACCCACGCCGGCATGATCGCCGGCTTCGCCGACCTGCTCGAGAACTTCGGCGACCGCCCCCGGCGCGTGCTCGGCATCGACGCGTCGGCCACGATCGACGAGACGCGCGACCAGGTCGCCCGCATCGCGCGCCGCACGGCGGAGCTGATCGGCGTCGGACGCGACCTGCGCGACGACGAGATCACGGTGCTCGAAGGCTGGGCCGGCGACGAGTACGGCATCCCGGTCGAGTCCACCGACGAGGCGATGCGCCTCACCGGGCGGCTCGAGGGCGTCATCCTCGACCCGGTCTACGAGGGCAAGTCGATGGCCGGGCTCATCGACCTGGTGTCGTCAGGCGGCATCCCGCGCGACTCGAACGTGCTGTACGCCCACCTGGGCGGCCAGCCCGCGATCAACGCGTACAGCGGCCGCTACCACTGACCCTCACGACGGCCCCGAACCCATTCGGTTGCCGCGAACTGCGCCCCGGCGCGGTCAAACGCGGCAACTCAGCGCGCGACGACCGGCCGACGCGCGCTCGCGGTCAATGGTGGGTCGCCTGCGCGGCCCGCAGCCGGGTGAGCACCTGCTCGCGCAGCTCGGCGGGGGCCGACTCGCGGCAGGCGCGGGCGACGACCTCGGTGAGTGTCGTGGCCACCAGCGCCTCCTCACGGCAGGCGGCGCAGTTCTCGAGATGCTCGCGGATGTCGGTGTGCTCGGTGCTGCACATCTCTCGCCGGAGGTACTCCTCCAGGTCTTTCCTGGCCTGGTCGCAGCCGCAATCGCTCATTTCTTGCCCCTCGGTGCGGCAGGCACGATCCCGCGCTCCTGCGCGTACTCCGCAAGCAGCTCGCGAAGCATCCGCCTGCCGCGGTGCAGACGGCTCATGACCGTGCCGATCGGTGTCTTCATGATGTCGGCGATCTCCTGGTAGGCGAAGCCCTCGACATCGGCGAGGTACACCGCCAGCCGGAAGTCCTCCGGGATGGCCTGCAGCGCGTCTTTCACGACCGACGCCGGCATGTGGTCGATCGCCTCCGCCTCGGCGGAGCGGGTGCTCGTCGCCGTCGTCGACTCCGCGCCGCCCAGCTGCCAGTCCTCGAGGTCGTCGATGGCGCTCTGGTAGGGCTCGCGCTGCTTCTTGCGATACGCGTTGATGTACGTGTTCGTCAGGATGCGGTACAGCCACGCCTTCAGGTTCGTGCCCTGGGTGAACGTGGCCCAGGAGGCGAACGCTTTGACGAACGTCTCCTGCACGAGGTCGGCCGCGTCGGCGGGATTGCGCGTCATACGCATGGCCGCGCCGTACAGCTGGTCCATGAACGGGAGCGCTTGCTGCTCGAACTCCGCTCGCGCGCGAGCGTTCTCGCCGTTGTTGCCCTGCGGGAGGCCGGGCGCCTCGTCAGTCATCGCGACCCAGTCTATGTCCGGGCCGACGGAGGCACGCGACGGCGTCTCCAGCAGCACAGGCATCCGTCCCTCCGATGTTCGCGGCGCACGAGGCGCGGTTCAGTAGGCTAGAAACCGATGACTGCCGACGGGTATTCCCCCGCCTCCGTTTGGCCGGCGCCGACAGCCGAGGGGCCGCTCCAAGCGACGTTGACCGTGCCCGGCTCGAAGTCGCTCACCGGCCGCGAGCTCGTGCTCGCCGCGCTCGCCGACGGGCCGGGCCGCCTGCGGTCCCCGCTGTACTCGAACGACTCCGACCGGATGTCGGCCGCACTGCGGTCGCTCGGGGTGGTCATCGAATCAGAGCCGGGGTCCGGCGCGTTCGGCGACGACCTCGTCGTCACGCCCCCCGCGCGCTTCGCCGGCGAGGCCGTGGTCGACTGCGGCCAGGCGGGCACCGTGATGCGGTTCATCGCCCCGCTGGCGGGCCTTTCCACCGGCGAGGTCGTGCTCACGGCGCACGAAAGCGCACTGCACCGGCCGATGGGCGAGATGATCAGGGCCCTGCGCGACCTCGGCGTCGACATCGACGACGGAGGCCACTGGTCGCTGCCGTTCACCGTCCGCGGGCACGGCCACATCCGCGGCGGCGAGGCGCACATCGACGCGTCCGCGTCAAGCCAGTTCGTCTCCGGCCTGCTGCTGGCAGCGCCCCGGTTCGACGTCGGCCTGCACCTCGTGCACACTGGCGACCGCCTGCCGAGCATGCCGCACATCGACATGACCATCGAGGCGCTCAGCCGCCGCGGCGTGCACGTGGAGCGGCCCGCGCACAACGAGTGGGTCGTCGCCGCCGGCCCGATCAGGGCGAAGGATGTCGCGGTCGAGCCCGACCTCTCCAACGCGGCGCCGTTCCTGGCGGCGGCGATGATCGCGGGCGGCTCGGTCACCGTCACCGACTGGCCGGTGCACTCGACACAGCCCGGCGGACTGCTCGGCGACATCCTCTCGCTCATGGGCGGCCGAGTCAGCCGCCGCGGCGGCGCGCTCACCGTCGCCGGCGGCCAGGGGATCACCGGCGTCGACCTCGACCTGTCGGCTGCGGGCGAGCTCACCCCCACGCTCGTCGGCCTGGCCGCGCTCGCCGACTCGCCATCGGCGTTCCACGGCATCGAGCACATCCGCGGGCACGAGACCGACCGGCTCGCGGCGCTGGCGACCGAGCTGCAGCGCCTCGGCGGCGAGGCGCAAGAGCTGCCCGACGGCATCCGCATCGTGCCCCGCCCTCTGCACGGGGGTCTGTGGCGAGCGCACCACGACCACCGCATGGCGACCACCGGCGCGCTGCTGGGGCTGGCCGTGCCCGGCGTCGAGGTCGACGACATCGGCACGACGGCGAAGACCCTGCCGCAGTTCGTGGAGCTGTGGGAGCGCATGCTCGACGGCGCGTCGGATGCCGCGGCCTAACCGGGCGGCGCGGTGAGCGTGGTGCACCCGTGAGCTGGCTCGACGACACCGACGACGACGAGCCAGAGTTCGACGAGGCCGACGTGCGCGTCCGCCCCAACCCGAAGGCGAACCGCCCCCGCACCAAGCGCCGCCCCGCGCACGGCGACGCCGTCGTCGCGCGCGTGCTCGGCGTCGACCGCGGCCGCTACACCGTGCTCGTCGACGAGGACGGCGCGAACGAGCACGAGGCACTCGCGGTCCGCGCCCGCGAGCTGCGCAAGACGCCGATCGTCACGGGCGACCGCGCGCGCGTGGTGGGCGATGCCTCGGGCGCCGAGGGCACGCTCGCCCGCATCGTCGGCATCCAGGAGCGCACGTCGCTGCTGCGGCGCAGCGCCGACGACACCGACCAGGTGGAGCGCGTCGTCGTCGCCAACGCCGACCAGATGCTCGTCGTCGTCGCCGCCGCCGACCCCGAGCCGCGCGAGCGGCTGGTCGACCGGTACCTGGTCGCGGCGCTGGATGCCGGCATCCGTCCCCTGCTCGTGGTGACCAAGACCGACCTCGCCGACCCGGCCGACTTCCTCAGCCACTTCGACGGGCTGGGCCTGGAGGTGTTCACGAGCGCGCGCGGCGAGATGCCGCTGGAGCGCATCGGGGCGGCGCTCGTGGGGCACTCGACCGTGTTCGTCGGGCACTCCGGCGTCGGCAAGTCGACGCTCGTGAACGCGCTCGTGCCCGGCGCCGACCGCGCCACCGGCCACGTCAACGTCGTCACCGGCCGCGGCCGGCACACCTCGAGCTCGACCGTGTCGCTGCGGTACGCGTCGGCCGCCGGCCGCGGGTGGGTCATCGACACCCCGGGCGTGCGCTCGTTCGGGCTCGGGCACATCGACCCGGCCAACATCCTGCGTGCCTTCACCGACCTCGCCGAGATCGCCGAGGAGTGCCCGCGCGGCTGCACGCACCTCCCCGACGCCCCCGACTGCGCGCTCGTCGAGGCGGTGGCCGAAGGGCGCCTCGGCGACACCGGGGCCGCGCGGCTGGACTCGCTGCAGCGCCTGCTCACGACCTTCGCCGGTTGAGGGCCGCGTCGCCGCGAGCGGCGGGCGTAGGCTGGGACGGTGACTCAGCTCCAGGCCGGCGACACCGCCCCCGACTTCACTCTCGACGACCAGGACGGCTCCCCCGTCTCGCTGCGCGACCTGCGCGGCCGCAAAGCGATCCTGTACTTCTACCCGGCCGCCATGACGCCCGGCTGCACCACGCAGGCGTGCGACTTCCGCGACAGCCTCGCGTCGCTGCAGGGCTCGGGCTACACGGTCATCGGCATCTCCCGCGACGAGCCGGCCAAGCTCAAGGAGTTCGCCGAGCGCGACGGGCTGGCCTTCACGCTCGTGAGCGATCCCGACCACGGCGTGCACGACGCGTACGGCGCGTGGGGCGAGAAGGTCAACTACGGCAAGACGATCCAGGGCGTGCTGCGCTCGACGGTCGTGATCGACGAGAACGGCGTGGTCACGCACGCGCTGTACAACGTCAAGGCCACCGGCCACGTCGCGCGGCTGCGCGCGCTGCTGGGGATCTAAGGCTCGCCCTCGCGCGCGGCGCGACGCGAGGCGCCGAACAGCAGCGCGAGGCACACAGCCGCTGGCACGGCGAGCGCCGCGCCGACGCCGGGATGGGCGTACTGGCCCGTCGCCGCGCCGAGCGCGACCGCCAGCACGAGGAGCTGGGCAACGATTCCGCCCGAGCGCCCCCACGAGCGGCCGCGCGCGATTCCGACGGCGAACGCGAGCACCACGATCGCGCCGAGCGCCGTCAGCACGATGAGCGCGGTCGAGCTGGCCGCCGACTCGGCGTCGCCTCCGGCGAGGGCGACCGCCTGCCATCCGGCCAGCACCGCCAGCGCCGCGCCCTCGATCGCGACGAGCGCCGCCGCG
>NZ_JASGEC010000051.1:0-64844 GCF_047606685.1 Microbacterium sp.
CAACCACTTGCGGGCCATGGCGGCCACCCACGGCATCCCGAATCGCCGCGTCGACGAGGTGATCGGGCTCACCGGGCTCGACACGGTGGCCCGCAAGCGCGCCGGGAAGTTCTCGCTGGGCATGGGCCAGCGGCTCGGCATCGCGGCCGCCCTCCTCGGCGACCCGCACACGCTCATCCTCGACGAGCCGGTCAACGGCCTCGACCCCGAGGGCGTGCGGTGGGTGCGCCAGTTCGTGCGGCGCGTCGCCGCCGAGGGCCGCACCGTGCTGCTGTCGAGCCACCTCATGAGCGAGATGTCGCAGACCGCCGACCACGTCATCGTGCTGGGGCGCGGCAGAGTCCTCGCCGACGCGCCCATCGACGACCTCGTGCGCGCGTGGACGGAGACCACGATCCGCGTGCGCAGCCCGCGCGCGGCCGAGCTGTCGGCCGCGCTCGCCGGCCCCGCGGTCGCGATCACCACGACCGGCCCCGAGGCATTCGACGTGACGGGCGTCCCGGCCGCGCGCATCGGCGACCTGGCCGCTGATCTGCGCATCCCTGTCCACGAGCTCAGCCCGAGCGCCGGCTCGCTCGAAGACGCCTACCTCGCCCTCACCGGCGAATCCGTCGAGTACAAGTCCAAGGAGATCTCATGACCACCGCCGCCGCGCCCGCGCTCGCCCGGGCCACCCACATCCCGCCCTCGCCCTACCGCTTGAGCTTCCCGCGCCTCGTGCGCAGCGAGTGGCTCAAGCTCGCCACCCTCCGCTCGACGTGGTGGTCGATCGGGCTCGTCGCCGTGCTGACGATCGGCATCGCCACGCTCATCGCCTCCACGATCGACGACGACTTCCCCGCCATCCTCACCGTGGTCTCGGGGGTGCAGTTCACCATGCTGCTCGCCGGCATCCTCGGCGTCATCGCGGTCACCGGGGAGTACTCCACCGGCATGATCCGCTCCACGCTCGCGGCAGAGCCCCGGCGAGGCGTCGTGCTGGCGGCGAAGGCCCTCGTCGTCGCGGCCTTCATGTTCGTCGCGTCGTTGGCGATCTTCCTCGTCGCCGCGGCCGTCGTCACGCCGATCCTCCAGCGGATCGACGTCGCATTCCCGTGGGGCGACGTCGAGGGCGCGTGGCAGCCGCTGCTGGCGGCATCTCTGTCCATGTCGGTGTTCGCTCTCATCGGGCTCGGCTTCGGCTTCGTGATACGCGGCGGCGCGGGAGCCATCGCGGCCACGATCGGACTGCTGTTCGTGCTCCCACTCGTCTTCAGCGTCTTCTCCTCGATGAGCGGATGGGCCTGGCTCGGCGACCTCGGCCACTACCTGCCGATGTCCGCGTCGCAGAACGTGATCACTCCACAGGACGAGTGGGGCCTGAGCGCTCCCGTCGCCCTCGCGACGCTCGGCGCGTGGGTCGTCGCCACGATCGGCGCAGCCTGGATGGCGCTGCGCACACGCGACGCGTAAGCGGCGCGACGCCTAGAGTCGAACCGTGCCGACCGCCCGCAGCCGCAGTCTCGACGTCCTCCCGGACGCCGAGCTGCGGCTGCCGCGTCCGCCCGGGGTCATCCGCCGGTTCTGGGCGCGGCATCCGCGTTTCACGGACGTCCTGCTCGCCCTTGTCTGCCTGCTGCTGTCGGTGGGGCCCGTCGCGGCGGCCGTGACCTACAACCGCATGGCCACCGGCGAGTCGGAGTCCGACACAGCTGGCGTCGAGTGGCCGGCGCCGACGGTGGCCGTCGTGTTCGTGCTCGCGACGTGCGTTCTGCTGATGTGGCGGCGAAGCGCGCCGATCCTGCCGTTCGTGGCGGCCGCGGCGACCCAGCTCACTCTGCTGTTCATCCCGTCCACCTCGGTCTCGCCATCGCTTCTGGTCGCCACCTACTCGCTCGCGGTCTACCGGTCGAATCGGGCGTGCTGGATCGGCTTCGGCGTGCTGTCGGGCACCGTCGGGCTGATCGGCCTGCTCGCCCTCAGCACGCAGGCCGTGTCGTTCAACGTGGCGGCCAACTCGGTGCTCGACACGATCGTGATGGCGCTGCTGGGCGCGCTCGTGGGCGTCAACGTCGGCAATCGCCGACGCTATATGGAGGCCGTCATCGACCGCTCCCGCCAGCTGCTTGTGGAGCGCAATCAGCAAGCCCAGCTCGCGGCCGCGGAGGAGCGCGCCCGCATCGCCCGCGAGATGCACGACATCGTCTCGCACTCGCTCACCGTGATCGTGGCGCTGGCCGAGGGCGCCAGCGCGACCGCCGACCTCGATCGGGCCCGCGGGGCGATGGATGCGGCCGCGACGACGGCGCGGCAGGCGCTCGCCGAGATGCGCTCGATGCTCGGCGTGCTCCGCGCCGACGACCCCGCGGCTCCGCTCGCGCCCTCAGAGCCGGTGCGCCCGGAGGACGCGGTGGCCGCAGCGCAACGCGCCGGCTATCCGGTGACCCTCACGGTGTCGGGCGACGCGAGCGCTCCAGCGCACGTCGAGTACGCCACCGGCCGCATCGTGCAGGAGGGGCTCACCAACGCCATGCGGCACGCGGAGGCCACCGATATCCGCGTGCGCGTCGAGCGCTCGCCCGCCGCCGTGCGGATCGAGATCGCCAACGACGGGGTCTCGCGCCGTGCCGCGCCGGGCGGCTACGGGATCCGCGGGCTGGTCGAGCGCGCGACGCACGTCGGCGGCTCGCTGCACTCCGCACCGGTCGGCGACGGGCGCTGGCTGCTGCACGCGGAGCTCCCGATCGACCCCGACGCGGTGCCGGTGGAGGACGCGTGACCGAGGCGATCCGGGTCCTGCTCGTGGACGACCAGGAGCTCATCCGCGTCGGATTCCGCCTGGTGCTGGAGGCCGAGCCCGACATCGAGATCGTCGGCGACGCCGGCGATGGCGCGGAGGCCGTGCGATTGGCGAGCCAGCTGCGCCCGGACGTCATCCTGATGGACGTGCGGATGCCGGGAGTCGACGGCATCGCCGCGACCGAGCGCATCGTCGCGGAAACACCCGGCGCCCGCGTGCTCGTGCTGACCACCTTCGACCTCGACGAGTACGCGTTCGGGGCGCTGCAGGCCGGCGCCAGCGGGTTCCTGTTGAAGGACGCGCGCCGCCACGAGCTGGTCGCGGCGGTGCGCGCCGTGCACCGCGGCGACGCCACGCTCTCGCCACGCGTGACACGCCAGCTCATCGATCGGATGGGCACGCGGTGGACCACCGCACGGCCCGGCCCGGATCCGACCGCCGAGCTCACCGACCGCGAGCGCGAAGTGTTCCTCGCGATCGGCCGCGGCCTCACGAACACCGAGATCGCCGAGGCGCTGTTTCTCAGCGAGTCGACGGTGAAGACGCACGTCGGGCGCGTGCTGGCGAAGGTGGACGCCCGCGACCGGGTGCACGCCGTCATCCTCGCCCACCGGCTCGGCCTCGTCGGGGACGACGAGCCGCTCCCACCGGCTCACTGAGCGGGCGAATCGAACTCGACAGCCGCGCGTGGGACTCAGCCGGCGCTGAGGCATCCCTCGTTAGGATCGACTTGATGCCGTTCCTTGCTCTCGTCCCGCTCGCCGAAAAGACCGCCTCCTTCTGGGAGGAGGCGCTCAGCGTGATCATGGTCATCGGGTGGAAGCTCGTCGGCGCGGCGGTCATCATCATCGTCTGCGTCCTGCTGTCGTGGATCCTGCGCCTGGTCATCCGGCGCGTCGTGCACCGCATCGTCACCCGCGCGAAAGACCGCGCGAAAGTGGACGACACGCGCGCCATCGAGGCCTCCCCGCTGTCGCAAGTGCGGCTCGTGCAGCGCACGCGCACGCTCGGCTCGATCCTGCAGAACATCACGAACGTCACACTCGTCGTGGTCGCGCTCGTGCTCCTCGTGAACCTGTTCGCCCCCGACGTGGTGGGCTCGCTCACTTTGCTCACCGCGGCAATCGGCGCGGGCCTCGGCTTCGGGGCGCAGAACATCGTCAAGGACGTGCTCAACGGCATCTTCATCGTCGCCGAAGACCAAGTGGGCATCGGCGACGTCGTCGACCTCGGCCTCGCGACGGGCGTCGTCGAGTACGTGAGCGTGCGCATCACCCACGTGCGCGATGTCAACGGGACGCTCTGGTACGTGCGCAACGGCGAGATCCTGCGCATCGGCAACATGTCGATGGGGTGGGCCCGGTCGATCATCGACCTCGCCGTGCCGGTGGACGCCGACATCGGCGCCGTCGAGCGGACGCTGTTGGCCACGGCGACGGCGCTCGCCAAGGAGCCCAAGTGGCAGACCCGCATCCTCGAGCAGCCCGAGGTGTGGGGCCTGGAGTCGGTCTCCGGCGACGCGCTCGTCATCCGGCTCGTCGTGAAGACGCGGCCCAACGCCAAAGACGACGTGTCGCGCGAGCTGCGCATGCGCATCAAGAACGCGCTCGACGAGGATGGCGTGCGGCTCCCCTCGCTCAGCTCGATCACCCTGGAAGGGCTCGAGGGCGCCCAGCGCGTGCGGGGCGCGAATCCGCCCAAGACGCGGCCGAATCCCGTTGCGGCCACGCCCGACAACCCGGTCTGGAAGCCGCGCAAGACCGGCAAGAAGTCGGCCAAGACCGACAAGGGGGACGACAGCGAGGAGTCGTCGTGACCGCCGACGCGCCGCGCAGCTTCTACGACGAGGTCGGCGGGCACGAGACGTTCACGCGGCTCGTCGACGCGTTCTACCGGGGCGTCGCGGACGACCCCGTGCTGCGGCCGATGTACCCCGAGGCGGACCTGGGCCCCGCCGCCGACCGGCTGCGGATGTTCTTGGAGCAGTACTGGGGCGGCCCCGCCGCCTACAGCCAGCGGCGCGGCCACCCACGGCTGCGGATGCGGCACGCGCCGTTCCACATCGACCCGGCCGCTCGCGACCGCTGGCTCGCGCACATGCGCGCCGCCGTGGACGAGCTCGAGCTGGCGCCGCTGCACGACGCGACCCTGTGGGACTACCTGCAGCGCGCCGCCCACGCGATGGTCAACACGTTCGAGCCAGCCGGCATCGGCCCGGCGGCCGCAGGGCGCGAGAGCGCGCCGCTGACCGTGGTGGCGCGGCCAGCCGACCCGGCCGCCTGAGCCACCCCGAGGAGCCACCATGCCCGCGATCACCAAGCCCGGACCCACGGCGCCCCGCCTTTTCTCCACCGATGTGCTGGTGGTCGGCTGGGGGCTTGCCGGGCTCGTCGCCGCCTCCGAGGCGATCGCGGCGGGCAAGCGCGTCGTGCTCGTCGACCAGGAGCCCCGCACGAACTTCGGCGGCCAGGCGTGGTGGTCGTTCGGCGGGCTGTTCCTGGTGGACTCGCCAGAACAGCGGCGGCTCGGAATCAGGGACTCGCTGGAGCTGGCCCGGCAGGACTGGTTCGCGACGGCGGGTTTCGACCGGGAAGAGGATGCCTGGCCGCGTAGCTGGGCGGAGGCGTACCTCGAGTTCGCCGCCGGCGAGAAGCGCGCCTGGCTGCGCCAGCTCGCCATCGGCTTCTTCCCGGTCGTCGGCTGGGCCGAGCGCGGCGGGCACACGGCCCTCGGGCCGGGCAACTCGGTGCCGCGGTTCCACGTCACGTGGGGCACCGGCCCCGGGATCGTGGCGCCGTTCCAGGCCGCCCTGGAAAAGGCCGAGACCGCAGGGCAGCTGATCTTGCTCCCCCGCCACAAGGTCACCCAGCTCGTCCGCACGGGGAACGCCGTGACCGGCGCCGCCGGCGACATCCTCTCCCCCTCCGGCGCCGCCCGCGCAGTGCCCAGCTCCCGCGAGGTGGTCGGGTCGTTCGAACTCACGGCCGGCGCCACGGTCGTCTGCTCCGGCGGCATCGGCGGGAATCCCGAGCTGGTGCGCGAGCAGTGGCCCGAGCGGCTCGGCACGCCTCCGAAGTCGATGCTCGCCGGGGTGCCGGCCTATGTCGACGGCTCCCTGCTGTCGATCGCCGCGGACGCGGGAGCCCGGCTGATCGGCGGCGACCGTATGTGGCACTACGTCGAGGGAATCCAGAACCACGCCCCCGTCTGGGCCGATCACGGCGTGCGCATCCTGCCCGGGCCGTCGTCGGTGTGGCTGGATGCCACCGGCGCAAGGCTGCCGACGCCGCTGTTTCCCGGCTACGACACGCTCGGCACTCTGGCGCACTTGCGCGCCACGGGGCACGACCACTCGTGGTTCGTGCTCTCCCGCAGGATCATCGAGAAGGAGTTCACGCTCTCGGGCAGCGAGCAGAACCCCGACCTCACCGGCCGCGACCTGCACCTGCTGCTGAAATCGCGGTTCGGGAAGGGCGCGTCCGGCCCGGTGCAGGCGTTCATGGACGAGGGTGCCGACTTCGTCGTGCGCGAGTCGCTGGACGAGCTCGTCGCCGGCATGCAAGCCCTCCCCGGCGGCGACGCGCTCGACCCCGACCGCGTCGTGCGGGAGATCGAGGCGCGCGACCGGGAGGTCGAGAACGACTTCACGAAGGATGCGCAGATCGCGCTGCTGCGCGCGGCGCGCGCGTTCCGCGGCGACCGGCTGGTCCGCGCCGCGGCTCCGCACCGCATCCTCGACCCGGCGAACGGGCCGCTCATCGCGGTGAAACTGCACGTGCTCACCCGGAAATCGCTCGGCGGCATCCAGACCGACCTGCACTCGCGCGCGCTCGACGCGAACGGCGAACCGGTGCCCGGCCTGTTCGCCGCCGGCGAGGCGGCAGGCTTCGGAGGCGGCGGGATGCACGGGTACCGCGCGCTGGAGGGCAGCTTCCTCGGCGGCTGCATGTTCTCCGGCCGCGCCGCAGGGCGCGCCGCTGCGGCCGCCGTCTGAGCGGTCCTTCCCGGGCGCCGATCCGGCTTGTCCGAAATCTCCTGATCTGGCGCAGTCAGGACGATCCGCCGCGAAACGTCCTGACCACGCGAAACGGCCTGATCTGGAGAAATCGGAGGGTCAGCGGGAGAGCCCGCCGCCGGTGGCGCGGACCGGAGTGAGCCCGGATGCCACGGGCCCCCGCACCAGCACGTGGCCGCGTCGCAGCGTGAGCCGTGTCCACCGCCCGCTCGTGAACGCCCGCGCCGCCTCTGACCCGCTGATGAAGCCCAGCGCGACCGCCGCGAACGCGACGCCGAGCGGCAGGCCGTCGAACTCCGGCTCCGGCTCGCCCCACACGCCCGCGCGCACGGCGCGCACGACGTCCTCGCCGGGGTCCGCAGGCAGCGCGCTGGCCACGCGCGCCATTCCGCCCTGAGCCTTCGCGGCGAGCGTCGCCGCATCCACCGCCTCGCGCTCCGCCCACCCGCCGCGCGGGGGCGCGAGGCCTGCCCACGCGGGGGCGAGCCCGGTGGCCGGCAGCACGAGTTGCCGCGCGTCGTGCGGGTCGGCCTCCAGCGCCGACGCCACGACCACGATGTCGCACACTAGCTCGGGATCGGCAGCGACAGCCCGCATTCCCAGCACCGTGGGGGTCGCATCGCCGAGGCCGCGAGGGGCGAGGGCCGCGGCCGTCATCGCGAGCACGCCCCCCGTCGCCTGGAGCCGCACCGCGTCCTCGGCCAGCCGCGACGCCCGCCGGGCGAAGGTGAGGGCGTCGACGGCCGTCTCGTCGTCGCAAAACCGGAGGCGATCAGGCACCCGCCTAAGCTACCAACGTGACCCCCGACACCAACCGCATCGCGGCTCTGCTGGCCGTGCTGGATCTGGCCGACTCCGACGCACGGACGAGCGAGGACATCTTCACGGGCGTCTCGCAGCGCATGCCGCTGGGCCGCGTGTACGGGGGCCAAGTGCTCGCCCAATCGCTCGTCGCCGCGGCGCGCACAACCCCCGCCGACCGCGTGGTGCACTCGATGCACGGCTACTTCCTGCGCCCGGGCGACTCGACCAAAGGGATCACCTTCGCCGTGGACCGCGTCCACGACGGCCGGTCGTTCTCGACCCGGCGCACGCAGGCGTACCAGGACGGCGTGCCGATCTTCTCCACGATCGCCTCGTTCCAAGACGAGGGGCCCGGCGTCGAGCACCACACGCCGATGCCCTCCGGCATCCCGCAGCCTGAAGACCTGCCCGATCTCGAGGACCGGCTGGCCGGCGTCCATCCGCTCAGCAAACGGCTGTTCACCGAGCGCACCGTCGACCTGCGCCACGTGCAGCCGCCGATCTACGCGTCGGTGGCCGACCGCGCGGCTCAGCAGGCGGTGTGGCTGCGCACCCGCGGACCGCTGCCCGACGAGCCGAACGCGCACCGCGCCGCCCTGGCGTACATGAGCGACCTCACCATCCAAGAGCCCGTGCTGCGCGCGCACGGCCTGCCCTGGACGACACCGGGCCTGCGCCTGGCGAGCCTCGACCACGCGATGTGGTGGCATCGCTTCGGCCGCGCCGACGAGTGGGTGCTGTACGTGCAAGAGTCGCCGAGTGCCCGCGGCGGGCGCGGCCTGTCGCTGGGGCGCATGTACTCGCGCGACGGCGAGCTGCTCGCCAACGTCGCGCAGGAGATCATGGTGCGCGTCCCCGACGCGGTCACCGACGGTGCGTGAACTCGGCGGTGTCCTCGAGGTACGGCTCCCACGCAGCGCGCTCGAGCGGCGAGATCCGCAGCGGCCGCCCGGTCGCGCCGTCCGCCTTCACCACCGTGGTGGACGCGCGCGCGTACAGGATCTGCGCGCCGCCGGCGTCTGCGGGGCTGAGCACGTCGTAGCACACCTCGATGCTCGACCCGCCGAGCTTACCGAACCACAGCTGCACATCCAGGGGGCGCCGCTGGTACGGGATGGGCGCGTAGTACTCGACCTCCTGACGGGCGATGAGGGTCAGCACTCCGGCGCCCAGGCTCGGGTCGAGCACCGCCGTGGGCGGGGCGTCCTCACCGGCCGCCGGCCGCCAGAACGCCCGCACCCTGGCCTCTTCGAGGAGTTTCAGCAGGGCGACGTTGTTGACGTGGTTGAACGCGTCGAGGTCGCCCCAGCGCAGGTGGATCGGGACGTGGAGCCGCATCAGTCGCGCGTGAGCTTGCGGTGGGCAAAGCGGTGGGGCTTTGCGGCATCCGGCCCGAGACGGGCGATCTTGTTCTCCTCGTACGCCTCGAAGTTGCCCTCGAACCAGTGCCACTTGTCAGGCTCGGCGTCGGTGCCCTCGTAGGCGAGGATGTGGGTCGCGATTCGGTCGAGGAACCATCGGTCGTGGGTGATGACGACGGCGCAGCCGGGGAACTCCAGGAGGGCGTTCTCCAGAGATCCGAGCGTCTCGACGTCGAGGTCGTTGGTCGGCTCGTCCAACAGCAGGAGGTTGCCACCCTGCTTGAGGGTGAGAGCCAGGTTCAGGCGGTTGCGCTCGCCGCCGGAGAGGACGCCCGCCTTTTTCTGCTGGTCGGGCCCCTTGAAGCCGAATTGCGAGACGTACGCCCGCGACGGGATCTCGACTTTGCCCACCTGGATGAAGTCGAGCCCGTCGGAGACGACCTCCCACAGGTTCTTGTTCGGGTCGATGCCGCCGCGGCTCTGGTCGACGTACGAGATCTCCACCGTCTCGCCGATCTTGAGGTCGCCGCCGTCGAGGGGCTCGAGCCCGACGATGGTCTTGAACAGGGTGGTCTTGCCGACGCCATTGGGCCCGATGATGCCGACGATTCCGTTGCGCGGCAGCGAGAAGCTCAATCCGTCGATGAGACTGCGCCCGTCGAAGCCCTTCTTCAGGCTCTTCGCCTCGAGCACGACCTGGCCGAGGCGCGGCCCCGGCGGGATCTGGATCTCCTCGAAGTCGAGCTTGCGCGTGCGGTCGGCCTCCGCGGCCATCTCCTCGTAGCGGGCGAGCCGCGCCTTGGACTTCGCCTGCCGGCCCTTCTGGTTGCTGCGCACCCACTCGAGCTCGGACGCGAGCCGCTTGGCGAGCTTGGCGTCCTTCTTGCCTTGGATCTGCAGACGCTCCTGCTTCTTCTCCAGGTACGTGGAGTAGTTGCCTTCGTAGGGGTAGAGCCGGCCCCGGTCGACTTCGCAGATCCACTCCGCGACGTGGTCGAGGAAGTACCGGTCGTGGGTCACGGCGAGCACGGCGCCCGGGTACTTTGCGAGGTGCTGCTCCAGCCACAGCACGCTTTCCGCGTCGAGGTGGTTCGTGGGCTCGTCCAGCAGCAGCAGATCGGGCTTTTGCAACAGCAGCTTGCACAGCGCGACGCGGCGCTTCTCGCCGCCCGACAGGTTCGCCACGCGAGCGTCGGAGGGCGGGGTGCGCAGCGCGTCCATCGCCTGCTCGAGCTGGGAGTCCAGGTCCCACGCGTCGGCCGCGTCGATCTCCTCCTGCAGCGTGCCCATCTCGGCGAGCAAGGTGTCGAAGTCGGCGTCGGGATCGGCCATGAGCTCGGAGATCTCGTTGAAGCGGTCAAGCTTCTGCTTGATGGGGCCGACGCCCTGCTGCACGTTCTCGAGGACGGTCTTGTCCTCGTCCAGCTCGGGCTCCTGCATGAGGATGCCGACGGTGTACCCGGGCGAGAGCTTGGCCTCGCCGTTGGACGGCTGGTCGAGCCCGGCCATGATCTTCAGGATCGTCGACTTCCCCGCCCCGTTGGGGCCGACCACGCCGATCTTGGCGCCGGGCAGGAATGCCATCGTGACGTCGTCGAGGATCACCTTGTCGCCCACGGCCTTGCGGGCGCGGACCATCTGATAGATGTACTCAGCCATAACGGAAAAGCCTACCGGCGGCGAAGCGGCGAGTTCGCCGTCACCAGTCGATCTCGCGGGTCTTGCCCACGAGGCAGGTCTTGCCCTGGAGTGCGGGCATCACCGTGGTCACCGGCTTGCCGGTCGCCGGGCCGACCTGGCCGATCAGGCACTCCTTTCCCCACAGCACGGAGAACTGGATGCTCTCGGCCGGCTCGCCGATCGTCGTCGTGTCTTTCGTGACCTGCATGTCCGACTTGTCGAACCCCGCCTTCGCGAGCGCGTCGACGTACGCACGGCCCTTGGCCTTGGACCCCGACTTCCACACTTTCGCGGCGACCCGCGCGAACAGCGGCAGGTTGTCCTCCGCCGTGCCGTCGGGGTGGAGGGCGATCTTGACGGGGGTCTCGCTCACCGTCGGCGTCGGAGAGGCGGGCGTCGAAGCCGTCGGCTCCACAGGCTCGGCCGCGCACCCCGCGATCAGCGCCACGGCCAGGAGGGCCGCCGCCGCGCACGCGCCGAGACGGCGGGCGCGGGCGTCGGGGCGGCGGGAGGACACGGGGAGAGTCTAGGGGCCGCCGCCCCGTGCGTCCGCTGTGCGCCCCCTCCCCTGGTCAGAATGGCGTGTCCGTGTGGGCGCCGGCGCTGACCAGCTCGGGCTCGTCGGCCCCGTCGCCTCGCGGCCCGTCGGGCTGCTGCGCCGGCGTGTCGCCGATCGCCGCCACCGGCCACTCGCTGCTCGCCTCGCCCTCGGCTCGCCGGTCGTCGCCGGGCACACCCCACTCGGGGTCCTGCGCGGGCGCGCTCACGCGCCCGGGCCCGCCGTCGCGGTGGAACGTCGTCATCCCCCACAGCAGGTCGTGGCCGAGCGCGTCGGCGTCGATCTCCGCGGTCACGCCCTTCTTCGCCGCCGTCTCCCAGTCGCGCAGCCGCAAGCGGCCCGTCACGAGAACGCGGTCTCCCTTTCGCAAAGAGCGGTTCGCGTGCTCGGCGAGCTGGCGGAACACTGACACGCTGAACCAGTTGGTCGCGCCGTCCACCCACTTCTCCTCGCCCCTGTCGAAGCGGCGAACCGTGCTGGCGATGCGGAAGTTCAGGATCGGAACGCCGGCGGCGGTGACCTTGTACTCGGGTTGCGTGATGTTACCCACGACGGTGATGGTTTCGTTCATGGCGCTGTCCTCTCTGTGACTGGGGACCTTCCCCACTGCTCCGGCGCCCGAGTGCCCGCCACGAGGCGCCGGAGCACCCTCAGCCTGGACCGCGGGCACGCGGCGTGGTCGAGGAAAGCGAGATCTGTGGACAGTCGGCGCCACCGTTCCCGCCTGTGCAGGAGCAGACGCCGCGGAAAATCAGGCGAGGTACTCGGCGAACCTCGCGCGCACCTTGTTCACCTTCGGCACGGCCACGGCGAGGCAATACCCCTGCGTCGGGTTCTTCGCGAAGAAGTCCTGGTGGTAATCCTCGGCGGGATAGAAGCCGCCGAGCGGCTCGATCGTGGTGACCAGCCCGCCATCCCACCATTCCGACGCGCGCTCGCGCGCCGCCTCGAAGAGCGCTCGCTGCGCGTCGTCGCGATAGAACATCGCGCTGCGGTACTGCGTGCCGACATCCCCGCCTTGTCGATTCAGCTGGCGGGGGTCGTGCATCGTGAAGTACGCGTCGAGAATGACCTCTGACGGGATCACGTCGGGGTCGAAGGCCACGGCAACCGCCTCGGCGTGGCCGGTCGCGCCCGTGCACACGAGCTCGTAGCTCGGGTTTGGCGCTTCCCCGCCCGTGTAGCCCGCCACGACGGAGCTCACTCCGCGCAGCGCGCGGTAGGCGGCGTCCAGGCACCAGAAGCACCCGCCGGCGAGGACGAAAGTCTGCATGTTCACTCCTTCTGCGCCGCGGGGCGCGTGGCTTGCGACGACAGCCTCAAGGCTACGCCCGCGCTGTGTGTTCCGAGCGCGGATCGAATGTCGGAGGTCGTATATATCTTCGAATTGAAGGGAAGGAGACCCAGAAATGACCAGCTTCGTCGACCTCGAGGAGCGGACGGATGCCTGCGCGTCGCTGCCTCTCTCCGCTCCCGCGCTCCCAGCCGCCCGCGGCGTCTCGCTCGCCCGCGCAGCCGACGACCTGTGGCGTGTGCTTGACCACACGGGCCGGGTGATCGGGCACCTGCAAGCCGTCGCCCATCCGCTCGGCCTGCGCTACCGCGCGCGCCGCTTCCACGCGCCGACGGCGCGCTTCCGCGACCTCGGCGACTTCTGGTCGCCCGACGACGCCGTCGCGTGCTTGCGGTGACGCCTCGCTGCTCTCAGTGGCATCGGCGCGACGCAGCGGCCACCGCGTTGGCCAGGGCCCCGCCTTCCTCGCCGGAGTACGGCCATCGCGTACCCTGGGGGTGCGCCTCCGTAGCTCAGTGGATAGAGCAGCGGCCTTCTAATCCGTTGGTCACAGGTTCGAATCCTGTCGGGGGCACATGGTGGGCACCTCAGACAACGACCGACTGGTGTGGATCGACTGCGAGATGACCGGCCTCGACCTCGAAGTCGACGAGCTGGTCGAGATCGCGGTCGTCGTGACCGACTTCGAGCTGCGGCCGGTTGACCCCGGCTTCCAGATCGTGATCAAGCCCGACGCGTCGGCGCTCGAGCACATGAACGAGTTCGTCACGGATATGCATCGCTCCTCCGGGCTCTTGGACGAGATCCCCCACGGCGTGAGCCTGGCGGACGCCGAGTTCCAGGCCCTCGAGTACATCCAGCGCTTCGTCCCGCTCGAAGGCAAAGCCCCGCTCGCCGGCAACACGATCGGCACCGACCGCATGTTCCTGGCCAAGTACATGCCGCGCGTCGACCGCTGGCTGCACTACCGCAACGTCGACGTGTCGTCGATCAAGGAATTGTCACGCCGGTGGTACCCGCGCGCCTATATTCACGCACCCGCCAAAGACGGTGGCCACCGGGCGCTTGCCGACATCCTGGAGTCGATCCGCGAGCTCGCCTACTACCGCCGGGCGGTGTTTGTGCCCGAGCCCGGGCCGACAAGCGACGACGCGCGTGCGGCCGCCGCCTCTGTCGTGTCCGCTCACCCCCCGTCCGTGTGAGAGAATCGTGTGGTTGTCCGGCCACGGACACATGGTGGGTATAGCTCAGTTGGTAGAGCACCTGGTTGTGGTCCAGGGGGTCGCGGGTTCAAGTCCCGTTACTCACCCCAAAGGGGTCAGGTGTGAACCTCGACCAAGGGACCGCCCTTGGTCGAGGTTCGGGCCTGGCGCAATCCTCTTGCGGCGGCGGGCTGACGCTCACGACGCTCGCGGTGGAGAGGGCACGGAGTGCGCGCCCACGTCGCCGGAACCCTGGACGCGCTTCTTGCTCGAAGCCTGACAGAATCGAGGGATCGGTTCGGCGGAGGGGCGGGCGGAATGGCGCAGGACGATGACTTCCTCGAGGTGATCGCAGCTGAGGTGGAGCAGGATCCGCAGAACCTCACGCTCCGCGAGGACTTCATCACACTGCTGCTGCGGCATGACCCCGATCGCGCTGGGCAGGAGATATCGGTCTTCGAGGCGAGCGGCGGCGACGCCGGGCGCGCGCGCCTGCTGCGAGCGCGTCTGATGGCGACCCGACTGCGCTCCGGGTCCGCGGAGGTGGGGGATCAGGCAGCGGGCGACGCCGTCGAGCAGGAGGTGCGCCAGCCTGGCCTCTGGGACGCCGAGCGCCCCGCCGTGACACTGGCCGACGTCGCAGGCCTCGCCGAGGTCAAACAGCACATCGATTCCACCTTCCTGGCCCCGCTGCGCAACCCGGAACTGGCGGCCGCGTTCGGCCAGACGCCGGGAGGGTCGCTGCTGATGTACGGCCCGCCCGGCTGCGGCAAGACGTTCATCGCGAGGGCGATCGCGGGCGACCTGGGCGCCTCATTCATCCACGTCACACTCGCGGATCTGCTGAGCAAGTGGATCGGCGACAGCGAGAAGGCCGTCCAGAGCGTGTTCCGCGACGCCCGCGCCGCCGCGCCCTGCGTGATCTTCTTCGACGAGTTCGACGCCCTCGGCGGGCGCCGCACCTCGGGCGGCGGGGGCTCGCAATCGATGCGCATGATCGTGACCCAGTTGCTCGAGGAACTCGACGGCGTCACCAGTGAGAACGACGGCGTGTACTTCCTCGCCGCGAGCAATCGCCCGTGGGACATCGATCCCGCACTCAGGCGCCCCGGCCGCATCGACAAGACGGTGCTCGTGCTGCCCCCCGACGCGATGGCGCGCGCCGCGATCTTGCAGGGCGCGCTGGAGGGCAAGCCGGTGGACGACGTCGACATCCCTTCCATCGCCGCCGCGACCGAGGGCTTCTCGGGGGCCGACATCGCGCAGGTCGCGAAGATCGCACTGCAGCAGTCCCTGCAGGCGTCGATGAGCGCGGGATCGATCGTGCCCGTGACCACCAAGTCGCTGCTCGAGGCGGCGGCCGGCATCACCCCGTCGACGACCACGTGGTTCGACCAAGTGGCTCCCGTCATCGAGTACGGCGTCGACGACGGCACGTTCGAGCAGCTGCGGGCCTACCGAGTGAAGCACGGGATGCGATGACCCGGCGGAGTCCGTTCGGCCGGCGGGGGATCTCGGTCCCGGCTCCCGAACCCGGCGTCGATCCGATCGATGTCCAGCGCGCGGCGATCGAGCACGATCGCGACCTCGCCTGGGAGCTGTTCGAGGCGAAGCCCACCCACCGGCGCATCCCGGAGCTCGCGCAGAGCGTGCTGGCCCGGGAGCCGGCCTTCACCGGGATGATCGTGCTGCTCGCGCTGCACCGGAGTGCCTGCGGCGACAACGACGAGGCCAAGCGCCTGCTGCGAGATCTGCTGGGACTGCGGGATCGTCAGTACCTGAACGCCCTCAGGATCCTGCGAGACCTCGAGTACGGCGACAAGGAGTATGGGGAGTCGCTGGGGCTCGCCGAAGCGGTGCTGCGTGAGGACCCGGAGGCCGGCTGGATGGACCGCATGGTGCTCGCGACCGCTCTTGTCTACACGGGCGAACGCGAGGCGGGCTGGCGGGTGACCGACGAGGCCGTCGAGCTCAGCGCGCGCACCGATCCCGAGCGCTACCCGCGCGCGCTCGCCCAGCGTGCGGCGCGCTTCCTGTCGACGGGCGCGCCGCCGCACCGCTTCCTCCTCGCCGCCGAGGAGGCGATCGCCGCGAACCCCGCGGAACCGATGCTGTCGACCGCACTCGCGTACGCCTACATGTTCCACTATCGAATGGAGGAGGCGGAGACCCTGCTGCTGCGCGTGCTGCGGGAGGATCCCACCAACACGATCGCGCAGGGCGGTATGACCATGGTGCGGGGGTTCCTGGACCCCATCGAGCGCGGCGACGCCACGATCGACGACTTCCGCCGCGCCGGCATGGGCGAGGCTGCGTGGCGCATGATGTGCGATCAAATGTTCGACACCGGCCTGGAGGAGGCGCTCGCCGCGCTGACCAGGGTGCTGCCGCGTGCGCTGGTGCGCGTGCTGCGCGGGCGCCTCGGCCGGGCGAGCACCCGTGACACGCAAGGCGAGGTGACGCTGCTCGGCTGGCACGACGGGCAAGATCCCGGGAGCGGAGCGGCCTGGGGGCTCGCGGAGCCGTTCCGGCTGCTGTCGTCGCAGGAGATCGACGAGATGGAGGCGTCGATCGCGCGGGATCCCGCGGCGTGGCCGGAGTGGGCCGCCGACGATGGGTACTACACGCTGATCGCCACCGACGACGCGGGAGCTTACTGGTTCGAGGGCTTTGCCAGGCGCCTGTTCCGCCGGGGCGCGGACGGCCAGGTGCGGGAGGCGGCCCCGAGCCTGGCCGACTGGGTGTGGGATCGGGTGGTGGCGTTCGGCGGCGAGGATCCGCGGCAGGGCGCGAGCATATCCGGAGACGCACGATGAGCGTCGAGGCCAACAGCGGGACGCAGGAGACCGGGCCGATCGAGCGCGCGGCAACCGAACGGGATCGCGATCTCGCGTGGGAGCTCTCGGATTTCCGGCTCGACCATCCGCGGATCGCGCAGCTCGCTCAGAGCGTGCTGGCGCGGGAGCCGACCTTCACCGACATGATCATCCTGCTGGCAATGCACCGCGAAGCCTGCGGTGAGGTCGACGAGGCTCGGCGGCTGCTGCGGGAGCTGATGGGCCGGCGCGACCGCCAGTACGTCAACGCCGCCAAGAAGCTGCGCGATCTCGAGTTCAGCGAGGGGAACTATCCGGAGTCGCTGCGCCTCGCCGACATCGTGCTACGGGAAACCCCTGAGGTCGATTGGCTCGACCTCATGGACCACGCCAGCGCGCTGGCGTTCGTCGCGGGACCCGAGGAGGGCTGGCGCGAGCTCGACGACGCCGTCGAGCTGTGCGCGAGGACCGACCCGGAGCAGCACCCGGGCGCGCTCGGGCAGCGCGCGCTGCGTCTGCTCGCCTCGGGCGCGCCCGCGGACCGCTTCCTCGTCGCCGCGGAGGAGGCGATCGCGGCGGATCCGAGCGAGCCCATCATCGCCACCGCCCTGGCGTATGCGTACCTCTACGACTACCGCCCGCGCGAAGCGGAGGAGTTGCTGCGGCGCGTGCTGCGCGAGGATCCGACCAACGAGGTCGCGCAGAGCGGGCTCGTCGTCGCCCGTGGATTCCTCGACCCCATCGAGCGGGGCGACGCGACGATGGGCCTGCTGCGGCACATCGGCATGGGGGAGATCGCGTGGCGCATCCTGCGCGACAGGTTCTTCGGAGTCGGCCTCGCCGAGGCGCTCGCCGCGCTGGAGGAGGTGTTGCCGGAGGAGCTCGCGCGCTCGCTGCGCCCGCCCCTCGGCCGGGAGGCTGCGAGGGCGAGCGACGGCGAGGCCAAGCTGCTCGCCTGGCACGATGGGCAGGAGCCCGGCAGCGGCGGGCTGTGGGGGGACGGCACGGCGTTCCGGCTGATGTCGGCGGCTGAGATAGCCGAGATGAACGACGCGATCGAGCGGCAACCCGAGGCCTGGCCGCAGTGGGATGCCGAGGCCGAGTACTTCACGCAGATCCTCACCGACGATGCCGGGGCGTACCTCTTCGAGGGCACCGCCGGGCGGCTGTACCGCCGGCGCGTCGGGGAGGATGACCGGGAGGTCGCGCCGAGCTTCACCGACTGGATGTGGGACCGCGTGGTCGCGTTCGGAGGAGCGGATCCGCGGCCCGGCAGTGGCAGCTGACAGGAGCAGCCCACGCAGAACATAGGCGATCCATCGGAAACAGGCCTACCTTCCCCCGTATGACGAGTGCCTCCGACGGCGCGGACTCCGGGAACGGATCCGCAGGCGCCCCCGCACGCAGCGCTCGACGGCGCCTCGCGACGGCGCTCGTCGTCGCCATCCTCCTCGTCTGCACAGCGGCCTTCGCCTACCACATGGGTACGGGAACCGACCAGGCGGAGGCAACGGCCACCCCGACGCCGACCCCGTCCGAGACCGCCGACCCCACCACCTCCGAGCTGTACGCGGCCGTCACACCGTCCGTCGTCGTGATCAAGACGGAGGGCGGCATCGGATCCGGCGTGATCGTGACGACGGATGGCGGCATCATGACGGCCCTCCACGTCGTCGACGGCGCGTCGGAGATCACCGTGACCTTCAGCGACGGGACGACGGCGTCCGCATCCGTCGCGTCGTCGGACGCCGCGACCGACATCGCGACGCTGACTGTGGACACCCTTCCCGAAACGCTCGTCCCCGCGACGATCGGCGACTCGAGCGACCTCGAGACCGGTGAGGACGTCATCGCCATCGGCACACCGCTCGGCCTCTCGTGGAGCGTGAGCACCGGCGTCGTCTCTGGCCTGGACCGGAGCACGACGAGCAAGGATGGCACGGCCCTGTCCGGCCTCATCCAATTCGACGCCGCCGTCAACCCGGGGAGCTCAGGCGGCCCCCTCGTCCGTTCCGACGGCACCGTCGTCGGCATCGTCGTCGCCCTCCTCAGCTCGGACGGCGACGACGTGTTCTCCGGGATCGGCCTTGCCGTCCCGATCACGAGCGCCGTCGGAGGATCCGGCGGCGAGGAAGGGCCGCAGCTATGAGCGATCCGCACGACCACACGAACGGCGCACCCATCGATCCGGCGGGCGGGACGCCGCTCGAACGGGTGCTCTACGAGGTGAAGAAGACGATCGTAGGGCAGGATGCCCTGCTCGAACGCCTGCTGGTCGCCCTTCTCGCGCGCGGCCACGTCCTGGTCGAGGGCGTCCCAGGCCTCGCGAAGACCCTCGCGGTGAAGTCGCTCGCCCAGGCCGTCGGCGGCACCTTCCACCGCGTGCAGTTCACGCCGGACCTCGTACCGGCCGATCTCACCGGCACGCGCGTCTACAACCAGAGAACGGGCGAGTTCCAGGTCGAGCGCGGACCCGTCTTCACCAACCTCCTGCTCGCGGATGAGATCAACCGGGCGCCGGCCAAAGTCCAAAGCGCCCTCCTCGAGGCTATGCAGGAACGGCAGGTCACCATCGGACGCGAGACCCACCCACTCGCCGACCCGTTCCTCGTGCTCGCCACGCAGAACCCGGTCGAGTCGGAGGGGACGTATCCCCTCCCCGAGGCCCAGGTCGACCGCTTCATGCTGAAGATCGTGGTCGGCTACCCCTCCCCCGTGGAGGAGCACGCGATCGTCCAGCGCGCCCTCGTCCCGCCCGCCCCACCGCTTCCGGTGCTCGACCTCGGCCGTCTGAAGCAGATGCAGGAGCAGGTCGAGCTCGTCTACGTCGACCCTGCCCTCGTCGACTACTCCGTGCGCCTCGCCTGCGCCACGCGCGACCCGGGTTGGGTCGGCCTGCCCGACCTCGCGCGCTACGTGACATTCGGGGCGAGCCCGCGCGCATCCATCAACCTCGTGCTCGCCGCCCGGGCGCTCGCCCATGTGCGGGGACGCGACTACGTCCTCCCCCACGATCTCCTCGAGCTCGCACCCGATGTCCTGCGGCACCGGATCGTCGTCAGCTACGAGGCCCTGGCGGACGGGGTCACGGCCGACGCCATCGTCGGATCGGTCATCCACTCCCTCCCCGTTCCCGTGCTCGCCACCGCCGGGTGACCACCGCATGACCACAGCCCCAGAGCAGTTGCTCCACCGCCTCGAGTGGACCGTCGTCCGTCGCCTGGACGGGCTCCTCCAGGGCGCGCACCGCACGGTCTTCCGAGGAGCCGGGCTCGACCTCGCGGGCATCAGCCCGTACTCGGCGGATGACGACGTGCGGCACATCGACTGGAACACAACCGCGCGAACGGGCGAGCCGCACGTGAGACGCTTCCTCGAGGAGAGGGAGCTGACGGCCTGGTTCGTGATCGACCGCTCCGCTTCGATGCGGGTGGGAGCACGGGAGGCGCCGAACCTTCTCACCGATGTCGCGCTCAGCCTCGCGCGGCTCTTCACGCTCTCGGGCGACCGGGTCGGAGCCATCCTCTACGACGACGACCGCCAGGTCGTCATCCCCCCGTCGACCGGACGCTCCCCGGTGCTGCGGCTCGCGCGGGAGATCGGGGCAGGGCGCGAGAACGGGCCGGACAGGCGGAACGAGCGCCGGGGTCTTTTTCGCCGGCTGGTGGGGGCGACCGAGCAGGGCCGGCAGACCGACATCGCGCGGATGCTCGGCCTCGCGGCGAGCACCATCGGTCGCCGGAGCCTCGTCATCGTCGTGTCCGACTTCATCGGACGGCCCGGATGGGAACGGCAGCTCGCCCGGCTCGCGCATCGCAACGACGTGTCGGCCGTGCGGCTGACAGCATCTGCATCAAAGCTCCTCCCCGAATGGGGGACGACGATTGTCGAGGATGCGGAGACGGGCGAGCAGCTTCTCGTCGACGCGAGCGATCCCGCGTTCAGGCGCCGGCTCGCCGAACTCGACGAGGCGAGCGAGCGTGCACTCGGGGATGCCCTGCGGCGAGCGGGCGTCGCCGACCTCACCGTCTCCGCCGACGACGACCTCGCGCTCGCGCTCGTCGGCGTCGCCAGGCGGACCGCGCGGAGGTCGGCATGACGTTCCTCATCCCCTCCGTGCTCGTCGCCGCGGCAATCGCCGTCGTCGCCCTCGGGGCAGCGGTCTGGCTGTTCGAGAGACGAAGGCGGGCGGCAACGGAGCGGGCGGGCATCCCCCGGGCGGGCGGCCCGCTCCGCCGGGCATTCCGCGTGCTGCCCGCGATGCTCATCGTCGCGGGGATCGGCGTGCTCCTCGTCTCCGCCGCGAGGCCGCAGGCCGTCGTGCCGACGGCGCGGGCCGCGGGCACCGTCATCCTCGCGTTCGACGTCTCCGCGAGCATGCAGGCGACCGATGTGTCGCCGAGTCGCCTCGAGGCGGCGAAGGAGGCGGCGGCCGCGTTCATCGAGGCACAGCCGGACACGGTGGACGTCGGCGTCGTCGCCTTCGCTAAGGGCGCCCTGACGACGCTCGAGCCGACCGCGGACCGCTCGGACGCCCTCGCGGCGGTCGACCGGCTCGAGACGAGCGGCGCGACGTCCATCGGCCAGGCGATCCTGACGTCCCTCTCGACGATCACGGGCGAGGAGGTGACCCTCCCTTCGGACGACGCGGAGGGCACGACCGACATCGGCTACTGGGGCTCGGCGACGATCGTCGTCTTCTCCGACGGCGAGGAGACCGCGGACCCGGACGCCGTCTCGGCCGCCGCGGTCGCCGCGACGGCCGGGGTGCACATCGACACGATCGGCGTCGGCACGACCGACGGCACGACGATCGAGGTCGACGGCTACCAGGTGTCGACGGCGCTCGATGAGGAGGCGCTCACCCAGATCGCCGAGACCGCCTCGGGCGAGTACCACGCGCTCTCGGACGCGTCGGATGTCGACGGCGTCGCCTCGACCATCGACCTGCGCCTCACGGTGGCCGACGAGGAGATCGAGATCACCGCCATCGTCGGCTGCCTCGGCCTGCTCCTCGTCGCGATCGGCAGCGTGCTGATGGTGTCGCGCAACGGGAGGCTCGTCTGATGTCTTTCACCTGGCCGCTGATGCTCGCCGCCATCCTCGTCGCCCCGCTTCTCTTCTTGCTCGCGTGGGCGATCAGGCGGAGGAGGAAGCGGGATGCCGTCCGCGTGCCGAGCCTCGCGCCCATCGCCGTGGCGAGCAGCGCGGGGCCGCGCTGGCGGAGAAGGATCCCCGCCGCTCTCCTGCTCCTCGGGCTCGCGACCGCGGCCGTCGGTGTCGCGCGGCCGCAGGCCACGGTCGAGGTCGCGTCGAGCGAGTCGACCATTATCCTCGCCCTCGACGTCTCCAGATCCATGTGCTCGACGGACGTCGACCCGAACAGGCTCGTCGCGGCGCAGGAGGCCGCGAGCTCGTTCGTCGACTCCCTCCCCGCCGGGACGCAGGTCGGTCTCGTCGCCTTCTCGAGCGTCGCCGGTCTCATCGTCGCGCCGACCGACGACACCGACGAGGTCACCGAGGCGATCGACGGCCTCACCACGTCTCGCGGGACGGCGATCGGCGCAGCCATCCTCGCCTCGATCGACGCGATCGCCGAGATCAACCCGGACGTCGCGGCGACGGGCATCGACGCGACCGCGTCCGAGGGATCGGGCGACGAGGAGGTCGAGCTGCAGCCGGAGACGATCGTCGTGCTCACGGACGGCTCGAACAGCGAGGGCGTCGATCCCGTGACGGCTGCCGAGCAGGCGGCGGCCCGCGGGCTGCGCGTGTACACGATCGGCTTCGGCACGACCGAGGCCGCGAGCTCGGTGTGCACGGCGGACCAGATCGACCAGGACTCGGCGAGCGGCCAGGATTCGCCCGGCGGAGGCGGCGGAGGCGGCGGTCAGCAGATCGACGAGGAGACGCTCGAGTCGGTGGCCGAGCTGACGGGCGCCGAGTACTTCCGCGCGACGGATGCCGATCAGCTCACCGACGTGCTCGGCGATCTGCCGGCGACCATCTCCGTGACGACGGAGGATGTCGAGATCTCCGCCTGGTTCACAGCGTCCGGCGCGACACTCGTCACGATCGGACTCGGCCTCTCCCTGTGGTGGAATCGCGTGCGCCGCTCGCGCGAGCGCAGCTGACAAATCCCCAGCCGCCACGGACAAGACCCCTGCGGGAGAGACGACGCGCTGACGCTCTCCACGGAGTCAGCGGTCCTGCCAGGGATCGATCAGCTCGACGCCGGTGTCGCCGAAGTGCTGGATGTTGCGGGTGGCGACGGCGAAGCCGTGGGCGGCGGCGGTCGCGGCGAGGTAGCCGTCCGCGGTCGGCAGGGGCCGGCCGGCGGCGCGGGCGGTCACGGCCATGTCCGCGTACCGGCGGGCGGCCTCCTGATCGAAGGGCAGCACCCGACCGGGGAACAGCGCCAGCAGCCGGTCAAGCGCCCGCGCCAGCCGGTCCTTCCTCGCCCCGGCGGGCAGAGCGCCGATGCCGAACAGCAGCTCCGCGAACGTCACGCTCGACAGGTACAGGGTGTCGACGGCCTGGGCGTTGAGCCAGCCCACCACGCCGGGATTCGGCTCGGGCCGCATCGCCTCGGAGACGACGTTGGTATCGAGGACGATCACGGCAGCGTCAGCGGCTCCGCCGGGGTCCGGTCGCGCACGGCGTCCAGCGTGGCCACGTCCTCGTCGGTGAGCGCGAGGTCGCGGCCGAGCGAGGCCAGGGCGTCGCCGAGCCGGAGCCGGCCCGACGGCACCAGAGCGGCCGACAGGATCTCGCGCACCTCGGCTTCCGCGCTGCGGCCGTGCTCGGCCGCGCGCACCCGCAAGGCGCGATGCACCTCGTCGGGAACGTTCCGAACGGTCAGGACTGCCATCGCTTCTCCTCCACCATCTTTGACAGCATTCTAGACGATTGCAGTCATGGGTTGGAGCGTTGCCCACTTCGTCCGTCAGGTGGCGGTACGGGGAGACGGCGCTTCCTCGGATGCGGCCGCTCAGCCCTGCGGATCGGAGGGGCTGGCGGTGGGCGTCGGCGTCGCCAGTTCGGCGGTGAGCACCACGTTCTCCAGCGACGGCCCGCCTCCCGGGCGCTGCAGGCAGGTGATCACGACCAGCCGCCCCGGCACGTCGGCCCACACCGCTTCCGCGGCAGGAAGCCGCTCCTTGGCGATCTTCTGAGAACCAGTCAACCGATAGTCCAGGCCGGCCACGATGATCTCGGTGCCCACCGCAACGGCTGCGGTGCCGGCTTCCACGTCGATGAGGTAATTGCCCGGGCCGACCGCGCCGTCGCGCAGCGAGTGCATCGCAACGTAGACGGTGCCCTCCGCGGCGTGGTCGAGCGACACGCCGAGGTTGCGCACCCGGTAGGCGGCGGTGAATCCCGGCGGGGTGATCACCGAGTCGACGGCGTTCATCGAGTCCAGCGGCACGTCCAGTCCCGCCGACGGCACTCGGAATCGCTCACCGGTGTCTTCCTGCACGGCCATCTTCGACAGCGCCTCGGGTGAGGGGGTCGTGCCCGGCTCCAGCGCGACGGAGTTCCCGTTCATGTCGACCAGGTCGGACGGCGCCGTCGTCGCCATCACGAACGCGACGATCACGAGGGCGACACCCATGGCACCGGCCACGAGCGCGAGGACGCGCACTCGTGGCCGGCGCCGGGGTGGAGGATCAGCCGACGTCGCCATTCCTCCTGCGAAGCACCAGGGTGATGCACAGCGCGATCAGCCCGAGGCCCGCCACGCCGGGCAGCAGCCAGCCGAGTGAGCCGCTGAGCAGATATCCGCCGGTGTCGACCGAGCTTCCGGAGTCGGACAAGGCTGTGGCCGTCACGTCGGCCTCGGATTCGACAGAGGCGACCGACTCACCCCCCGGGTCCGTTCCAGAGACGAGGGCCGAGTTGGTGATCTCACCGGATGCCAGATCGGCCGCGGTGACCGTGTAGGTCGCCGTGCAGGTCGTCGACTCGGCCGGCGCCAAGGTCGTCGCCTCGCACACGATCTCCGACAGCGAGCCCGTTCCGGAGAAATCGGTCTCGGTGATCACGATGTCGGCGATCGTCACGTTGCCGCTGTTCGTCACCGCGAAGGTGTAGGTGATCACATCGCCCACCGCGGTGACCTTCGACACGTCGGAGCTCTTGACGAGCTCCAGGGACGCGCTCTGGTCGGCCGTCACGTCGGCTTCGGACTCGTTCGAGGTGACGCCTTCGTCGCCGGGGTCTGTGCCCGTGGCGACCGCGGTGTTGGTGATCTCACCGGCGTCGACGTCGGCCTGGCTCACCGTGTAGGTCGCCGTGCACGTGGTCGACTCCCCCGCGGCCAGGGCCGTCTCCGGGCAGCTGACCTCCGACAGCGTGCCGGTGCCCGAGAACGACGTCTCGTCGATCGCGACGTCGTCGACCGTCACGTTCCCGGTGTTGGTCACCGTGAAGGTGTAGACGACCTCATCGCCCGCCGCGGTCACCGCGGCCACATCGGCCGACTTGACCAGCGACAGCGACGCCGACTGGGTGGCGGTCACCACCGCGTCGTCGGTGTTCGAGGTGACCGTGTCGTCGCTGGGATCGGTGCCGGTCGCGACAGCGACGTTGGTGATCTCACCGGCGTCGATGTCGGCCTGGGTCACCGTGTAGGTCGCCGTGCAGGTGGTCGAATCGCCCACCTCCAGAGACGTCGCGTCGCAGACGATGCTCGACAGCGATCCCGAACCGGAGAACGACGTCTCGTCGATCGCCAGGTCGTCGACCGTCACGTTGCCGGCGTTGGTCACCGCGAAGGTGTAGACGACCTCATCTCCCGCCGCAGTCACCGCGGCCACATCGGCCGACTTGACCAGCACCAGGCCCGCCGCCTGATCGGCGATCACCTCGGCCTCGGACTCGTTCGAAGTGACGTCCTCGTCGTCCGGGTCAGTGCCCTCGGCGACCGCCGTGTTCGTGATCGACCCCGCGTCGACGTCGGCCTGCGTCACCGTGTAGGTCGCGGTGCACGTCGTGGAGTCGCCGGAGGCCAGGGTCGTGTCCTCGCAGACGATGCTCGACAGCGAACCCGAGCCGGAGAACGACGTCTCGTCAATCGCCAGGCTGTCGACCGTCACGTTGCCGGTGTTGGTCACCGAGAAGGTGTAGACGACCTCATCGCCCGCCGCAGTCACCGCGGCCACATCGGCCGACTTGACCAGCGACAGCGATGCCGTCTGCTCGGCCGTCACCACCGCGTCGTCCTCGTTCGACGTCACGTCGCCATCGCTGGGGTCGACGCCTGTGGCCACCGCCGTGTTCGTGATCGAACCCGCGTCGACGTCAGCCTGCGTCACCGTGTAGGTCGCGGTGCACGTCGTGGAGTCGCCGGAGGCCAGGGTCGTGTCCTCGCAGACGATGCTCGACAGCTCCCCCGACCCCGAGAAGTCGGTCTCGTCGATCACCAGGTCGTCGATGGTCACGTTGCCGGTGTTCGACACCTCGAAGGTGTAGGTGACCTCGGCGCCGACCGACGTCACAGTGCTCACACTGGCCGTCTTCGCCAGAGACAGGCTGGCTGCCTGGGTGGCCGTAACCACTGCATCGTCCTCGCTCGACGTCACGTCGCCATCGCTGGGGTCGACGCCCGTGGCCACCGCCGTGTTCGTGATCGAACCCGCGTCGACGTCAGCCTGCGTCACCGCATAGGTCGCGGTGCACGTCGTCGATGCGCCCGCCGCCAGCGTCGTCGCCGCACACGTGATCGCCGACAACGAGCCCGAACCCGAGAACGCCGTCTCGTCGATCGCGATCTCGTCCACCGTCACGTCCCCGGTGTTCGTCACCTCGAACGTGTAGGTCACCGTCTGACCCACCGCGTCCACGGTGCTCGGGGAGACCGACTTGTCCAGCGACAAAGACGCCGACTGGGCTGTGACCACCGCGTCGTCCTCGTTCGATGTCACGTCGCCATCGCTGGGATCGACGCCGGTCGCGACGGCGGTGTTCGTGATCTCACCCGCATCCAGATCGGCCTGCGTCACCGTGTAGGTCGCCGTGCACGTCGTCGACGCGGTCGGCGCCAGCGTGGTGGCTGCGCACGTGATCGCCGACAACGATCCCGAACCCGAGAAGTCGGTCTCGTCGATCGCAATCTCATCGACCGTCACATTGCCGGAGTTCGTCACCGCGAACGTGTACGTCACGGTGTCGCCGACTGCGGACACCGTCGTCGGCGACGCCGACTTCTCCAGCGTCAACGCGGCCGACTGCTCAGCGGTCACCACCGCATCGTCCTCGTCCGACGTCACGGCGACGTCGTCGGGATCGAGGCCGGTCGCCACCGCTGTATTGGTCACCTCTCCGGCATCCAGATCGGCCTGCGTCACTGCATACGTCGCCGCACACGTCGTCGACGCGCCCGCCGCCAGCGACGTCGCCGCACACGTGATCTCCGACAACGAGCCCGAGCCCGAGAACGCCGTCTCATCGATCGCGATGTCGCTGATCGCCGTGCCTCCCGAGTTGGTCACCGTGAAGGTGTAGGTGACCTCGTCACCCACCGCATCCACCGTGCTCGGAGAGACCGACTTGGCCAGAGTGAGCCCGGACGCCGTGTTGGTGAACACGCACGTGATGGCGAGGCCCCCGGACGCGCTGGTCGGATAGGTGAGATCGAAGCTCGTGCCGGTGCCGCTTGCGTACGACGTGCCGTCCTCGTCCGTGCACTCGTACGTGGAGACGTAATCAGTCAGGTCCCCGCTGGCAGCCGTCTCTGCGATAGTGAATTCCGTGCCGCTTGTCGCGACGACCGGCCCGGCGAACTCGCCGGTGTCCTCCTGCAGCCCGGTGTCGGTGCCCGTCGTGGTGCCGCTGGCGCGGAGCGCCCCGCTGCTGCTGATCGACACCGTGAACTGGTCGGTGGAGTCGGCCCGGCTCGCCACGTTCTTCTCCACGGTCAAGGTGTTGGGGTTCTGGCAGCTCGCCGCGTCGTTGACGTTGTTGGTGAACGATCCGTTGGTGATGCTGTGCGAGGTCACCAGCGCACCGGTGGTGGGGTCGTACTGGTAGACCGTGCTCGACGTCGTGGCATACAGATAGCCGTCGCGGCCGAAGGCGATGCCGTTGCCGTCTGCGTTGCCCGACAGCGTGGCCAGGGTCGTCATGGTCAAGGTCGCGGACGAGGCTGTGTTGGGCACGTCGGTGACGAGCCCCAGGGTCGAGCTGAGCACGATGTACATGTTGCCTTCGGCGTCGAAGGCGAGGTCGCCGGGGCTCGTCGAGCTGCTGATGCGGCCCACGAGGCCGATCGCCGTGTTCGTCGTCGTGTCGAACGCGTAGAGGTCCTGATACGAGCTGGTGCTGACGGTGTAGTAGTAGTAGCCGTTGGCCGGATTGATCGCGCCCCGGAGGATGGTTGCCTGGCTGGCCGTGTTGGTCGGGTCCGGCAGCGCATAGCTGGTGGTCGTCTCGGTGCTGGCGTCGAAGACCGACAGCGACAGCGACCCGGACACCGTCGCGCTGCCGGTCACCGCATACGCGTACGCGCCGTCGGCACTGATCCCGAGCGCGTTCAGAGGGTAGGTCGTGCTCGGTCGTGCGATCGCGGACAGCAGCGTCACGACGCCGGTCGAGCCGTCCAGCGTGCCGAACTGACCAGTCTGGTTGAGCACGTAGACCGTGCTCTCATCGGCGTCGTCGCCACACTCGATCGTGACCGCCGCCGACGCCGCCGGAGCCGTCAACAGGCTGCTGAACGTCGCGAGAAGGGTACCGGCGAGCAGGGCCGACAGCACCCTGCGAAGACCGACCCGCGACGTGCTGTGGGCGGATGACGCCCTCGCTTCACTACGCATTCTCTGTGAATTCCCTCTCCCGGCCATGGCCAATGCTTCCCCACGCTACAGGTAGTCCGCCGGCGCTCAAAGCACCGATCGGCGACCTCGCGCCCACGTGTGAGCGCAAGCAATGCAGCGGCATTGAGGATGATTTGCGTCGGCTATCAATCACCTGTGCGAACGGGAGTGTTCGTGCAGCGTCGAACAGCCGATCGGCGGCCCTCACCCGCCGCGGTGGTCCCCTCGCTGCGCCAGGATCATGGCATGGTTGACCACCGACTTGGCTGCCTCGGTGCGAGCATCGGCTCCCTCCGCGTCCAGGTAGACGGCGGCGGCACGGTATACGTCGATCGCTTCGGCGGTGCGGCCGAGATCGTTCAGAGTGTTCGGCCAGGGCGCCCGGCAGGTCGCCGATCTCCTCGCTCGTGGCGCGACCGCAGCTGTTCGTGCCGCAGATCGAAGCCGATCTCCCGCAGCTCGTCGTCGTGGCTGCGCGCTGCGATCTCGACCGCAGCGGCAAAGGCGCGTGCGCCTGCCTCGTGCTCCCCACGTCGGCGAGCGCCCGGCCGTGCAGCGCCCGCAGACGCAACAGCGAACGGACGACGACGGCATCGTCGTCCACGGCGAAACGGGCGATCAGCGACTCGGCCCGCTGCGCCACCTCCGCGAGGGCCAGGGCGGAGCCGGCCAGGTGCCGGCGCGCGTGGACGGCAGCCCACGCGGCGCGGGCCGCCAGCGCCCGGCCGGACGGATCCCGGGAGTCCGCGTAGGCGTCGACCAATGCGGGGGCGTGAACGGCCAACTCCTCCCAGAGCCGTTGCTCGATCAGCCAATCCAGACGGCCAGCCGCCCGAGGCGGCGTGACGGCCGCTCACACCGCGGTGTACGCCGCCTCGCCACGCACGTACGTCGCGAGCACGGATGCCGTCAGCACGTCCCGCGGGTCGGCGGTGAGCGGGTTCGTGTCGAGCACCGCGAAGCTCGCCTCCAGGCCCGGCGCGATGCGCCCCCGCGTCGACTCGAAGCCGCCGGCGTACGCGCCGCCGTGGGTGAACGCGACGAGCGCGTCCTCCGGCGTGAACGCCCGCTCGGGGTGGTAGGGCTCCAGGCTCGGGTTGAGCGCGGACTTGCCGGTCAGCGCGATGTAGAGGTTGGGCAGCGGGTGGTGCGGCGCCGTCGGCGCGTCGCTGCCGAGGGTGTACTCCACCCCGTGCTTGCGCAGCCACTGCCACGGGAAGCCCCGCTCTTGGCGCTCGTCGGCGAGCACCGCCTTCCAGTTCGCGAGCACGGCCGGGTCGCAGTGCACCGGCTGCATCGACGCGACCACGCCGAGCCGCGCCATCCTCTCGATCGTCTCCTCCGTCACCGACTCGAGGTGCTCGACACGGTGGTGGCGGGGGCGTTCGCCGTTCACGCGGATGCAGTGCTCCACCAGATCCAGGGCGATCTCGCTCGAGCGGTCGCCGATCGCGTGCATCGCGATCTGCAGGCCGGCGGCGTCGGCAGCGGCTGCGACGGGGCACGCCGGCTCGTACTCCCAGATCGGGTCGCAGTTGCTGCCGTCCGCGTACGGCGCGCGCATGGCGGCAGTGCACGCGTCGATCACGCCGTCCATGATGAACTTCATGCCCGCCACGCGGAACCACTCGTCCTCGCCGGTGCGCGCGAGCTCGTCGCGCAGTCGCACCGTGTCGGCCACGACCGCGAGGTCGGTGGCGGTGTCGCCGCTGGGCTCGACCAGCACGTGGCCGGTGATCGGGAAGGGCAGGCGGCCGTCGCGAGCCAACAGCGCCCGAATTCCGGCCACCGCGCCCGGCATGAGGGCCATGTCGGTGGCCGAGGTCACGCCGTCGGCGAGGTAGCCGGCGAACGCCGTCTCCAGATGCGCGACGACCTCATCCTCGGTGGTGTTCGCGTTGAGGAACCCCCACACGTACTGCGTGCTCGCGGTCTCGTACAGCATCCCGGTCGCGTTGCCGTCCGCGTCGCGGGCGATCTCTCCCCCAATCGGGTCGGGCGTGTCCGCGGTGATGCCGAGCTCGTCGAGGGCGGCCGAGTTGACCCAGCACGAGTGCAGGTCGTTCGCGTCGAGGTAGACCGGGATGTCGGAGACCGCCGCATCGATCATCTCCCTGGTGGGGTGCTCGTCGCCGACGGCGTCGAACAGCCAGCTGACGCCCAGGAGCCGCTTCGCGTCAGGGTCGGCCGCCCGCGCCTCGCGCAGCCGCTCCTGGATCTCGGGCAGCGACGCGCAGTCACGCAGCTGCACCTTGCCGAGCGCCTCGCCGAACATCGCCAGATGGGTGTGCGAGTCGACGATCCCGGGCAGAACGAATCGGCCGGAAAGCGCAGTCTCGACGGCATCGCCGACGCCGAGGCGCTCGAGCTCGGCGCGCACCTCGTCTTCCGAGCCCACCGCGAGGAACTGCCCGTCGCGCACCGCGAAGGCGGTCGCGTCCGGCCGGTCGCGGTCGGCGGTGAACACGACCGCGTCCGTGTAGAGGCGCACAGGCATCCCGCTCGCCTCTTACCGGACCGGGTCGTCGGCGGGCGTGCCGCCCTCGAAGGGGACGTCGTCGCCGAGCGCGTCGATCGCCTCCGTCGTCGGGCCCTCGCTGAAGTCGAGCACCGGCACGGGGCGCCGGAAGAAGTGGGTCTTGATGAGCAGGATGATCACGCCGATCAGCAGCCAGATGCCGCCGACCACCCACGTGAGCGGCTGGAGCGAGGTCCACAACCACAGCGTGAGACCGACTCCGATCAGCGGGATCAGCCCGTAGCGGATGAGCGGCCCGGCCCCCGGCGGGCGTTGCTCGCCCTTCGGGAACAGGTAGACCTTGATCACCGACAGGTTGACCATCGCGAACGCGCCGAGCGCGCCGAAGCTGATCATGAACGCCGCCTGGTCGAGCGAGAGGAACATGCTCGACAGCGCGAAGATCGAGACCGTGACCGCGGCGACGACCGGGGTGCCGAACTTCGCCCAGATGAACGAGAACGGCTTCGGCAGGATGCCGTCGCGGCCCATCGCGTAGATGATGCGCGACACCGCGACCTGGCCCGCCAGGCCCGAGCCGAAGCATCCGATCACGACCATGACCAGGAACGCGACCACCAGGGCCTCTCCCCCGACGTGCCCCGCCAGCACCACGCCCGGGGCGTTGATGAGGTCCTCGGACGCGGTGCTCCAGTCGTCGAGATAGTAGGCGCGTGCGCCCAGCCAGGAGATCACGATGAACACCGCGCCGCCGATGAGAGTGGTGAGGATGATGGCTCTCGGAATGTCCTTGCGCGCGTTCTTGGCCTCCTCCGACAGTGTCGAGACGGCATCGAACCCGAGGAACGACAGCGCCAGGACGGCCGCGCCCGCGAACACCGGGCTGAAGCCCTCGGCGCCGGGGATGAACGGATCGAGCAGTCCGGGGGCGTTGGGGTCGTTGACCGCGGTCTTGATCGCGAGGAACGCAAACACCGCGATGACGCCGACCGTGATCGCGATGATCGTGATGTTGACCTTGTTGACCAGGCTGATCCCCAACACGTTGAACAGCAGCACCGCGAGCAGGCACGCGAGCATGAAGATCCAGTTCGGCACGGACGGGAACTGGGTGCCCATGTACAGGCCGAGGATCATGAAGTTGATCATGGGGATGAACAGGTAGTCGAGCATCAGGATCCAGCCAGTGAGGAAGCCCACCACGCCCCCGAACGACTGCTGCGTGTACGTGTACGCCGAACCCGCGACCGGGAACTTGCGCACCATCGCGCCGTAGCTGCTCGCGGTGAACAGCATCACGACCACCGCCACGAGGTACGAGAGCACGAGGTGGCCCTCGGTGAGCTGGTTGACAATGCCGTACGTCGTGAACACGGTGGCGACCGCCATGTACGACAGGCCGAACACGACGAGGGGCACAAGCCCCAGGGTGCGGCGCAGGTGCGCGGGCTGGGAGTCAGTCACGGGCGGTCTCCTTCGTGGTGCGCCGTGCGGCGCGACGATTGCGGGTTCGAGGTGCTTGTCACACACGCTAGGGCATCGATGTCGCGGTGGTCGAGCCTGCCGCCGCCGGAGGGTTGCAGAATGGTGGAGATGGATGCCGCCGCGTTCGAAGCGCTCGTGGTCGAGGAGCTCGACCGCCTCCCCGACGACATGGTCGAGGGGCTCGACAACGTCGTCTTCGTGGTCGAGGACCGGCCCGAGGACGGGAGCCTCGACGTGCTCGGCCTCTACGACGGCCTCGCGCTCACCGAGCGCGGCAAGTACGGGCGGGGCGAGCTGCCCGACCGCATCGTCGTCTACCGCGAGCCGCACCTGGACGCGTGCGCCAACGAGGCGGCGCTGCGCCGCGAGGTGCACACGACGCTCGTGCACGAGATCGGGCACTTCTACGGCATCGACGACGACCGACTTCACGAACTGGGCTGGGCCTGATGGCCGGCGTCGCCCGCTCCGACGTGCGCGAGAAGACACGCCGTGACGACGCGCCTGCGCAGGCGCCGGTGTGGCAGACCGTCGTGTGGAACGACCCGGTGAACCTCATGAGCTATGTCGCACACGTGTTCCGCGAGTACTTCGGCTTCTCCCGCGACGAGGCGACTCGGCGCATGCTCGCCGTGCACCACAATGGCCACGCCGTCGTCGCCGAGGGCCCGCGCGAGCAGATGGAGCTGCACGCGCAGGCGATGCACGACTACGGGCTGTGGGCGACCGTGCGCCGGGCGCCGCGATGACCGCCGACGTCGTGCTCCTCACGATCACCCGCGTCGAGGCGCGGCACCTCGCCGACCTCGTCGCGCAGTTCGCCGATCTGCTGCGGGCCACACCTGACGCGCAGGACGACCCCGCCGTCGCGCGCCTCGTGCCCGACGCGTACCCCGAAGACGCCTCCGCGGCCCGCGAGTTCCGCGACGCGACCGAGGCCGACCTGCTCGACCGTCGTCGCGAAGACGCCCACCGCGTGGTCGCCGCCCTCGCCACCGCTGTCGGCGCGGGCAACGACCACGACGTCGTGGACCTCCCGCTGTCGATGGCCGACGCGCGGGCGTGGATGCGCGCGCTCGCGGCGCTGCGCCTCGTGCTCGCGTCGCGGCTCGGCATCCGCTCCGAAGACGACCACGACCCCGACGACCCGCGGTTCGGCGTGTACGACTGGATCGGCTACCGCCTGGACGGACTCGTTCGGGCGGTGGCCGGCGACCCGTGAGCCGTCAGGGCAGCCGGAACACGTGCGTCGCGTGCGACTCCGGCGCGTCTCGCGCGAGATGGCGCTCCTCCTGCGCGGCCCAGCGGTCCCAGTGCGGCCGGTACGTCTCGCCATCCCGCTCCAGCGCGCGGCGCTTGCGCGAGGCCGCCGGCGCGTCCAACCAGACACGGATGTCGGCGAGCCCCGCTGTCTCGGCCGTGAGCAGGCCGGAGCCCTCCACGATCAAGGGCAGGGCGGGCTCGACGGCGTGCGCTTCGGCCGGCTCCGCGGCATCCCAGTCCCACCGGCGCCAGACCCCGATCTCTCCGCGCGCGTGCGGCATCAGCACGGTGTCGCGCGCGATGCCGACTCCGTCGTCGAGGCCGTCCCACCCCGGGTAGAGCGAGTCGAGGGCGACGACCTGCACACGCCCGCGCAGCGGCCAGCCCGCGACGAGTCCGCGCACGAGGGTCGTCTTCCCCGCGCCCGACCGCCCGTCCACGAGCACGACGGGATTGGCCGCCTGAAGCCCGCGAACCGCGTCGACCACCGCCGTGAGGGCTCCGCGCAGCACCACGGCGAACGGGTCGGGCGCGCTACTTCTTGAGGACGCGGATGACACGGCTAATCGCGCGGCCGGCAACCCACACGAACGGGATCGCGACGGCGACGAACGAGACGATGTTCGGCTCGAAGCGCAAGTCGTCGCCACGGCGGACGTACGCGCCGAGCGGGATGGCGTAGCCGCCCCCGCCGCCACCGCCGTTGCCTGCCTCGTCGGAGCCGCCGCCGAAGCCCGACCACGTGATCGCGACCGGGATCACGCGGATCCCGTCCACGTCCTGCTGCTCGCCGTAGGCGCTCTTGACCCCGAAGGAGGCGGACTGCTTGCCGAGCTCGAGTGCGATGTTGGGCATGGCTCCACGCTACCGCGACCGTCGCGGTCACGCACCGCCTCCGTCACGGCGCTGTGGGGGAACGGGCGGGTTCGACGGCAGCGCGTCGATCGAGCGGCCGCCCTTCAGGAAGGCTGCCCGAGTCACGGCGCCGCGGCCGAATCGCGCCGCCGCGCCGTCGAGGGCGCCCTCGACACGGCGCCACTCCTCGTCGTCGTCCCACAGGGCCGCGCCGCCCGCGCCGGCGGGCACGAGGTTCTCGGCGCGCACGCCGACCAGGCGCACGGGCATCTGCACGCCCAGCGCGTCGAGCAAGTCGCGGGCGGCCGCGCCGATGCGTTGGCCGACGGCGGTCGGCTCGGGCAGCGTCTGCGCGCGGGTGAACGTCGTGAAGTCCGCGAAACGCACCTTGATCGCGACGGTGCGCGCCTCCCACGCGTGCTCGCGCAGCCGCGCCGCGACGCGGTCGGCGAGCCGCAGCAGTTCGGCTTTGAGAATCGCCGGGTCCGCGATGTCGTCGTGGAACGTCTCCTCGTGCCCGATGCTCTTCTCCACCCGGTCGGTCTCGACCTCGCGCGCGTCGATGCCGCGGCTCAGGCGCCAGACGCGGTCGCCCATCGCCGCGCCCAGCACGCGCTCGAGGACCGGCCGCGGCGTGCGCAGGATGTCGGCGACCGTGTGGATGCCGCGCGACTCCAGCGCGTCGGCGCTCTTCGGGCCGACTCCCCACAGCGCTCGCACCGGCCGCTCGGCGAGGAACGCCGCCGTGTCGTGCTCGGCGACGACGAGCAGCCCGTCGGGCTTGCTGATCGTCGACGCCATCTTCGCGACGTGCTTGGTCGCGGCCGCTCCGACGCTCGCGGTCAGGCCGGTCTCGTCCTGCACGCGGCGGCGCAGCATCCTCGCGATCTCGCCGGGGCTGCCCAGCAGCCGCCGCGCGCCGCGCACGTCGAGGAACGCCTCGTCGATCGAGAGAGGCTCGACGAGGGGCGTCGTCTCGCGGAAGATGCGCATCACGCGCGCCGACATCTCGAGGTAGCGCTCGAAGTGCGGCGCGACGGTGATGGCGTTCGGGCACAGGCGCAGCGCCTGCGACACCGGCATCGCCGAGCGCACCCCGAACCGGCGCGCCTCATAGGTTGCGCTGGAGACGACGCCGCGGCCCTCCACGGCCCCGACGATGACCGGCTTGCCCTTCAAGCGCGGGTCGTCGAGGACCTCCACCGACGCGTAGAACGCGTCCATGTCGACGTGCAGGATGCCGGCGCCGGTGTCGTCCGCGTCGTCCGGCGACACCAGGCGTCCTGTCCCGTCGCCGCGTCCCACGCTCCCATTGTCACCTCCCCCGCCGACATCCCGACCCCTCGCCGCGCCCCGTCCCTTCCCGCGAGAGAACACGTGGTCGCCGAGAGGTAGGGAGGTTGCCTGTCTCTCGGCGACCAGCTGTTCTCTCGCGGAGGGCGGGGGGCGGAAGGGCTACCGGGCGGCGCGCTCGAGGATGAGCTCGCGCACCCGCGCGGCGTCCGCCTGGCCGCGCATCGCCTTCATCACGGCGCCGATGATCGCGCCTGCGGCCTGCACCTTGCCGTCGCGGATCTTCTCCAGCACGTCGGGCTGGGCGGCCAGAGCCTCGTCGATCGCGGCGATGAGCGCCCCGTCGTCGGACACGACAGCGAGCCCGCGGGCGTCGACGATCTCCTGCGGCGAGCCCTCGCCCGCCACCATGCCCTCGAGCACCTGGCGGGCCAGCTTGTCGGTGAGCGTTCCCGCGTCGACGAGCTTCTGCAGCGCCGCCACATCGGCGGGCGCGACGAGGTCGGCCGGTTCTCGTCCCGCGGCGTTCGCGATGCGCGTCAGCTCGCCCGTCCACCACTTGCGGGCGGATGCCGGCGACGCGCCGGCCGCGACGGTCGCCTCGACCTCGGCGAGCAGGCCGCCGTTGACGACGTCCTGGAACTCGAGGCCCGTGAAGCCCCATTCGGCCTTGAGCCGGCGACGGCGGGCGGCGGGTGGCTCGGGCAGCGCCGCGCGCAGCTCGTCGACCAGCGCGGCGGACGGCGCGACCGGCAGCAGGTCGGGCTCGGGGAAGTACCGGTAGTCGTCCGCGTCCGACTTCGGCCGGCCGGGAGAGGTCGTGCCGGTGTCCTCGTGCCAGTGCCGGGTCTCCTGCGTGATGACGCCACCGTCAGCGAGGATCGCCGCCTGCCGCTGGATCTCGTACCGCACGGCGCGCTCGACCGAGCGCATCGAGTTGACGTTCTTCGTCTCGGTGCGCGTGCCGAGCTTGTCTTGCCCGCGCGGGCGCAACGACACGTTGGCGTCGCAGCGGAGGTTGCCGCGCTCCATCCGCGCCTCCGAGATGCCGAGGGCCCGGACGATGTCGCGGATCGCGGCGACGTACGCCTTCGCCACCTCGGGGGCGCGCTCCTCCGTACCGAAGATCGGCTTCGTCACGATCTCCACGAGCGGCACGCCGGCACGGTTGTAGTCCACGAGGGAGTACTCGGCGCCCTGGATGCGCCCGGTCGACCCGCCGAGGTGGGTGAGCTTTCCGGCATCCTCTTCCATGTGCGCGCGCTCGATCGGCACGGCGACAATCGTGCCGTCGCCGAGCTCGACCTCGACCTGGCCCTCGAACGCGATCGGCTCGTCGTACTGCGAGATCTGGTAGTTCTTGCCCAGGTCGGGGTAGAAGTAGTTCTTGCGCGCGAAGCGGCTGGATGGCGCGATCTCGCAGCCGAGCGCGAGGCCCAGGCTGATCGAGTGGCGCACCGCCGCCTCGTTGACGACCGGGAGCGAGCCGGGCAGCCCCATGTCCACCGGCGCGACGAGCGTGTTCGGCGCCGCGTCGTGGTTGTCGGGATGGGCCGGGTTGCCGGCGGACGAGAACATCTTCGTCCGGGTGTTCAGCTCGACGTGCACCTCGAATCCCAGCACGGGCTCGAACAGCTCGAGCGCGCGATCGAAGTCCATCAGCTTGTCCTTGGCCATCACCGCACCCCTTCCGCCGTCTGCCGGGCAGCGCCTGCCCTGAGCTTGTCGAAGGGTTGAAGGGCCGGGGCCCGATCGAGCAACGGCCCGCCCCGCTCGTCCAGGAGCACGGCCTCCAACGCCGCGCCCACCCGGTAGAGCCGCGCGTCCTCGCGAGCCGGCGCGAGGAACTGGATGCCGACAGGCAGCCCGTCCTCGGCGGCCAGGCCCGACGGGATCGAGATGCCCGGGACGCCAGCGAGGTTCGCCGGGATCGTCGTGACGTCGTTGAGGTACATCTGCAGCGGGTCGTCGATCTTCTCGCCGAGGCGGAACGCCGTCGTCGGCGCGGACGGTGTGGCGATGACATCCACTCGCTCGAACGCCGCGGCGAAGTCACGCTGGATGAGCGTGCGCACCTTCTGCGCGGAGCCGTAGTAGGCGTCGTAGTAGCCGGCGCTCAGCGCGTACGTGCCGAGGATGATGCGGCGCTTCACCTCGTCGCCGAAGCCGGCTTCGCGCGTGGCGCCCATGACCTCCTCGACGGTGCCGCCGGGCACGTCGACGCGCAGGCCGAAGCGCACCGAGTCGAACTTCGCGAGGTTGCTGGATGCCTCGGCCGGCAGGATCAGGTAGTACGCCGCGACCCCGTACTCGAAGTGCGGCGCGCTGATCTCGACGATCTCGGCGCCGTGCGCCTGCATCGCCTCCAGCGCGCCGTGGAAGGATGCCGAGACGCCGGCCTGGAAGCCGCTGTCGGGCAGCTCCCGCACGACGCCGACCCGCAGCCCCCTCAGCACGTCGCCGCGAGCGCCCTCGCGCGCGGCGTCGGCGAAGGAGGGCCAGGGCTCGGCGAGCGACGTCGAGTCGTGCGGGTCGTGGCCGCCGATCACGTCGTGCAGCAGCCCCGCGTCGAGCACGGTGCGGGTGACCGGGCCGACCTGGTCGAGGCTCGACGCGAGCGCGATCGCGCCGAAGCGGCTGACGCCGCCGTAGGTGGGCTTGACGCCGACCGTGCCCGTGACGTGCGCGGGCTGGCGGATCGACCCCCCGGTGTCGGAGCCGAGCGCGAGCGGCGCCTCGAAGGCGGCCACCGCGGCCGCGGAGCCGCCCCCGGAGCCGCCGGGGATGCGGTCGAGGTCCCACGGGTTGCGGGTCGGGCCGTACGCGGAGTGCTCGGTCGACGAGCCCATCGCGAACTCGTCCATGTTGGTCTTGCCGAGCGGGACGAGGCCGGCCGCGCGCGAGCGCGCGACGACGGTCGCGTCGACCGGCGACATGTACCCCTCGAGGATGCGGGAGCCGCTCGTGGAGGGCATGTCGGTCGTGACGAGCACGTCCTTGATCGCGAGCGGCACGCCGGCGACCGGGCCGAGCTCCTCGCCGGCGGCGCGGCGGCGGTCGATGTCGGCGGCGGCCTCGAGCGCGTGGTCGCTCACGTGCAGAAACGCGTGCACGTCGCCATCGACGGCGGCGATGCGGTCGAGGTGGGCCTGTGTGGCCTCGACGCTCGAGACGTCTCCGGCCGCCAGCCGCGCGGCGAGCGCGGCGGCGTCGAGCCGCGTCAGGTCGCTCACTGCTCCTCCCCCAGGATCGCCGTCACGCGGAAGCGGTCGTCCGCGGCATCCGGGGCATTGCGAAGCGCCTGCTCGAGCGTCAGGGTCTCGCCCGGCTCGTCAGGCCGGAAGACGTTCTCCATCGGGATCGGATGGCTCGTCGCCGGCACGTCGGGGGTGGCCACCTCCGACACCTTCGCGATGTTGTCGACGATGACGTCGAGCTGGCCGGTGAGCCGCTCGACCTCCTCGTCGGTCAGCTGTATCCGGGCGAGCACGCCGAGATGGCGCACGAGATCGGGGGTGATTTCAGACACCGCACAAGTCTACGGGCGCGCGTTCAACGCTCCGCGCGGCAGCCTCACCCGGCATCCTCGTCGAGAGCCTCGAGCGCTGCCGGCCCCTGCTCGACGAGGATCTTGAACCCCGCCGCGTCGACGATGCGCACGCCGAGCGCCTCCGCCTTCGCGAGCTTGGAGCCCGCGCCGGGCCCGGCGGCGACGAAGTCGGTCTTCTTCGAGACGCTGGATGCCGCCTTCCCGCCCGCCGCGATGATCGCCTCCTGAGCGCCCTCGCGCGTGTATCCCTCGAGCGACCCGGTCGCCACGACCGTGAGCCCCTCGAGCACGCCGCCGGCGACCACGGCGCCGCCCGGCCCGGGGTGCCCCGGCGTCGCCCACTGCACGCCGGCCTGGTTCCAGCGCTCCACGATCTCCTGGTGCCAGTCGACGTCGAACCAGTCCCGCAGCGAGTCGGCGATGATGCCGCCCACGCCCTCGACCGCCGCCAACTCCTCGCGGCTCGCTTCGCGGATCGCGTCGAGCGAGCCGAACCACTGCGCCAGCGCGCGCGCCGCGACGGGGCCGACGTGGCGGATGTTGAGAGAGACCAGCAGCCGCCACAGCTCCTTCGTCTTCGCCTTCTCCAGTTCGGCGAGAAGCTTCACGGCCTGCGAAGAAGGCTGCGGCCCCTCCAGCCCCTCCTTCTTCTCCAGAGCGCTGGGGTTCCTGCGGAAGGGGGAACGCGTCTTGACGAGTCCGTCGTCATCCTGCTTCGGAAGACCGGTCTCCGCGTCGCGAACGACCACCTCGATCGGCACGAGCTCGTCGAGGGTGAGTGCGAACAGTCCGGCCTCCGTCTCCAGCGGCGCGACCGACGGCGGCTCGGCCTGCGTCAGGGCGGCGGCGGTCACCTCGCCGAGCGCCTCGATGTCGAGCGCGCCTCGGGATCCGATGTGCTCGACCCGGCCCCGCACCTGGGCGGGGCACGATCGTGCGTTCGGGCACCGCAAGTCGATGTCGCCCTCTTTCATGGGGCGCAGCGGCGTGCCGCACTCGGGGCAGCGCTCCGGCATCACGAACTCGCGCTCGGTGCCGTCGCGCTTGTCGACGACCGGGCCCAGCACTTCCGGGATCACGTCGCCGGCCTTGCGGAGCACGACGGTGTCGCCGATGAGCACGCCCTTGGCCTTGACGACGTCCTGGTTGTGCAGCGTCGCCTGGCGCACGACACTGCCCGACACGTGCGCCGGCTCCATCACCGCGAACGGCGTCGCCCGGCCGGTGCGGCCGACCGACACGACGATGTCGAGCAGGCGGGTCTGCACCTCCTCCGGCGGGTATTTGTAGGCGATCGCCCAGCGCGGCGCGCGACTGGTCGCCCCGAGCTCGGGATGCAGCGCCAGCTCGTCGACCTTGACCACGATCCCGTCGAGCTCGTGCGCGACGTCGTGGCGGTGCTCCCCGTAGTGCTCGACGAACGCCACGACCTCGTCGACGCCGTGGCAGACCCGCGTGTAGGGGCTCACGGGGAGGCCCCAGCCAGCGAGCAGGTCGTAGACCTCGCTCTGCGCCGAAACCGGCGGCGCGGGCCACGCGCCGATGCCGTGCACGTAGAGCCGAAGCGCGTCGACGCGCTTGAGCCCCGCCTCGCGCTCGAGCCCGTGCTTCTTGTCCAGCTGCTGCCGCAGCCCGCCGCTGGCGGCGTTGCGCGGGTTGGCGAAGGCGGGGAAGCGGCGAGCCGCGGACGTGGCGGCGCGGTCGACGTCGAACGGCTTGTCGCCGCCCTTGGCGGCCCACCGTTCGCGGGCCTCGTCGACGACGCGCTCGCGGCAGACCGCCTGGAAGGCGTTGAGCTCTTCGAAGGCGGCGACGGGAATGAACACCTCGCCGCGCACCTCCATGAGCGGCGGATGCCCCGACCCGCTCAGCCGTTCCGGGATGTCGGCGAGCCGGAGCGCGTTCTCGGTGACGACCTCGCCGACCCGGCCGTCGCCGCGGGTCGCGGCCGAGGTGAGCACCCCGTTCTCGTAACGGAGGCTGATCGCTAGCCCGTCGATCTTGAGCTCGGTGAGCCAAGCGACCTCGCGGCCGGCGGCGAGCTCGGCCTTGGCCGCCCACTCTCGCAGCTCGTCGATCGAGAAGACGTTGTCGAGGCTGAGCATCCGCTCTGCGTGCCCGATGGTCGCCAGCCCCGTCGCCCCGGCGGCGCCGACGAGCTGCGTCGGCGAGTCCTGCCCTCGCAGCTGCGGGTGCAGTCGCTCCAGCTCTTCGAGCCGCCGCATCCAGCCGTCGTAGGTGGCATCGTCGACTACCGAGGTGTCACGGCCGTAGTAGGCGTCCTTCGCCTCGAGGATGCGAGCGGTCAGCTGATCGGCCTCGGCCCGCGCGGCATCCACTGTCAGTGCGGCTTGCGTCACTCCGTCAGTCTAGGCAGGGCGTCCGACATGGCTCAGACGCCCGCGGGAACGGCGGAGACAGTGCGATCGATTGTGAACTGGCCGATGACGCGCGTGCCGTCGTAGAGGACGGCGGTCTGCCCGGGAGCGACTCCGTCGAAGGGATGCCGTGGGCGCACCGTGACGCCGCGGTCGTCGAGCACCGCGACGGCGGGAGCGGGGTCGGCGTGCGCGCGAATCTGCACGTCGCACGCGAACTCGCCGTGCTCCGGCGCCTGCCCCGCCCACGAGTACCGCTCGCCCGAGATCTCTGCCGTGGCGAGTGCCTCCTTCGGCCCGACCACGACAGTGTTCGAGACGGGGCGCACTTCGAGCACGAACCGCGGCTTGCCATCGGAGGCGGGGACGCCAAGCTGCAGGCCGCGGCGCTGCCCCACCGTGAAGGCGTGCGCGCCTTCGTGGGAGCCCACCACGGCGCCGGAGCGGTCGAGGATGTCGCCGCGCTCAGCTCCGACACGCTCAGCCAGCCAGCCGCGGGTGTCGCCGTCGGGGATGAAGCAGATGTCGTGGCTGTCGGGCTTGAGGGCGACACTCAGCCCGCGCGCCTCCGCCTCCGCGCGCACGAGCGCCTTCGACGGCGTCGACCCGAGCGGGAACAGCGTGTGCGCGAGCTGCCCGGCCGTCAGCACGCCGAGCACGTAGGACTGGTCTTTCGCCGCGTCCGACGCGCGATGCAGCTCGAGCCCGTGCGGCCCGTCGACGAGCGTCGCGTAGTGCCCGGTGCACACCGCGTCGAAGCCGAGCTCGAGCGCGCGCTCGAGCAGCGCGGCGAACTTGATCCGCTCGTTGCAGCGCATGCACGGGTTCGGGGTGCGCCCGGCGCGGTACTCCGCGACGAAGTCGTCGATCACGTCGTCGCGGAAGCGCTCGGAGAAGTCCCACACGTAGAACGGGATGCCGAGGCGGTCCGCCGCGCGACGGGCGTCCATCGCGTCCTCGATCGTGCAGCAGCCGCGGCTCCCGGTGCGCAGCGTGCCGCCCGCGCGCGACAGCGCGAGGTGCACGCCCACGACGTCGTGCCCCGCCTCCACGGCCCGCGCGGCCGCGACGGCGGAGTCGACTCCACCGCTCATCGCCGCCAGAACTCGCATCCGACCAGTCTACGAGCGGCGCCGGAGACGCGGGTGGGCGCCCGCCATCCCTCCCCGCCTCACCGAAATCTCCTGATCTCGCGCAGTCAGGACGATCTGGCGCAAAAACGTCCTGACCACGCGAAATCTCCTGATCTGGGCAAACCTTCGCGGGGCGCGCCCAGGAGCAGCGCCCGGTTCAGCGCGCCGAGGCGGCGCGCGCCCGCTCGACGGCCGCCGGCAGTGCGGCCAGCAGCGCGTCGACGTCGGCGGCGGTGGACGTGCGGCCGAGCGTGAGGCGCAGCACTTGGCGGGCCTCGGCATCCGTCCTGCCCATCGCCCGCACGACGTGCGACGGCTCGGGCACTCCGGCCTGGCACGCCGAGCCCGTCGAGACGGCGATGCCCTCCTGGTCGAGGAGGAACAGCAGCGTCTCCCCGGCCGCGCCGGGGAACAGCACGTGCGCGTTGCCGGGCAGCCGGCCATCCGGGTCGCCGAGCAGCACGGCGCCGGGCACGGCGCCCCGCACGCCGGAGACCAGCCGGTCGCGCAGCGCGCGCAGCCGCTCCGCCTCGCCCGCCAACTCCGCGACCGCCAGCTCCGCGGCCACCGCGAACGCCACGGCGCCGGCGACATCCTCGGTGCCCGGCCGCAGCCCGCGCTGCTGCCCGCCACCGTGCAGGATCGGATGCAGCCGCGCCTCGCGCGCGACGACGAGCGCGCCGGCGCCCACGGGCCCGCCGAGCTTGTGCGCCGACAGGCTCATCGCCACCAGCCCGCCCTGGCCCGGCTCGGCCCGCAGCGCGCGGAACGACACCGGCACGTGCCCGAACGCGCCCACGGCGTCAAGATGCAGGGGAACGGATGCGGCGGACGCGAGCGACGCGAGCAGCCCCACCGCGTTCACGGTTCCCACTTCGTTGTTCGCGACCAGCGCGGTGGCCAGCGCCGCCCCCGGCAGCGCGGCGCCGAACGCGTCGGGCAGGATGCCGCCGTCCGCCGCCAGGCCGACCCCCCGCACCATCGCCCCGGCGTGCTCCGCGAGCCACGCGACCGTGTCGAGCGTCGCGTGGTGCTCGCCGTCGGGCAGCACGATGGCGTCGGCGCCCAACCGGCGCGCCGACCACAGCCCCTGGATCGCGAGGTTCGCCGACTCGGTGCCGCCGGAGGTGAAGACGATCTCGGTGGGGTGGCAGTCGGCCGCCGCGGCCAGCCGCTCGCGGGCGTCCTCGAGCAGCCGCCGCGCGTGCTGGCCCGCGCCGTGGATCGACGACGGGTTGCCCGCCGCCTCCGCAGCGGCCAGCCACGCCTCGCGCGCCTCTTCGCGCAGCGGCGTGGTCGCGGCGTGGTCGAGGTAGACCGTCATCCGAGCCCCGTCCGTGTCGTGTGTGTCGTGCCGCCGTCGCAACTACTGTAGGACGCATGCTGTCTCCCGAGCCCGTCACCCGAACGGCCGGCCTGCACACCGCTGGGCTGCTCAGCCCCGACCTCGACGACCTCGGCGTGCGGCTGGGTCCGGACGGGGGAACGCTGCGCGTGTGGTCCGAGAACGCCGACGCCATCGAGCTGCTCATCTTCGACGACACCGACCTCGACTGGATCGTCGAGGCGATCCCGCTCCAGGCGTCGCCGTCCGGCGTGTGGCAGACGACGACGCCCCGCCTCGCGCCGGGCGTGCGCTACGCGATCCGCGTCGCGGGCCCGCACGGGCCCGGCAACATGTTCAACCCGCGCTCGCTGCTGCTCGAGCCGTACACGCGTGGCCTTGCCAGCGGCGGTTTCGAGGACTGGCGCTCGGTCGTGGTCGACGGCTCGTTCGACTGGGGCGGGGTGCGCAAGCCCGCCATCCCGCTCGATCGCACGATCCTCTACGAGGGCCATGTCAAGGGGCTCACGAAGCGGCATCCCGACATCCCGCCCGCCCTGCACGGCACGTACGCCGGCCTTGCCCACCCGGCGATGATCGAGCACCTCGTCGGCCTCGGGGTCACCAGCGTCGAGCTGCTCCCCGTGCACGCCTTCGCCTCCGAGCCCCGCCTGCTCCAGCATGGCCTCAGCAACTACTGGGGCTACAACACCCTGAGCTTCTTCTCGCCGCACGCCGGCTACGCGTCCGAGGCGAACCGCCGGGAGGGCGCGGAAGCCGTGCTGCGCGAGTTCAAGGGCATGGTCAAGCTCTTCCACGAGGCGGGGCTGGAGGTCATCCTCGACGTCGTCTACAACCACACCGCGGAAGAGGGCATCGGCGGACCCCGCACGAGCCTGCGCGGCATCGACAACCGCCGGTACTACCGGCAGACCGACGACGGCCAGTACATCGACGTCACAGGATGCGGCAACTCGCTGAACACGGCGACGGATGCCGCAGCGCGCCTCGTGCTCGACTCGCTGCGCTACTGGGCCGAGGACTGCCAAGTCGACGGCTTCCGCTTCGACCTCGCCACCACGCTGGGGCGCGACGAGCACCACGTGTTCACGCCCGACCACCCGCTGCTGCGCGCGATCGTCGACGACCCGGTGCTGGCCGGGGTCAAGCGCATCGCCGAGCCGTGGGATGTCGGCCTCGGCGGCTGGCAGACCGGCAACTTCGGACCGGGCTGGAGCGAGTGGAACGACCGCTACCGCGACCGGGTGCGCAACTTCTGGCTGAGCGACGTCGACTACGCCCGCCGCGCCTCCACCGCGCCGGTGGGCGTCGGAGGGTTCGCGACGCGGCTGGCCGGCTCGGCGAACACGTTCAGCGCCGAGCGCGGGCCGCTGGCGAGCGTCAACTTCGTGACCGCGCACGACGGGTTCACGCTGCACGACCTGGTCTCGTACGACGTCAAGCACAACCTGTCCAACAGCGAGCACAACCGCGACGGAGCCGACACGAACCGCTCGTTCAACCACGGCGCGGAGGGCCCCACGACCGACGAGCACATCCTCGCCACACGCCGCAAGGCGATGCGCAACCTGCTCGGCACGCTGCTGCTGTCCTCGGGCATCCCGATGCTCACCGCCGGCGACGAGTTCGCCCGGTCGCAGCGCGGGAACAACAACGCGTACTGCCACGACTCGCCGTTGACGTGGCTGTCGTGGGAGCACGAGCAGTGGCGCGACGACCTCGCCGAGCACGTGCGCACGCTCATCCGGGTGCGCCAGGAGAACCCGGCACTGCGCCCCATCCGCTTCGCGCACGAAGGCGAGCGCGTGCCCAGCGCGTCGGTGATGGACTGGTTCGACGAGAACGGCGAGACGATGTCCAGCGACCGGTGGACCAACCCGGCGCACCGCACGCTGCAGTACGTGGCGGCATCCACTCCCGAGTTGGAGGCGTTCAACCGCGTCCTGCTGGTCGTGCACGGCAACGAGAGCCCGATCGAGGTCACGCTGCCCGCGATCGACGGCGTCGAGCGTTTCGCGTCGCTGTGGTCCAGCGCCGAAGAACGGCCGGCGCACACACGCGCCGCGCACGCGCCAGGAGACACGCTCTCGATCCCCGGAGCCTCGATGCATCTGTTCCGCGCCGAGTGAGCCTGCAACCCGGCCCGCGCTCGTTGTAGGTTCGACACGTGGCCCCCGCACAGCAGAAACGTCCCGCGCCCCCGCTTTGGCGAAGCGCCACAGCAATTCCCGTGCGCCCCGCCGCGCCCTGGCGGTCCTCCCCGCCGACGGCGACCGGCCGCATCCCGGTGACGGCCCTCGGGCCCTCGGTTCCGGGCGGCAAGTTCCGCCCCAAGGCGTTCGTCAGCGAGGTTGTCCCGTTCCAGGCCACAGCCTTCCGCGAAGGCCACGACATCATCGGCGTCCACGTGCGGCTGTTCTCGCCGTCGGGCGACGAGTCGCTGCACCGGCTCACGCCCGTCGGCGACGGGTTCGACACGTGGCGCACCGAGGTCGCCGTCCTCGAAGAGGGGGTGTGGCGGTTCCGCTTCGAGGCGTTCGCCGACGACTTCGCCACGTGGCAGCACGCCGCCGACCTCAAGATCGCGGCGGGGGTCGACACGGCGCTGATGCGCGAGATGGGCGCGCTCCTGTTCGATCGCGCGGCCGCGGAGAAGTCTCGCCCGAAGAGCGAGCGCACGGCGCTCGCCGCCGCCGCGGCGCGCCTGCGCGACGCCGCCGTCGACGACCAGACGGCCCTGCTGACCGTGCGCGACCCGGCGATCGGCGCCCGCTTCGCCGAGCGCCCGCTCGCGTCGCTCGTGACGCTCGGCGACGAGCACGAGCTGCTCGTCGAGCGCGAGCGGGCGGGGGTCGGAGCGTGGTACGAGTTCTTCCCCCGCTCGGAGGGCGCCTACCGGCGCACGGACGGCACGGTCGTCAGCGGCACGTTCCGCACCGCCGCGAGGCGCCTTCCCGGCGTCGCCGGCATGGGCTTCGACGTCGTCTATCTCGTCCCCATCCACCCCATCGGCCAGACCAACCGCAAGGGGCGCAACAACTCGCTCGAGGCGCAGCCGGGCGACCCCGGCTCGCCCTACGCGATCGGCGCCGCCGACGGCGGCCACGACGCGATCCACCCCGAGCTGGGCACCGAGGCCGACCTGCAGGCGTTCATCCGCGCCGCGCGCAAGAACGGACTCGAAGTCGCGATCGACATCGCGCTGCAGGCCTCGCCCGACCACCCGTGGGTCGCCGAGCACCCGGAGTGGTTCACGACGCTCCCCGACGGCACGATCGCCTACGCCGAGAACCCCCCGAAGAAGTACCAGGACATCTACCCCCTGAACTTCGACAACGACCCGGAGGGCAGCTACGCGGAGATGCTCCGCGTCATCCGGCACTGGGTCGAGCGCGGCATCAAGATCTTCCGCGTCGACAACCCGCACACCAAGCCGCTGCAGTTCTGGGAGTGGCTGATCGCGACCGTGAACGCGGACGCCCCCGACGTGATCTTCCTCGCCGAGGCGTTCACCCGCCCGCGCGTCATGCAGGCGCTCGCGCAGGTCGGCTTCCAGCAGAGCTACTCGTACTTCACGTGGCGCAACACGAAGGACCAGCTTGAGGAGTTCTTCACGTCGGTGTCGCACGAGACCGCCGACTACATGCGGCCCAACGTGTTCGTCAACACGCACGACATCCTCACCGAGTACTTGCAGTACGGCGGTCGCCCGGCGTACAAGATCCGCGCCGCGATCGCCGCCACCGCCGCCCCGACCTACGGCGTGTACGCAGGCTACGAGCTGTTCGAGAACGTCGCCCGGCCCGGCTCCGAGGAGAATATCGACAACGAGAAGTACGAGTTCAAGTTCCGCGACTGGGAGGGCGCCGAGGCGGCCGGCGACTCGCTGGCCCCCTACCTGCGGCGCCTCAACGAGATCCGCCGCTCGCACCCCGCGCTGCGCCAGTTGCGCAACTTCAGCGCGCACTGGAGCGACGACGAGGCGATCCTCGTGTACTCGAAGCACCTCGACGCGGCGTTCTCGCCGACCGGCCGCTCCGACACGATCATCGTCGTGGTCAACGTCGACCCGCACTCGGCTCGGCAGACCATGGTCCACCTCGACACACGCGTGTGGGGGGTCGAGCCCGGCGCCCCGTTCCTCGTCGAAGACCTCGTCACCGGGTCGCGCTGGACGTGGACCGACCACAACTACGTTCGGCTGGACGCCTTCGACGAACCCGCCCACATCCTGCACGTCAAGGAGTCGCGATGAGCACCGTCGACGATGTCACGCTCAACCGGGTCTCCAGCGGCTCGCACCACGCCCCGCACGACGTCCTCGGACTGCACGAGTCCACCGACGGCACGGGCCGCTCGGTGTGGGTGGTGCGCGCGCGGCGGCCGCTCGCGGCATCCGTCACCGCCGTCTTCGCCGACGGCGAGCGCGTGGCCCTCCAGCACGTCAAGTACGGCGTGTGGGAGGGCGTGCGCGACGGCGGAGCGGGCTCGTACGTGCTGGAGACCGCGTACGACGGCGCTCCCGACTTCGTGACGGACGACTCGTACCGGCACCTGCCCACCATCGGCGAGCTCGACCTGCACCTCATCGCGGAGGGGCGGCACGAGGAGTTGTGGCGTGCGCTCGGCGCGCACGTGCGCTCCAGCGACGGCGTGCCGGGAACCGCGTTCACGGTGTGGGCGCCCAACGCGCAGGCCGTGCGGGTCGTCGGCGACTTCAACCGCTGGGACGGCCAGGGGCACTCGATGCGCTCGCTCGGCTCGACCGGGGTGTGGGAGCTGTTCGTGCCCGACATCGGCGTGGGCACGGTCTACAAGTTCGAGATCCTGACGCGCGGCGGGCACTGGATCCTCAAGGCCGACCCGATGGCGCGCCAAGCCGAGGTTCCCCCCGCCACCGGCTCGATCGTCACCGAGTCGTCGTACGCGTGGGAGGACGGGGAATGGATGTCGGCGCGCGCCACCGCGACGCCGGTGTCGCGCCCGATGGCCGCGTACGAAGTGCACTTCGGGTCGTGGCGGCCCGGCCTGTCGTACCGCGACGCGGCCGACGAGCTCATCGCCTACGTGACCGGGCAGGGCTTCACGCACGTCGAGTTCCTGCCGTTGGCCGAGCACCCGTTCGGCGGGTCGTGGGGCTACCAGGTCACCGGCTACTACGCCCCGACCAGTCGGTTCGGCACGCCCGACGACCTGCGCTACCTGATCGACCGGATGCACCAGGCCGGCATCGGCGTGATCATGGACTGGGTGCCCGGGCACTTCCCCAAAGACGCGTTCGCGCTGGCGCGGTTCGACGGCCAGGCGCTGTACGAGCACCCCGACCCGCGGCGTGGCGAGCACAAGGACTGGGGCACCTACATCTTCGACTACGGCCGCAAGGAGGTGCGCAACTTCCTCGTCGCGAACGCCCTGTACTGGTTCGAGGAGTTCCATGTGGACGGGCTGCGCGTGGATGCCGTGGCATCCATGCTCTACCTCGATTACTCGCGCCGCGAGGGCGAGTGGGAGCCGAACATCCACGGCGGGCGCGAGAACCTCGAGGCGATCGGGTTCCTGCAGGAGACGAACGCGACCGCGTACAAGCGCTACCCGGGCATCGCGATGATCGCGGAGGAGTCCACCAGCTACTCGGGCGTCACCGCCCCCACGAGCGCCGGCGGGCTCGGGTTCGGCTTCAAGTGGAACATGGGCTGGATGAACGACTCGCTCGAGTACATCAAGCGCGACCCGATGTACCGCGCCTACCACGAGGGCGAGCTGTCGTTCTCGTTCGTGTACGCCTTCAGCGAGAACTTCGTGCTGCCGATCAGCCATGACGAGGTCGTGCACGGCAAGGGGAGCCTGTTCGGGCGGATGCCGGGAGACCACTGGCAGAAGCTCGCGAACACGCGCGCGTTCCTCGCGTACATGTGGGGGCACCCGGGCAAGAACCTGTTGTTCATGGGGCAGGAGTTCGGCCAGCTGTCGGAGTGGTCGGAGGGGCGCAGCATCGACTGGTGGCTGCTCGACCAGCCGGCGCACCAGCAGCTGCTCGCGTTCGTGCGCGAGCTGAACGCGGTGTACCGCGACAACTCGGCGCTGTGGGCGCGCGACTCCGACGGCGCGGCGTTCTCGCGCCTGGGCGGCCCGACGTGGAACCCGAACGTCATCGCCTTCGCCCGGCGCGACCACCATGGCAACACGGTCGCCGTCGTGTGCAACTTCGCCGGCGTGCCGATCGAGAACTACATCCTGGAGCTGCCCGAACACGGTGTGTGGCGGGAGATCCTCAATTCCGACGCGCAGCAGCACGGCGGGTCGGGGGTCGGCAACTTCGGGGCTGTGCATACCGGCGACGACAGGCGCGCGACCATGGTGCTGCCGCCGCTCGGCGTGCTGTGGCTGAAGCACAGCAGCTGACCCGGCTCGAGTCAGAAGAGCAGGGACGCGAGGCGCGCACGAGCCCGCACCACGCGCGGGTCCGCATCGCCGACAAGCGAGAACAGCTCGAGCAGGCGCTCGCGCACCGGCCCGCGCTCGTCGCCGGGCAGCGCTGCGAACAGGTCCAGCAGGCGGGCGAACGCGTCGTCCACGTGGCCGCCCGCGACATCCAGGTCGGCCACCGCGAACTGGGCCGACGAGTCGAGGGGCGCGGCGGCGGCCGCGGCGCGCGCCTGCTGCAGGTCGAGGTTCTGCACGCGGTGCAGCAGGCGCACCTGGGCAAGCCCCGCGCGGGCGTCGGCGTCGTGCGGGTTCTCGCCAAGCGCCCGCTCGTACGCGTCGATCGCCCGGGCGTAGTCGCCCGCCTCGATCGCGTCGAAGGCCTCGGCGTGCAGCGGTGGCAGCTCCGGCTCGGCCGGATCGGCATCCGCCGCCTGCTCCGCCCCGTCGACGGCCACCGTGCCGGTCACGCCGTTTTGCGCAGCGACCTGCAGCAGCTGCGCGAACACCTCGCGCACCTGCTGCTCGGGAACCGCCCCGGTGAACAGCGGCACCGGCTGCCCGCCGACGAGGGCCACGACCATCGGAATCGACTGCGCGCGGAACGCCTGCGACAGCTGCGGGTTGGCGTCGACGTCGACCTTGGCGAGCACGAGTCGCCCACCGAGCTCGACGACGACCTTCTCCAGGATCGGGCTCAGCTGCGTGCACGGCCCGCACCACTGCGCCCACAGGTCGATGACGACCGGAACCGTCCGCGACAGCTCGAGCACCTGCGGGAACGTCTCGTCCGTGACATCCATCACGAGCGAGGGCGCGGATGCCGCGGCGCCATCGGCTGTCTCGTCCGGCGCGGGGCGATTGCGCAGCGAGGAGAGGTCGACGGCTCCGCGCAGAACGGCGCCGGGGTGGGGCTCGCTCATTTCTTCTTGATCACCGCCGCGGAGAGGATGTTGGAACTGTAGCCGAGCAGGCGGATCTTCTCCGACGAGCCCTGCGTGGGAACGTAGAAGAACAGCTGGTCGCTGAAGGTCGTCGTGAACCCCGTCGCCGACTGCGACACTCCCGCGAGCGCCTTGACGGTCGGGTTGTCCTTGAGCTTGATCACGGCGTCCTCGTTGGTCGCCTTCACCGTGTCCGTCTCGTGCAGGTGCACGGCCACGATCGCGCCGCTCTCCAGCGTGGCCAGGGCGAGCGGGGGCGTGTCGGCCGGCTTCGACGTGAACGTCAGCTCGCCGGTCTTCTTCCCGGTCTTGTTGAAGGCCTTCAGGCGCTCTTCACGGTCAGCGGCGACGCTGGAGTGGAAGTGGTCGTTGGCGAGGTCGAACATCGCCGCGTACGTGCTCTTCTCGCCCTTGTTCAGCACGTCCGCGTACGCCTTGGCGAGCTTGCCCGGCTCCATCACGAGGAACGGCGAGTCGGGCTGCACCTGGATCGCGCCGATGTCGGCGGGCGCCACCTGCGGCAGTTCGGCGGCCGCCTCGAGGTTCGCGAGGTAGCTCACCTTGTATTTCGACCAGGGGTCCTCCTGCGTCATGAGCATGATCGTCGGGGCGACCGTCTCGTCGTCCTTGTCGAGGACGATCGACATGACCGTGCGCGGCCAGCCGTCGAACTGCTGCGGAAGGAGGATCGCCAGCGGCTTGGACGGGATCGCGGCAGGGGCCTCTTGCCCCTTGACCTTGTCGCGGAGCGTGTAGTTCGTCTCGCGCTCAGCGAGCGCGGGCCCAGTCAGCCGCTGTGCGGCGGCCTTGGCGTCTTTCTCCTCGTCCGCCTCGGCGACCGTCTCCGCCACCTCCGCGATGATGCGCTCCGCCTGCGGCTCGGTCACCGCCGGCTGCTGCTGCCCTTCTGGCACGATCACGGTCTCCGACACGCTCGGGCTGGGCGACGCGCCGGCGCCGAACTGGGGCCACGCGTCGGCCGAGCAGCCGCCGAACAGCAGCGCCGAGACCGCGACAGCGGGCGCCACAACGAATCCGCGGCGGCCCGTCGTGATGGCGCGGCGACGGCGGCCGGCGCTGATGACGCCCTTCTGCGCCGCGTCGTCGGCGACGTCGATGGCCTCGGTGGGGGGCGCCGGCAGGCCCTTGCGACGCGGGCCTCGAGAGCGACGGACGTGGCGGATGCCGAGCACCCACAAGACGACGCCGATGAGCAGGAACAGCCCCCCGAGCACCATGAGCGGACCCGCCCACGGCGTGGAGTTGCTGATGGGCGTGGAGACCGAGATGTCGGACGGGGCCGGCGCCGTGCCGTCCGAGGCGATGAGAATGCTCATCGTCTCGGGAAGCTTCAGCGGCAGCGTCAGCTCGCCCTCTTCTTCGAACTGGTCAAGCCACAGGTCGGAGACGGCGGGGTTGTGCTCGGACGCCTTCCCGTCCTCGGGCGTGTTGTCCACCTGCTCGACGACGGTCTTGCCCCCGCTGAGCACCACGTGGTTGTAGCTGGAGTCGGACAGCCACCCGACCATGTCGACGGTGCGCCCGTAGGCGGCAAAGACCTGGTCGGACCCGCGCACGACGAGCGTCTGCGCGCCGGAGGTGGTGGCGAGCACGGCTCCGTCGATGAGGGTGTACGGCAGGTCGCCCGAGACCTCGAACTCGGTCTGCGCCGTCTTTGGTCCCATGAACACCGTGCGCTGGGCGATGCCCGCGCCGATGCACGCGGCGGCGAGGAAGAAAGCCACCACGGCCCACACAAAACGCACGCGAAAGTCTCCATCCCACGACCCGGCGAGTGCCGCTCGGGTCTGCACACTCGACGTTCCAGCGTAGCGAGCCGACCTGAAAGACACCATGGAGGGGGTGGCGGCACGGTCCGGAAGGCTCGGGCGGATATCCTGACGGGACGACTGGATGCTTGCGCGATCGGAGTGCGATGAAGTTCACGAACCCGTTTCGGACGGCGTTCGTCGCAACGCTCGGAGTCGGCCTCGGCGTTGTGCTGATCGGCAGCGTCCAGACGCTGTCGACGATTCTGCTCTACATCGGCACTGCGCTGTTCCTCTCGCTCGGCCTCGACCCGATCGTGGGCTGGCTGGAGCGGCGGAAGCTGCCCCGGTGGGCGGCGGTGCTGGTGACGGTGCTCGGCGTGCTCGCCATCTTCGCGGGGATCGTGCTCATGGTCGTGCCGATCATCGTCAGCCAGATCAGCCAGCTCGTGGGCACGGTCCAGGACTTTCTGCAGAGCCGCACGTTCCCCCAGTTCGTGGAAGACGTCAACGGCTGGCTCGCCGGCGTCTTTCCCGGGATATCGCCCGGCTTCCTCACCGAGGCGCTCACCAACCTCCAAGAGTGGCTTCTGGCCAATCTGGACTCCATCACCAGCAGCGTGATCAACGCCGGCTTCGGCCTCGTCTCGGGCCTGTTCGGCGCCTTCATCGTGCTGATCCTGACCATCTACCTGACAGCGTCCACGCCGTCGCTCAAGCGGGCCGTGTACCAGCTCGTGCCGGCCTCCAAGCGCGACCGCTTCACCGGCCTCGCAGAGCAGATCACCGACTCCGTGGGCTACTACGTCATGGGCCAAGTGACGCTCGGCGTCATCAACGGCGTCCTCAGCGCGATCTTCCTCGCGATCATCAACGCCCCGTTCCCCGCCGTGCTCGCGGTGGTGGCATTCTTCTTCTCGCTGATCCCGCTCGTGGGAACGCTCACCGGCTCGACGATCATCGTGCTGACGTGTCTGGTTCCGGGCGTGGGCTCGCCCACCACCGCGCTCATCGCGGGCATCTACTACCTCGTCTACATGCAGATCGAGGCATACATCATCTCCCCGAGGATCATGAGCCGCGCGGTGTCGGTGCCGGGGGCGGTCGTCGTGATCGCCGCGCTGTCCGGCGGAGCCCTCCTCGGCCTGCTGGGCGCGCTGATCGCGATCCCGGTCGCCGCGAGCATCCTCATCATCTACCGCCAGGTGGTGATCCCGCGGCAGAACGAGCGCTAGCCCTTCGACAGGCTCAGGGACCGCTTCGACAGGCTCAGGGACCGCTTCGACAGGCTCAGGGACCGCTTCGACCCGGTCAGGGACCGCTCGGCCACTCGGTCGGCAACGGCAGCGCCGCCGGGTTCACCACGCCCACGATCTCGCTGAGCACCCGCAGCGTCTGCTTCTCGCCCACCCACAAGTGCCTTCCCCCTTCGACGGGGATCAGCGTCGCGTGCGGGATGGCGGCGAAGCGCTCGGCCGCCTCCGCCGGGCGCAGGTAGTCGTCGAGCTCGGGCACGAGCACCACGATGGGGCGCTCGTCGCCCGCCCATGCCGCAAGCTCGTCCGGCGTCGTGCGGTGCAGCGGGGGCGAGAGCAGCACGACGCCGTCGACCTCGTGCTCGCGGCCGTGTTTGAGCGCCAGCTCGGTGCCAAACGACCAGCCGACGAGCCAAGGATGCGGCAGCGAACGCTCGCGCACGAGGTCCATCGCCGCCGAGACGTCGAAGGCCTCCGCCCGGCCGCCGTCGAACGCGCCCTCGCTCGTGCCGCGCGGGGAAGCGGTCCCCCGCGTGTTGAAGCGCAACACCGCCAGATCGGCGAGGGCGGGCAGGCGGGCCGCGGCTTTGCGCAGGATGTGCGAGTCCATGAAGCCGCCCGCCGTCGGCAGGGGATGCAACGTCACCAGCGTCGCGACGGGGTCGCGCGACTCGGGCAGCGCGAGCTCGCCGACGAGGGTCAGCCCGTCTGCCGTGCGCAGCTCGATCTCCTCGCGTCGAGCGGGCAACTGCACAGCGCCGCGGATCTCGATCGTCATGCCGTCCTCCAACAGCCCGTGTGCCAGTGCCGCCGCGCAGCGAGGTCTGCCGCGTCGCCCAGCACGCCATCCGCCCGCCAGGTCACGACGTGGGCGATGCCGGGAGCGATGTCGCGCCCGCATCCCGGGCAGCGGTACACCTTCTGCGCTCGCCGCGCGGAGACGGGCTGCACGGTCCACTCGCCGCCGCGTCGCGTCTCCGCGCGCGCGAACCCGGCGAGAAACCGGTCGAGCGAGTCGTCGGACGGCGGTTGCGAGCGTCTCCGATGAGCGCGGGGCATGCTGCGCTGCTCACCACCAGTGGTTGCTGGTCCAGAAGGCATACGCCGCACCCCAACTGCCGTAACGGCCTTTCGCATAGCCGTCCGCCCACTTGAGGTTGTCGACCGGGTCGTAGCCGTTGCCGGGCACCTTGCTGCACGGCAACGCCTGCACGAGCCCGCACGCGCCGGAGGAGGCGTTGGTCGCGTTCGGATTCCAGCCGCTCTCGTGCTTGACGATGTAGTCGACGTATCCCCAGTCGCTCTCCGCGATGCCGGCGGCGCGCAGCCACTCGGTCTTCGACCCGCCGCCCGTGTACAGCGCGGTGGTCCCACCGGACTCGGTGGCCGTCGGGGTAGGCGTCGGCGTCGGCTTGACATACACGGCGTAGCCCTCGCGCTGCAACGACACTTTCGCGGCCTCGTCGAGGGGCTGGATCGACTGCGCGGAGTCGACCGCGCTCGCATACAGCGACGAGGAGGCGGGGACGGGCTCGGCGATCGCGGCGCCCATCGGCCCGACGTACGCCGCGGCAAGACCGAGAGCCGCGAACGCGGCGAACACGCTGACGACCCGGTGCTGGCGCGACCACCGCACGTTCTCGCGGGCCCGCGCGGGAACCGGCTCCACATCGACCGCCGCGTTGCCCGCGGCTCGCGCAGCTCGCGCGGCGCGCCGGGTGGCGGGGACAATCCTGTCGGGCACAGTCACAATGCCGCGATTCTACCGACGGAACCTGGATGCGGCATCCGCGCCGTCAGCCCACCGCGAGCATGACCTCGACAACCGCGTCCAGCAGCGCATCCACCTGCTCCTCGCGGTAGCCGCGGCGCTGCATGCGGAAGGCGGCCTGCCGCACTTGGTCGGCGGTGACCGGCTCGCCACGCTCGAAGTAGCCGATCAGTTTTCGGGCCACGAGGTCGACTTCGTCGATCCGGTAGCCGTACCGAAGCCCGCCCGCCCGGTCGAAGCGACGTCCGTCCGGCCGGCCCAGCCGGTCCAAGATCTCCTGAGCGCTCCCGCGCGCGCGCTCCACCCAGCCCTCGACACCGACGTCGGCGATGCCGTCTTCGCGCTCGCGAGCCGCAAACGCGTCCTCGATGCGCCCCATCGCGGCGTCCACGGCCACGATGGAGTAGCCGTGCTTGACGATCGGGAACGTCGCCTCGCGGACGGTGGCGCTGGTGACCTCCGAGCCGGTCCCGCCCTCGAAGGCGGCACGCGCCCCGGCGAGGAAGGCGTCCACCGCGCGCTTCTCGTAGCCCTTCTGCCTGCCGACGGCGTCAGGGAACATGGCCGGCGCAGCGGGCTCGGCGTCGTGGAGCTGATCGGATGTCATGAGACCCCCAACGGTGAGAAGAGGAAGTACAGCGCCAACGCCGGCACCGTGGAGAGCAGGATGGAGTCCAGCCGGTCGAGCACACCGCCGTGGCCGGGCAGCCACGAGCTCATGTCCTTGATCCCGAGGTCGCGCTTGAGCATCGACTCGCCGAGATCGCCGATGGTCGCCGACACGAGGATCGCGGCGCCGAACACCGCGCCGCACCACAGCGGCAAATGCAGCATGAACTGGGCAAGCAGAAGCCCGGCGCCGACGGCGGCCACGACCGCGCCCGCGAAGCCCTCCCATGTCTTCTTCGGGCTGATGCGCGGCGCCATCGGGTGCTTGCCGAAGGAGATTCCCGCGATGTAGGCGCCGGTGTCGGCGGCAACGGCGACGATGATGAACGCGAGCACCCACCACTCGCCGCTGTCCTGGCGCAGCAACGCCACGCACACACTGGCGAGGAAGGGGATGTAGACCTGGATGAGCACGCCGGCGAGCACGTCTCTGAGGACGTTTCCGTAGACGCGTCCGTCCTTCGCCGACATCTGCGCGATCAGGCGCCAGACCACCACCACGGCAATCGCCGCGAACAGGATCACCCAGTGCAGGGCGTGGCCGACGAACACCCCGGAGAGCACCAGGAGCGATCCCATCGCCACCTGCGGCGCGAGGTCGACCCGGCGGTCGTCCGCCTGGAACGCGCGCACCAGCTCGATGGTGCCGAGCACACATGCGGCCAGTGCGAGCGCGACGAACACCCACTTCAAAAAGACGAGGGTGGCGATGACCACTCCGCCGATGGCGAGTCCGATCACGATCGCCACGATCAGGTCGCGGCCGGTACGCTGCTTGATCCGCTCGTTGGCCTCCTCGAACTGCTCGCGCGCATGCGCGACTTGGTGCTCGATCTCCGAGCGCGCCGCGCGCACCGACTCGTGGAACACCGCCGTCGGGTCGTGCGCGCCGGCGTCGCGCTGGCGTGCGATCGACGCCTCTCGGCGGGTCAGCGGAGGCTGTGGGTCCGGAGTGCCGTCAGCTGGTGGGGACATGGAGGCGTCAGACCTCGAGCAGCTCGGCCTCTTTGCGCTTGAGCGCCTCGTCGATCAGGTCGACGTGCGTGCGCGTGAGGGCGTCCAGTTCCTTCTCGGCGCGAGCGACGTCGTCCTCGCCGATCTCGCTCTTGAGCTCGTCGAGGTCGTCCTTCGCCTTGCGACGGATGCCGCGCACGTGCACCTTGGCGTCCTCCGCCTTGGAGCGCACCAGCTTGACGAACTCCTTGCGGCGCTCCTCGGTGAGCTCCGGCATCGACACGCGGATGATGTTGCCGTCGTTCGTGGGGTTCGCGCCCAGGTTCGGCGCGTCGCGGATCGCCTGCTCGATCGCCTTCAGCGCCGACTTGTCGTACGGAGTGACCACGAGCATCCGCGCTTCCGGATTGTTCAGCGACGCCAGTTGCGCCAGCGGTGTCGGCGAGCCGTAGTAGTCGACGAGCAGCTTCTGGAACAGCTGGGGATTGGCCCGCCCTGTGCGCACCGTGGCGAAGTCGTCCTTCGCGCCCTCGACGGCTCGGTCCATGCGAGTAGTGGCATCGGCCAGCACGTCCGCGATCACGGTCACTCCATTCGTCAGGTTCAAGGCTCGATTCTACGGCTCAGGCCGTGACGAGCGTGCCGATCGACTCGCCCAGGAGCGCCCGCGTGACGTTGCCCGTCGGCTCCATGCCGAACACCCTCATATCCATGCGATTGTCCATGCACAGGCTGAAGGCCGTGGAGTCGACGACCTTCAGGCCTCGCTGCAACGCCTCGTTGTAGGTGACGCGCTCGAGCCTGACGGCGGACTGGTCCTTGTTCGGATCTGCCGTGTAGACGCCGTCGACGCCGTTCTTGGCGACGAGCACTTCCTCCGCGCCGATCTCGAGCGCCCGCTGCGCGGCGACCGTGTCGGTGGAGAAGTACGGCAGCCCGGCTCCCGCGCCGAAGATCACGACCCGGCCCTTGGCGAGGTGGCGCTCGGCGCGGCGTGGAATGTACGGCTCGGCGACCTGCGTCATCGCGATGGCCGACTGCACTCGGGTCGCCGCGCCCGCCTGCTCGAGGAAGTCCTGCAGAGCGAGGGCGTTCATGACGGTGCCCAGCATGCCCATGTAGTCGGCGCGGCCGCGATCCATCCCGCGCTGGCTGAGCTCGGCGCCGCGGAAGAAGTTTCCGCCGCCGACGACGACCGCAACCTCGACACGGTCCACCGCCGCGGCGATCTCGCGCGCGATCTCGCTGACGATGTCGGGATTGACTCCGAGCTGTCCCCCGCCGAAGGCCTCGCCGGACAGTTTCAGCAGAACGCGGCGGCGGCCGGTCGCTTCGTGGCTCACGTGAGTCCTCTTCTCGTCACAGTACAAACTAGTGGGCCGACAAGGCAGAGGCCCGCACCGTGGTCGATGCGGGCCCCTCCGGCGGCTTAAGCGCCGACCTTGAAGCGGGCGAAGTCAGTGACCGTAATGCCGGCGTTTTTCGCGACCTGAGCGACCGACAGCTTGTTGTCCTTCGCATAGTCCTGGTCGAGCAGGGCGACCTGCTTGAAGAAGGCGTTCACGCGGCCTTCGACGATCTTCGGCAGCGCGGCCTCCGGCTTGCCCTCGTTGCGGGAGATCTCGGTCACGATCTGACGCTCCTTCTCCACCTCGTCCGCCGGCACGTCCTCGCGCGACAGGTACGTCGGGTTGGCGAACGAGATGTGCTGCGCGATCGAGCGGGCGGTCTCGGCGTCGTCCCCGGTGTAGGCGACGACAACGCCGATCTGGGGCGGCAGGTCCTTGCTCGTCTTGTGCAGGTAGACCTCGAACGCGTCGCCGGCCAGCGTGCGGGCGCGGCGCAGCACGACCTTCTCGCCGATGATGGCAGCCTCGTCGGCGATGAGCTGCTCGACGGTTGCGCCGTCCGCCGCGGCCGCCAGGGCGGCATCAGCCGAGTCGGCGCCGGCGGCCGCCGCGGCGTCGGCGACCTTCTCGGCCAGAGCGATGAACCGCTCGTTCTTGGCGACGAAGTCGGTCTCGCACGCGAGCTCGACGAGAGTGACGGAGCCGTCCTGCTCGCGCGCGACGACGAGGCCCTCGCTCGTGGAGCGGTCGGCGCGCTTGGCGTTGCCCTTCGCGCCCTTCAGGCGCAGGATCTCGACGGCCTTCTCGAGGTCGCCGTCGGCCTCCTCGAGCGCCTTCTTGGTGTCGACGAGCCCGGTGCCGAGCTGCTCGCGCAGCGCCTTGATGTCGGCGATGGTGAAGTTGGCCATATCTGGCGTCTCCTTGCCCTGGATCGTGTCCAGTTCAGTGTTGCGTGTGTGTCTGGGGGATGCCGCGGCGAGGCCGCTGTGCGCGACCTCGCCGGGTGGAGTGCGTCTTAAGCTTCCTCGGCCTTGGCCTCGGCGTCGACGGCCTCGGCCGGCTCGTCCGCGGCGGCCGCAACGGCCTCGTCGTGCGCTTCGGCGCCCGCGGCGTCGGGCTCGGTCACAGCCTGCTCTTCGGCGGCCTGCTCTTCGGCGACGACCTCGGCCTCGGCCTCGGCGGCATCCGTCGCCTGCTCCGGCGCGGCCTGCTCAGGCGCGGCCTGCTCGAGCAGCTCACGCTCCCACTCGGCCAGCGGCTCGGCGTCCTCGGCCTCGTCGGCGGGCTGGTGGCGCTGAATGAGGCCGTCCGCCGCGGCGTCCGCGACGATGCGCGTGAGCAGCGCGACCGAGCGGATCGCGTCGTCGTTGCCCGGGATCGGGTACTGGAAGTCGTCGGGGTCGGCGTTCGTGTCGAGGATGCCGATCACTGGGATGCCGAGCTTGCGCGCCTCGTCGATGGCGAGGTGCTCGCGCTTGGCGTCGACGACCCACAGGGCCGACGGCGTCTTGCTGAGGTTGCGGATGCCGCCCAGCGACTTGTGCAGCTTGTCGAGCTCGCGCTTTTTCAGCAAGAGCTCCTTCTTGGTCAGGCCGCTCGATGCCGGGTCGTCGTAATCGAGCTCCTCGAGCTCCTTCATGCGGGCGAGGCGCTTGGACACCGTCGCGAAGTTGGTGAGCAGCCCGCCCAGCCAGCGCTGGTTCACGTAGGGCTGGCCCACGCGGGTGGCCTGCTCGGCGAGCACCTCTTGGGCCTGCTTCTTCGTGCCGACGAAGAGGATCGTTCCGCCGTGGGCCACGGTCTCCTTGACGAACTCGTACGCGCGGTCGATGTACGCCAGCGACTGCTGCAGGTCGATGATGTGGATGCCGCTGCGCTCGGTGAGGATGAAGCGCTTGACTTTCGGGTTCCACCGACGCGTCTGGTGTCCGAAGTGAACGCCGCTGTCCAGCAGCTGGCGGATGGTGACGACGGCCATGGCCGTTCTCCTGTTCTTGGCGCGTCCGCGCCGGGTTGCGGTTGTTCCGCCTCGTCGTGCGACGGGCGAGCCTAGTGCCCGGCTCACGCCCACTCGCCCCGTGCGGGGAGAGACCGTTGGGAGTGGATGCCGCCGCCCTCGCGGAGGGCGGCTCTGGGCACGCGTAGTCACCCCGCGAACGGAGTGCTCGTCCAGTGTATCAGCCGTGCCTTCCTGCACAGCCTCGCGCGGCGGGCCGGCATTCCACAATCGCCCCGATCCCGCGCCCGCGGTCGTGACGGCGGGCGCACCCTGGACAGATGGCGAAGACATCCTCTCCCCTCCGCGCGTCGCTCGGCGCCGTCGTGCTGGCCTGGTCGCTTCTGGTGTCGGGGGCGGCCGCGAGTGCCGACGACACCTCGGAGACCGCGCGCATCGAGACCGCCGAGAAGTGGTCGTGGCCGGTCGAGTCGCCCTTCCGAGTCGACCGGCCGTTCATCGCTCCGGCGCACGAGTACGGCCCCGGCCACCGCGGCATCGACCTGCTGCCGCTGGCGGGTGGCGACGACGTGCGGGCGCCGGCGAGCGGCGCCGTCGCGTTCTCGGGCCAGGTCGCCGGCCGCGGCGTGCTGACGATCGACCACGGCGACGGCCTTGTCACCACGCTCGAGCCGGTGGAGTCGGAGCTGGAGCCCGGTGCCGCGGTGGCCCGTGGCGATAGCGTCGGAACGCTATCGGTGGGCGGGCACGCGCTGCCGGGGCGCGTGCACTTCGGCGTGCGGCTGCACGGCGAGTACATCAACCCGCTGCTGCTGTTCGGCGGACTGCCGCGCGCGGTGCTCCTCCCCTGCTGCTGAGGTGCGCGCGGCCCAGGCCGCGGCGCCGTCCCTGCCGAGGTGGCTGGCGGCCTCAGCCCGCCCTTCCCGAAATCTCCTGATCTCGCGTAGTCAGGCCGATCCGCCGGAAGACGCCCTGAGCACGCGAAATCCCCTGATCTGGCGAAACTCAAGCGGTCGCCAAGGCGGCGCGAGCAGCCCGCGGCGCCCGCCCGTCACGCCCGGGGGTGGGCGAGCCGGTAGGTCGCGGCGAGGCGCTCGGCGGAGACGTGGGTGTACAGCTGGGTCGTGCCGAGGCTAGCGTGCCCGAGCAGCTCTTGGACGGTGCGCAGGTCCGCCCCGCCGTCGAGCATGTGGGTGGCGGCGGAATGCCGCAGGGTGTGCGGCCCGACCGCCGACGAGCCCAGCGCGGGGCCGACCTCGCGGGCGACGACGTCGTACACGGCGCGAGGCGACACGCGGCCGCCGCGCGCGCCGAGGAAGAGGGCGGATGCCGCGCGCCCGGGGCCGACGTCTTCCGCCCGGCGCGCGGCAAGCGGCGGACGCCCGCGCACGAGGTACGCGTCCAGCGCGCGGCGCGCGGGCTCGCCGAACGGCACGACCCGCTCCTTCGCGCCTTTGCCGAGCACGCGCGCCGTGCGGCGCCCGAGGTCGAGGTCGTCGAGGTCGAGCCCGCACAGCTCGGCCACGCGGATGCCGGCCGCGTACAGCAGCTCGACGATCGCGTGGTCTCGCAGCGCGAGCCCGTCGCCGCCTGCCGCCCGCGCCGCCAAGGCCTCGAGCACGCCGCTCATCGACGGCGCCGTCGCCACCTTCGGCAAGGGCCGGCCACGCTTGGGCGTCACCAACCGCAGCGTGGGATCGACCGCGAGCATGCCCTCCTCGACCGCCCAGCCGAAGAAGCCGCGCGCCGCCGCGGCGCGCCGCGCGAGCGTCGACCTCGCGTCGCCGCGTTGCGTCGCGCGCCACTGCCACTCGCGCAGGTGCTCGAGCTCCACGTCCTCCAGCGGCATGTCGTCCGCAAGCGTGCGCGCAAGGTCGCGCAGGTCGGACGCGTACGCGCGGACCGTCGCGGGCGAGAGCCTCCGCACGCGCGCCGCGTGGAGCGTGTACGCGTCGATCGCCGCGGCGAGGTCCATGCGTCCCAGCATGCCCGCGTTTCGCGCGCGGGATCGCGCACCTGTTCGGCGTGCCGATCTCGCGTTCCCGAAACATCCTGATCTCGCGCAGTCAGGACGAGCTCGCCGGGAACGCCCTGACCGCGCGAACGTTTCTGATCTGGCCAAAACGGGATAGGTGGTCCGCCGTGTGTCGTCTCGCCTACGGCTGGCGGGGCGACCGGGGGCGCGACCCGGCAAGACGCCATCCGCGGTCGATGCTCTCCACCCTTCCCTCGAGCGACAGCAGGCCGAGCAGTCCCTCGGCGTCGGCCACCGACATCCCGCTGCGTCGCGCCACCTCTGTGACGCTGCGCGGCGCGCGAGGGCCGAGGGCATCGAGCACCCGCGTGCGGTCGTCGGTGCGCGGGGAGCCCTCGACCCGGCGCGAGGGCGGCGTGGCGCCGAGCATCTCCATCACGTCGTCGGCGCCGGTGACGCACGTCGCGTCGTTCTCGCGCAGCAGCCGGTGGCACCCGGCCGAGGCGGCGCTCGTGATCGGGCCGGGCACCGCGCCCAGAGGCCTTCCCAGCTCGGCAGCGTGGTGCGCCGTGTTGAGCGATCCGCTGCGCCATCCCGCCTCCACCACGACGACAGCGCCCGCCAGCGCGGAAATCAGCCTGTTCCGCTGCAAAAACCGCCATTTCGTGGGCGTCCCGCCGCACGGCGCCTCGCTCACGACCGCCCCGCCCGAGGCCGCGATGCGCTCGATGAGGTTCGTGTTCCCCGCCGGGTAGGGCCGGTCGGCCCCTCCCGCCAGCAGCGCGACCGTCAGCCCGCCCGCGGCGAGCGCCGCACGGTGCGCAGCGCCGTCGATGCCGTAGGCGGCTCCCGACACGATCGCCACGCCGCGAGACGCCAGCTCCGCGGCGAGGTCGACCGCGACGTACTCGCCGTACCCCGACGCGGCCCGAGCGCCGACGAGGGCGACCGCGGGCTTCGCGTCGGCCATCGCCTCGAGCCGTCCGCGCACCCACAGGCACAGCGGCGCGTGGTCGCCGAGGTCGCGCAAGGCGGCGGGCCAACGCTCGTCGCCCGGGACGAGCAGCCGGATGCCGGAGCGCGCCGCCGTCTCGAGCGCGCCGACCACGGCGTTCGCAGCCATCCGCGGCCGCCAGCGCTCGAGCGCGGCCGTCCACTCGCGGCCCCCGATGCCGGCGGCCCTCGGGACGCGGGGGTCGGGCGCCCGCTGCTGCACGGCGCGCACCGCGACGACGGCCCCGTGCGCGTCCACGAGTTGCCCCGCGACGCGGTCGCCCGGCTCCACGAGGCAGCTCCACATGGCGCGGGCGACCAGCTCTTCGGCGAGCCCGTCGTTCGCCGGGCGGTCGCACACCGCCGCCGCCCGGTCGCGCCAGGCTGGGTCGCTCGGGTCGAGAACAGTCATTGCATGATCCCCTTCTTCATGAACAGCGCCCGGCCGATGTCGTGCACGGTGGGCGCGGCGTGGCCGGCGAGGTCGGCAATCGTCCACGCCAGTCGCAGAGTGCGGTCGTACCCGCGCAGCGTGAGCGCGCCCCGGTGTAGCGCCGCGTCCAGCGGCCGACGCACCACGGGAGGCAGCGCGAGCGGACCCTGGCGCAGCCACGGCCCCGACACCCGGGCGTTCACGCGCCACGGCGTCTCGCGCAGGCGCGCCGCGGCGCGCTCGC
>NZ_JASGEC010000052.1:0-4328 GCF_047606685.1 Microbacterium sp.
CGAGGGCGTGCGGCGGGGGCAGCGCCGACGCGACGCGCAGGCGCGGTGTCCGCGGCTGCGCGTCGCGGCATCCGACCCCGCGCGCGACCAGCGGCTCTTCGAGCCGGTCATCGCGCGCGTCGAAGAGCTGGCGCCGGGGGTGCAACCGATCCGCCCGGGGCTGTGCGCGCTGCGGGCGCGCGGCCCCGCCCGCTACTACGGGGGCGAGGAGCACGCCGCGCGAGTGCTGCTGACGGCGCTCGCCGAGCTAGGGCTCGCCTTCGCGCGCGCGGGCGTCGGCGATGGTCCGTTCACCGCAGAGCAGGCGGCACTGGCCGCTCCGCCCGGCGGCGTGCGCTCGGCGCCTGCGGGTGCGGCGGCAGCGTTCCTCGCGCCGTTGCCGGTGACCGCACTCGATGCCGTAGCGACGGGGCTCGCCCGCGACAGCCGACAGGAGAACGGTGGCCCCGCCGAACTGCTCGGCCGTCTCGGCGTGCGCACGCTCGGCGAGTTCGCCGCACTCGATGCCGACAGCGTGCTCGGCAGGTTCGGCCCGCTCGGCGCGCGCCTGCACGACCTCGCGCGCGGTCGCGACTCCCGCCCGGTGCGGCCGCGCGCGCCCCCGCCCGAGCTGGCCCGCGAGATCGCGTTCGAGCCGCCGCTGGAGCTCGTCGACCAGGTGGCGTTCGCCGTGCGCGTCACGGCGGAGGAGTTCGTCGCAGCCCTCGGCGCCGAAGGGCTCGTGTGCACCGAGCTGCGGGTCGTGCTCGACCAAGAGCGCGGCGAGGGATCGGAGCGCGTGTGGCTGCACCCGGGGTCGTTCGACGCGGCGGGGGTCGTCGACCGGGTGCGCTGGCAGGTGCAGGCACTGGCGGAGCGAACGTCGGAGCCGGCCGTGGCCGGGATCGCACGAGTGCGCGTCGAGCCCGCGGCGGTCGACGCGGCATCCCACCACCAGCCGGCCATCTTCGGAGCTGGAGCCGACGAGCGCGTGCACCACGTCCTGTCTCGCGTGCAGGCGATGCTCGGACACCGCGGTGTGCTCGTTCCCGCGATCGGCGGCGGCCGCTGGCTCGCCGAGCGGCAAGCGCTCGTGCCGTGGGGCGACCGCGTGGTGCTCGCGACCGAGCGCTCGCGGCCGTGGCCGGGGCGCCTTCCCGCCCCGCTGCCGGGCACGGTGTTCCCGGCTCCGCCGACGGCGGAGGTGAGGGATGCCGCGGGCCGGCCGGTCGTGGTCGACGAGCGCGGCGGGCTGAGCGCCGTGCCGGCGGTGCTGGCCCTTCGACAAGCTCAGGGACCGAGACAAAGAGAGATCGAGGCGTGGGCAGGGCCGTGGCCGGTGTCGGAGCGGGGGTGGGATGCCGCGCGCGCCCGCCGCGCACACCGGTTCCAGCTCGTCGACACCGAGCAGGTCGCGTGGCTCGTCGTGCACGAGGCCGGCGCGTGGACCGTGGAGGGAGTGTACGACTGATGGGATGGCACAACCCTGCCGTCCCGTGGTCGGAGTTCGAGCGCGCCCTCAGCGACAAGCGCCGGCCTTCCGACCGGCCGAGCGACGCCGACGGTGGAGACAGCCCGGCGTGGACGCGCAAACGCGATCCGTATGTCGCGCCGGCCATCCAGCGCCCCGCCGACGCGGTGCCCTACGCCGAACTGCACGCGCACTCGTCGTACTCGTTCCTCGACGGGGCGTCGTCGCCGGAAGACCTCGCGGAAGAGGCGGAGCGGCTCGGCTTGCACGCGCTCGCGCTCACCGACCACGACGGCTTTTACGGCATTGTGCGCTTCGCCGAGGCGGCGGAGGCGCTCGAACTGCACACGGTGTTCGGGGCGGAGCTGTCACTCGCGCCCTTCGACCCTTCGACAAGCTCAGGGCGGCGCTTGCTCAGGGGCCGGGGGAGGCAGAAGAACGAGACCGACCCGGCGGGGACCCACCTGCTCGTGCTGGCGCGCGGCGAGGAGGGCTACCACCGCCTCGCCGGCGCCATCACCGCGGCACAGCTGCGCGGCGGCGAGAAGGGGCAGCCGGCCTACGACCTGGAAGAGCTCGCGACGCGCGGGCGAGGGCACTGGGCGGTGCTGACCGGATGCCGCAAGGGCGCCGTGCGCCGCGCGCTCTTCACCGCGGACGGCGCCATCGCGGCCGACGCCGAGCGTGCTGCAGGGCGCGAGCTCGACCGGCTCGCGGAGCTGTTCGGCCGCGACGCGGTCAACGTCGAGCTGATGGACCACGGCGACCCGCTCGACCAGCCGGCCAACGACATCCTGGCGGCGCTTGCCGCATCCCGCCGTCTTCCCGTGCTCGCGACCAACAACGTGCACTACGCGATGCCGGAGCGCGAGCACCTCGCGGCGGCGATCGCCGCGGTGCGGGCCGCCCGCAGCCTCGACGAGCTGGATGGCTGGCTGCCCGCGCACGGCAGTGCGTTCCTGCGGTCGGGGGCGGAGATGACGGCGCGCTTCGCGCGCCACCCCGGCGCGATCGAGCGCACCGTCGCGCTCGCCGGCGAGCTCGCCTTCCCGCTGCGCCAGGCAAAACCCGCGCTGCCGAAGCAGGTCGTCCCCGCCGGGCACACGCCGATGTCGTACCTGCGGCAGCTGGTGTGGGACGCCGTGCCGCGCAAATACCCCGCGCTCGCGCCCGAGCACCGGGCCCGCATCGAGAAAGAGCTCGACGTCATCGAGCGCAAGGGGTTCCCGGGGTACTTCCTCATCGTGCACGACATCGTGCAGAAAGCGCGCGAGCTCGGCATCCTGTGCCAGGGCCGCGGCTCGGCCGCCAGCAGCGTCGTCTGCTACGTCCTCGACATCACCGCCGTCGACGCGATCAAGTACAACCTGCCGTTCGAGCGGTTCATCTCCAGCATCCGCGAGGAGGAGCCCGACATCGACGTGGACTTCGACTCCGACCGGCGCGAGCAGATCATCCAGTACGTGTACGGCAAGTACGGGCGGGAGCGCGCCGCGCAGGTGTGCAACGTCATCCAGTACCGGCCGAAGAACGCGGTGCGCGACATGGCGAGGGCGCTCGGCCACTCGCCGGGGCAGCAGGACGCGTGGTCGAAGCAGGTCGAGCAGTGGGGGGCGCTGCTCGACACGAGCGAAGGGCACGACATCCCGGAACAGGTCGTCGCCTACGCGACCGAGCTGATGGGGGCGCCGCGGCACCTCGGCATCCACTCCGGCGGGATGGTGCTCACCGAGCGCCCCGTCGGCGAGGTCGTGCCCATCGAGCACGCGCGCATGAAGGACCGCACCGTCATCCAGTGGGACAAGGACGACGCGGCGTGGATGGGGCTCGTGAAGTTCGACCTGCTCGGACTCGGCATGCTCTCCGCGCTGCAGCACTGCTTCGACCTCGTCGAGGCGGCGACGGGGGAGGCGTGGAGCCTCGATCGCATCCCGAAGGAGGAGCCCGCCGTCTACGACATGCTGTGCCGGGCCGACTCGATCGGAGTGTTCCAGGTCGAGTCGCGCGCGCAGATGGGGCTGCTGCCCCGGCTGCAGCCGCGCAGCTACGAGCAGCTCGTCATCCAGATCGCCCTCATCCGCCCCGGGCCCATCCAGGGCGGCGCGGTGCACCCGTTCGTGCGGCGCAAGCTCGGGCAGGAGGCGGTGACGTACCCGCATCCGAAGCTCAAACCCGTGCTCGAGCGCACGATGGGCATCCCGGTGTTCCAGGAGCAGATCATGCAGATGGCGATGGTCGTCGGCGAGCTCTCCGCCGACGACGCCGACGTGCTGCGCCGCGCGATGGGCTCCAAGCGCGGGTACGAGCGCATCGAGAAGGTGCGCGAGAAGCTCTACGCCGGCATGGCCCGCAACGGCCTCGTGGGAGAGGACGCCGACGCGATCTACGCCAAGATCCAGGCGTTCGCGAACTTCGGCTTCGCCGAGAGCCACTCGCTGTCATTCGCGCTGCTCGTGTACGCGTCGTCATGGCTCAAGCTGCACTACCCGGCCGCCTTCCTCGCGGGGCTGCTGCGCTCGCAGCCGATGGGGTTCTACTCCGCGTCGACGCTCGTGGCGGACGCGCGCCGCCACGGGGTCGAGGTGCGCCGCCCCGACCTGCACCTGTCCGCCGTCGGCGCTGGCCTGGAGCTCGTCGCGCTCCCTGAGCCCGTCTCGGTCCCTGAGCTCGTCCCGGTCCCTGAGCTTGTCGAAGGGCCGGTCACCGGCCTCGACACCTGCCTCGCCCGCGACCAGCCGCCCGTCGGCGACTTCGACCCCGAGGCTCCCGACGAGTCCGCCGCGCACCGCCGCGACGGCGCGTTCGCGGTGCGGCTGGGGCTCGCCGCGGTGAAGGGGGTCGGCGAGGCCGCCGCCCGGCGCATCGTCGACGCGCGCGC
>NZ_JASGEC010000053.1:0-52176 GCF_047606685.1 Microbacterium sp.
ACCGCCGCGCGGTCGGCGGCGGGCGTCGCGGCCCAGCGCGCCGCGGCATCCCGCACCCGCGCGATCGTGTCGTCGAGCGCGAGCTGGTCGGCGATGCCCGCCCCGGCGAGGGTGTCGTCGCCCGCCGTGGACGACGGAATGCGGGCGAGGATGCCGCGGGCCCACTCCCGATTCACCGCGAGGGCGGGGTCGGTGTCGGGCGCGTTGCGGAATCCCGGCGCGCCGACGACCGCGCGGCGGCTCTCTTGCGTCGCGTAAACGGCCGTCTCCACAAACTCCTGCCCGCCGAACAACTGCGAGGCGGCGTCGGGTGGCAGTGGCGCCGTGTCGTCGCCCGCGCCCGCCGAGCGGGCGATGCCGAGCACCGCCTGCGTCGCGTCGCCGGCGCGGGTGCCTCCCTCCTCGAGCTCGGCAGCGACCGGCCGCGGGGCCGACGAGCGGTCTTGGCTCCGGCGCGGGCCGACCGGAAGCGACGGATCGGCCGCCCGCCGCATGGAGGCGAGGAAGCGGTCGCGCTCCCGGTCGAACAGCTCGGGCGTGTCGGCGAGGTCGAAGGCGGCGGAGAGGAAGTTGTCGCTGGACGCGTTCTCTTCCAGACGCCGCACGAGGTACGAGATGGCCACGTCGAACTCGTCGGGGCGCACAACCGGCACGTACAGCAGCACCGCGCCGACGTCGGCGGCCACCGCGGCGACCTGGCCCTGGGCCATGCCGAGCAGCATCTCGAACTCCACGGCGTCGCGCACCCCGCGCTCGCCGGCGAGCAGCCACGCGTACGCGATGTCGAACAGGTTGTGCCCAGCCACGCCGAGGCGCACCGCGCGCGTGCGCTCGGGCTGCAGCGCCCAGTCCAGGCACTTCAGATAGTTGGCGTCGGAGTCGAGCTTCGTGTCGAACGTCGCCAGCGGCCAGTCGTGCATCACGGCATCCACTCGCTCCATGGCGAGGTTCGCGCCCTTCACGAGCCGCACTTTGATGCGCGCCCCTCCGGCGTCGACGCGCTGCGTCGCCCACGCGGCGAGCTCTTGCAGGGCGGGCAGCGCGTCGGGCAGATAGGCCTGCAGCACGATGCCCGCCTCGAACCCCTTCAGACGCGGGTCTTCGAGCAGGCGCGTGAACACCGCGATCGTGAGGTCGAGGTCGCGGTACTCCTCCATGTCGAGGTTGATGAACGTGGCGCTCTCGGCGGCCTGCAGGTACAGCGGCAGGAGCCGCTCGACGACCTTGTGCACGGTCTGGTCGAAGCCCCACATCGAGATGTGGCTGATCACGGCCGACACCTTCACCGACACGTAGTCCACGTCGGGACGGGCGACGAGCTCGGCGATGCCGTCGAGCCTGCGCTGCGCCTCCCGCTCGCCGAGCACGGCCTCGCCCAGCAGGTTGAGGTTCAGCCGGATCTCCGGCCCCTGAGCCCGCGCTGCCCTGAGCTTGTCGAAGGGAAGGGCGCGCAGCTTCTCCAACGCGGGGCCGAGCTTGTGCGGCCGGGCGTCGACGATGAGGTGCCCGACCATCTCGCGCAGCACCCGGCGCGCGATCGGCACCACGGGGGTCGGCAGCACGGGGGCGACCTCGCCTCCCACGCGCACCGCCGCGCGCAGCGGCCACGGCAGGAAGCCCGGCACCAGCGGCGCGATCCGGTGGAGCTGGGATGCCGCGGCGGTCAGGCTCTCCGGGCGCATGACGCCGTCGACGAAGCCGAGCGTGAAGGGCAGCCCGTTGTCGTCCTGCAGCACGCCGGCCAGGCGCTGCGCCGCGGGCGCGATGTCGGCGTCCGCCTCCGCGGCCGCCCAGCGGGCGGCGAGGGCGACCGCGTGCTCGGCGAGCGGGTGATCGTCATTCATGCGCGTTCCTGCTCCTGCTCTCGGGCTGCCCAGCGGCGGCCGCCTGTGGTTCTAGCGTGCGCCATCCAATTATTCGCGAAAAGCGATGATCTATGATCATTACCGTTCGATCCTATCGATGGGATTCCGTGTTCGAGTTGCGACGCCTTCGCCTGCTCCACGAGCTGTCGCTGCGCGGCACGCTCGCTGCCGTCGCCGAGGCGCTGTCGTACAGCCCCTCCACCGTTTCACAGCAGCTCGCGCAGTTGGAGAAGGATGCCGGCGTGCCCCTTCTGGTGGCCGACGGCAGGCGTGTGCGCCTCACCGGCCACGGCGAGCACCTCGCCGCCCACGCCGCCCACGCGCTCGAGCTCGACGAGCGGGTGCGCGGTGAGCTCGAGTCGCTGCAGACTGCCGGCGCGCCCGTGCGGATCGCGGCCATGCAGACGGCCGCGCAGTCGTTGCTCGCGCCGGCGCTGTCGCTGCTGGCCGAGCGAGAGCCGGCGCTTCCCGTCGTGGTCTCGGAGGCGCCCCCGGAAAGCGGCCTGTTCGAGCTGGCAGCCCGCCGGTTCGACCTCGTCGTCGCCGAGCAGTACCCCGGGCACACCCGCGAGCACCGCTCCCGCATCGACCACGACACGCTCGGCGCCGATCCGATCCGGCTCGCGCTGCCCTCGCATGACTCCGCTGACGGCCTCGCCGCGCTGCGCGACCGGGCGTGGGTGCTCGAGCCGGAGGGCACGGCCGCCCGGCAGTGGGCCGTGCAGCAGTGCCGGGCCGCGGGCTTTGAGCCGACCGTGCGCTTCGAGGTCTCCGATCTCACGGCGCACGTGCGGCTCATCGCCGCGGGCCACGCGGTCGGGATGCTGCCCGACCTCGTGTGGGCCGACGAATCGCCGCGAGTGCGACTGGTCGACCTCCCCGGCTCGCCCTCGCGGGAGATCTTCACGGCCACGCGGTCGTCGTCGGTGTCGCGCCCCGCCATCCGCGCCGTGCGCGACGCGCTGCGAGACGCGTTCGCCGCCCGCGCGGGCTGACCGCCCACGATTTCGCGAGTCGCGCGGCCGAGCGTAGAGTCTGGCCATGGAAGCCGATCTCCAGACCACCGTCATCATCCGGCCGGTGCGAGATGTCGACGCCGAGGCCCTCGGGCGAGTCCACGCGACGTGCTGGCACGAGACCTACGACCACCTGATCAGCCAGGCGGCCCTCGAGAAGATCTCGCCGCGTCGGCTGGCGGAGCTGTGGACGCACTGGGCCGAGCAGGGTCCCGACTATCCGATGTTCGCCGCGCTCGTCGAGGGCGAGATCGTGGGGTTCGCCGGCTCCGGGCCCGCGCGCGACAACGACGCTCCGCGCCCGCGCGAGCTGTACTTCATCTACCTCCTGCACGCTTTCCACGGCACCGGTCTCGGCCAGAAGCTGTTCGACGCCGTCGTCGCCGACGACGAGCCCGTCTACTTGTGGGTCGCCGACGACAACCCCCGCGCCCACCGCTTCTATGCGCGCAACGGATTCTCGCTGGACGGCGCGTCGCACACCGAGCCGTTCCTCGGCGAGACGCTGACCGAGGTGCGGTTCGTCCGCTGAACGATGCTCCACGTGTGGGCGCTGGACGGCATCCCCGAGATCGAGTCGGGTGACGATCTCGTCGCGGTGATCGCCGACGCCGCGAGCGGCACGCTGGCCGACGGCGACATCGTGGTCGTGACATCCAAGATCGTCTCCAAAGCCGAGGGGCGCGCCGTGGCCGCCACCGACCGCGAGGACGCGATCTCGGCCGAGACCGTGCGGGTCGTCGCGACCCGCGCCTCGTCCTCGGGGCGCACTCGCATCGTCGAGAACCGCCTCGGCATCATCTCCGCCGCGGCTGGCGTCGACTCGTCGAACACCCCGCGCGGCACCGTGTTGCTGCTGCCGGTCGACCCCGATGCGTCCGCCCGCGCCCTCGCGGCGGGGTTGCGCGAGCGCACCGGCGCCCGGGTCGGAGTGCTCGTCTCCGACACGATGGGCCGCGCGTGGCGCGACGGGCAGACCGACGCCGCGATCGGCGCCGGCGGCGTGCGGGTCTTCGAGGATCTGCGCGGACAGACGGATGCCGAGGGCCGCCCCCTCGTCGTCACGATGCCGTGCGTCGCCGACGAGCTGTGCGCGGCCGCCGATCTGGTCAAGCGCAAGTCGCTGGGCCTTCCCGTGGCGGTCGTGCGCGGCCGCGCCGACCTCGTCGGCGAGCTCGGCCTGCCCGGTGCGCGCTCGATCATCCGGCCCGCCGAGCGAGATCTGTTCCACACCGGCGCCGAGGAGGCGTACGAGCAGGGCTACGCCGCCGGGGCCGCCGAGGTGTGGGACGAGAATCCGGGCTGAGCTTCTGTTCCTCTCCCGTGCCTAACTCAGTCTGGCGTGGCATGCGGCGCGAGGCAGTCCGCGCCAATCCGCGGCTCACGCGGCGAACGGCACCCGCCAGACTGAGTTGTGCACGCGTCTGACGCCTGTCGGGTCATCCCCCCTGTCGGCCGGTGACCGTGCCGAACAGCCGCGCGATGGGCGCGAGCACGAGGGGGCGCGCGGCGATCCAGCCCGCGGCGATCACGGCGAGGGATGCCACGAAGATCCAGAACCCGGCCCAGTTGCCGGCGTACGCGGTCGGATCGACGCTGCCCTGGGCCGCGTACATGTGGTTGAGGTTGCGCAGGGCTCCGGTCGCGAACACGAGCGCGGTGTGCACGACGATGAACAGCACGAACACGACCATGACCGGGAAGTGGAGTGCGCGGGCGAGTTCGACGGGGTAGGCGCGGTTCAGCGCTTTCGCATCCCGCGGCCACACCCCCGACATCCGCGCGCCCGTGATCGCCGCGAGCGGCGCCGCGACGAACACGACGACGAAGTAGGTGAGCTGCTGCAGGCTGTTGTAGTTCACCCACCCGTTCTCGGTGGGCCAGTCCAGGCTGGCGTACTGCAGGGCGGCGCTGAGGGCGTTGGGGAAGACCTCCCCGCTCGTGGGCACGAGCCGCATCCACTGCCCCGTCGCGAACAGCAGAATGACGAACACGGCGCCGTTGACGAGCCACAGGATGTCCAGCGACTGGTGCAGCCAGAGGTTCAGGCTGATCTTTCGGTTGGCTTTGCGGCGCGGCGACCAGAACGCGGTCGGGCGCTTCTCGGTGCGCACGCGCAAGCCGCTGCGGATGATCAGCACGATCAGGAACACATTGAAGAAGTGCTGCCAGCCGACCCACGCGGGGATGCCGACCGGAGCCCCGTCCGGCAAGCAATACGTGCCGGGGTACGCGTCGAGGAACTCGCGCATCGTGTCGAGGCTGACCAGCCACCGGGTCGCCAGCACCACCATCGCCGCGACGAAGACAAGCGCCGCGGCGGCGACGACGATCGAGCCCGCCCATTGCGCCCTCGTGAACGGGCCGACACGGCACGGCTCGGGCGGCGCGAGCGGCGGCTTGCCCCGGCGCTCGACGCGGTCGGCGTTCCAGCGCTCGGCGTTGGGGGTGAGGAACACGGTCGGCGTGAACCCCAGCGGCTCTCTGTCCCCTGAGCTTGCCTTGGCCCCTGAGCTTGTCGAAGGGCCTCCCCGCGAAAGTGGCGCTTCGCGCCGCATCCCGGACCCCGACGCGGCACCTCGCGCCACCTTCGCGCCCGACGGCGGCGCGAGCCCGGCGGGCGGCCACGGCTCCCCGCCCGGCACTCGAGGCAGCCCGCGCCGCAACACCTTCCCCGACGCGCCCTGTCCTTCATTTCCTGGCGCGACGACGGCCACACTCTCCTGCGAAAGTGGCGCTTCGCGCCGCATCCCGAGCCCCGGTGCGACGCCGTGCGCCACCTTCGCGCCCGGACCCTCCTGCGAAAGTGGCGCTTCGCGCCGCAACTCGAGCCCCGGTGCGGCGCCGTGCGCCACCTTCGCCCCCAAGCCTCCCTGCGAAGACGGCGCGAGCCCGGCGGGCGGCCACGGCTCGCCGCCGGGCACACGGGGCAGCCCTCGACGAATCGCACGGCCAGAGGTCGCCACGGACTACGCCTTCTTCGCCTTCAACGCCTCGATCAACTGCGGCACGACCGTGAACAGATCGCCCACGACGCCGAAGTCGGCGATGTCGAAGATCGGCGCGTCGGGGTCTTTGTTGACGGCGACGATCGTCTTGGCGGTCTGCATTCCCGCGCGGTGCTGGATGGCTCCGCTGATGCCGAGCGCGATGTACAGCTGCGGCGACACCGAGACCCCGGTCTGCCCGACCTGGTAGGCGTACGGCACGTATCCCGCGTCCACCGCCGCGCGCGACGCCCCGACGGCCGCGCCGAGCACGTCGGCGAGCTCTTCCACGAGCGCGAACTTCTCCGCCGAGCCGAGCCCGCGGCCGCCCGACACGACTCTCGCGGCGCCGCGCAGCTCGGGCCGGGTCGACACCGCCGCCGCCTGCTCGAACGACTCGACGACGGCGGCCGGCTTGCCCGACGCCGTCACCACCAGCCGCTCGGTCGACAGCGGGCGGGCCACGGCGCGCTCGTCGACGGCGCCTTGCCGCACCGTGGCCACGAGCGGCCCGAACGTCGGCGCCGAGTCCACCGTGTACGCGCCGCCGTACACCGAGTGGCGCGCGACCACTCCCTCCGCGTCGCGCGTCACGCCCACGGCGTCGACCGCGAGCGGGGCGCCGGTCCGCGCGCAGAAGCGGCCCGCGGCATCCCTCCCGTCCACCGAGTTCGAGATCAGCACCGCGTCCGGGCGGACGAGATCGGATGCCGCCTCCAGCGCGTCCACGACCGGCACGACGAGCCCGTCGCCCGGGTCGGCGACCAGCACGACGGCGGCGCCCAGGGTCGCCGCGTCGGAAGCCAGCTCGGCGTTCTCGGTGACCAGCAGCGCCACGGGGGTCCCGACCGCGGCGGCGGCGCCCAGCAGCGCCGCCGAGCTCTTCGCGAGCTCGCCCGTGGCCGTGACCTCGAGCAGCACGAGAATCGCGTCGTCAGCGAACTCTGTCATGACCTCACGCCAGCCTGTTCTGCACGAGGAACTCGGCCAGCTGCTCGCCCGCGTCGCCCTCGTCGGTGATCTTCACGCCCGCGCCGCGCGGCGGCCGCTCGCTGATCGCGACCATGATCGACCTCGCCGCATCCGCCCGCTCCGCCTCGATGCCGAGATCGTCGAGGGTGAGCGTCTCGAACGGCTTCTTCTTCGCCGCCATGATGCCCTTGAAGTTCGGGAACCGCGCGTCGGGCAGCGCCTCGGTGATGGAGATCACAGCAGGCAGCTCGGCCGACACGGTGGCGACGCCGTCATCGGCCACGCGCGTGCCGCGCACTGTCGTCTCGGTCAGCTCCACCGTCGACAGCACCGTCGCGTGCGGCGCTCCGAGCAGTTCTGCGACCATCGCGGGCAGCACGCCGCCCGAGCCGTCGGTGGACTGGTTGCCCGCGATCACGAGATCGAATCCGACGCGGCGGATCGCGGCGGCGAGCACCTCGGCGGTCAGCCCGAGGTCGGCGCCGGCGAGGCGCTCGTCGGCGACGTGCGCCGCCGACGTCGCGCCCCTCGCGAGCCCCTTGAGGATGGTCGAGGCCGCCGATTCCGGCCCCATCGACACCAGCGTGATCTCGGTGTCCGGGTGCTGGTCGGCGTGGGCGAAGGCGACCTCGAGCGCCCGCTCGCAGATCTCGTCGAGCACCGCGTTGCTCGCCGCCCGGTCGGCGAGCCCGGTCTCCAGGCTCAGAACGCGATCACCGTAGGTGTCCGGGACTTCCTTCACCAGAACAACGATCCTCACGAGCGCTCCTTCGTGTCTTCGAGTCTAGGCGCGCGCTCGCCGGGCGCCGCCGGGCGTCGGATAGTTTGGGGAGCGGCCGGAAGGGGGCGCACGATGGCACAGCCGAAACGCCTCCCGGTCGACCCGATCGCCGAGGCGAAGCGGCAGTGGCTCGCCCACGGGTGGACGGATGCCGCGGCCGGAATGACCGCTGTCACGTCGATCATGCGGGCGCACCAGTTGATGCTCGCGCGCGTCGACGAGACGCTGCGCCCGCTCGGCCTCACCTTCGCCCGGTACGAGCTGCTGACGCTGTTGAGCTTCTCGCGGTCGGGACGGATGCCGATGGCCTCGGCATCCGCTCGCCTCCAGGTGCACCCCACGAGCGTGACCAACACGGTCGACCGGCTGGAGGCATCCGGTCTCGTGCGTCGCGAGCCGCACCCGACCGACGGCCGCGCGACGCTCGTGGTGCTGACGGATGCCGGGCGCGCGCTGTCGCGCGAGGCGACCGCCGCCCTCAACGCCGAGGTGTTCGAGCACCCCGGGCTGAGCGCCGACGACACCAACGAGCTGGTGCGGCTGTTGGCCAGGATGCGGCGGGATGCGGGCGACTTCGACGACCCCCGCCCGACGCCCGACCCGCTGTAGACGGCGTGGGCCGCGTCGCCGAACGACACGTCAGCGGTGGCGGAAGTCGGGGGCGCGCTTCTCGCGGAAGGCCGCCATCCCCTCCTTCTGGTCGGCCGTGTCGAACAGCGCCGCGAAGGCGCGCGACTCGAAGCGCATTCCTTCGGCGAGGGTGGTCTCCAGCGCCGCGTCGAGCGCCGCCTTCGCGGCGTAGAGCGACGGCAGCGACTTCGACGCGATGGCCTCGGCGACCGTGGCGGTCTCCTCCAGCAGTTCGGCGGCCGGCACGACACGCGACACGAGCCCGGCGCGCTCGGCCTCGGCGGCATCCATCATCCGACCGGTCAGGACCAGCTCGGCCGCCTTGTAGTAGCCGATCGCGCGGACGAGACGCTGCGTGCCACCCATGCCCGGGATGACGCCGAGCCGGATCTCGGGCTGGCCGAACCTCGCCGAGTCGGCGGCCAGGATGACATCGCACATCATCGCGAGCTCGCACCCGCCGCCCAGCGCGTAGCCCGACACGGCGGCGACCACGGGCGTGCGCACCGCCGCGAACCGCGCCCACGCGCCGAAGTGGTCGTCCATGACCATGTCGAGGCCGGACTTGTCCTCCATCTCCTTGATGTCGGCGCCGGCGGCGAACGCTCGCTCCGACCCCGTGACGACGATCGCCCCGATCCCGGGGTCGGCGTCGAAGGCCTCCGCCGCCTCGACCACCTCGCGCATCACGCGCGAGTTCAGCGCGTTCAGGGCGTCGGGCCGGTCCAGGGTGATCCAGCCCACGCGGCCGCGGGTGCCGACGCGGATCGTGTCGTACGTCATGAAGTCTCCGATCGGCGGGCGCCCGGCGTGCGGAAGGCCGGCACGATGTCGGTGTGGGAGAAGTCGTCGCCCACGAACAGCAGTGACTCGCCCGCCGAGATCGCGAGCGCGTAGGCGAAGCAGTCGCCGTAGTTCAGGCGGGCGGGATGCCCTGTTCCCCGGCCGAATCGCCGGTATGCCTCGCGCGCGATGCGCGCGTGCGCGGCAGTCACCGGCTCGATGGCCACCTCCGCGAGCTCCAACGCCTCCTCGAACTCGGCCTGCGCGAGAGCCGAGCGACTGTCGAGCACGATCGCGGCCTCCAGCCAGTTCACGGCCGACATCCGGCAATTCTCGTCGATCAGGAGCGCGGCCAGGCTCGCGGCATCCTTCTCGCCCTGCACGACCGCGACGATCGCCGAACTGTCCACGATCATCTCGGGAGCCCCGTCGTCGCGTCGTAGAGGTCGTCGATCGTCGCGACGTCGCCTCGGGGCTCGTCCTCGTGCGCACGGAACCGATCGCCGATGGCGATCAGCCGCTCCAGCCGCCGCGTCCGCTCCGCGGAGTCGGGGTCGGCGCCGAGGTCTCGCAGGTACTGCCGCAGAGCCGCCTCGATCGCGCTCGTCTGCGACAGCCCGCTGACGAGCGCTGCTTCGCGGGCCAGCGCGTGCACCCTGTCGCTCTTGATGTTGAGGCTCATGGAACCATGGTAGATCGCATCCTCGGAAGTCTTCTACCCTGATCGATCGCGGATCGTGTGGATGATTGCGGAGAAGTCCTGGCCCGCGCCGGCGCCGGCGGCGAACTCCTGGCAGGCAGGCCCATGTGCCCGAGGCCGAGGAAGGCGACGCGCTGGTCAGCCACGAGCCCGCTCCAGCAGGTCGCGCCCGATGATCACGCGCATGATCTCGTTCGTCCCCTCGAGGATCTGATGCACCCGCAGGTCGCGCACGACCTTCTCGATGCCGTACTCCTGAAGGTAGCCGTAGCCGCCGTGCAGCTGAAGGGCCTCGTTGGCGACGCGGAAGCCGGCATCCGTCGCGAAGCGCTTGGCCATCGCGCACTGCGCCGCCGCGTCGGGCCTCTGCTCGTCGAGCGCGATCGCGGCATCCCGCACGAGCGCCCTGGCCGCCTGCAGCTCGGTCGCCATGTCGGCCAGCGCGAACACGACGGCTTGCTTCTCGGCGAGCGGCTCGCCGAACGTGAAGCGCTCGTGCACGTAGCGCAGCGCGCGGTCGAGCGCCCATTGCGCGCCGCCGAGCGAGCAGGCGGCGATGTTGAGGCGGCCGCCGTTCAGGCCGGTCATCGCGATCTTGAAGCCCTGGCCGATGCCGCCGAGCATGGCCGACGCCGGCACGCGCACGGCGTCGAGCACGACCTGGCGGGTGGGCTGGGCGTTCCATCCCATCTTCTTCTCGTTGGGCCCGAACGAGAGGCCGGGAGTGCCGTCGGGAACGAGGAACGCGGTGATCCCACGCGCGCCCTCGGCGCTCGTGCGGGCCATGACGACGTAGACGGATGCCTCGCCCCCGCCGGAGATGAACTGCTTGACGCCGGTCAGCACGTAGCCGTCGCCGTGCTCGTCGCTGACGGGGATGGCCGACGTGGCGATCGCCGCGGCATCCGACCCCGCCCCCGGCTCGGTGAGGCAGTACGCGCCGAGGTCGTCCATCGTGGTGAGAGTCGGCAGCCACTGCGCGCGCTGCGCGTCGGAGCCGTACGTGTCGATCATCCACGCCACCATGTTGTGGATCGTGATGTACGCCGCGATCGCGGGGTCGCCCTTGGCGAGCTCCTCGAAGATCGCGACGGCGTCACGGCGCGCGAGGCCCGAGCCCCCGCCGTCCTCGCGGACGTAGATTCCACCGAGCCCCAGCTCCCCCGCCTTGCGCAGCGTCTCGCGGGGGAAGTGCTTGGTCTGGTCCCACTCCAGCGCGTGCGGCGCGAGCTCGGTGTCGGCGAAGTCGCGCACCGCGTCGATCATCGCGGCGCGCTCTTCCGGGGTCAGGGTCGGGGTGACAGTCGTCGTGGCCACAGGGGTCTCCTCGTCGGCGGGATCCCGGCTCGTTGTGCGATCCGGTCGTTGGTACACCTCGATAATACTAGGATATCCATGTAAATGGGCCGCGTGCCCTTCGCGCTATCGGAACACGCAGTCGCGCATGCGGCGATCACGCGCGATTGCGGGTTTCAGCCGCGCGAGGGATGCCGCGGCAGCCCGCGGTGCGAGGGGCTCGGGCACAGAGTTAGAGGCGCTCGATGATGGTGGCGTTCGCCATGCCGCCGCCCTCGCACATGGTCTGCAGGCCGTAGCGGCCGCCGGTCGCCTCGAGGTGCGCGAGCAGTGTGCCGAGCAGGCGCGTGCCGGAGGCGCCGACGGCGTGGCCGAGCGCGATCGCGCCGCCCCACGGGTTGAGCTTCGCGGGGTCGGCGGCGAGCTCGGCCGCCCACGCGAGCGGCACCGACGCGAACGCCTCGTTGACCTCGTACGCGTCGAGGTCGTCAAGCGACAGCCCGGAGCGGTCGAGGATGCGACGGGTCGCCGGAATCGGACCGGTCAGCATCAGCGTCGGGTCAGAGCCGGTGACCGCGAACGCGTGGAAGCGGGCCCGCGGCGTCAGGCCGAGTTCGGCGGCCTTGCGCTCGCTCATGATGAGGACGGCGGATGCGGCGTCGGTCAGCGGCGACGAGTTGCCCGGCGTGATCCTCCAGTCGAGCTCGGGGAAGCGCGCGACCAGCTCGTCGGTGCGGAACGCGGGCGGAAGCGCCGCGAGCCCTTCTGCCGTCGTGCCGGGGCGGACCGTCTCGTCCTGCGCCACATCGCCCACCACGAGCAGCTGCGAGTCGAAGCATCCGTTCGCCCACGCGTCGGCCGCGCGCCGGTGCGACTCGGCGGAGTACGCGTCGAGCTGCTCGCGCGAGAAACCCCACCGCTCGGCGATCAGCTCGGCCGACACGCCCTGGTGGACGAGGCCGTCCGGATAGCGGGCCCGGATGCCGGCGGCCGCCGTGCCGCCGCGGGCCGGCGAGCCGAGCGGGACGCGGCTCATCGACTCGACGCCGGCCGCGATCACGACGTCGTAGGCGCCGGCGATCACACCCTGGGCGGCGAAGTGCGCAGCCTGCTGGCTCGATCCGCACTGCCGGTCGATCGAGACGGCGGGCACGGTCTCGGCGAAGCCCGCTGCCAGCACGGCCTGCCGCGCGACGTTGAGCGACTGGTCGGCGACCTGGCTGACGCAGCCCATGATCACGTCGTCGACCTGCGTCGACTCGAGTCCGTTGCGCTGAAGCAGCTCGGTGAGCGTGAGGGCGGCGAGGTCGACGGGGTGCACGTCGCTGAGCGCTCCCCCGGGCTTGCCGCGGCCTGACGGCGTGCGGACAGCGTCGACGATGACAGCGGTAGTGCTCATGACATCCATCCTTTCCTGCACAGGCGGCGGCGTCGACGGGTTGTGCACAGATCTGGCGATCTTCGCCGCGGCGTCGCCGACGATTGGCAAACTGTGGGGACGGGCCGACAATGGGAAGGTGAACCCGATGACCGAGCCGCAAGCGTGGACGCTGATCGGCGTCTTCGCGGCCATCATGCTCGGCGGCATGACGTTGACGACCACGCTCATCATGCACACGATGCGCGCCGAGATCGGCGGGCTTCGTGGTGAGATGCGGGCCGAGGTCGGCGGGCTTCGTGGTGAGATGAACGCGCGATTCGACGCCGTGGACACTCGGATCGATCACCTGGACCGCGACATCACCGCCCTCACGCGCCGCGTGTGGGGCGATCCCTAGAGGGGATCGGCGCCTGGAGGGTCGGCGTCTCTCCGCGGACGCCCGCGCGGGCGCACCGGCTTGATGTCTTGGGGCAGTCGCCCGGCGTCGCGGAGCGCCTCGCGCAGCAGGATCTCGATCTGCGCGTTCACACTGCGCAGCTCGGCGGCCGCCCACCGCGCGAGAGCGTCGTGAACGGCCGGGTCGAGCCGCAGAGGAACCTGCTTGCGTTCGGTCACCGCCGTGTCACGACGTGTAGAGCGTTCCCGCGTTGACGATCGGCGCAGTCGGCTGATCGCTGCACAGCACGACCATGAGGTTGCTCACCATCGCCGCCCGCCTCTCGTCGTCGAGATCGACGATGTTCTGCTCGCTGAGATTGCGCAAAGCCAACTCGACCATGCCGACAGCGCCCTTGACGATGCGCTTGCGAGCCGCCACAACGGCGTCGGCCTGCTGTCGACGGAGCATGACCTGCGCGATCTCCGGCGCGTAAGCGAGGTGGCTGATGCGCACCTCGACGATCTCGACGCCGGCGACCGCCGTGCGCAGCCCGACCTCGGCGGCCAGCTCGTCGCTGACCTCGGGGGTCGAGCCGCGCAGCGACTCCTCGCCATCCTTCCCGTCATACGGGTACGAGCCGGCGATGCGCCGCAGCGCGGACTCGGCCTGTGTGAAGACGAACTGCTCGTAGTCGTCGACGGCGTAGGCGGCCTTCGCCGTGTCGGCGACGCGCCACACCACGATCGCGACGATCTCGATGGGGCTGCCGCCGGCGTCGTTGACCTTGATGCGGCCGGTCTCGAAGTTTCGCACGCGCACGCTGATCCGGCGGCGCGTCGAGAGCGGCATGATCCAGGAGAAGCCCGGCTCGCGCACTGTGCCGACGTAGCGGCCGAAGAACTCGACGACCGCCGAGCCACCCGGCGGCACCGTGATGAGCGACATGCCGATCACGATCGCGGAGACCACGAACAGCATCGAGAGCACTTTCCAGGCGTCCGGCAGCCACACCACCAGCATGATCGCCCCGGCCAGCAGAACGGCGACGACGAGCGTGCCGACGAAGCCATTGGCCGCCCACGCGGGCCGCTCGGAGATGTCGACTCCCGTCACCGGGACGCGCGGGGTGGCGGCGGTGGGGACTTCTGGCGGGGCGGCGAGTGTGCTCATGGCTCGTCCTCCTTAAAGTGATATCACTTTACCGGATGGAGCCGGGGCATCGCAATCCCGGGCTTAGGCGCCCGCCTCTTCTGGCCGCGCCGCGACGTCGATCGCGGCGGTGTCGGGCACGTAGCCGTCAACGTGTCGTTCGTCGGGCCCGTTGTACGCCGACAGCGGGCGGATGAGCGCGTTGGCGGCGAGTTGCTCCATGACGTGGGCGGTCCAGCCCGTGACGCGAGCAGCGACGAACAGCGGCGTGAAAGTGAGCGTGTCGAATCCGATGAGGCTGTACGCGGGCCCGGACGGATAGTCGAGGTTGGGGTAGATGCCCTTGCGCGAGACGAACTCCGACTCCAGCGCGTCGTAGAGGGCCGCGACCTCCGGCCGGTCGTAGTGCTCGACGAGCGTGTCGAGAGCCGCTTTCATCGTCGGCACCCGCGAGTCGCCGCGCTTGTACACGCGGTGCCCGAAGCCCATGATCTTGCGCTTGGAGGCGAGCGCGGCATCCAGCCACGGCACGACATTGTCGGCCGAGCCGATCTCGTCGAAGATGTGCAGCACCGCCTCGTTGGCGCCGCCGTGCAGCGGGCCCTTGAGCGCGCCGATGGCGGCCACGACTGCCGAGTACAGGTCGCTGAGGGTGCTCGTCACGACGCGGGCGGTGAAGGTCGACGCGTTGAACGAGTGCTCGGCGTACAGGATCATCGAGCGGTTGAACGCGTCGACGACGACCGGGGGGGCCTGCTCGCCGAAGGTCATCCAGAGGAAGTTCGCGGCGTAGTCGAGGTCGTCGCGCGGGGCGACGGCCTCTTGCCCGCGGCGGCGGCGCTGGCCGTACGCCACGATCGCGGGGAGGGCGGCGAACAGGCGGATGCTGCGGGCGAGGTTCTCTTCCGGGCTGCCGCTGGCATCGAGCACGGAGTCGATGCCGGCGAGGTCGCGCGCGCCGATGAGGCTCACGGCGGTGCGCACTTCGTCCATCGGATGGGCGTCGACAGGCACGAGGTCGATGACCGCCTTGATCTCGGGCTCGAGCGCGCGATGCCGGCGCTCTTCGGCGCTCAGCTCGGCAAGCTGCTCGTCGGTGGGCAGCTCGCCGTGCCACAGCAGGTAGGCGACCGCCTCGAACGACTGGGTCGCCGCGAGCTCTTGCACGGGGTAGCCGCGGTACAGCAGCGAGTTCGTCTCGGGGTTGACCTTGCTGACGGCGGTGTGGTCGACGACCACGCCGGCCAGGCCCTTCTTGATCTCGGGGTCGGTCATGGCGCTCCTAACGCTCGATGCGGAAGTTGAAGACGTCGGTGTCGAAGTGGTTGTAGCCCTCGTAGTCGATGAGGTCGTAGAGGTCGGCGCGATGCTGCATCTCGTCGAGCCGCGACGTCAGCGCGCCCTCGTCGACGAGCGTGTCCAGCGCTCGCCCGGCGGCGCCCATCGCCATGCGCAGCAGCGACACCGGCCAGATCACGAGGTTCACCCCGACGTCGCGCAGCTGGTCGACGGTGAACAGGTCGGACTTGCCGAACTCGGTCATGTTGGCAAGGACCGGCACGTCGACCGCGGCGCGCATCGCGGCGAACTCGTCGAGCGTGCGCATCGCCTCGGGGAAGACCGCGTCGGCGCCGGCGTCGACGAGCGCCTTGGCGCGGTCGAGCGCGGCATCCAATCCCTCCACCGCGCGGATGTCGGTGCGCGCCATGATGAGGAAGTTCGGGTCGCGGCGCGCGTCGACGGCGGCGCGGATGCGCTTGACGGCGGTGTCCTGGTCGACGACGGCCTTGCCGTCGAGGTGGCCGCAGCGCTTCGGGTTGATCTGGTCCTCGATGTGCGTGCCCGCGAGCCCCGCGTCTTCGAGGGTCTGGATCGTGCGGGCGACGTTCATCGGCTCGCCGAAGCCGGTGTCGGCGTCGATGATCGCGGGAAGCTCGGTCATCCGCGCGATCTGCTGACCGCGCGCGGCGACCTCGGTGAGCGTCGTGAGGCCGATGTCGGGCAGGCCGAGGTCGGCACTGAGCACCGCGCCCGAGATGTACACGCCCTCGAACCCCTTGCGCTCGATGAGCCGGGCCGACAGCGGGTTGAACGCGCCGGGGAACCGCAGCAGCTCGCCGCTGGCGAGCCGTTCGCGCAACAGCCGCCGCTTCTCGGCCGCCGGGGTTCGCGCGTACAGCATCAGAACAGGCCCTTCGGGGCGGGCGCGCCGGCCAACACGCCGGGCTTCGCGACGATCGTGAGCTGCAGCACCTCGTCGGCGGTGAGCTCGGGCAGGCGCTGGGCGAGGTCGAGGAACCGCTCGATCTCGTCGGGCTCGAGCACGGGCTCGGCCAGCGTCCGGAACTTGGCGATGTAGTCCTCGCGCGCGAACGGCCGCGCGCCGAGCGGATGCGCGTCGGCGACAGCGATCTCGTCGACGATCGTCGACCCGTCGGCGAAGCGGATCTCGACGCGGCCGCCGAACGCCTTCTCATCGGGGTCTTCCGAGTGGTAGCGGCGCGTCCACTCCTCGTCCTCCGCGGTCGTCACTTTCCGCCACAGCGCCACGGTGTCCTCGCGGCCCGCCCGGGAAGGCAGGTACGAGTCGACGTGGTGCCACGCGCCGTCCTGCAGCGCGACCGCGAAGATGTACGGGATCGAGTGGTCCAGCGTCTCGCGCGACGCCGCCGGGTCGTACTTCTGCGGGTCGTTCGCGCCCGAGCCGATGACGTAGTGCGTGTGGTGGCTGGTGTGCAGCACCACCGACTCGATCTGCTCCTGCGACCCCGGCCCGTGGGCTTGCCGCAGCGCGGGGTGCTCGTTGCCGAGCCGGCGCGCGAGGTCGATCCACGCCTGCGCCTGGTACTCGGCCGAGTGCTCCTTCGTGTACGAGTCGAGGATCGCGCGCTTCGGCTCGCCCTCGCCGGGCAGCGGCACGTCGTACGCGGCGCCCGGGCCGTCCAGCATCCACGCGATCACGCCGTCCTCGCCCTCGTAGATCGGGCTCGGCGACGTCTCGCCGCGCATCGCCCGGTCGACGGCCTCCACGGCCATCTTCCCCGCGAACGCCGGAGCGTGCGCCTTCCACGTGGAGATCTCTCCCTTGCGGCTCTGCCGCGTCGCGGTCGTGGTGTGCAGCGCCTGGCCGACCGCCTGGTAGACCGTCTCGACGGGCAGGCCCAGCAGCGTGCCGATGCCGGCGGCCGCCGACGGGCCGAGGTGCGCGACGTGGTCGATCTTGTGCTTGTGCAGGCTGATGGCGCGCACGAGGTCCATCTGGATCTCGTAGCCGGTCGCGATGCCGCGGACGAGCGCCCGCCCGTCGGCGCCGACGTGCTGGGCGACCGCCACGATCGGCGGGATGTTGTCGCCCGGGTGCGAGTACTCCGCGGCCAGGAACGTGTCGTGGTAGTCGAGCTCGCGCACCGCGACGCCGTTGGCCCACGCCGCCCACTCTGGCGACGTGCGCCGGTCGAGCCGGCAGCCGAACACCGTCGCGCCCACGCCGCTGACCGACACGGCGTGGTCGAGTGCCTGCTGGCGGGCCGCGCTCACGGGGGCGCGGGTGAGGGATGCCGCGGCCACCGCGGCGTTGTCGATCACCCGGTTCACGATCATGTCCACGACATCGGGGTCGACCTCGACGGGATCGGCGGCGACACGCGCAATGGCCCACGCGAGCTGGCCCTCGCGCGCGAGGTTCTCCTCGCTGCGGTGCACGCGGACGTGGTGGGTGATGCTCATCGGACTCCTCCGGTCGGGACGGCTTGTCGCCTACAAGCATCCCACCGCCTGAGCGGGACCGAGCACACGCCGAGTGGCGCCGGGCGCCTCGGCGCGAAGCGCGTCACCCTGCGAGCAGCCGCTCGGCGCGCGCGTTCCCGAACGTCGGAGGAACGCCCGAATGTCGGAGGGTCGGGGCGGAATCCTCCGGCATTCAGCACAATCTCCGACATTCAGGTGGCGAGGGGAGGCTCACCGACCGAGAACGGCCGCCGCGTTTCGACTCGCTTCGCTCACTCAACGACCGGGGGTCGGGTGCACGGCGGCGGTATCCGCCTCGACCGTCGCAACGGCGCCGGTCGCGAGCTGCGCGCCGGTGGGGTCGTCGACGTCGATGGCGGCCTGCTCGAACTGCGAGCGGTACAGCCGCCAGTACGCGCCCTCGTCCGCGATCAGCTCGTCGTGCGTGCCCTTCTCGACGATGTCGCCGTGCTCCATCACGAGGATGAGGTCGGCGTCGCGGATCGTCGAGAGCCGGTGCGCGATGACGAACGATGTGCGCCCCTCGCGGAGGGCCGACATCGCGTGCTGCAGCAGCAGCTCGGTGCGCGTGTCGACCGACGACGTGGCCTCGTCGAGGATGAGCAGCGACGGGCCGGCCACGAACGCGCGCGCGATCGTGATGAGCTGCTTCTCGCCCGCCGACACGTTCGACGCGTCTTCGTCGAGCTCGGTGTCGTACCCGTCGGGCAGCGAGTGCACGAACCGGTCGACGCGCGTCGCGCGGGCGGCCTCGACGATCTCGTCATCGGTGGCGGTCGCCTTGCCATAACGGATGTTCTCGCGGATCGTTCCGGCGAACAGCCACGGGTCCTGCAGCACCATGCCGGTGCGCGAGCGCACGTCGTGGCGCGTGAGCTCGGCGATGTCCTGCCCGTCGAGCAGGATGCGGCCCTCGTCGAGCTCGTAGAAGCGCATGAGCAGGTTCACGAGCGTCGTCTTGCCGGCGCCGGTCGGACCCACGATCGCCACCGTCTGGCCCGGCTCGACGCGGAACGACAGGTCGCGGATGAGCGGGCGGTCGGGCGAGTACGAGAACGAGACGTGCTCGAATTCGATGAGGCCCCGGCCGCCGTCTGCGATCGGGGCGTCCGCGGCATCCGGCTCCTGCTCCTCCTCGTCGAGCAGCTCGAACACGCGCTCGGCCGACGCGGTTCCCGACTGCACGACCGCGGCCATGCCGCCGAGCTCGGCCAGCGGCTGGGTGAACTGCTGGGCGTACTGGATGAAAGCCTGCACGTCGCCAAGTCGCAGCTGGCCCGTCGTCACCATCAAGCCGCCCAGCACCGCGATGCCGACGTAGGTGAGGCTGCCGATGAACGTCATGCCGGGCATGATCATGCCGGAGAGGAACTGCGCCTTGAAGCTCGCCTGGAAGAGCTCCTCGTTCTCGGCGGCGAACTTGTCGCGCGAGTCGCGCTCGCGACCGAACACACGCACGAGCGCGTGGCCGGAGAACGACTCCTCGACGCGCGCGTTGAGCCGGCCGACCTTGCGCCACTGGGTCTGGAACGCCTTCTGCGACCGCGGCCCGATGACGCCGAAGATCACGCCCATGAGAGGCAGCGCGACGAGCGAGACGAGGGCCAGCTGCCACGAGATCGAGAACATCATGACGAGCACGCCGACGACGGTGAGCACGGCGGTGAGGGCTCCCGACAGCGACTGCTGCATCATCTGCGTGATGTTGTCGATGTCGTTGGTGACCCGAGAGATCAGCTCGCCGCGCTGCACCCGGTCGAAGTACGACAGCGGCAGCCGGTTGATCTTCGCCTCGACCGCCTCGCGCAGCCGCCACATCGTGCGGACCATGACGATGTTGATGACGTAGCCCTGGACCCAGCTGAGCAGCGCCGAGGCGATGTAGATGACCAAGACCCAGAGGATGACGACGCGCAGCCGATCGAAGTCGACCCCTGCGCCAACCTGGAAGTCGCTCATCGCGGCAACCATGTTGGCGAAGTCGGTTTGGCCCGCGGCCCGCAGTGCCTCGACGATCTGCGCCTGTGTCGTGCCGGCCGGGAACTGCTGGCCGAGCGCCGATGAGACGACGCCCTCGAACACGATGTTCGTGGCCTCGCCGAGCACCTTCGGCGCGATCACGGCGAGCACGACGCCGAGAGCGCCGGCCAGCGACACGAGCCCGAACGCGAGCGCGTGCGGGCGCAGCAGCCCGATCAGCCGCGTGAAGCTCGGGCCGAAGTTCGCCGCCTTGCCGGGGGCGACACTGTCCCAGTCGCCGGAGGCCAGGCGCGCCTGCTCGGCGAGCTCGAGCTCGAGCTGCTCCTGTTCAGTGAGCTCGTCTTGTGAGCTTGCCGTCTCGGCCCCTGAGCTTGTCGTCTCGGCCCCTGAGCTTGCCGTCTCGTTCCCTGAGCTTGTCGAAGGGCCGCTCATGCGTCCACCCCCAACTGCGACTGGACGATCTCTTTGTACGTCGCGTTGGTCTCGAGCAGCTCGGCGTGCGTGCCCGATCCGACGACGCGGCCCTCGTCGAGCACGACGATGCGGTCGGCCTCGGTGATCGTCGACACGCGCTGCGCGACCACGATCTTCGTCACCGAGGGCAGTCGTTTCCACAGCGCGGCGCGCAGCCGCGCGTCGGTGGCGAGGTCGAGCGCCGAGAACGAGTCGTCGAAGACGAGGATGTCGGGCTGGTGCGCGATCGCGCGGGCGATCGCGAGCCGCTGGCGCTGGCCGCCCGACACGTTGGTGCCGCCCTGCGAGATGCGCTCGTCGAGCCCGTGCTCTTTCTCGAGCACGAAGTCGCGGGCTTGCGCGATGTCGAGCGCGTCCCACAGGTCTTCGTCGGTCGCCTCTTCGCGCCCGAAGCGCAGGTTGGATGCGATCGTGCCGGTGAACAAGAACGGCCGCTGCGGCACGAGCCCGATGCCCTGCCACAGCAGGTCGGGGTCGGCCTCGCGCACGTCGACCCCGGCGACGCGCACCGCGCCGGAGGTCACATCGAAGAGCCGCGGGATGAGCGAGACGAGGGTCGTCTTGCCCGATCCGGTCGAGCCCACGATCGCGACGGTCTGGCCCGGCTCGGCGCGGAACGAGATGCCCTCGAGCACGGGGGCGTCCGCCCCGGGGTAGGTGAAGGTGACGTCGTCGAACTCGACCGCGCCGGGGCGCGGGAAATCGCGCACCGGGTGGGCGGGCGGCCGCAGCGAGCTCGCGGCATCCAGCACCTCGCCGATGCGCTCGGCGGAGACGGCCGCCCTCGGGATCATGATCGTCATGAAGCTCGCCATGAGCACGCCGAACAGGATCTGCCCGACGTACTGCATGAAGGCGAACAGCGTGCCGATCTCGACGTTGCCGGCGTCGACCTCGACGCCGCCGAACCAGATGACGCCGACGACCGTGATGTTCAGCACGAGCATCGCGAGCGGGAACAGCAGCACGAACAGCGACCCGACCTTGCGCCCGACCACCATGATGTCGGTGTTGGCCTCGCGGAAGCGCTCCTCCTCGATGCGCTCGCGCACGAAGGCGCGGATGACGCGCACACCGGTGAGCTGCTCGCGCATGACGCGGTTCACGGCGTCGAGCTTGCGCTGGTACGAGCGGAACAGCGGCACCATGCGGCTGATCACGACGCCGGCGACCAGCAGCAGCGTGGGCACCGAGACGCCGATGAGCCAACTCAGGCCGACGTCTTGCTGCAGCGCCATCACGACGCCGCCGATCGCGAGCAGCGGCGCGGTGACGAGCATCGTCGCGCCCATCATCGCGAGCATCTGCACTTGCTGCACGTCGTTTGTGTTGCGGGTGATCAGCGACCCCGCGCCGAACCGCGAGATCTCGCGCTCGGAGAACGCGCTGACGCGGTCGAAGACGTCGCGGCGGATGTCGCGGCCGGCCGCCATCGCGGCGCGCGCGGCGAAGTAGGTGGCGATGACCGCGGCAACGATCTGGCCGAGCGAGATCGCCAGCATGAGCAGGCCGTGCGACCAGATGTAGGCGGTGTCGCCGCGCGCGACTCCATGGTCGATGATGTCGGCGTTCAGGCGCGGCAGGTAGAGGTTGGCGATCGCGGACGCGAACTGGAATGCCAGCACGCACACGAGCAGCCAGCGGTACGTCTTGAGGTAGCGAACGAGCAGTCGACCAAGCACGGGTTCTCCTGAAGGGTCGTCGCTCTCCAGGGGTTGCCTCGAGAGCGGGTCTCAGCCTGGCACGACCCCCCGACATCGGCCACCCGGTTCGCTGGCGGCGTACGTCGTTGGGGCGAACGTCGGAGAATCCGGCGATGTCGGGGCGAAACACTCACCTTCTGATCTCCGTCGGGATCAGAGCGTGAGCGTGTCGGACCGAGGGTGGGGCCGGCGGGCCGAGGGTGGGGCTGGGCACTCACCTTTTGATCACGGGGGTGATCAGAGTGTGAGTGCGGCCGCTGAACAGGCTCAGGCCTCCGCGGGAGTGGATGCGGCAAGCTCGGCATCCTGCTCGGTCGCCACGAGCTGGCCGCACGCGCCGTCGATCTCCTTGCCGCGCGTGTCGCGCAGGGTGGTCGGGATGCCTTTGGCCTCCAGCCGGCGGACGAACTCGTCTTGCGCCGCCCTCGTCGACGACGTCCAGACCGAGCCCGGCGTCGGGTTCAACGGGATGGGGTTGACGTGCACCCAGCCGCGGCCGCGGGCGTTGAGCTTGTCGCCGAGCAGGTCGGCGCGCCATCCATGGTCGTTCATGTCTTTGATCAGCGCGTACTCGATCGACACGCGCCGGCCGGTCGCGTCGAAGTAGCTGCGCGCGGCATCCAGCGCCTCGTCCACCTTCCAGCGGGAGTTGACCGGGATCAGCTCGTCGCGCAGCTCGTCGTCGGGGGCGTGCAGCGACAGCGCGAACGTCACCGGCAGCTCTTCGGCGGCGAGCTTGTTGATCGCCGGCACGAGTCCCACCGTTGAGACGGTGACGCCGCGCGCGCTCATGCCCATGCCGTGCTTCTTGTCGGTCATGACACGCACGGCGTGCATCACCCGCGCGTAGTTGGCGAGCGGCTCGCCCATGCCCATGAACACGATGTTGGTGACCCGCTCGGTGCGTTTCGTCTCGGCGCTGCGCTCCTCGCGAGGCGACCGGGAGGAGTGGCCCAGCCCGCCGGCGCGGATCAGCGCGTTCGCGCGCACCACTTGCTCGACGATCTCAGCCGCCGACATGTTGCGGGTGAGCCCGGCCTGCCCGGTCGCACAGAAGGGGCAGTTCATGCCGCAGCCCGCCTGCGACGACACGCACAGCGTGATGCGGCCGGGATAGCGCATGAGCACCGACTCGACGAGCGCCCCGTCGTGCAGCTTCCACAGGAATTTGACCGTGTCTCCGCGGTCGGTCTGCAGGCGCCGCACTTCGGTCAGCAGGGGCGGCAGCATCCCGTGCACGAACTCGTCGCGGCCGGATGCCGGCAGGTCGGTCATGTCGGCGGGGTCGTGCGTGCAGTGGGTGAAGTAGTGCTTCTCCAGCTGCCGGGCGCGAAAGCCCGGCATCCCGAGCTCCTGCACGCGCTCGACGCGCTGCTCGGGCGTGAGGTCGGCGAGGTGCGCGGGCGGCTTGCCGCGCTTGGGCGAAGCGAACTGCAGCAGCGGACGGCCCGAGGCATCCTTCTGCTGCGTCCATCCCTCGGTGCGCGGCCGCACCTGCGGCGCGCGTTCGGGCGGGGTGGTCATGGTCTCAGGGTAGGGGAACGCGTCTGCGCGAACGCTGGGCCGGGCGATCGAGCGCGGGAGAATGGATGCCGTGACTTCTCGCCCCGCGCCCGCTCGCCGCGTCGTCTTCCTCGATGTCGACGGGACCATCACCGCGCACGGGGGGCGCATCTCGCCCCGCACTCCCGATGCCGTTCGTGCGGCGCGCGCGAACGGCCATCTCGTGCTCCTGTGCACGGGGCGGGCGGCGGGCGACATCCCTCCCGACGTCGCCGCGATCGGCTTCGACGGCGCGATCACCGACAGCGGCGTGCTGGTGACCGTCGGCGACGACGTCGTGCTCGACCGGCCGCTGCCGCGCGAGCGGGCGCGGTTCATGATCGAGACGATGGACAGCCTCGGCGTGCACTACGTGCTGCAGGCCGACGGCGAGGTGTATGCCAACGAAGGCATGAACGATTTGCTGCAGGAGCACGAGCGGGCGATCCGCGAGCGCACCGGTGCCGTGCGCCCCGAGGACTCGTTGTCGGGACTTGTCGACCAGACGTTTCCGCCCGCAGCGGAGGCCGACCTCGACCGGGTCGCCAAGGCGGTGTTCGTGTGCGACGAGGAGGAAGGCTTCGACGAGCTGCGGCAGAGCCTCGGCGACGGCTTCCACCTGGTGCGCGGCAGCATCCCGCTCCCCGGCGGCTCGAATGGCGAGGCGAACGAAGCCGGCGTCACGAAGGGCTCGGCGATCGAGCGGCTGCTGCCGGTGCTCGGAATGGATGCCGCCGACGCCGTCGCGGTCGGCGACAGCTGGAACGACGTCGAGATGTTCCAGGTGTGCGGCGTGAGCGTCGCGATGGGCAACGCCCACCCCGAGCTCAAAGAGCTCGCCGACGTCGTCACGACCGACGTGCTCGACGACGGCATCTGGAACGCGTTCGTTCGCCTCGGCCTGGCCGCGGACTGCAGTATCGACGACGAGTGACCTGCTGCCCCACACCGGAATCACCGAGCCACGGTGGAATCGTGAAGAACGCGATAGAGCATGCCGAGTTCGCGCGGCTCGGGGGGCTTCAGCGGCGTGCCGGCGTCGGTCAGGAAACCGACATCGGCCTGGCCGGTGAGCACGGCATCCATCGCGGGTTTCATGATGCCCTCGATGGTGGCGGCGTTCGCCGTGATCGGGAAAGCGACGAGAAGCGCCATCGCGTCTTCGAGCCGACGCTCGTCGGCCGCGCCTCCTGCGGCTGCACGGCCGACGCCTGAGGCGAGGGGGGGCACCCGGCCCGCCGTCGGCGGCCGTGCGTTGCGCGCATCGTTTCGGCGCGCCCTGACACGCATATTGACTGAACATACTTACATGCCTAGAGTCGCTGATGAAGCGCCCGCAAGGCGGGGGCTCGCCACACCGGCGCTGTGAGGGCCGGACGGCTGCGCGCATCGCTCGATGAGGAGGAGTGACGTGACGAGATCGATCGGCATCGGACTCATCTCCGTCGGCTGGATGGGGCGGCTGCACTCGCGCGCCTACCTCGCCGCCCGGCACCACTACCCCGAGCTTCCCGTTCGCGCCATGCTGCGGACCGCGGCCGACCCCGACGAGGGCGGGCGGCGCCACGCCGTCGACGCGCTGGGGTACCGAGAGGCCGTCGCCGACTACCGGGCGCTGCTCGCCGACCCGGCGATCGACGCGGTGTCGATCTGCGCGCCGAACTTCCTGCACCACGAGATCGCCGTGGCGACCGCGGCGGCGGGAAAGCCGTTCTGGATCGAAAAGCCCATGGGGCGCAACGCCCGCGAGGCGCGCGAAATCGCCGAGGCGGCATCCGCTGCCGGGGTCGTCACCTCGGTCGGGTTCAACTACCGGCACGCCCCCGCCGTCGCCGAGGCGCGCCGGCTCGTGCGCGCCGGCGCTCTGGGAGAGGTCACCAACGTGCGGGTGAGCTTCCTGGCCGACTACTCGTCCGACCCGCGCAGCGTGCTGACGTGGCGCTACCTCGAAGGGCAAGCGGGGTCGGGCGTCATCGGCGACCTGCTCTCACACGGACTCGACCTCGCGCAATTCATCGTCGGGCGCATCGCGCGCGTGACGGCGGCGACCGAGACATTCATCCGAGAGCGCCCACTGCCGAGCTCAGCCACCGTCGACCGGCTCAGCCGTGGCGCGGACGACGCGCCGACCGGAGCCGTCGAGAACGAGGACTACGCCGTCGTCACGGCGCGCTTCGACAGCGGCGCGGTGGGCGTGTTCGAGGCGAGCCGCATCGCGGTCGGCCCGCGCGCCGAGTACACGGTCGACGTCTACGGCACGCGAGGCTCGCTGCGCTGGGACTTCCAGCGGCTCAACGAGCTGCGCCTCGCCGACGACCACGCCGGCTACCGCACGATCATGGCCCAACCCGACTTCGGCGACTTCGCGCGCTTCCAGCCGGGGCCCGGCACGAGCATGGGCTTCGACGACCTGAAGACGATCGAGGCATCCCTGTTTCTCCGCTCGATCGCCGAGAACCGGCAGCTCGCTCCGTCGGTCGCCGACGGCTGGGCGACGGCAGAGGCAGCGGATGCCGCCCTGCTCAGCGCCCGCACCGGCGCCTGGGTGGACATGCCCTCGGTGACGGGTCCGCTCACGTTCGACGCGTAGCCCGCCCTCTTCCCGCGAGAGAACACCTGGTCGCCGAGAGGCAGGGGGGTTCCCTATCCCTCGGCGACCAGATGCACTCTCGGCGCCGGGAAGGCGGCGGTGCCTTACCTCCGGGCGGCCGGCAGCAGGATGGCGCCGGTCGTCACGTCCTCCTCCAGCTCCTCGAGCGTGCGTCCGCGCGTCTCGGGCAGGAACCGGAAGATGAACAGGAACGAGACCACGTTGACGACCGCGAAGATCAGGAATAGCCCCATGCCGACGGCGTTGACGATCGACGGCACCAGGAGCGCGAGCACGCCGTTGGCGAGCCACAGCACGAGCACCGAGACACCCATCCCGATGCCGCGCATGTGCAGCGGGAAGATCTCGGAGAGGTACACCCACGTCGCCAGATTGAGGAACAGCTGGATGGAGCCGATCATGACAATGATGAGCACCAGGAACACCCACGGGCGCGCGGCGCTGCCCTCGGGGAACAGGAGCATCATCGCGATCGCGATGAGGATGTGCGACAGCGCCGTCATCCCGTAGCCCCACAGGAAGTTGGTGCGCCGGTTGATGCGGTCCATCAAGAAGAGCGCGACGACGCCGCCGAGCACCGCAATCACGCCCGGCGCGATGTTCACCCAACCGATCATGTCCTCGCTGAAGCCCGACTCGGCGAGCATGCGCTGCCCGTAGTACATGATCGCGTTCACGCCGGTGAACTGCTGGGCGATCCCGAGGCAGCAGGCGATGACCAGGATGACCAGAAGGCTCTTGTTCTTGAGCACCGCTGCGAACCCGAGGCGTGCGCCCTCCAGCTCGTGCTCTTCCGCGGCGACGTTCTCCACTTCGGCGAGCTCTGCTTCGGCGCGCTCCTTCGAGCGAATGGTGAGCAGCACCGCACGCGCGTCTTCCTGCCGGCCCTTCTCCACCAGCCACCGCGGCGACTCGGGCATGCGGAGCATTCCGAAGAACAGGAAGATCGCGGGGATGGCGCAGATCGAGAACATCACGCGCCACAGGCCCGGCGTGTCCAGACCCATGACCGCGGCGATGATCGCGTTGACGACGAAGGCGGCAAGCTGGCCGACGACGATCATGAACTCGTTGCGGCCCGAGAGCGAGCCGCGGATCTCGAACGGCGCGAGCTCGGCGAGATAGACCGGAACCACCGCTGACGCGCCGCCGACTGCGAGACCCAGGCAGATGCGTCCGGTGATGAGCATCGCGTACCCGAACGCGGTGTGCGTGCCGAGCTCGGGTCCGCCGGGAGAGGTCACCACGATGGCCGTGCCGCAGAAGAACAGCACGGCGAGGATGATGATGGTCGGCTTGCGCCCGATCTTGTCGGCGATCTGACCGCAGACCATGGCGCCCACCGCCGCCGCGAAGATGAGCGCGCTGATCACGATGCCGATCTGTAGCGCGTCAAAGCCCATCTCGTGCGCCAGCGGCCGCTCGGCGCCGTTGGCGACGCCCGTGTCGTAGCCGAACAGCAGACCGCCGAACGTCGCCACGAGCGCGACGAGACCGAGGCGCTTCCTGTGCGGCCCCGGTGTCAACGGTGGCAGTTTGAATTCACTGGCTGATACGCCATGCGCCATAGGGGACTCCTTTGTCGGATCGCGGGCGCCTACCGCTCGCGACAACGCCATAGTGGCAGATGTCCATATGTCCTGTCAATCACACATGCGCGCGTTTGTTCACCTCCGCCGCATTGCGCGCGCCGGCCGTTCACCCGCGCTTTGGCGCGCGCGAACCCCTCAGCGCGGGCGGGGAGCGGGAGCAGGTGAGGAGAGGCGACGGGGCGTCAAGCCGAGACCAGCTCGCGCAGCCGCTGCAGCTGGTAGCGCGAGACCTCGTCGGCGTTCTCATCCTCCGCGAACACGTTCGAGACGATGAGCGCGTCGTCGCGGTCGAGATACCCGATCTGCCGCAGCGTCGTGAACAGCTCGGCCCAGTCGACGTCGCCGTCGCCGATGCGCAAGTGCTGGTGCACGCGCGACGGGTTTCCCGGCGGGTTCGAGATATACCGCAGCCCGTGCGAGCGGCGGTGGTCGAACGAGTCCGCCGTGTAGACAGCGCCGAGGCGGTCGCCGATCTCCGGCAGCAGGCTCGTGGCACGGTTGCCGTAGTGGAAGGTGTGGGATGCCACGTACACAAAGCCCACAGCCGAGGAGTCGAGTCCGCGCAGCACCCGCCACGCCTCGAGCCCGTCCTCGACGAAGTCATCGGGATGCGGGTCGATGTTCAGCCGCAGCCCCTCCGACTCGATGAGCGGCAGCAGCTCCTCCATCGAGCGGTAGAACGCAGCCTCACTGTCTTCGGACCGCTCCGGGCGGCCGGAGAACTCGGTGTTGATCACCGTGACGCCGAGCTCGACGGCCAGCTGGATGACCCGCTTGTAGTTTCGCACCGCCGCCTCGCGTTGCGGCTCGTCCGGCCACGAGATGCGCTGCACGGGCAGGATCGCGGGGATGGCCACACCGGCATCCGAAGCCGCTTTCTTCAATCTCGCGACCACGCCCCGATCGGCCTTCGGGTAGCGGAAGAACGGCGCGAAGTCGACGTGCGGCGTCAGCTGCAGATGCGCGTAGCCGAGCCGGGCCGCGATGTCGGGGAACTCGAACAGCGAGTAGTCGTGGTGGTACGGCGTGGGGTCGAGGGCGATGCGGACCATTGTGTCTCCGTGGCTCTGTGGCTCTGGCGCTTCGTCTCGCTCAGCTCGCGAGGCCGCCGGACGCGTAGAAGTCGGGGCGTTGCGGAGCCTCGACGGCGACCACGCCGCCGTCGAGCGCCTTCACGCCCGCCTCGCACGAGAGGGCGACGAGGTAGCCGTCCCACGCGTCGGGGCCGTCCACGAGCCGGCCGTCGCGCACGGCATCCACCCATCGCTGCACTTGCGTGTCGTACGCGGCGGCGAACCGCGTGGTGTAGCTCACGTGCTCGCCCACCGAGAAGCGCGCGTCCCGCCACTGCTGCAGGCCGGACGGCTGGCCGATGCGCGCGATGCCCCGCTCGAAGACGGCCTCGGCGGCGACCTGGTAGCCGAATTGCACGCTCACGCTCATCTCGACGTCGACGAGCACGCCGTTCTCGAGCTCGATGAGCACGAGGATCGGCTCGCGCAGGCGATCGGGGGCGAGGCTGTTGCGGCGGGGATGCTTCACCTCGACGCTGCGCACAGGCGATCCGGCGAGCCACGGCACGACGTCGAACTCGTGCACGACCGAGTCGGTGATGAGCATCGTCTGGGTGTAGCTGTCGGACACCGACGGGTTGCGGTGCAGGCAGCGGAGCATGAGCAGCTCGCCGGCGTCGCCCGTCGCGATGAGCTCGCGCAGGGCCGCGTACTCGGCGTCGAAGCGGCGCATGAACCCGACCTGGATGTGCGGGCGGTCGAGCTGCTGCTCGTGCTCGAGCACTTCCCACGCCGTGGCGGTGTCCGGGGTCAGAGGCTTCTCGCACAGGATCGGCAGGCGCGCGTCCAGCGCCGGCCGCAGCACCGGAAGGTGGAACGGTCCGGGCGTCGCGATGAGCACGGCGTCCACGGCGCCCGCCTCGATCGCGTCCTCGACGCGGGTGAACGCCTGCGCGCCGGACGCGGTGGCCACCGCCGCGGCGGCGCGCCCGGCATCCGGCTCGATGATGGCTCCCACGCGGGCGCCGCTGATGCGCTTCTGGATGCGGACGACGTGGTCGGCGCCCATCATGCCGGCGCCGACGACGCCGACGCGGAGTTGTTCGCCCATGGTGTCCTTCTCGAGTGTTTCGGGATGTCAGTGGATGCGCGCCAAGTGGGTGCATCCGAAGATGTGCTCGCGGGTGCGCTTGGCGATGGGGAACGGGCGGTCAAGGTCGCATCCGTACATATCCTGCTCGACGATCGCGAAGATGTCGGGGTCGATCGCGGCAGCCGCCTCGATGATCGGCGCAAGATCGGGCACGCCGTGCGGCGGCTCGATCATGATGCCCTCCGCCACGGCCTGCGCGAACGGCACGTCGTTTTTCAGCACGTCGAACAGCAGCGACGTGTCGACCTGCTTGAGGTGCAGGTAGCCGATGCGGTCGGGGCGCTCTCGGATGAGCGTGACGCTGTCGCCGCCGTAGTAGGCGAAGTGACCGGTGTCCAGGCACAGGTTCGTGTAGCGCGGGTCGGTCTCGTCGAGGAAGCGCACGACCTCTCGCGTCGTGCCGACGTGGCTGTCGGCGTGGGAGTGGAACTGCTGCTTGACGCCGAACTCCTCGAGCAGCGCCTTGCCGAGCCGGTCGTGCCCGGCGGCGAGCTTCGCCCACTGCTCGTCGGTGAGGGTGCGCGCCTCGAGCACCTCGCTCGTCGCGTCGCTGCGCCACAGGTCGGGGATGACAACGAGGTGCTCCGCGCCGAGCTGCGAGGCGAGGCCGGCGACCTTCAGCGCCTGGTCCCACGCGCGCTGCCACTGGTCGTCGCCCCTGCCCATCGACACAGCTCTGTGGAAACCCGTGAAGACGGTGCCGGCGGAGAGTTTGAGCCCGCGCGTGCCGAGCTCGTCCTCGAGCTGGTGCGGGTCGGTGGGCAGGTACCCGTACGGTCCCAGCTCGATCCACGCGTAGCCCGCGTCGACGACCTCGTCGAGAAAGCGCTGCCACGGCACCTGCTGCGGGTCGTCGGGGAACCACACGCCCCACGAGTCGGGCGCGGTGCCGATCCGCAGGCCTGGATTCGCCATCGTGACCTCGTCTGCCATGACAACCTCTCGACCGCCGCGCTGCGGGTTCACCGGATTTGATAGGACAATAAGTCCATTGTATGCGCGCTGTGGTCGAGAAACTATACGTGAATAGCGATCGAAGGATCGACGGTGCGGCATAACTCCTCCAATTTGCCGATGCGGAGGATCAGGATCCGCGGGATTCCGAGCGAGACCGCACCGCGATCGACCGCGGAGGAGGAGTTGTGACGAGCCTCAGCCCAGCAGAGGCCGCTGCGCGGCCCGCTGCGAGACGTACTCCTCGCGGGCGCGCTGCGTGGAATCCAGAGTCGAGACCCCGGCGACGGGCACGTCCCACCAGCCGGCGCCGTCCGGCGCATAGATCAACGGGTCGCTGTTGATGTGAATGAACGTCGAGCGGTCGGATGCCTTCGCCTGCGCGATCGCGGCCTTCAACTCGACGACGGCCATGGGGCCGGGCGCAACCTCGATCACATCGAGGCCGTAGCTGCGCGCGTTCATCGCAAGATCGACCGGCAGCGTCTTCTCACCCTGGAAGTTTCGGGCGTCGGGGTCGTACTCGCGGTACCACGTGCCGAAGCGCTCCGAGCCGACGGTCTCGGAGAGGTGGCCGATCGAGGCGAAGCCGTGGTTCTGGATCAGGATGACGATGAGCTTGATGCCCTCGGCGACCGCCGTCACGAGCTCGGAGTTGAGCATGAGGTACGAACCGTCGCCGACCATGACGATGACGTCCCGGTCGTCGCCGTCGGCGAGCAGCCCGCGCTTCGCGCCCAGGCCGCCGGCGATCTCGTAGCCCATGCACGAATAGGCATATTCGACGTGGTAGCCGAGCGGGTCGCGCACGCGCCACAGCTTGTGCAGGTCTCCCGGCAGCGACCCCGCCGCCTGCACGATCACATCCTCGGGCGCCGACGCCTCTTGCACCGCGCCGATGATCTCGGGCTGGCCGGGGAGAGGCAGGCCCGACGGGGCGAACGCGGCGTCGACCGCGGCATCCCACTCCGCCTTCTCGCGGGCGACGCGCGCGGCGAACTCGGGCGAGACACGGTGTCCGTCGAGCTCTCGCGCCAGCGCGACCAGCGTCTCGCGGGCGTCGGCGACCACCGGCAGCTGCGAGCCGTGCTTATGCGCGTCGAACGACGCGACATTGATGCTGACGAACACGACGTCGGGATGCTGGAACGCGGTGCGCGACGCGGTCGTGAAGTCGCTGTAGCGCGTGCCGATGCCGATCACGACGTCGGCCTCGGCGGCGACACGGTTCGCGGCGAGCGTGCCGGTCGCGCCGATGCCGCCGAGGTTTTGCGGGTGGTCCCAGCCCAGCACGCCGCCGCCGGCCTGCGAGGTGCCGACAGGGATGCCGGTGGCCTCGACGAGCGCGCGCAGCTGCTGTTCGGCGCCGGAATAGAGCACGCCGCCACCGGCGACGATGAGCGGCTGCTTCGCGGCCCGGATCGCCGCGACTGCGCGGGCGAGCGGCCCGGCCTCGGGCAGCGGGCGGCGGAGGTGCCACTCCCGCTCCTGCAGGAACTCGAGCGGCACGTCGATCACCTCGGCCTGCACGTCTTCGGGCAAGGCGATGGTGACCGCCCCGGTCTCGGCCGGGTCGGTGAGCACGCGCATCGCGGCGAGCGCGATCGAGTACAGCTGCTCGGGCCGCTGCACGCGGTCGAAGAACTTCGACAGCGGCCGGAACGCGTCGTTGACCGTGAGCCCTGTGTCCCACGGCTGCTCGAGCTGCTGCAGCACGGGGTCGGCGACCCGCGTGGCGAACGTGTCGCTCGGCAGCAGCAGCGCGGGCATCCGGTTGGTGGTGGCGAGAGCGGCCCCGGTCAGCAGGTTGGTCGCGCCCGGGCCGACGGATGCCGCCGAGGCGAACGTGCCGCGGCGGCGGTGCATGCGGGCGTAGCCCACCGACTGGTGCACCATCGCCTGCTCGTTGCGCGCCTGGTGGTACGGCATGAGATCGGGCTGCTCGGCGTTGAACTGCTTGAGCGCCTGGCCGATGCCGGCGACGTTGCCGTGGCCGAAGATGCCGAACATGCCCGGGATCGTGCGCTCGCGGATGTCGCCGTCGACGGTCCACTGGCGGGCGAGGAACTCGACAAGCGCCTGGCTCACCGTCATCCGTTTCGTGCTCTGGGCCATCTCAGCGCGCTCCTTCTGCGGTGTAGGGCAAGCGGTCGTCGAACTCCTGGTCGGCCCACGTGTCGCGCACCCACGCGTGGGCGGGGTCGTCGCTGATGAGCCACACGCGGTCGGGGTCGGGCCCGGCCATCACGTTCAAGTAGTACAGGTCGTAGCCAGGCGCGGCGACGGCCGGGCCGTGGTAGCCGTAGGGCACAAGCGCGATGTCGCCGGTGCGGACCATCGCGCCTATGTCGATGTCGCCCGCCGGCGACGAGTACGCGGAGAACATGCCGAATGCGGCATACGCTGTTCCTCGCGTCGATCCGCGGGCGGGGGCGGCTTCGAAGTAGTAGATCTCCTCGAGCCTTGACTCGTGCCCGGCAACGCGCTCGTCGTGCTTGTGCGGCGGGTAGCTCGACCAGTTCTCGGCTGGCGTGATGACCTCGCACACGATGAGCCGGGCGGCATCCAGCGCCTGCGGCGTGCCGAAGTTGTGCACTTGCCGGCTCGACGCCCCGGCTCCGCGCAGCTCGACGGGGGTGTCGGCGGCGGGGATGCGGCGAGTCGGCCGGATGTCGTCGGTCGGCGAGGTCGCCACGGCGACGCGCCCCTCCCCCGAGACCGTCGCGGTCGCCGCCGCCGACAGGTACAGCACGTCGGTGGGGCCGTCGAAGACGCTCGGCCGGCCGACCAGCTCGGTGCGCGTCGTCTCGCCGTTCTCGACGTGCACCACGGTGAACGATCCGGCCAGCGGCACGACGATGCGCTCGACGCCCGTCTCGGCGAGCGGGAGCTCGTCGCCGGCGCTCAGCGCGGCGACCCGGATGCCGGTGTGCTGCCACCCCGGCGTGCGCTCGTCGACGAGCGACTCCCAGCCGTCGCGCGCGAGCTCCCCGCGGCGGTGGAACCAGCGTTCGTGTGCCATGTCAGTCCTCGGCGTCGCGGTGGACCAAAGCCGCGGCGGTGTCGACGGCAGCGGCCACGTCGCCGTCGGGTGGGTAGAGGAGGGTCCGCCCGACCGTCAGGCCGCGGACGCCCGGCAGCGCCAAGGCGCTCTCCCATGCCGCGAACGTCTCGTCGGGGTGGACCCCGGGGTCGCCGCCGAGCAGCAGAGTCGGCATCGTCGTGGCGGCCATGACGCGCTCCATGTCGGCGACGACCGGCAGCTTCATCCACGTGTACGAGCTGTCGGCGCCGAGCCCGGAGGCGATTGCGACGGACAGGACGACCGCTTCCGTCGACAGGTCGTTGACGATCCGGCCGTCGTGCCACTCGCTCATGAAGGGCTCGAGCATGATGGGCAGCCGTGCCGCTGCGGCGGCGCTCACCGCCTTCGCGGTGGCCTCGAGCGTGACAGCCGTCGCCGGGTCGGCGAGGTTCACCCGCACCAGCGTTTTGGCGAAGTCGATACCGGCGGCCGCCATCGCGGCGACGTCGTACGCCGTGTAGCGGTCGTCCATCTCGAACGCCGCGCCGCGCAGCCCGCCGCGGTTCATCGAGCCGACGACGACCTTGTCGTCGAGCAGTCCCAGCGCGGCCAGGTCGTCGATGATGTCGGGCGTGCCCAGCACGCCATCCACCCCGGGACGGCTCAGCGCAATGGCGAGCCGCCCGAGCAGCTCGTAGCGGTCGGCCATGGCAGTCGGGTCGGCGCCCACCGCGAGCGCGCCGCGAGCAGGGTGGTCCGCGGCGACGATGAAAAGCCGCCCGTCGCCGCGGAGCACCTCGCGGCGACGGCGCGCGCGCAACGCCTCGCGGATGCCCTCCGGCCGGGTCGCGCGCAGATCGCGCAGGCGATCGAAGTCCGCCGGGGTGATCACCGCATCGCTCATCGCACACTCCCCAGGATCTCGTCGACCTCCGCGGCCGCCGGCATCGCGGTGGAGCACTCGATGCGCGTGGCGACGATCGCGCCCGCCACATTCGCGAACCGGAGAGTCCGCTCCAGCCCCCACCCTTCCAGCAAACCGTGGCACAGCGCGCCGCCGAACGCGTCGCCCGCACCGAGCCCGTTGACGACGTCGACGAAGTGCGGCGGCACGACGACGCGCTCGTCGGCGGTCTTGGCCAGCACGCCCTTGGGCCCCTGTTTGACGATCGCAATCTCGACGCCGCGCTCGAGCAGGGCGTCGGCGGCGCGATCGGGCTCGGTCTCACCGACAGCGACTTCGCACTCCTCGCGGTTGCCGACGGCGACCGTGACATGCGGCAGCGCGCGAGCGATCTGCTCGGTGGCCGCCGCGGGCGTCTCCCAGAACATCGGCCGGTAGTCCAGGTCGAGGATCGTGTGGCGCGCGCCGGCGCGGCTGGACAGGGCGCTCAGCTGGGTCGAGCGGCTCGGGTCCTCGCTGAGCCCGGTCACCGTCGACCACAGGATGCGCGCGTCGCGCACGGCGTCGACGTCGAGCTGGTCGACCGAGATCTGCAGATCGGGGGCTGTGGGCTCGCGGTAGAAGTAGAGCGGGAAGTCGTCGGGCGGGAACATCTCGCAGAACGTGACCGGGGTCTTGTACGTCGGATCCGTCGCGACGAAGCGGGCACTGACATCCAGCCGCTCCAGCTCCGCGAGGAGGTAGCGCCCGAACGGGTCGTCGCCCACGCGCGAGACCAGGGCGACGTTGTGGCCGTAGCGCGCCGCGGCGACCGAGACGTTCGCCGCGCTGCCGCCCAAATACTTGCCGAAGGTCGTGACGTCCTCGAGACCGACACCGCTCTGCAACGGGTAGATGTCAACCCCGAGCCGGCCCATCGCGAGCACTTCCAGGGGGTTCGAGCTGGTGGTCATACTCCGCTGTACAAACTCTCTCGAGAGGGCCGCCGAGCGGCGGCGGATATTTGTGCTGACAATATCACAACATGCACGGTCGGCCTGCAGCTGTCGGCGGGCCACCGCCCCCGTTAGGATTGTCCCGACATTCTGCCGAAAGGCGGTCGCATCGGGGAGGGCTCATGGCCGGCAGCGAACCCATCTGGCCGGACGACCTGTTCGCCGACCTCGATCGCACCGGGCCGATGCCGCTCTACTATCAAGTGTCCAGCCGGTTGGAGAGCGCCATCCGGTCCGGCGCCATCCCGCAGGGGTCGCGACTGGAGAACGAGATCGCGATCGGCCAGCGGCTCGGCCTGTCACGGCCGACGGTGCGGCGCGCGATCCAGGAACTCGTCGACAAGGGCCTGCTCGTGCGGCGCCGGGGCATCGGCACGCAGGTCGTGCAAGGCCAGGTGACGCGCCCGGTCGAGCTGACGAGCCTGTACGAAGACCTGAAGACGTCGCACCACGAGCCGGGCACCCGCGTGCTCGAGCTCGACCAGCGTGCGGCGGACCACACGGTCGCAACGAGCCTCGGCATCCCGACCGGATCGACCGTCGTCCACTTCCGCCGCCAGCGCAGCACCGACGGTGTGCCGGTCGCGATCCTCGAGAACTACCTCCCCGCCGAGCTCGGAGACATCACCGTCGCCCAGCTCGAGGAGCGCGGTCTGTACCAGCTGCTGCGCGGGCGCGGGGTCGCGATCCGCGTCGCGCAGCAGCGCATCGGCGCGCGACGCGCCGAGGTCGACGAGAGCGAGTTGCTCGGCATCGAGCGCGGCGGCCCTGTCCTCACGATGGACCGGGTCGCGTTCGACGCGTCGGGCCGCGCCGTGGAGTACGGGCACCACTGCTACCGGCCCGACATGTACAGCTTCGAGACCACACTCGTCGCAAAGTGACGGGCCGAGGAGGTCAGTCCAGGAAGATGTCGGGAAACAGCGCGTCGTCGGGCGTACCCGGCACGGCCGCATAGCCCGACAAGTCGGTGACGCCGGCCGCCTCCAGCACGTCCTCCACGATGAGCGTCTGGCCTGTGCGCTCGCGCGACGGCGTCGTCAGCACCGCGTGGGCGGCGTCGGCGTAGACCTCGGGGGTGCGGCTTGCCCGCATCATCCGCTCTCCTCCGAGCGCGAACCGCACGGCCGCGGTCGCGATCGTCGTGCGCGGCCACAGCGTGTTGGCGGCGATGCCCGCGTCGGCGAACTCCGCGGCCAGGCCGAGCGTGGCCATCGTCATGCCGTACTTCGCGAGCGTGTACCCGGTGTGCGCGCCGAGCCAGCGCGGCGAGAGGTTCAGCGGCGGCGACAACGACAGGATGTGGGGGTTCTCGGCATCCCTCAGCATCGGCACGGCGGCGCGGCTCAGCATGAACGTGCCGCGCACATTGACGTCTTGCATGAGGTCGTACTTCTTCCCCGCCAGCTCGAGCGAGCCCGACAGGTCGATGACCGACGCGTTGTTGACGACGATGTCGATGCCTCCGAACTCGCCCTGGGCCGTCAGCACGGCCTCGGCGATGTCGTCGTCGTTGCGGACGTCGCCCACGATCGGCAGCGCGCGGCCGCCCGCGGCGCGGATCTGCTCGGCCGCCGTGTGCACGGTTCCCTCGAGCTTGGGATGCGGGGTGTCGGTTTTGGCGAGAAGGACCACATTTGCGCCGTCGCGGGCGGCGCGCAGCGCGATCGCCAGGCCGATGCCGCGGCTGCCGCCGGACATCAGGATGGTCTTGCCGGCCAGGGTCATTGCGCTTCCTTTCCGCCACGCGCGAACGCCGCCACGCGCGCCCGGGCGTCGTCCGTGTCGAAGAGCGCGCCGATCGAGCGCGCCTCGTCGTCGAGGTTCTCGGCAAACGTGCGATCCGCCCCGACGCGCACGAGCCGTTTCGCCTGGCCGTAGGCCGCCGTCGCCCCCGCGAGCCACGACCGGGCGACCTCTGCGGCGCGGGCGGCCACGCCATCCGGCTCGATGACCTCGCTCACGAGGCCCCAGTCGAGGGCCGTCGCGGCGTCGATCGTGACGTCCTGCAGGAGGAACCGCAGCGCGCGGCGCTGCCCGACGGCGGCTGGAAGCAGGGTCGTGACCCCGAGATCGGGGCTCAGCCCGATGTTCGCGTACTTCGAGGCGAAGCTCGCGCGCTCCGACGCCACGATGTAGTCGGCGGCCAGCATGAGGCCCAGCCCGCCGCCGGCCACGACGCCCTGCACGGCCGCAACCGCAGGCTTGTCCGACTCGATGAGAGTGCGGATGCCGTCGTGGATGACGCGGGCCGTCGCCGCCACTTCGACGCCGGTCGCGCCGGCCATCTCGAGCACGTCGCCACCGGCGCAGAACGCCGGGCCCGCGGCATCCAGGATCACCGCGCCCACCGCCGGGTCGGCAGTCACCCGCCGCGCCACATCCCGCCAGCGCCCGGCCATCTCGAAGCCCATGGCGTTGAGCGACGCGGGGCGGTTCAGGGTGACCCGGGCGAGCCCCGCCTCCACCGACACCAGGATTGACTCGGTCACCGCGGCGCCAATTCAGTCTGCGCGCCCGCCGCAGGCCGGATTCCGGCCCCAGCCGGCGCTTCGCCCCGGCTCAGGCTGAGTTGTGGCACGGGGCTCATCGGGGCGCCATCCGGATCGCGCCGTCGAGACGGATCGTCTCGCCGTTGAGGTAGCCATTGTCGACGATGTGCAGCACGAGCGACGCGTACTCGTCGGGGCGGCCCAGGCGTGCGGGGTAGGGCACCTGCTGGCCGAGGCTCGCTTGCGCGGCTTCGGGCAGGCCGGCGAGCATCGGTGTCTCCATGATGCCGGGGGCGATCGTGCACACGCGGATGCTGTGGCGCGCCAGCTCGCGCGCGATCGGGAGCGTCATCGCGTGCACGCCGCCCTTGCTCGCCGCGTAGGCGGGCTGGCCAATCTGCCCGTCGAACGCGGCGACGCTCGCGGTGTTGACGATGACGCCGCGGTCTCCGCTCTCGGGGTCGGGGTCGGTGGCCGCCATCGCGGCCGCGGCCTGGGCGGTGACGGTGAACGTGCCGAGCAGGTTCACTCGCACGACGCGCTCGAAGTCGGCGAGGCTCGCCGGATTGCCGTCGCGGTCGAGCACTTTGGCAGGCGGGGCGATACCGGCGCAGTTGACGACGACGCGCAGCGGGCCGAGAGCTTCGGCGGCCGCGACGGCAGCGCGCACCTGCTTTTCGTCCGTGACATCCGCCGGCTCGAAGACGCCACCGAGCTCTGCCGCGACCTCTGCGCCGGGCGAGCCCGGCAGGTCGACGATCGTGACGGCCGCGCCGCGCGCCCGCAGGCGGCGGGCCGTGGCCAGTCCGAGTCCGCTCGCGCCGCCCGTGACGAGCGCCGCCGCTCTCTCGATGTGCATGCTGCTCTCCTTCGACGCGGCCCGGTCTCCACCCTACGTCGGCGCCACGCCCGCGCCCGAGGCCGTCGACCGGCATCCCCTCGCGTTCCCCCGTCGCGATCTGCGGGTCCGCGCTGAGCACACCGGCGCCTCGCGACTGTTAAGCGGGCACGATTCTGCTCCCCCGGCGGTATGTGCGGGTGCGCGGCGCCGGCATCCGCAGTTTGCGACTGGTGAACCGGCGCGGGTGACGAAGCGGCCTGAGGTGGGCCGCCCCAGCCGTACGCTCAGTTGCCACAATCCGCGCGTCCGCACGACGGAACGCGGCAACTGAAGCGCAACCGGTTCTGGTCCGGCCCCGCCGAGCCGTCGGGAGACGGACCAGCGACCGCGCGTTCACCCGAGCACGGGCCGGAACGACCCGACGACGACCGCGACGGTCAGACCGGCGGCGGAGATCGCGACCCCGGCGAGTAGCAGCATCCAGTCCCCCGCGCCGAAACGCGACTCCCGCGCCCACGTGCGCGGCCCCGGCGCGCCGAACGCGCGGGCCTCCATCGCCGTCGCGAGGGCGGAGCCCCGGCGGATCGCGAGCACGAAGAGCGCGAACGCCATGCTCAGCACGCGTCGCAGCCGGCCGGCGTCGGCAACTCCCCGGGCGCGCCGGGCGAGCGAGAGCGCCCGCCAGTCGTCGGCGAGGAGCCCCAGCATCCGCATGCCGGCCAGGGCCCCGAGCACGAACCGCGCCGGCAGCCGCACGAGCTGCGCCAGCCCGTCGGCGAGGTCGGTGGGGTCGACGGTGACGAACAGCACGATGGCGGGCAGCCCGATCGCGAGCACGCGCAGGAGCGTCGCGAGCGCGAGCAACAGCGACCCCTCGCTGACGCGCACGAACACCCACTCGAACAGGATGTCTCCGCTCGCCGCGCCGTAGAGCGCGATCGTGACGGCGGAGGCCGGAGCGGCGATCCACAGCGGCAGCGTGCGCAACCAGAACTGCCGTGCCGGCAGCCCTGCCGCGAACAACAGCGGCAGCTCGAGCACCAGAGCGACCCCCGCCGACACCGGGTCGATCGTCGCGACCAGCGGCAGCGCGATGAGCAGCGCCGCGCCGAGCTTGGCGACCGGATTGCGTCGGGCGATCACGCCGCGCCCCGCCTCGGGGCTCATCGCGCACCCCCGTCGGCCGGGCGGTGAAGCTCGAACCGGCGCGCGCGCAGGGCACGCAGCACGTCGAGGTCATGCGTGATCGCGGCGATCGCGAGCGGCTCGTCGCCATCGGCGCCGTCGCGCAGCCGCGCGATGATCGCCACGAGCTCGGCCCACGTGCGCGCGTCTTGCCCGAACGTGGGCTCGTCGAGCACCATGACGCGCGGCCGGGTGGCGAGGGCTGCGGCGACCGTCAGCCGCCGCTTCTCGCCGCCGGACAGCGTGTATGGATTCGCCTCGGCGAGCCGCGCCAGCCGCAGCCGCTCCAGAAGCTCGTCCACGCGCGCCTCGGTCTCGGCGCGACCGAGCCCGAGGGCACGCGGCCCCACCTCCAGCTCGGCGCGCACCGTGCGCGCGAGCAGCTGGTGCTCCGGGTCTTGCAGCACGGCTCCGATGCGGGTGAGCAGGTCGCGCGACGACCAGCCGTATGGTCCCGGCATCCGCCCCCGTCGGCCACGCCGCCCGGCCACTCCGGCCGACAGCGACGGGGATGCCTCCACCGCCCCGCGCTCCGGCGGGATGAGGCCGGCGAGCGTCAGGCCGAGCGTCGACTTTCCCGAGCCGTTCGGCCCGACGATGCCGAGCACCTCGCCCGCGCGCACCTCGACGTCGACGGGCCCCGCCACCGGGGCCCCCGGGGTGCGCGCCACGACAAGCTCGCGGCCGGCCACGAGGGGGCGCGCCGCGCCCGGCCCCGACGGCGCGAGCGAACCCGGCGGGACGGGCGGGATGCCGGGAACCCACACGCCGAGCTTTGCGAGCTCCGCGCCGCGGGCGCCCAGCACGGCGTGGGGCGTGCCGTCGGCAACGACTCCGCCGGCCGCGCCCAGCACGACGACGCGGTCGACGAGCGGCAGCCACACCTCGACACGGTGCTCGATGACCACGAGCGTCGCCCCGGTCGCATCGAGCGAGCGGGCCACGGCATCCCGAACCTCTGCGACCCCCGCCGGGTCGAGGTTCGCGGTCGGCTCGTCGAGCAGCACGACTCCGGGGCGCATCGCGACCACTCCGGCCAGGGCGAGGCGCTGCTTCTGCCCGCCCGACAGCGCGGCCGTCGGGCGGGCCAGCGGCACGTCCAGGCGCACCGCGTCGAGTGCGTCGCGCACTCGACGCCAGGTCTCGTCGCGCGAAACGCCGAGGTTCTCGCATCCGAACGCGACATCGTCGCCGACGCGGGCGAGCACGGCCTGGCTGTCGGGGTCTTGCAGCACGAGGCCCGCGGCGCCGCGAACGGCCGCCGCGGGCGCGCCGCCCACCCGCAGCTCGCCGGTGTGCTCACCCTCGTCCGCGCCGCCGAGCACGCCGGCCATTGCCTGCAGCAGAGTCGACTTGCCCGAGCCGGAGGCGCCGAGCAGCAGCACCCGCTCCCCCGGCTCGACGCGCAACGACACGTCGCGCACGGCCCACGCCTTGCGCGTCGCGTAGCGCCAGCCCCACCCGCGCGCCTCCACCGCGGCCGGGCCCATCAGCCAGTGCTCCGTCGCCGAGGGGCCGCCGGTGCCACGCGAAGTCGGCTACACACGCTTGGCGGCTTCGCGACCGGCGGCGAAGCGGCTCAGCGCGCCGGTCGCGGCCACGCCGCGCGTGATGAGCCATCCTCCGATCCCCGCGACCACCGCCCCAGACAGAGTCGTCGAGACGAGGTAGACCGTGGTGAACAGGGTGTCGGCCCCCGCGTACCACCAGATGCGGTCGTTGACCCCGCACGCAAGGCCCGCGACCGCGCCCGCGAGCACGGCGACCGGCAGGCGCCACGCGGCGTACAAGAAGGCGAGGAAGACGAACTCGGCGCCGAGGCCCTGCACGAGGCCGGAGACGATCGTGAGCGGGCCCCACTGGTTGCCGATGAGCGCGGAGATGACGGCCGCGACGGTCTCCGTGTAGATCGCGGCGCCGGGCTTTCGCACAATGAGCCCACCGAGCACGCCCGCGATGAGCCACGGGCCGGCGAGCAGCCCCTGCACTCCGGGCAGCAACGGCGCCAACAGCGCCGAGGGGCCCTCGTAGCCGACGTTCCACAGCAGGAAGACGCCGGCGCAGGCCACCGCGACGACACTGGCAACGACGATGTCGACGACGCGCCAGCGATTGCGAGAAAAGGATGCGGCGGCCCGAGGAGCGGACGTGGAAACGCTCATGTGATCTCCTTCCTGCGCCGGCATGACCCGGATCAGGTTCGACGGTCGAAGCTTGATTGCTTCCTCTCAGCCCGGCACACCGGACTCCCGTGTTGTCGCGACGAGTATATCCGTCGAACGCTGTATTTTAGGCGGGTGACCCTCGACGACGCGCCGCCGGCGCAGCCCACGCGACGGTCACGCCGTATCGCCGCCGCCGGTCAAACCGCACACGCCCCCGCCCTCGGCTGGCTCGACCCGAACGACGTGCTCGCCCGCACGCAGGCGCCGACCGGCATCGACCTGGAGCGAGAGAACGAGCCCGCGCCCGACCTGCTCGCCGAGGCGCGCGAGACGCGGGCGGTGCGTCCGGCAACGGTCATCCCGATCGCTCTCGTCCTGCTGGTGGTCTTGGGCTACGTCGTGACGACACAGCTATGGCCGCTCAACGCGATTCCGCCGCAGATCGCCGCCGTGCAAGTGCAGCCGAGCGCGGCGCCGGCCGCGGAGCTCGCGTGGCCGAAGAACGGCAGCGCGGCGGTCGGCGTCGAAGGCATCGGCGACCCGGTCGCCTCGTCGGAGGACCCCGCGCCGATCGCAAGCATCACGAAGCTCGTCACGACCCTCATGGTGCTCGAAGAGCTGCCGCTGGCCGTCGGCGAGCAGGGGCCCAAGTACGCTTTCACGGCGCAAGACCAGGCGACCTACTACAGCTACGAAGCGGGCGGGCAGAGCGCGCTCGACGTGCCTGTGGGCAGGACGCTCACGCAGTATCAAATGCTGGAGGGCATCCTCCTCGGGTCGGCGAACAACTACGTCGACCGGCTTGCCGGCGAGCTGTGGCCGACCGACGACGTCTTCGTCTCGGCGGCGCAGGGCTGGCTCGACGAGCACGGGCTGGACGGCATCACGGTCGTGAACCCGAGCGGGTTCAGCATGGGCAACACGGCGACCCCCGATGCGCTGATCGAGCTTGCCGAGGAAGCGTTGGCCAACCCGGTCATCGCCGAGATCGTGGCGAAGAAGTCCGTGAAACTGCCCGGAGCCGGCAAGGTCACCAACACCAACCCGCTGCTTTCTGACCGGGGCGTCGTCGGCATCAAGACCGGCGCGCTGCCCGTCTACGACACGTACGCCCTGCTTTCGGCGAAAGACGTCAAGGTCGGCGACACCAAGGTGCGGCTGCACGTGGCGGTGCTCGACCAGAAGTCCGCCAAGGCGCGGGCATCGGCGTCTCGCAAGCTCTACCGGCAACTCCAAAAGGAGGTGCAGCCGACGCCGCTCGTGACGGCGGGCACGCGCGCGGGGCTGGTCACCACGGCCTGGGGCGAGCGGGTCGAGGCGGTGACCACGAGCGACGCGCAGGTCGTGCTGTGGAACAGCGCCACGGCCACCGCGACCATCGACGTGGGGCTCAGCAGAGACGCCAAGAAGGGCTCGCCGGTGGGCACCCTCACCCTCACCGGGCCGCTGAACACGCACACCGTCGACCTCACACTCGCCGACGACATCGAGGGCCCGAGTCCGTGGTGGCGGCTCACGCACCCGATCGAGCTGTTCGGCCTCGGCAAGTAGCGCGCGTCACACGAAGCGCACGGCCTGCTGCAGGCGGGTGCGGATGTCGAAGAGCTCGTTGCCGCCGATGTCTCGAGCGCCGGGAACGCCGGTGCGCAGCAGCATCGCCAGCGCGCTGCGGCGCACGACGACGACGGGCGTGCCGCGCACCGCGCCCAGCGGTGTCACCGCCTGGGCGAGGTCGTCGTCGGGCAGCACGATGATCGCACCGCCGAACTTCACGCGCGCGGTTTTGGCGAGCGCCCGCGTGCGCGCCAGCAGAGCCGTCACGGGGGCGCTGCGTCCGACGGCCGCGCCGGTGATCTCGCCGCGGCGGAACCCGACGGGCCCGCCGAAGTCTTCGGACATCACGCCGTACAGCCCGGACGGGCTGAGCACGACGTGGTCGAGCTTGTCCTCCGGATCGGCGCCGACGGCGACGTCGTGCCACACCGTGTAGCCCATGCCGAGGTCGGACACCGTGCGGGCGGTGGCCTCTTCGGCGAGCGCGTCGGCGAGCATTCGGCGCAGCTCGCGCGGCGCGGTGCGCACGAGCGCGGGATCGTACGGGTCGGGCACGTCGACGCCGCGGCCGACCCACTCGCGGATGAGGGCGAGGTAGCGCTCGCGCCGCCAGCCGCCCGGGTGGCCGTACGAGCGGGCGCGCGGGCGCGAGTCGGCCGTGGTCGCGGCGGGGCGCCAGCTCGAGAAGTCGGCCGCCCCCGGCATCCCGTCGGCGAAACCGTGGCCGCGATCGTATGCCGCGCGGGCGTCGGGAGTGCCGACAAGCTCCCACGCGCGCTGCACGAGAATGAACACGGCGGCGTCGCCGCCGGTGTCGGGGTGCGACTGGCGCAGCTTGAGCCGGTAGGCGCGGCGCAGCTCTTCGTGGTCGACGGTCGCGGCGACGCCGAGCACCTCGTACGCCGACGACGACAGCGGGCTGTCGAACACGCGCCCTCCCCTCGTTCAGCGCCTCAGACTATCCCGCGGCGCTTTGCGTCCGCTGCTCGTTGCGGCGAGGGCCCGCCGTGTTCGCGAAGGTGGCGCTTCGCGCCGCATCCACTCCCCCGATGCGACCCCACGCGCCACCTCCATCTCACCGGTATCGCACGAAGGTGGCGCTTCGCGCCGCGTCCTGTGGGCGAAGCGGCAGGAAGCGACACGTCGAGCCAGCTCGTCAGCTCCAGAGCGGGATGCCGGGGCGGAATGCGAAGGCCGACGCAACCAGGTCGGGGGCCAGCTCGGCGAGCGTGGCGGGCTGCCAGCGCGGGTTGCGGTCTTTGTCGACGAGCTGCGCGCGAATACCCTCGACGAGGTCGGGCTGGGTCGTGCAGAACCACATGACGAGCCCGTACTCCTGCTCGAGAGCGGCGCGCAGATCGGGCAGCCCCCGCGCGCGACGCACGGCGGCGAGGGTGACGGCGAGGGCGGTCGGCGCGAGCGACTCGAGGATGTCGGCGGTCGCCGCCGCGGACGGCTCGGGGCGGTGGCGCAGGCGCTCGACGATCTCGGGCACGGTGTCGGCGGCGAAGGCGTCGTCGATCCAGGCGCGTGCGGCGGCGAGGCGGGACTCGCCCCCGCCCGAGTCCGGTGTGCCCCCGGTCGTCGAGCGAGGCCCGGAGTGCCGAGACGAAACGCGGTGGTCTTCGTGCGACGGAGGCTCGGCGCGTTTCGACTCCTCGCTTCGCTCGTCGCTCAATGACCGAGGATCACGGCGGAGGGCGTCGAGCCGGTCGCTCGGCACGAACACGTCGGCGAACCCGGCGTAGCAGGCGTCGGCGGCATCCATCGACTCGCCCGTGAGGCCGAGATACTCGCCGACCCGCCCGGGCGCGTGCGCGAGCAGCCACGTTCCACCGACGTCGGGCGTGAAGCCGATGCGCGTCTCGGGCATCGCGAGCCGCGAGCGCTCGGTCACGACGCGGATCGCGGCGTGCCCGGCCAGGCCGATGCCGCCGCCCATCGTGATGCCGTCGGCGAGCGCCACGACCGGCTTGGGGAACTCGGCGATCGCGGCGTCGAGCGCGTACTCGTGGCGGAAGAAGATGCCCGCGGCATCCGCGTCCTCCTCGACGATCTGGCGGTACAGGCCTCGCACATCGCCGCCCGCGCAGAACCCGCGCTCGCCCGCGCCGTCGAGCACCACGACGGCCACCTCGGGGTCGTCGCGCCACGCGTCGAGAGCGGCCGACATCGCGAGCGCCATGTCGAGATCGAGCGCGTTGAGCGCCTCCGGCCGGTTCAGCGTGAGGCGTCCGACCCCGCCGCGCACGCGCGCGATCACCCGCTCTGACTCGGACACACTGCCACGCTACTCCGCGGCCGCGCCGCCGCCCGCGGCGCCTGAGATCGGCAAAGATGGAAGCACTGCCGCCTACACGAGAGGTCACTGCATGCCCGACGGACAGACGGTGGAGTTCGCCGGCGTCACGAAGCGCTTCGGCCCCGTGGTGGCGGTGTCGGGCCTCTCCGCCCGCGTGGAACCGGGCGTCGTGACGGGCTTTCTCGGCCCGAACGGCGCGGGCAAGACGACGACGCTGCGCATCCTGCTCGGCCTCGTGCGGGCGACCGAGGGCTCCGCGACGATCGGCGGTGAGCCCTACGCGAGGCTGAAGCACCCGCTGCAGACGGTCGGCGCCGTGCTCGAGGCATCCAGCTTCCACCCCGGCCGCACGGCCGCGAACCACCTCAAGGTCTACGCGCAGGCCGCGGGGCTGCCCGCGTCGCGCGTCGACGAGGCCCTCGGCACGGTCGGGCTCGCGGAGGTCGCGGGCCGCAAGGTGGGCGGCTTCTCGCTCGGGATGCGGCAGCGCCTCGGGCTTGCGTACGCGCTGCTGGGCGACCCGGGCGTGCTCGTGCTCGACGAGCCGGCGAACGGCCTCGACCCCGAGGGCATCAAGTGGATGCGGTCGCTGCTGCGCCAGCTCGCCGCCCAGGGCCGCACGGTGCTCGTGTCGTCGCACCTGCTCACCGAAGTGCAGCAGACGGTCGACGCGCTGCTGATCATCTCCCGAGGGCGGCTCGTGTTCCAGGGCAGGCTCGACGAGCTCACAAACCCGTCCGACTTCGCGACCGTCGTCGACTCCCCCGACCGCCCCGCGCTGATCGCCGCGCTGCGGGCCGCCGGGATCGGCTTCGACGTGCTGCGCTCGGGGCTGTCGGTGCGCGGCAGCGATCCCGTGGACATCGGGCGCCTCGCCGCCGGCGCCGGAATCGCACTGTCGAACCTGCAGAAGCGCGGCCCGGGGCTTGAGGAAGTCTTCCTCGACCTTGTGAGCGGCGTGCGTGTGCACGCGAGCGCGGGAGGGGTCGTTGCCGCGCCGGCACCCGAACCAGAGCCCGAACCGGCACCAGAGCCACAACCGGCACCCGAGCCACAACCCGAACCGACACCCGAACCAGAGCCTGAACCGACGCCCGAACCGGATCCTCAAGAAGACGACCTGGAGTGGCCCCCCAGCGACGACCCGTACCTGCAGACCGGAGCCATCCACCTGCCGCCGCACGGCGAGGAGGCGCAGCGATGAGCCTTCTCGCAGCGAGCCGCTCCGAGCTCACGAAACAGTTCACGACCGCGGGATGGTGGATCCTCGCGATCGTGCTCGTCGTGTACGTCGGCAGCTCGGCCGGCGGCCTCGCGGGCTTCTTCTCGGCGCTTGCCACCGGCGCGCTCACCGACGAGGCGCAGACCGGATCGATCGACGACGCGAGCCTCGCGCGGCTCGTCTACAGCCTCGCGGCATCCCTCGGCTACGTGTTCCCGCTGCTGGTCGGAACGCTCGCGGCCACCGCCGAGTTCCGCTACGAGACGCTCACCCCGACCTTCCTGGCGACTCCGCGCCGCGGTGTCGCGCTCACGGCGAAGGCGCTCGTCGGCATCGTGATGGGGCTGCTGTTCGCCGTCGTCGCGGTGGTTTCGGTCGTGCTCCCGGGCGCCGCGCTCATCGCCTCGTTCGGGCTCGACCCCGCGCTGGGGTCGGGCGACACGTGGGCGCTGCTCGGCCGCGCGGTGCTCGCGCTCGTGATCTGGGCGCTCGTCGGCATCGGCCTCGGCACGCTCGTGCGCAACCAGGTCGTGGCGATCGTGGTCGTGCTCGCGTTCACGCAGTTCGTCGAGCCGATCCTGCGCCTCGCGGGCGGGTTCGTCGACGTGCTGTCGGCCGTCACGAACTTCCTGCCCGGCGCCGCGAGCGACGCGCTCGTCGGTATGAGCATCTTCAACTCGATGGGCCAGGGCGGGCCGGCGAGCGCCGACCCGCTCGAGTGGTGGGCCGGCGGCCTCGTGCTCGGCGGCTACACCCTCGTGTTCCTCGTGCTCGGCTACCTGCTCAGCTGGCGCCGCGACGTCACGTGAGCGTCAGTCGCCAGCGGGCTTCGGGGTGCGCCTCGGGATCGTGATCGGGGCGGTCGGCGCGTCGGTGGCGAGCTCGGTGACATCCACCGGCTCTTCCTCGACCTCTTCCAGCTGCAGCGCCTTCATCAGCGCGACCCCGTGACTAGTCGTGATCACGACGCGCTCGAAGTCGGGGTGGCCGTCGAGGTCGATCACGACGGCGCTGCGGTGACGGCGGATGACGGCGAAGTCGCTGCCGCCCGCAGACTTCCACGTGCCCATCGCGACCACGCCCGGGATGCGCGTGCCGGGGCTGGGCACGCCGCGCAGCCACGTCCACGCGTCGTCGGTCAGCTGCACCTTCGCGATCGTCGAGCGCTCGATCAACACATTCCCCTTGTGGAATGCGAGCGAGCGCTCGGTGAGCGACAGCGCGACCTCGAGGCGGGTCGAGTCGAGGAGCAGCGTCACCATGGCATACAGTCTGCCAGCGGCATGCGCCGCAGATGTGGCGTGAATGCTTACAGACCGACAACGATCGCGCTTCGCGCGCGTGCAACCGGCAGTCGCGCGTGCGATTCGCGAGCGCGACTGCGGGAAACGACCGCGCGAAGCCTCGACCCGGTGTCGCGGCGGCGGTGCGAGACTGGACGGGTGACCCTGCTGGACCCGACGGCGATCGACGCGCGGTCGCCCGCCGCCGCTCTCGATCGCGCAGCCCGCGGCGGGCGACTGGACGCCGCCGACGCGGAAGCGCTGCTCGGGGCGCGCGGCGGCGACTTCGAGCGGATGCTGGAGCTGGCGGCATCCCTCCGCGACGAGGGTCTGCGGCTCGCCGGCCGGCCCGGGGTCATCACCTACTCGCGGAAAGTGTTCGTTCCGTTGACGACGCTGTGCCGCGACCGCTGTCACTACTGCGTGTTCGTCGACACCCCCGGCCAGTTGCTGCGCAAGGGCAAGCCGATGTACATGTCGGCCGAGCACGTGCTCGCCGTCGCGCGGCAGGGCGCCGCGCACGGCTGCAAAGAGGCGCTGCTGACGCTCGGCGACCGGCCAGAGGAGCGCTGGCCCGAGGCCCGGGCGTGGCTCGACGAGCACGGCTACGCGTCGACCCTCGACTACGTCGGCGCGATGGCGCGGCTCATCACGCGCGAGACCGGCATGCTCGCGCACCTCAACCCGGGCGTCATGTCGCGGGCCGAGCTGGAGGAGCTGCGGCCCACCGCGCCGTCGATGGGCATGATGCTCGAGACGACGTCGCGGCGGCTGTTCGAGGAGCCGGGGCACGTGCACTACGGGTCGCCGGACAAAGACCCCGACGTGCGGTTGCGGGTGATCGAGGATGCCGGCGCTGCCCGCGTGCCGTTCACCACCGGCATCCTGGTCGGGATCGGCGAGACCCTGCGCGATCGCGCCGAGTCGCTCGTCGCGCTGCGCGACGCGCACGAGCGGCACGGGCACGTGCAGGAGGTGATCGTGCAGAACTTCCGCGCCAAGCCGCAAACGGCGATGCGCGACGCGCCGGACGCCTCGGTGCTCGAGTACGTCGCGGCGGTGGCCGTCGCCCGGCTCGTGCTGGGGCCGCGCATGCGCGTGCAGGTGCCGCCGAACCTGTCGTCTCCCGAGGAGTTCGGGCTGCTCGTGCGCGCCGGCGCCGACGACTGGGGCGGGGTGTCGCCGCTGACCGCCGACCACGTCAACCCCGAGCGTCCGTGGCCGCACCTCGACGAGCTCGCCGCACGCACGGCGGAGCTCGGGTTCGAGCTGGTCGAGCGGCTCACGGCGCACCCGTTGTACGTGCGGGGCGCCCAGGTGTGGCTCGACCCGGCGCTGCGGGCCCCGGTTGCCGCCCTCGCCGACCCCGCGACAGGTCTAGCCCGCCTGCAGAACTCCTTCGACCCACCCCCGGGCGAGGCCATCCGGCCCGCTGAGCCCCCAACCGGCGGTAACGGGAGGAGTTTTGCAGGCGACTCTCTCCGCAGGCTCGCGGAAGCCGCCGCAGCCGACCCACTCGCCCTCGACGACGGCGAGTGGGAGCTGCTGCTGCGCGCCACGCGCGACGACCTCGACGCGCTGACGGCGACCGCCGACGACATCCGCCGGTACACCGTCGGCGAGGCCGTCACCCTCGTCGTCAACCGCAATCTCACCTCGTCGTGGCTCGGCGAGCGCTTCACGCTCGACGAGGTCGGCGAGATCGCGCGGGATGCCGCCGCGCTCGGCGCGACGGAGGTGTGCGTGCAGGGGGTGCTGCCGGCATCCCAGGAGCCCGCCGCGTACCTCGCGATCGTGCGCGCCGTGACGGCGGCGACCCCCGGAATGCACGTGCACGCGTACCGCCCGCAAGACGTGTGGGACCTCGCCGAGCGCGGCCGGCTCGGGCTCGACGGCGCGCTGGCTGCGATGCGCGAGGCCGGTGTCGACACCGTGCCGGGCACGGGCGTCAAGGTGTTGAGCGAGCGCGTGCGCGGGCTCGTCGCGCCCGGAGATCTCGAGATCGACCGCTGGACCGAGGGCATCACGGCCGCTCACCGCGCCGGGTTCCGCTCGACGTCGGTGCTGTTCTACGGGCACGTCGAGACGGCCGCCGAGCGCGTCGCACACCTGCGCGAGCTGCGGCGGCTGCAGGATGCCGCGGCCTCGCCCCCGGTCGTTGAGCGAGGCCCGGAGGGCCGAGACGAAACGCGGTCGCCCTCGCCGCACGGAGGCGCGACGCGTTTCGTCTCCTCGCTCCGCTCGTCGCTCAACGAGCGTTCAGCCGGCGGGTTCAGCGAGTTCGTGCCGATCCCGCTGCCGGGCGCGCAGGGCGGGGTCCCCCTCGTCGCCGGCCGCAGCCCGCTCGACGAGCACCGCGCCATGGTGGCGGTCTCGCGACTGCTGCTGAGCGGCAGCATCCCGCACGTGCAGATCCCCTGGACGCGCGTCGGCCGCGAGGCGGCGGCCGTGCTGCTGCGCTCCGGCGCCGACGACCTCGGCGGCACGCTCCTCGACGGGCGCGTGCGGCCCGGGGCGGGCATCGAGCAGGGGCTCGAGCTGCCGGTCGAGGATGCCGCGCGCATCGCGCGGTCGTTGTTCCGCCCGTTCCGCCTGCGCACCACCGACTACGGCACCCCCGACTCCCCGGCCTCGGCCCCGGCCCGCGAGCCGAACCCGGCCCCTGAGCCTGTCGAAGGGCCGGCGGCACCCCGGTCGTTGAGCGAGGCCGCGCGCAGCGCGGGCGAGACGAAACGCGGCGACCGAGGGCGCGTGCCGTGACCGCACGGGTCGAGGTGCTCATCGTCGGGGCGGGCTTTGCCGGGCTCGCCGCCGCCATGGCGCTGTCGCGCGCCGGGTTCGACGACGTCGCCGTCATCGAGCGCGCGCCGGCCATCGGCGGCACGTGGCGCGACAACACCTACCCCGGCGTCGCGTGCGACGTGCCCTCGCACCTGTACGGCTTCGCCGAGCACCCGAACCCCGACTGGTCGGGGCTGTACGCTCGCGGCGACGAGATCCGCGCTTACCTCGAGCGCGTGGCCGCGGCAGAAGGCATCCGTCCGCTCCTGAACACCCCGATGCTGTCCGCCCGCTGGGACGCCGACCGCTGGCACGTCGCGATCGGCCCCGACGACACGATCGAAGCCAGCGCGCTCGTGCTCGCGTGCGGGCGGCTGACCGAGCCGCGCATCCCCGACGTCACGGGGCTCGAGACCTTCCCCGGACCGCTCTTCCACACCGCGCGGTGGGACCACACTGCCGACCTCGGCGGCCGCGTGGCGCTCGTCGGCACGGGCGCGAGCGCCATCCAGCTGCTGCCCGAGCTGGCCCGCACGGCCGAGCACATCGCGCTGTTCCAGCGCAGTGCCGCGTGGATCGTGCCGCGCGGCGCGCGGGAGTACACGGATGCCGAGCGCACCCGCTTCGCCGAGCGGCCGGCCGAGCTGGCCGCGCTGCGTGCCGAGCTCTACGCGGAGGGCGAGGCCCGCCACGCGTCGCGGTCGGGCGACGCCGCCGCG
>NZ_JASGEC010000054.1:0-7075 GCF_047606685.1 Microbacterium sp.
CCTCGCGCGCGGCCGACCGCGCGGCGCTCGCCCTGTCGGCGCTGCCGCCCGGCACGCCCGTGCTGACGGCCGCGGCGACGATGGGCGAGGATGCCGCGTCAGCGGCCGGCCTGGAGCCCCGTGTCGTCTTCGAGCCGGCCGCGGCGACCACCGCGGGCGACACGACCGCCGCGGCTCGGGCGCTCGCTGCCGCCGGGGCGACGCTGGTGCTGTTCGCCGGCGGCGACGGCACCGCGCGCGACGTCGCCGCGGGCCTGTCCGGCACGGCGGTCGCCGCCCTCGGCATCCCGGCCGGCGTGAAGATGTACTCCCCCGTCTTCGCCGTGGGCCCACGCGCCGCGGGCGGCCTCGCCGCGTCGTGGCTCCACGGCGGCCTGCCGACGCAGCCGCGCGAGGTGCTCGACGTCGACGAGGCAGCGCTGCGGCGCGCCCGCGTGGAACCGCGGCTGTACGGCCAGCTCGAGGTGCCGTACCGCGCGGGGCGCACCCAGGCCCGCAAGGCCGCCACGCCCGCCTCTGAGCACGCCGCGATCGTCGCCGCCGCGCGCGGCGCGGCATCCCTTCTTCGTCCCGGCGTGCGGTATCTCATCGGCCCGGGCGGAACGATGGCCGAGCTCGCCACCGCGCTCGGTGTCGAAAAGACACCGCTCGGCGTGGACGTCGTGCTCGACGGCCGCCTCATCCGCCGAGGAGCGTCGGAGGCCGAGCTGCTCGACGAAGCGGGGCGCGGCCCCGCTCAAGCCGTCGTGTCGATCATCGGCGGCCAGGGGTTCCTGCTCGGACGCGGCAACCAGCAGCTGTCGGCACGTGTCGTCCGCGCGCTCGGGCCCGATCCGCTCGTCGTGGTCGCACCAGAGTCGAAGCTCATCGAGCTCCGCGGGCGCCCGCTGCTCGTGGACACCGGCGATCCCGCGACGGACGCGACGCTCGCCGGCTTCGTCCGCGTCGTCACCGGGCACGCGTCATCCAGTCTCTATCCTGTCCACGCACCCGAAGCCGCGCTCGGCGGCTGAACCACAGAGGAGAAGGCCATGCGCCTGCAGAACAAGAAGGCCATCGTCACCGGCGGCGCGGGCGGCATCGGCCGCGCCACCTCGCTCGCCCTCGCCGCCGAGGGCGCGGCGGTCGCGGTGGTCGACCTGAACGCCGACGCCGCGGAAGCGGTCGCCGACGAGATCCGTGCCGCCGGCGGCACGGCGATCGCACTCGCCGCCGACGTGTCGGACGAAGCTGACATCGAACGGGTGGTCGCGGCGTCCGTCGGCGCGTTCGGCGGCGTGGACGTCGTCTTCAACAACGCCGGCATCATCCGCCGCACGACCGCCGTGGAGACCACCGTGGAAGAGTGGGACCGCGTCTTCGGCGTGAACGTGCGGGCGATCTTCCTGATGTGCAAGCACGTCGTGCCGGTCATGGCCGCGGCGGGCGGCGGCTCGATCGTGAACACGGGGTCGGGCTGGGGGCTCAAAGGCGGCGGGCGCGCGATCTCGTACTGCGCGTCGAAGGGCGCCGTCGTGAACATGACGCGTGCGCTCGCGATCGACCACGGGCCGCAGGGCATCCGCGTCAACTCGGTCAACCCCGGCGACGTCGACACCGGGATGCTGCGCGAGGAGGCCCGCCAGCTCGCCCAGGACACGGGCGAGTTCCTCGCCGAGGCGGCGGACCGCCCCCTGCGCCGCATGGGGCAGCCCGGCGAGATCGCGGCGGCCGTCGTCTGGCTGGCCAGCGACGAGTCCTCGTACGTGACGGGGGCGGCCCTGGTGGTCGACGGCGGCGGCATCGCCTGAGGCGCTCGGCGGGAGCCGCGGCCGGTCAGAGGGCGAGGTTGGCGCGCACCGCGTCGGCGAGGTGGCCGGCGTAGCGCTGCGCCGTCGCCTCGTCAGCCGCCTCCACCATGACGCGCACGAGCGGCTCGGTGCCGGACGGGCGCAGCAGCACGCGGCCCGAGCCGCCGAGCTCGGCGGCAACGGACGCGACGGCCGCTTGCACCGCGGCATCCGTCCCCACCCGCGAGCGGTCGACGCCCTTGACGTTGAGGAGCACCTGCGGGAACACGGTCATGACGGAGGCCAGCTCGGCGAGGGACTTCTGCTGCCGCGCCATCTCGGCGACCAGGTGCAGGCCGGTGAGCAGCCCGTCGCCGGTGGTCGCGTAGTCGCTCATGATGACGTGGCCCGACTGCTCGCCGCCGAGCGTGTAGCCGCCCTCGTTCATCGCCTCGAGCACGTAGCGGTCGCCGACCGCGGTCTGCAGCACGTCGATCCCCTGCGCGCGCATCGCGATGTGCAGGCCGAGGTTGCTCATCACGGTCGTGACGAGCGTGTTCTTCTCGAGCCGCCCACGCTCCTTCATTGCAACAGCGAGGATCGCCATGATCTGGTCGCCGTCCACGACGTGGCCGCGGGCGTCGACGGCGAGACAACGGTCGGCGTCGCCGTCGTGGGCGATGCCGAGGTCGGCGCCGTGCGCCAGCACCGCCGCCGAGAGCTGGTCGAGGTGTGTCGAGCCCACACCGTCGTTGATGTTCAGCCCGTCGGGGTCCGCTCCGATGACGGTGACCTCGGCGCCGGCGTCGCGGAACGTCTCCGGCGAGACGCCCGCGGCCGCGCCGTGCGCGCAGTCGAGCACGACGTGGATGCCGTCGAGCCGGTGCGGCAGCGAGCCCAGCAGGTGGATGACGTAGCGGTCCTCCGCGTCGGAGAAGCGCCGGATGCGGCCGACGCCCGCGCCGGTGGGCTGCAGCTTCGGGCCGGACATCGCCGCTTCGATGCGCTCCTCGACGATGTCGGGGAGCTTCACTCCGCCGCGCGCGAAGATCTTGATGCCGTTGTCGGGGGCCGGGTTGTGCGACGCCGACACCATGACGCCGAAGTCAGCGTCTCGGTCGGCGATGAGGAACGCCGCCGCCGGGGTGGGCAGCACACCGGCCTCGAACACGTCGACGCCGGACGAGGCCAGCCCCGCGCACACGGCGGCGGAGAGGAACTCGCCCGACACGCGCGGATCGCGCGCGACGACGGCGCTCGGCCGGCGGCCGGCAGCACGGCGCGCTTCGGCCGTGCGGCCCTCGCACAGCACGACCGCGGCCGCCTGCGCGAGGCTCAGAGCCAGGTCGGCGGTGAGGTGGCCGTTGGCCAGCCCTCGCACGCCGTCCGTGCCGAACAACGCCATCGGACGCCGATCAGCGCTTCGAGTACTGCGGAGCCTTGCGGGCCTTCTTGAGACCGGCCTTCTTGCGCTCCTTGACGCGCGCGTCGCGCGAGAGGAAGCCGGCCTTTTTCAGGGTCGGGCGGTTGTTCTCCACGTCGATGCCGTTCAGCGCGCGGGCGATGCCGAGGCGCAGGGCGCCTGCCTGCCCCGAAGGGCCGCCGCCGGAGATGCGGGCGACGACGTCGTACGCGTCGGCGAGGCCGAGCACCGTGAACGGGTCGGTGATGAGCTGCTGGTGCAGCTTGTTCGGGAAGTAGTCCTCGAACGCGCGGCCGTTGACGGTGATGACACCGGTGCCCGGCTGCAGGCGCACGCGGGCGATGGCCTGCTTGCGGCGGCCCACGGCGGCGCCGGGCACGCTGAGCACAGGGCGCTCTGCGACCATGGCGGCCTGGTCGGCCGGGGTCTCGGTGCTGTAGTCCTGGGGGGCCTCGTCGGCCGAGAGGGAGTCTGCGATCTTCGCCATCAGTGTGTCCTTTGAGTCTGAGCGGCGCTTACTGGGCGACCTGGTCGAACGTGTACGTCTTGGGCTGCTGCGCGGCGTGCGGGTGCTCGCCGCCGGCGTACACCTTGAGCTTGGACAGCTGCTGGCGGCCCAGGCTGTTCTTCGGGAGCATGCCGCGCACGGCCTTCTCCACGGCCCGCACCGGGTTCTTCTCGAGAAGCTCGGCGTACGAGACGGACTTGAGGCCGCCCGGGTAGCCGGAGTGGCGGTAGGCCATCTTCTTCTGGAGCTTCTGGCCCGTGAGCGCGACCTTGTCGGCGTTCACGATGATGACGAAGTCGCCGGTGTCGATGTGGTTGGCGAAGGTCGGCTTGTGCTTGCCGCGCAGGAGCGCGGCCGCGTGCGAGGCCAGCCGGCCCAGCACGACGTCGGTGGCGTCGATGACGAGCCACTCGCGGGTGACTTCACCGGCCTTGGGGGTGTACGTGCGCGTCACAGTAGTGCTGCTTTCTGTCGAACGGAGAGGTTCGTGAATCCCGCTCCGGGGTGGTTGTCTCGCAACACGCCAGTGGAGGGCTCACGTTCGCGGCGCCGCCAGCGCGGGCGCCAAACATCCAGCCTACGCCATCCCGCCCCGCCCGCCAACTCGGCGGCGGCCCGGGTCAGTTGCCGGCGGCGGCGACGTCGTACGCGACGCTGTCGAAGTCGGCGGTGACGAGGATCGGGAGGTGGTCGCTGAGCCCTTGCGGGAGCGTCTTCACGGCGCGCACGTCGAACCCGACCGACGTCGCGAAGTCGTAGTGGCCGCGGAAGAACCGGTACCTCGTGTAGGTGCGCGCGTCGCTGAGGCTCAACTCGTACCCCTGCGCGCGGACGTTCTGGCTGAGGCGCTCCTTGAACACCGGGTAGTTGTAGTCGCCGACCATCAGCGTGGGCAGGTTCGGCCCGAGCTCTTGGAGGTCGGCGAGCGCAGCGCGGATCTGGTGGCGCCGCAGGGAGTTCAGCGCCGTCAGCGGCGCCGCGTGGAACGACGCGACGATGAAGTCGCGGCCGGCGTCGATGTCGTGCAGGCGGACGCCCAGCATCCGCTCCTCCGCGGGCCTGAGCACGCGGTCGTGCAACGACTTCTTGAGCGCGAGCGAGCGCACCGCCAGGGCGCGGAACGTGTTCTCGCGGTAGTAGACGGCCAGTCCCAGCCGATTGCGCTGGGTCGCCTCTGCCAGTCGCAGGCCGGCAAGCAGGTCCGGGATGTCGGCGGTGTCCGCCTCCTGCAGGCACAGCACGTCCGCGCCATGCTCCCGCACGAGCTCGCCCAGTTCGGTGGCAGCCCGATGCTTGCGCAGGTTGTACGAGATCACCTTCATGCCGCCACCAGGATAGAACGTCGGGCCCTGGAGCGGTGGAAACTCATAGCAGGGCCCAGGGGTCATCCGTCGCGACGCGCTCTGGTCTGCTCCGCGCGGGCGGCGAGCAGGGCGTCGGCCGGATAGCCGACCTCGACGAGGGTGAGCCCGCGCGCGGCGAGCACCGTGAACTCGCTGGTGCGCGCCCCGGCGTCGCGCAGCGCGACGACGTCCTCGACATCCAGCCGGCCCTCCCCCACCGCGACGCACGCGCCGACGAGCGCGCGCACCATGCTGTGGCAGAACGCGTCGGCCTTGATGTTCGCCACGAGCACGCCGTCGTCGGCGCGCCGCCAGTCGAACTCGAGCAGCGTGCGGATCGTCGTGGCGTCGTCGCGCGCCTTGCAGTACGCGGCGAAGTCGTGGAGCCCGACGAGCGAGCGCGCGGCGGCATCCATCCCCGCGACGTCGAGGCGCGCGCGCACGCTCGTGGTGCGGTGCCGCTCGAGCGGGTCGTAGCCGCCGTCGAGGTCGCACACGCGGTACGCGTAGCGGCGCCACACGGCGGAGAACCGGGCGTCGAACCCTTCCGGCGCGATCGTCGACCGGGTCACCGCGACGTCGGAGTAGGCGCCGAGCGCGCCCTGCACCCGGCGCGCGAAGACAGCGACCGGGTCGGATGCCTCGTGCCCGCGCCGCGGCGCGGTCGCCGCCGCCCACACCACGTCGTCGATGTCGACGTGGGCGACCTGGCCGGTCGCGTGCACTCCGGCGTCGGTGCGCCCCGCGACCACGAGCCGCACGCCGGAGCGCAGCACGCGGCCCATGGCCTCCTCGATGCAGCCTTGGACGGTGCGGAGTCCGGGCTGGCGCGCCCACCCGCGGAAGTGCGAGCCGTCGTAGGCGATGTCGAGGCGGATCCGCACGGCTCCAGTCAACCACCCCGTCGGCTGCGCGCGGGCTCGCCCGGGCGTCGGGCCGATCGGCCGGCCCGGCGGGCCCCGGCGCGACACCTCGGCACGCCCCGCACGCCCGAAACCCACCCGCACGCCCGAAACCCACCCCGACGCCCGAAACCCACCCCGGGGCCAGAGATCCACCCCGAGGCCCGAGACCCACCCCGGGGCCCGAAACCCACCCTCCAGGCGTGGGTCTCGACGCGCCCAACGGGTCTCGGCACCTGCGACGGGTCTTGACGCGCCCATGACGACACACGGGCCGCCGCGGCGCACGCGTGAGGCCCGCACCCCCGAAAGGGTGCGGGCCTCACGAACGGCGTGCTACTCCGACTTGTCGGCGGCGTCCTCGGCAGCCTCCTCGGCGGCGGCGCCCTCCTCGGGCGATTCGGCGCCCGCCTCGTCGGCAGCATCCTGAGCCTCGGCGGCGTCGGTCGCCGCCTCCTCGGCAGCATCCTCCGCGGCCGGCTCCTCGACCGGGGCCTCCTCGGCGGCAGGCGCCGCGGCGGCCGGCTCCGCAGCGCGCTTCGTCGCCTTCGCGCGCGGAGTCACCGGCTCGAGCACGAGCTCGATGACGGCCATCGGCGCGTTGTCGCCCTTGCGGTTGCCGACCTTGGTGATGCGGGTGTACCCGCCCTCACGCTCGGCGACCAGCGGCGCGATCTCGGTGAACAGGACGTGCACGACCTCCTTGTCGCCAATCACCGACAGCACGCGGCGACGCGCGTGCAGGTCGCCGCGCTTGGCGAAGGTGATGAGGCGCTCGGCGAGCGGACGCAGTCGCTTGGCCTTGGTCTCGGTCGTCTTGATCGACTTGTGGGTGAACAGCGCCGCCGCGAGGTTCGCGAGGAGCAGGCGCTCGTGAGCCGGGCCGCCGCCGAGGCGGGGACCCTTGGTGGGCTTGGGCATTCTCAATTACTCCAGGTCAGAAGGGGAGGATCAGACGGTCTCTTCGTCGTAGCCGCCATAGAAGTGGGCGCCGTCGAAGCCGGGCACCGAGTCCTTGAGCGACAGACCGAGCGAGATGAGCTTGTCGCGCACCTCGTCGACCGACTTCTGACCGAAGTTGCGGATGTTCATGAGCTGCGTCTCGGACAGGGCGACGAGCTCGGAGACCG